>CAIKMJ010000050.1 GCA_903828455.1 uncultured Acidobacteriia bacterium | reverse complement strand
GAAGACAAGGAACCGATCTTCGAAGCCTGCGATCAGGTGAACGGCTGCCTCGAAATGGCCCGCTGCGTGGCCGAATCGGTGGTACTGCGCGAAGCGGTGCCGGAGCGCGCCGCCGACGAGAGCTGGACGGTGGCCACCGACCTCGCCGAAGCGCTCGCCCGCAACGGCACGGCGTTCCACCAGGCGCATCAGATCGTGGGCCGCCTCGTGCTGGAAAGCGTTCGCAGCGGCAAAAAGCCCGCCGACTGGACGCCCGCGGCCCTCGCCGCCTTCGCGCCGGAATTCACGGCCGACGTGGCGCGCCTGCTCAATCCGCGGGAAGGCATGAAGACGCGCGAAATTCGCGGCGGCACCGGCCCGGCCGCCGTAGCCGCGGCCCTCGCGGAAGCGCGCGCGCGCCTGGCGCAGATGGCATGATGCGGATTTTATGACCAAGAGCTTCCGGCACGGCCAGATCGTTCAGATCATCCGCAGCCGGAGTGTGGGCACGCAGGACGAACTCGCCCGCGCCCTCAAGGAGCGCGGCGTGGATGCCACCCAGGTGACGCTTTCGCGCGATATCCGCGAACTGGGCCTGGTGAAGACGACGGAAGGCTACCGGCAGCTGGAGCGGGAGACGCCGAACATTCAGTTTTCGACGCTCGCGGCCGAATTTCTTCAGGACGTCCGGATTGCGCAGAACCAGGTGGTGCTGAAGACCGCCCCCGGCCACGCCAATTCCGTGGCAGTGGCGCTCGACGGCGAACAGTGGCCCGAAGTGGTGGGCACCATCGCGGGGGACGATACAATTCTGGTGATTTGCTCCGATGCCGCCACCGCCGACGCGGTGCGCAACAAGCTGCTCCGCCTGCTCGGAGACTGAAAGTTTTGGAAGGCTGTAAAAAGATTTTGCGGAACGCTGAGAACAATTCCGGGACGGGCTACTGTATGGATAACTCCACTTGTACTCCTTGCGGGGCGACGGCACTCCCCTTTCGCCGGAGCCCCGCATCCCCATTCCCCGCGTCCGCCGGACTGGGAGCATCCCAATAAAAGTTATGTCTACCGCGGTTGAAAACCAAGCCTCCGGCGCCAGCGCGTCCGGACAAAATGTCGTCGAACTGGAAAGCCAGTACCTGCTGCAGAACTATGCGCGTTATCAGCTGACGCTGGTGCGCGGCGATGGTCCGTATATGTGGGACGACACCGGCAAGCGCTATCTCGATTTCATCGCCGGCATCGGCGTCAACGCGCTGGGGCAGAATCACCCGCGCATCGTGAAGGCGATCGCTGAACAGGCCGCCACGCTGATCCACACCTCGAACCTGTACTACAACCAGTTCCAGGGGCCGCTGGCCCGGCGCATCGCCGAAGTCAGCGGGCTGCAGCGGACGTTCTTCACCAACAGCGGCGCCGAATCCACCGAAGGTTCGCTGAAGATGATGAAGGCGCACGGCCACGACATCAGCCCGGAAAAGTATGAGATCGTGTCGCTGGAAAATTCTTTCCACGGCCGCACGCTGGGCGCGCTTTCCATCACCGGCCAGCCCAAGTACCGCAAGGATTTCGAACCGCTGCTCCCCGGCGTGAAGTTCGTGAAGCCGAACGATATTGCCTCGCTCGAAGCGGCCGTCAGTGAGCGCACCTGCGGCATCTCCATTGAATGGATTCAGGGCGAAGGCGGCGTATTGCCGCTCGACGAGGCCTTCTGCCGCCGCGCCCGCGAACTGGCCGATCAGTACGATGCCCTGCTCTGCTTCGATGAAATCCAGTGCGGTGTGGGCCGCACCGGCACGTACTTCGCCTATCAGCTTGCGACTCCGCACGTGATGCCGGACATCATGGTGGCGGCAAAGCCCGTCGCCTGCGGGATTCCGCTCGGCATCATTGTGGCCAATGAACGGGCGGCGAAATCCATCCGCCCCGGCATGCACGGCTCCACGTTCGGCGGCAACGCGCTGGCCGCCCGTGTGGCGCTGGAGTTCTTCGACATTCTCGGCGACCTGCTGCCGCAGATCACGCGCGTCGGCGACTATTTCCGCGCCGAACTGCGCCGCCTCGCCACGCGCTTCAGCTTTATCAAAGAGGTGCGCGGCTACGGCATGATGGTGGGCGCCGAACTGACCATCCCGGGCAAGGAAATCGTCAACCGCGCCATGGCCGCGGGGCTGCTCATGAACTGCACGCACGACACCGTGCTGCGCTTCCTGCCGCCGTACATCGTGACGGAAAAGGAAGTCGATGAAGCTGTCGGCATTCTGACGGGCGTGTTCGAAAGCCTGTAATCGCGCCGCGCTCAGGCCTCGCGGCCGTGGCTGATTACGGATTGCTGCAGCGCCAGTGTCTACAGACCTCACTGCGGTGGACGCCACTCTTCGTTCGAAGAGCCGGCATGGCGTTCTGTTTCCTCGCCGCCGCGCGCCGCCGTCATCGCTCGCGGGGCTCTTTATGTTTGCTGATCAACTCGCCGAGCACAGCGAGTGGCATCCGGAATGTGGTGAGGTGAAGCTCCGCGACGGCTTGCGCAAAGTCGATCAGCCCGCGCGCGGCAGCGAGATCGAGAACGCCCAGAGTCCCGGTGACGTTCAGGCCCTGGCTCTCCGCCGCCATCACGCCCCTGCGGTCATCCATTAACAACAGGTCGGCATGGAGTCGGGCGGCCAACTCGATCGCCGCGGCTTCGCCCTTGTGAATTCCCGCCAAAAGCATGACCACGGGGGACTCGGCAACTTCAAGCCATGAGGGAAGCGCGGCGGCCCAGCGGCGAACGGATTCCGGAGCGGATTCGTGAGAAAGCTCGGCCAGCACGACGCTCAGAAGAACCACTCTCTCGAACAGTCGGGGGAGAAGATCGATGTGTCCGATCAGGATCAGGTAATGAACCGCCCCGGTGTCCGCAATGACCAGACGCACCGCGTCATAGCCCCGAACGCTTCAGCGCGGCGCGCTCACGCTCAAAATCCGCCAGCGTGTAATCGTGGAAGATGCCGTGGGATTTCAGGAAGCCGTCAGCCTGTATTCTGGCGAGCCCGAGCATTTCGCAGAGTTGGGCCTCGGTGATGCGGCCGGCCCTGAGCTCCTCCAGTGCGAACGCTTCGAGGGCGCGCCGCGACAGGTCGTCCGCGGTGAGCACGCTGCCTGCCAGTTCATCGGGAATCTGAAAGGTCACGTCCATAAGATCACCCTGGCCCGCCGCTAAAATAGAGTCAGCCGGTGGCGAATCATGATCCCCGTCAAATCTTACGCGGCAGCTAGGGACTGTCGGGGGCCACGGCGTGGAAAGTCGCGGAGTGTTAATTTTGCGGTGTAGAGGATAGGAACGTCGAACATGCCGCCTCTTACGTCCGAACGCAGTCGCGCCCGCCGCTCCCTTACACCCGCGGCCGGTGCGCCTTCAGGAACGACCTGACCTGCCGCACCGCCAGCGGAACCCGCTCCTTCGGCTCCTTCCACGGGAACATGCTCACCTCCGCATTCGGCGCCAGCATTGCAGCCTCCATCGCCACCGCATAAGGATGCGCCGGAATATCGTCCGGCATGATCAGCACCGGCGTCTGGCACTTACTCACAAATTCCCGCGTCACCGTGAACATGAAGTCCGGATTGGTGTGGTACAGCTTCGTCAGAAACTTATCCACCGTCTCCATCGTGACCGCGGGATTTTTCTTCACATACGCCGGTCCCCAGCCCTTCATGTTCATCTCATAGGGAAGGTCGCGCATCTCCGGGCGCGATCCGCTCGGCTGCGCCAGCACCCCTGCCACCACGCGATTCGGCGCGCGTTTGATCAGATTCCAGATGAATGGCCCGCCGATGCAGAAGCCCATCACCATGAACTTGTCGATGCCGAGATGGTCCATCAGCCCCAGCTGATCGTCGGCCAGCGAGTCCCATGGCCGGTCGGCCTCCAGCGGCCCGGAAGACTTGCCCGGCACGGCCGTGCGCAGGTCCGCCGCGATGCAGCGATACTCGCCCCTGAATTCCTCAATCGCATTAAACGGATGACTGCCGTCGCGCAGCCCCTCGATCGTTGAGTTCAGCCCGCCGCCCGCAATCAGCAGCAGCGGGAAACCGGCCCCGGCTTCCTCGTAATAGATGTGAACGGGTCCTTTTTCGTAAAAGGGCATGATGGCTTCTCCTTAATCCGGTCTCGGCGAACAAACGCACCTGGCGCGCGGCAAACTCCGGGCGTCTTCCCCGATCATTGTATACGCCGTTCCGGCCGCTCGTTCCGCCTGCCGGGGAGGCGCTACAGAAACTCGTGCCGGTTGGCCTTCTCCAGCCGCTTCACCAGGTCGCCAACCTCCTGCGCGCGGTTCCGGTCGGCTACCAGCAGCGCGTCCGGCGTATCCACGATGATCAGGTCTTTTACGCCCAGCAGCGCCACCATCTTGCCGCCGGCATCCACGTAATTGCCGGTCGCGTCGTGCAGCAGCAGCTCGGACCGCGAAGAATTGGCGTGTTCGTCGGAAGGCACCAGCTCGTAAACCGCATTCCAGCTGCCCACGTCGTTCCAGCCAAATTCGCCGCACGGCACGCCGACAATCCGGCCCGTGCCCTTTTCCTTCTCAAGGATCGCGTAATCCACCGAAATGTTCTCGCACAACGGAAACACTTCGGCAAGCTTGCGGTCGAAATCCGCGGCCCCGAAAGCCGGCAGGCTCGCGATCAGCGCCGCGGTCTTCGCCTGATGCGCCCGCATCGCGCTGAGCACCGTCTCCGCGCTCCAGAAGAACATGCCCGCGTTCCAGAAGTAGTTCCCCGCGTCCACATACTCCTGCGCCACCGGCGGATCCGGCTTTTCGCGGAAACTCGCCACCGGCAGCGTTGCCAGGTTGCCACCGGCGGTCCCGGCCGGAAATTCAATGTATCCGTAGCCCGTTTCCGCCCATCGCGGCTTGATCCCGAGCACCGCCATCTTCCCCTGCTCGGCCGCCGCAAACGCCGGCCGCAGATGCTCCACGTAAGTCAGCGCATCCGTGATGATGTGGTCCGAAGGAAACACGCCGAAGACCGCCTTCGGGTCGATTGAATGCAGAATATGCGCGGCCAGCGCGATGGGCGGCGCGGTGTTGCGCTGCGCCGGCTCGGCGATGATCTGATTCGGCGGCACATCCGGCAGCTGCCGCACGATCTCGTCGCGCACGAATTCATTGGTCAGGATCCAGATGCGCTCGGCCGGAATCAGCGGCTCCAGCCGGTCCACCGTCGCCTGAATCAGCGTCCTGTCGCCGTGGACGTTCAGCACCTGCTTGGCGTGGCGTTTGCGGCTGCGCGGCCAGAAGCGCGTGCCTCGGCCGCCAGCCAGAATGAGGCCGTAATGGTTTGGCTGTGACATGGAACCCTGAACCCCGCTGCGGCGATTTTCGAACCGGCTGCTGCGTTTCTACTGCACCGGATACGGCCGGATCAGCCGCAGCGTCCGGGTCCAGCGCGTCTTGGTCGCAAAGTGGGTGATGATATCGAACAAATGCGTCGCGCTCACGGCCGGATTCGAAAGCTCCTCCGTGCTCGCGTCGTACGACCAGTAAATGATCAGCGGCTTGCCGATAATATTCTCGCGCGGCACAAAGCCCCAGTAGCGGCTGTCGAGCGACTGATCGCGGTTATCGCCCATCGCGAAGTAATAGCCTTCCGGCACCACCACGCTGCCGTTCTTCACGTTGTGCTCCAGCATTGCCGTGGCCGCGGGAAACAGCGGCGTATTCGGGTCGGCCGGAAAATTATCGCGGTACGAATCGATATACGGCAGCTTGTGGACCACATACGGCTCATCCAGCAATTTGCCGTTCAGATAAACTTTCTTGTTTTCGAGGCGGATCGAATCGCCCGCCACGCCCATCACGCGCTTCACGAACGTCTGCCGGATATCCATGGGATAGCGGAACACGATGATGTCGCCGCGGTGCACATCGGCATACGGCAGCAGGTGCTTCGTCACGGACCCGGCCGGCGCATAGGCCAGCTTGTCCACCAGCAGATGGTCGCCCACCAGCAGCGTGTCTTCCATCGACCCGGTCGGAATCACGAACGCCTGCACCAGCGTCGTTGTGCCGAACAGCAGCAGGATGATCGTGACAGTCCATTCGGCGATAAACCCGCGCGGCGGCTCCACCGGCTTGGCGGCTTTCGCCCCTGCCGAACTGACTTTGTCGGCTGTATTGTCGGCCACTGCTTCGTTTAGACGATCCACTTCTTCCATTGTACCGGCAAACGTTGCTATCCTGACAGAGGCCCGTCGCAGACAACGTTTTTCGCCTCCCGAGCCCGATGACCACTGCCGCCACTCCCAAATCCTCCGGCACCGTCCGGCGCTCCAACCGCCCGCTCTACATGGTGTTTGGCTGCACCGTTTTTGCCGCGTTTGCGCAGGTCTTACTCAAGTTCGGCGCGCAGCATCCCGCCCCGGCCCTCGCCCTCGGCGACACCGCCACCTGGCTGCCCTTCGTCATCGCGCTCGCAACCAACGCGCCCCTCGTCTTCGGCTACGGCCTGCATGCCGGCAATGCCATGCTGCTGATTCTGGCACTGCGTGATGGCGAACTTTCCATCCTCTATCCGGTTTATGCGCTGTCCTACGTCTGGGTCAGCCTGCTCTCCATGTATTTCTTCGGCGAAAGCCTGAATCTGTGGAAGAACCTCGGGATCGCGCTGATCATCGGCGGCGTCGGGCTGCTGGGGAAAGTGAGCAGCCGCGCTTGAACCCGGCCATGACCCATACCCCCACGCCGCTCAGCTCCATCCTGCTGGTGCTGTTCGCCTCGGTCATCGGTTCGTTCGGCGCCGTCTTCCTGAAGCTCGGATCGCAGCACCTGCACCGCGGCATTATCGGCCTGTTCAACTGGCAGCTGGCCGCCGGAATTGCGCTCTTTCTGGGCTCCAGCGTGCCGTTCATCATGGCGCTCAAGCATGGCGAACTTTCCGTGCTTTACCCCATGGTTTCGCTTGGCTACGTCTGGACCATGATCTGGTCCCGCATCCTGTTCAGGGAACCGATCACCCGGGGCAAGATCGGCGCGCTGGCGCTGATCCTCGCCGGTATTACCTGCATCGGTATCGGCGGCCGCTAGCCCGCGGCCGAAACAACTGAAAACCCGGTTCACACCGGGAGCCGCGAATTCCTGAAATTCCGGAACCCGCGGAAGCTCCCGGCCTCCCCGTCCACTGGCTTACTTTACGCTGAGCGCCGCTTTATTCGCGGCTTCCTTTGCATCCAGAAACGCCTGCCGCGTATCGACAATCAGCTTGCGCGCTTCCTTCGGGCCCTGCCAGCCCTCAATGCGGGTCTGCTTCCCTTCCAGTTCCTTGTAAATCGTGAAGAAGTGCTCGATTTCGCGCCGCATGTGGGGCCACACCTGGTCGATCGTGTGGATCTCCTGATACCGCGGACTGCTGATCGGCACCGCCAGCACCTTCTGGTCGTTTTCCTCCGAATCCACCAGATGCAGAACGCCGAGCGGCCGCACTTCGATCATGCAACCGGTAAAGCTCGGCTCCGACATCATCGTCAGCACGTCCAGCGGATCGCCGTCATCGGCCAGCGTTCCGGGCACAAAGCCGTAATCGCCAGGGTAGTGCAGCGGGGAATACAGGGGACGGTCCAGCCGGAACACGCCCAGCTTTCCGTCGTACTCATACTTGTTCGAGGAGTTCTTGGGAATCTCCACAATCATTCGAATGATCTCCGGACTGTCGGGCCCGGGATCGAGGTCGTACAAATTAGGCATCGTTATTTTCACCGTAACATACGGAAAATTTACGTCTGCATTACGCCGCCGCCTGTTCCGCGCAATGCCCGTAAACGGTGCCCCCCAAACGACTTGCGGTCTGCATTCCGCCGGATGTTCCGGCAGGATGCAGACCGCGGGTTTGTTGCTGATTCGACGGCGAAGGTCGCCGCCCGAACGCCCTACTTCTTCGCGGCGTTCTTTTTGGCCTTGATCGTGTAGGTGTCGGCGATCATGCCATCCTTATGCGTCGCGTCTTCTTCTTCCGGCAGGTAGGTCTGCACATAATCCACCTTCACGTCGTCGGGACTGACGCGGACGCGGATGTATCCGCTGCCGCCCAGCACCGTTCCGTGAAGATAGTTGTCAGACTTCGCGCTCTTCGAGGCGTCATACTTGCCCTCACGGGCCGGCATGGGGCCTTCCTGATACACAACGCCGTTCAGATCCTGCTTGGCGTACAGGTGATCGTGGCCATGGAACCAGATCGTGGCGTTATTGGCCACCATCAGCGGATGCAGCGGCATCGCCCAGCCCGGACGCGCCTTGTCCCATCCCCACGTGCCGTCGTAGTTGTAGCCGCCCATTTCGGTGTACTTGATCGTTTCGATCCCGCCGCGCATCAGGCCGCGCATGTCGAGACCGCCGATGAGGTTGTGCGAGAAGACGAACTTGTACGTGGCCTTGCTGTTTTCGAGCGTGCTCCTGAACCAGTCGTACTGCTCCTTGCCGAGCGTCGTCCACCAGTCGCCCGCCTGCTCGGGAGCCTGCGGCTTGTACCAGTAGGGATCCAGCACGATGAACGTCGCATCGCCCCAGTCGAACGCGTAGTACGCCTGGCGCAGCCCGACGAACGGCTCCGCCTTGCCGCCGCCCGTGTAGAAGCCGTTGGCTTCCGGATTCGGGATGTAGCGTTTGCGCGCCAGCGTATCCCACACCGCCACGTTTTCAGCCGTGCCGTTCTGATTCTTGGCCCATTCACCTTCGTGATTGCCCAGCGCCATGAACAGCGGCACCGAGTGGTTGATGTAGTCGTAGTAAGACCGCAGCAGCTGCACGCGATCCTCCACGCCCGGCTTCGTCGGCGGCCGCATCCGGTCCACCTGGAAGTTGTCGCCCAGGTCGAACATCATGTCCGGCTTGTCGGCGAGCATCTTTTTCAGCGTCAGCCGGTAGGCGTCCATGTTGTTATCGGCGCCCAGGTGCGGATCGAACTGCGCCACAAACGTGAACGTGCTGCCCGGCGCGCGCTGCGTGTGGAACGTATGTTCCGGACGAGCCTTGAACTCGCCCGTCCCGCCGTTGCGGAAACGCATCCGGTAGAAGTATTCGGTGTTCGGCTTCAGCTTCTCCACCAGCACGTTGAACGGTTCGCCGGCCGGGAACTTCGCCGGAGCCGTCTTGCCCGTGTACGCGCCGGATTTGGTGCCGTACTCGTAATACACTTCCACATCCTTCGCGGGCCGCACGTTGATCGTGATCGCGGTAGCCGTCGGCCGGCCCACCATCTCACTGGACGGGAAGTCCGGATCCTTCACCCCGAGCGGAATGCTGCCCTTGCCTTCGCCCTGCGTCGGAGCCGTGCCTGGCCCGACGAACGACTCAATGACTGCCTTCGGATCCGCCGCTTCCGCATACGGAAACTGCGTCTTGTCCTGGGGATTCACAGAGACTTTCGCCACCTGCGCCCCGAGATACGCGCCGATGCCCATGACACCGGCCGCCACAACGAGCATTTGTCTGTTCTTCATATGCCGTCTTTCTCTTAATTCCCGTGCCTGTTAATTCGTGTGCGGCTTTACGGTGTACGTATTGCCGACCATGCCGTCCTTGTGAGTCGCATCTTCTTCACTCGGACGATACGTGTGAACGAATTCCACCTTCGTTTCCTGAGGCGAAACCCGAACCCGCAGATATCCGCCGCCGCCCTCGACCGTGCCGTGCGTGTAGCTGTACTGCTTGGCAGCCTTCGTCGCATCCGACTTGCCGTTGGCCGATGCCGGGACCGGACCTTCCTGATACACGATGCCGTCCAGATCCTGCTTCACGTACAGGTGATCGTGCCCGTGGAAGTAGATCGACGCGTTGTACTTCACCAGCAGCTGGTGAATCGGCATCTCCCAGCCCGGACGCGCCTTGTCCCATCCCCACGTGCCGTCGAGGTTGTAACCGCCCATTTCGAGGAACTTCACCGTCTCAATGCCGCCGCGCATCTTGCCCATCATGTCGAGGCCGCCAATCAGATTGTGCGAGAAGATGAACTTGTACTTGCTCTTGCTGTTCGCCAGCGTCGTCCGCAGCCATTCGTACTGCTCTTTGCCGAGCGTCGTCCACCAGTCGCCCGCCTGCTCCGGCGGCTGCGGCTTGTACCAGTAGGGATCGAGCACGATGAACGTCGCATCGCCCCACGTGAACGCATAGTAAGCCTCGCGCGTGCCGACGATCGGCTCCGCCTTGCCGCCACCGGTATAAAACTTGTCCGGCTCCGGATTCGGGAAGTAACGCTTGCGGGCCAGCGTGTCGTAGATCGCCACGTTATCGTCCGTACCGTTCAGGTTGCTGCCCCACTCACCTTCGTGGTTACCCAGCGCGAGGAACAGCGCCGAGGAGTGATTGAGGATGTCCCAGTAGGAGCGCAGCAACTGCACGCGTTCGGTCACGTGAGACTTCGTCGTCGGCTTTTCGCGATCGGAAAAGAAGTTGTCGCCGAGGTCCAGCATGAAGTCGGGCTTGTCGGCCGCCATTTTCTTCAGCGTCAGGGAGAAGGCTTCGTTGCTGTTGGTCTCCAGCATGTGCGGATCGAATTCCGCAACGAACGTGAATGCGCTGCCCGGGGCGCGCTGCGTGTGGAAGCTGTGTTCGGCGCGCGGCGTGAATTTGGCGGCCCCGGCTTCCTTATAGTTCATCCGGTAGTAATACTGCGTGTCGCCCTTTAGTTTGTCGATCACAACGTTCGTCGGTTCGCCCGCGTGGAACTTCGTGACCGCCGTCTTGCCCGTGTAGGTACCCGGCTTGGTGCCGTACTCGTAATACACGTCGAGGTCTTTCACTGCGGCGGCGTTGACGGTAATCGAATCCGCCGTCGGCCGGCCCAGCAGCTCCTGCGCACTAAACATCGGGTCATTCGTGCCCCGCGGATGGTTGCCGTAGCCCTGCGTGTTCCCGCCGGGCGCCGTCACTTTCTTCGGGTCGGCGGCAACGTCGCCGCTCTTTGAGTCGTTCTGCCCCTGAGCATAAACAGCCAGTGCTCCGGCAAGTATCATTCCTGAAAGGCCTGTTGCAAGCCAAACGTTGGTTCTGGTAGCCATTGATCTCTTTCTCCTTCGCTTACGATGCGGGCTCATTGGGCGGCAAACCACCCTGTTTCTCCGAAACAGCAGCCTCAAAACCCTGTCGAAGGACGGACTTTTGAATCGTGCCGGACTGCCCTGATCTGTACCCGGCACCATGCCAGTATACGCCACTTCCACGCCCCGGAACCCCGGACATCCGCGCACCGATCTTGTAGATTTGTAAAGAAATCAGATTCTCGCCACGTCCGCTCCCCGGCGCCGCGCTGCCGCACGACCCACAAGGGCAAGCCGCGGAGGTCGGAGCACTTCCACACGTCGATCACGCCGGATTCCCGACGATCCTGCCCGGCGTTTGCGTCTGCACCCGGTGGACTTCATCCCCGCCGGATCGCGGCCCCTCGTCGCCGGGCAAATCTCTGCTGGAATCTCTGCTGGAATCTCTATTGGCCGGAGTCTCTATTGGCCGGAGTCTCTACTGGCCGGAGTCTCTATTGGAGCGACATCACAACCCCGGACTGCGTCTGCGCCCCGCCCACCGTGGCCGCCAGCGTCACATCGCCCGTGCCAAGTCCCGGCGGAACCGTAAAATTAATCTGGAAAAGGCCCGCGCTTGTCATTCCGGCGTAAGCCGGCGTCACGCTGATTTTGTTAATGAGAAGCGTGACCGGGCTGACTGTCGGTGCCGAACCCGAAAACACCTGTCCGGCCTGCACCGCCGGATTGGTTGGACCGAGCCCCACCGCGAACAGCTCCACCGTATCCCCCGCCTTTGCGGCCACCGTTCCATAACCGAGGGAACTGCCGGTGGGGCCGAGGATGTCGTACGTACCGCCGCCATACGCTCCGCTCTTGTTCGCGCGAATAATAACGCCGGCCACGTGCCTGGCGTCGAGCAGGCTGAACGACGGCGCAAACTGCGCGATCGTCACGTTTGCGGCTGCATTTCCGTTCGCGGTAGTGACAACCACGGGCACCGAACCGGTGGCATTTATGTTGGGGACCTGCACGTTGATCAGCGTCGGGCTGACATACGAGATGTAGGCCGGCTTCCCGCCGATCGTCACGCTCGTGCCGGCGAGACTCGTCGGGAAATCCCCCTTCCACGCGGCGGTCGAACCGGCCAGATTATTCCCGTAGATCGACACCCATTCGCCGGGCTGGATCGTCGAAACCGGACTGCCGACCGGCACCACGCCGCCCGCCGAAATGGCTGGCGCCGCCGCGGAAATCGGCCGTGCCTGGAAGACGAGTGCCCGATCGAAAACATCGTAGGCGAGGAAGTTGATCGTTCCGTCATCTCGCAGGTTAATGTCTGAAAACCGCGCAATGTAGTCGCCGGTGGGCAATTGCTGGTTATCGCCGCAAACGATCCTCACCGTGCCGTCGGCGCCGCGGAAAACCAGAATCTGCGTCCCCGTCGTATTCACGGTGCCGGCAAGGACAATGTCGCCCTTCGAATTGGCGTCCACCAGACGGAAATCCCCGATCGTGCTCCCGTCGGGAAGCGCGTCGCCCGATTTGAGAAGGACTCCATTACCGGGTCCGCTGAACGTGACCGCCGCCGCATGCACGAAATCCGCCGTAATGGCGACCCGCACCCAGAATCCGCCGCTGGCCCCGCGCAGATGGTCCAGGTTCGCCACGTTCTCGTTGTTGACCTGAGATGCGCGGGTGTTGAGGATGTTGGTAAACGTCTTGCCATCGGCGGTCAGCACCAGGTCTTTGCTGCCGTCGTCTTCCAGATAAACCACTGCCGCGCGGTTGTTCTCATCCAGCGCCGCCTCGGTCCACCGGAGAATCTGGTGACCGTTATAAGCCGTGAAGTTGCGGGCCATCAGGGTGAGGGCGTTGTTACGCCACAGATACAGCGCCTCGTGCCCGTCGGCGGCATTCGTGCCGCATTCCACCAGCACACCGCCCTGCCCGTTGGCGGACCACGCGCGGACAGGCGTGACGAGCGTGCCGTCCGGAGCCTTTACCCCGGGACCGATAATGCCGGTTGCCTTACCGCCCGTATATCGGTACAGATTTCCCGCGCTCGCGTAATACTGTACGCCGGAAGGATCTTCCACGATTCGATCGGTCCCGAAAAACCCGGCGTCGCCTGTGATGACACGGGCAATCGTATTGCCCGCCCCGTCCAGATCGAACAGGCTGCCCGGGCTCGAAACCAGCATCGACGGCAGCGCCGTGCGCAAACCATGAACAATGTTGCTGAACGAAATGTAAGCGGGAATCGCGGACGCCGGTCCCGAACTGAACGAATTCGCGCCGCCGGGCTGCGTGAGAACAAAACCATTGCTCGCCGTCTCGACAGCGGCCACAATTGCACCGTTTGAGCGCACCACGGCCGACGATATGTATTTCGTATTCGAGTCCAGCAGCAACACAGAGGCGGCCACCTTAGCCGTGGGTTGCCACGTGTAAAGTCCTTCTTTCTGGCCCGTCGCCGGGATGCCTTCGAACACCACCGCCGCAGACGAGGCCGCAAGCAGCCGTGGATTGGGCGTGCCGGGAATATTCAGGAACGCAGGGGTGGGAATGTTCGGGGAACTCAGGGCGGCCAGCGAGCCGGCTTTGTAGAAGGTCAGATAGATATCGAAGGTACCCTGCAGTGACACCGTAATCGCTACATCGCCGGCCGGCGTGACAACCAGGTCTTCGATCGATTTCACTTTGTAACTTGTCCCCGGGTACGTATCGCCCACCGAAAGGATCCTTTGTGGTTTCCCCCCGGCGCGGATCTGAAAAAGCCCGCGGGCGGCGCCGGATTGCGCCATGAAGTACATGATGCCGTTGTTGTCCATCCCGAAGCCCCGAACGCCCATCCAGCCGGGCACGGACTCGGTGTTGTCTTCGGCAAACGTGAAGCGTGCCGGCGTGCCGGAAAGCGGCACAGTCGCATCGGGAGCCTGCGATTCGTCCCATATCAGCAGGGGAATCACGGGCGCCGATCTCGCGCCCGTGGCGCCGTTCAGCAGAAATAGTCCGTTGCGGGCGTCTGCCAACGTTCCGTCCTGCGGGACGTACAGGGCCCGAATCACCGCATCGCCGTTATCGTTCAGCGAGTAGCGCGTCAAATGAAGAAACGTCAGCTGCTGAACCGGGTTGCCGTTCTGGTCGAAACCGTTCGAGTTATCGAGCACAATGTACTTCGGCTGGCCCCCTGCGCGGGTGGCAAGGAGCGCGCCATTGCTCACATCGCCGGCGCTGACGGCAACAAGAGAATCGCCGCCTGCATTGACCGCGGCCTGCTGAAAGCCTGCGATCACCCCGCCGCGCTGCGGATTCGGCGTCCCTGTCTCCAGCAGAGCACTGGAGTTGCCGCCCGAGAAACTGACGGCCACCGTGGAAAGGCCATCGGCCGAAGCGGTGAAATTGAAAACGCCGGAATCGCCTCCCGTGAAGAAGCCGGGCGCGGGACGGAGGCTATAAGCAGGGATCGGGTCGCTCGAGACGAGCCGGCTGATCGAGTAATAGCCGGGCAGCGTAACGTTCACCTGAGCCAGCGCCTCAAAATGCGAGTCTTTTCCGTACTCGATCGGGTAGTAGATGTCGGCATGCACCGTGTACGTGCCGGCCGAACCGCCCGTGAATGTGCCATCGGGCGCAACCGTCACGTTCCACGGCACCAGACTCGTCTGGCCATCCGCCGTCGTGACGTACCACGTAAAGCCCGGGTTGGGCACCGGCTTGTCGTTTATATCCGTGGCCACCGCGCTGAACTGCAATGTCTGGCCGACCGGAAGATTCGCGGTGGAGGGTGAAAGCGTGACGTTTTTCGGCTGCACCTGAATCGTAATCGACCCAAACAGCCCGACGGCTTCGGCCGGCGCGAGGACCTGGATCGTCCCGTAGCCGAGCTTGAGTCCGGTTACATTTCCGCTGCCATCCACCGAAATCACGTCGGGGTTTTGCGAAACCCACTTCCAGTCGGTGGGATTGATCTGTCTGCCGTCCGGAGCGCGCAGCAGCGCGGTCAGCCGGATCGATTCCCCCACGCGCAGATAGTCCTGCGGCGCGCCGATCGAGAACACCTGAGCCGTGCCGCAGCCAGCCAGCAGGGCCGCCAGTGCGGCGAGGCGCGCCAGTCGATTCAGGCAAACACCCCGGCTGTTCAGGCAAACGCCCCGGCTGCTCAGGCAAACACCTCGTTGACCGGCGTCGGCACGGAGTTGGCGCCGTTGGAGATGATCGGGCAGTACTGGAATGTTCCGCCGCTTGGTGTCGGCAGGGTTTTGGTCCAGTCGATCCCCAGCGCTGAATAAATGGTGGCCGTAATGTCCTGAATGTAGATTCCGCGATTCTGGCTCCAGCCCGGGTTTGCAGTCACGCGGCCGATCGCATCCGTGGAACCGATGACGCGTCCGCCCGCCACCCCGCCTCCGATCAGGACTCCGCACATCGCGGTCTTCAGGTGATCGCGCCCCCCCTGTCCGTTCAGCGGACCGGGCGTGCGTCCAAACTCGCCCATCACCACAATCAGAGTCCTTGCCAGATCGCCGGAAGCCTTCAGATCCGCGACCAGCGCACCCAGCCCCCGGTCCAGTTCCACCGCCAGATCCCAGAGGTTGGCCAGCGTGCCGGCAAGCCGGTAGCCGCGCGTGTACATCTGCGCATGCGTGTCCCAGTTCTGGTGCAGCACGTGGATGAAGCGGGCGCCGTTGCGCGCCTGCACCGCCTGGCGGGCCACCAGCAGCGCCTTGCCGATCTCCGTATTGCCGTAGCGCGCCACGTCCGCATCGGCGCAGCTGAATACATTGCCGATGGCAGGGTCATACATCATGCCTCGCGCCGTTTCGTAAAATGCGTCGAAATTCGCATAGGCAGGGTCGGGCGCGGATGCGCGGGAGGGGTCCAGCGCCTTCAGCAGCGCATACTTCTGATCGAAACGCTGCTGGCTGGCGCCGCCGTAGAAATCGTGCTGGAAGTAGGGGAATCCACAGCTGGTCTGGGTCGTCGTCGGACCGTAGGCTCCGCTCAGAAAGGCCGAACCCTGTCCAGGATTGCCATTGAGCGCAAGGAACGCCGGGAACTTCCCGGCCGGAAGTTCGCTGGCCACCACCGCCCCGATATGCGGAGTTTCCGCATCCACCGCCGGGTTCGAAGAGTGCGCCGTATGCACAGCCCACTGTCCGCGCGGATGAGCCTCTTCCACGCTCTGCATGGACCGGATCACGCACAGGTCGCCCGTGATCGCGCTCAGGTTCGGAAAAATCGTGGAATTGATCGTGATCCCGTTGCTCGTGACAATCTTGTGATTCGCCGGTGCGTTGCCGGCCTTGTAATCGAACGTATCCACGTGACTGGGCGCGCCGAGAAGATTGATAAAAATGCACGTCTGCGCCGTCGCTCTTGTTCCCGGCGCGGGCGTCCACACGGCCGGCCGCAACACTTCCGCGGGCAGCCGGCCAAGCACGCCCAGCGCTCCGAACCCGCGCAGCAGGTCGCGCCGGCTGATCCGTATCCGGCCGGGCCGCTTAATGACTGAAAAAGAATTCGGTCTCATTCAGATAAACCCACAGGATGTCGCTCAGCCATTGCTCCCGCGAGTACGCGGGAACTGGATAAGCCAGCGCAGTAGCCATTTCCGCCGCTGTTGGCGGCCTTCCCACCGTAGCCAGCGCGATCTGCGTTACCGCGTCCTGATCGCCGGCCGTGGACGCAGCCAGGCGTCCCACCAGCGAATCGCCAAAGAAAAGCGTATTCCCGAACGTTCGCGGCGTCACCGTATTGGAGTTCATGTAAGTGAGCGGCAGCACCGGGTTGGACGTATTATCGCGGGCGATCAGATTCCAGTCACCCCGCCCGAACCCGCCCAGAAAGTCCCGGATGTAATTATTCGTGTCGAGCACGGCGCTGCTGCTGCGCGGCTCGGAGGGGTCCGGCAGCTGCCCGGCATAGTAGAGCGTGCCGGGAATCCCCTCCACCGTCATGGCCGTCGGAGTGTTGGTGGCCGTCGTCACGGCGTCGTAAATCTCTTCGGCGGAAAGACGCCGGGGAAGGGCTTTGGCGTAATACTGCTCGGCCTGCACCTGCGAGCCGGTATAGACGCTCGACAAATGATAGGCGCGGGCCTGCACCATCAGACGTATCATCGGCCGGAGCTGGTAGCCGGAAGCAATGAACGCATCCGTGAGCTGCTCCAGCAGCGCGGGGTTGCTGGGCTGAATCTGCCCGTTAAATGGCGGCACGTTGGGCGGCGGGTTCGCAGGGTCGAGCCGGGCCAGGTCGAATCCGCTCGGCGGGTCGACAATCCCGATGCGGTAAAGCTGCGCCCACAGATAGTTCACGAACGCGCGCGCAAACTGCCGGTCGTTTACCACCAGGCGCGCCAGCTCCTGGCGCCAGTTCCCCGCTTGCGGCGTCTGCCCGCCGAACAGGTAAGCCGCGCTGTACGGGCCGCCCGTGCGCGCTGGCCTCGGTCCGGGATTGTTCGGGTCCGCGAGCACCGAGTTATAACCGCCGGCAGCGGCGTCCGTGATGATCCCCTTCCGTTCTGCTCCCGCCGGATCCACGGCTTCACGCAGAATATTCATACGCGCAAAGAATGCCGATTGCTGCCAGAAGTCCACGCGCTTCTTGCCCGCCAGAAAAAGATTGATCGACTCCAGGTGCCCGCGTCCGTCGTGGCACGAAATGCACGTCGTCTGAACGCCCAGGAAGTGCGTGGTGACCCGGTTCGTAATCTCGTCGAAAGAATCCTGAACCGGCTGCGAATACTGCAGCCCGCGCATCAGGTAATTCGGCGCGCCATTTTGATATGTGTCGCCCGAGCCGGTAATCAGGGCTGTTACAAAGTCCTGATAAGATCCGCTCGAGGCGACGAAATTCCGCACGAAATTATAAAAGAGCGTACGTCCGGGAATGCCGATAAAATCGTAATACTGGCTGGTCACCTGGAAGGTATTGCCGAACCAGAGCGTCCAGTAATCCACAAACTGACTCGAACCGAGCAGGCTTTCGATCAGCGCATTCGACTTGTTCGGGTCCGTCGACGCCGTGTAATCGAGAACCTGCTGCGCCGTCGGAATATGGCCCGTAAGATCCAGCGTCACCCGGCGGAGAAATTCGGCGTCGCTGGCCGGGCCTGCCGGCGTGACGCCGTCCCGATACATGCGCGAAAAAAGCTGCGTATCGATGAAATTGACGTCCTGTGAACCGTTGTAATCGAGCGGCCCGCGGCGTATGTTGTTTTTGACGCGTTGCTCGCGCGCCCGGGCGAGTTCGTCCTGGTGCCGCATGGCCGCCGGATACGCCGGGCAGGCGATATCCGGTGTCGGCCCGTACTGCGCGCCCATCTGGCACGCGAATCCGGCAACGAGCGCCGGCAGCAGCGCGGCCCGGGTTGGCCCGCCGCGGATTACAAAATGGCGAAATCGCGTCAGTGCCGGCATCGCAATCCCAATGGCGGCAGTCTAACATCTTCTTCCCGCTTCCTGCCATATCCTCGCCGGAATTCAGCAGCGCCGGAACGCGGACCCGGAAGCGGCCCGGCGCGCGATTGTCCGCCGAACCCTGATGCGCCATCCGGACGCACTTTTCCATGCCGCTAAAAATCAATATTTGTGTGTGGGGGAAAGGGCCCCTGGCTTCGGGCTGAGCCGTCCCAAAGCCAGGGTCTGACCGATTCGGAAAAATCTATAACCAGTAAAGCGTGGACGCCCGACTGCGCACAATATGTCGGTAGTTAACCGCGGGTGAGTTGAGTTCCACCGATGCCGAAGCAAGCGATGCCGGAGCAACCAACGCCGCGCCCGCTTCGCCGGCGGCCTCAATCTGGTCGCAAACACGCCGATGTTTCATCTTCCGCGGCGAAACGGCCCGCACAACATGCCCATTCGCGCTGCCAGAGCACCGTCGCCGCCCTGCCGACCACCCTCACATTCACGTCCGGTGTTTCCCTCGAAATCTCCGCATGTCGCGACTTGATCTGCTGAATGGCGACCGCGCGAATGAGGCGCGGATCGATGCGTGACTTCTCCCTCTCGAAGCTGAGTTACCGGCGTCGGGTCACCGCCCGCCGAGGGCACCCGCGACAGCCCGCTGCCAATGCTAAGACCCGCAATGATGTTGCCGTCGTCTCCCCAGTCGCCTCCCGTAAACGCCGCACCCGCATCGCACAATACAATTTCGCTGCCGCCGTCCACCGAGATCTTCCTCAACTTGCCGCCTGCCGTGAAGCCGATCCACTGGCCATCGGGCGAGAAGAAAGGGCTGGTAACGCCTTGAGGGCTCGAAAGCTCGATTGCCTGCGGCTGTCTTCGGCCCCATCCTTATGACAGCAATTGCAGTATTGTTGATTGTGATGCAAAATCTTCTGCTGGCTATCCTGATCACTGCCGGGGCCGTGACGGCACAGTCGCCTCCCGGTCAATTAGAGAAGTCACTGGCGGATGGACGGAAGTATCTTGCGGCACATCAATCGGTGGAAGCGGCCAAAGCCGGACTTCAGGCAGTACAGGCGGACCCCGCGCGCTGGGAAGGCTATTTGCTGATTGCCAGTGCGATGGCGGATAAGAAGAGCTACGCCGAAGCGCTGCCGTTTTACTACGAAGCTTGGGGACGCGCTCCCGAGAGCAAGCGCCGGGCGATTGGAGACTTGATCGAAGAGGCTGTCCTGGCTAAAGCGACTCAGCAACTTCCTGACCTTGCCGGCGACTGGACCGGCGTTCTGGACGTGGGCGCGGGAAAATTGCACTTGGTTCTTCATGCTGCAGGGAATCCAGCATCTGGTTTCACGTCGAAACTCGATTCCACTGATCAAGCCGCGATGGGCATTACAGTGCAAAGGACGAGCTTAGCTGCAAACTCAGTTCAGTTGGACATCCCGGCAATCAGTGCGGTGTTCTCCGGCCGCATCAGCCCGGACGGGAAGACTATTTCCGGCACCTTTCAGCAGCGGGGATTGACGCTGCCTCTCATATGGAGCCGTACTACGGCGAAGTAAGAATTCGTCGCGCCGGCTAACCGTGCGGCGGCGCACTTCAGACTCGCAATTGCATATACTGTCTACAGTAGAGCTGCTACTGAGAGGATACTCCGCCATGCCACGTTTTCAATCGAACTGGTTGACGTCCACAGGCGCGTTACTCCTGGCGGCTTGCGGAGCGCACGCACAGGGAACAGCCACAAGCGCCTGTGCTGACTATTCGAATGGCCGATGCGGCGGCGGTTCTTCCTCCTCCACGCAGAGGCAAATTGTCATACCCCGGACCGTCTCCGTTTACACTCCCGAGATTCAGTCGACATTCGATGCGCTGCGAGACGCGTTGACAGATATAGTGAGGCAGAAAGACACCTACACGCCGCAGCCCACATCAAGAGACGATGTCGACGAAGAAGATGAGAGGCCAATCCGATCGACTGGCGGCGATTACTCACCATCCTACACGTCGCCGGATGCGGTCACGCCGTCTTATGCGCCCGTCGTGGTGACGCCCTCCAATCCGTCAACTACGCTCAATAGTTTGTTTGGACCGTCTTCTGGATTAAATCAGGCATCGCCAGCGGGAGTTCCCTCCAATCCGTCAACTACGCTCAATAGTTTGTTTGGACCGTCTTCTGGCCTGAATCAGGCATCGCTAACGGGAGTCCCCGCTAATCCGACAGCGACGCTCAATAATCTGTTTGGTCCACCAGTAAATACCTTGGCACCGCCGGCTCCTGCCCAGACGGCGTCGAGTTCACTAAACAGCCTCTTCGGTGCGGCCCCGCTGTCTCCGCCACTTTCCAACTCCTCAGCATCGGCAGCCCTGGTAAGCATGTTCGGGCCGAGTGCACCCCCGTCCGTGAACGGGCTTGGCGGGCAAACTGGCGGTTCGACTCCGTCAACAACCTTGAACGCATTGTTTGGCCCGTCCAGCCCTTCCCCGCAGCAGGACAGCGACGACTCTTCGCCAATGGGCAACGGTCTCCTCGACGATCTTAAAAATGCCTATCAGTCCGCGAGGGACAACCTTCAGAAGAGGCTTCTTGCCGCGAGGGACAGGATTCACTCGACCGTTGGCAACGTCGACTGGGCGGGTGTCGCCATCGGGATACTCGACCCCCGAGTCGGCGATGCGCGCGCGACCCTCGCGGGGTCGATTGACAGCAGCCTTCCCGATAGCTCAATCGGTTCGGCACTGGCGAATAAGGCGGCCGATTTTGTTTACGACTCATCCATGAGTTCGCTCGATCCGGCTACCGACAAGATGGCGCGGGAGTTCAACCTCAAGGCGCCTCAAGTGCCCGTTAGCGCGAAGGCGACTTACGAATTGGGCAAGAGCGTGATGGAATGGGTTGGCAATTTCCTGTCAGACCAGGACCAATAGAGCATGCAAACTGCACCCATTGTTGTTCTTGTTGCAGCACTCAGCGCGTCGGTACTAATGGCCCAACGGCCAGCACCGGCACCTGTACCGCCAACCCCGGCGGCGGGACAGCAACCGGTTGCACAGCCAGGAACCTCGCCGGCGGGACCGGCCGCGTACGACGAACTGATTGCGCTGGGAAGAACGGAAATCGACGGAAAGCTATATGCCGACGCCATATCGACCAGTCAAAAGGCGATTACCATTGACCCGGCCAGATGGGACGCTTACGCCATCAGGGGTTTAGCACAAGAGCAGTTGCGAGACTACCCCGCGGCGATAATCTCTTTTTCTCAGGCGAACGCTTTCGCTCCGGCGGACAGGAAAGCAACCCTTCAGCGGCTTCTGGAAGAGGTTGTGGCCGCGCAGGGCGGTGGTCGTTCCTCGACGCCATCTGTCCCTGCATCAGTGGCTTCGGCCCCTCACGTGCTCTCGTCTTCGTGTTATTTTTCGCCTCCGTTCCGTATTCGCTGGGGAACAATGACCATCGGCAGTTCGGTAACATTCAGCCAAACGGACCCACATCCCGTAGCCGGATACGATTGGAGCGCGTCTCCTGGTCAGCTCGCAATCGGGAAGATCCAGTTTGGCGATAATAAGCCGGAGTCGGCGGCAGCGAAGGCAGCGGAACGAGGCCAACTGGACGAGCGAGCGGTTCCTGCCACGGTTGTCTTTAGTTTAAGCGTGAATGGAAAATCGGTATGGTACGGTTGCAACGGATCTTTTTTTGTCGAACTCTATAAATACCTCCGGGCGGTCCGTTGAACGCCTGTTGAATACCCGATGGGTCTCGAGGGCAATGCTGATTTGGGCGCTGTTCGTTTCGACGCTCCTGATGGCACAGATGAATTACGACCAGTTGCTCGCCACGGCACGCGCAGAAACTGACGCGCGGCGTTACCGGTCAGCTGTCACGGCCAGCGAAAAGGCGATTGCAATGGATCCGGCAAGATGGGACGCCTACGCTATCCGGGGCGTGGCCCAGCAGCAGCTTGATTATGCTGCGGCGATAATTTCGTTTTCGCAGGCCATTGCGCTTGCGCCGACTGATAAGAAAGTGACACTACAGCGCTTGCTGGAGGAAACTGTAGCAGCCAAGACTGCTGGAAGCGCGGTAGCGATGACCCCGGCTCCCCAGCCTCAAGCCGCAGCGGCCGCGTCGTTTGTCGAAATTCGCGGCTATGTTCTTGACCACGCAACTTTCGGCAGGGACGGCGAATACAACGGCAAGCGCGTTGCAGGCGCTGATGTGGTCGCGCGGCGCCTCGACGTTCCCCAAACATTTACCGCTCGCACGGAGAGCAATGGTGAATTTAGGATCTTTCACCTGCCAGTCGGTGAGTATACGTTTGAGGCGCATGCCAATGGAAAGCATTACGTTCCCCAGGTTGGCGGTGGTTTTAGGAATGGCATAACCAATCTGCGCTTGTTTACAAAAGAGTATTCGGGTCTTTCAGAGTTTATTTTTGCGCTGGAATTGCCACAGCTTTGACCCAGGGTGCGATCAAGCAGACTATCTCGACGGAATTGGAGAACCCACAATGAAAAATACCTCTTCGGTATCTGCCTTCAGTCTCATTTTGCCATTTTGCATGGCGTTCTTCGCCGCGTCATCGATAGCGCAGACCTCATACGAGCAGTTCATTGTGCTGGCACGCACTGAAGCCGACGCTCAACGGTACACCACAGCGATCGCAGCAAGCGAAAAGGCCATTGCGATCGATCCAGCCAAATGGGACGCCTACGCCATCCGGGGGGTGGCACAGCAACAGCAGCATGATTATGCTGCAGCGATAATTTCGTTTTCGCAGGCCATCGCTTTTGCGCCTGCGGATAAGAAGGCCGCACTACAGCGCCTGCTTGAGGAAACGGTAGCGACCAAAACCGTTGGAACTGCGGCACCGCAGACCCCGACTCCCCAGCCGCAAGCCGCAGCGCCCACGGACTTCGTCGATATTGACGCCTACGTTTTTGAACATGTCAGCTATGACAAGAACGGCCAGTACAACGGCAAGCCCGTCGCCAACATAGAGGTCGTAGCGCGTCGACTGGACGTTCCCCAGACATCTACAACGCGTACGGAAAGTAACGGCGAATTCAGATTCTTCCACCTGCCAGCAGGCCAATATCTTTTTGAGGCCCGGGCAAACGGGAAGCGCTACGGCCCTCAAAACAATGGAAACTGCTGCGGTTTTGGCGGCGGAACCGTCGATCTCCGCATTTTCACCAAGGAACATTCCGGCCTTCCAGCATTTAGCTTCGCGCTCGAATTGCCATACTAGTGACGCGCTTCAGCCTTTTGCGCTCCGTTCGCCTCGGCGTCGTCGACGGCGCAGATGACAGGCGCGTATCTGAACCCCTGGGTTGGAACGGTCGAGGACTGACGCCGTTGCTCCGGTTCCTTTGGGAGTGCCGCACTATCCAGATCGTGAAGTCGTTGCCAATTCTGTTACCGCAATTGAGCATTCTGCCGAGGCAACGGCGGCAACGTGCGGAATCGCAGTTGACGATATCAATACAAGAGGGTTAGCCGGGTTCCGCCTGGACGGTCGTCTGCTCGGAACTTCTAAACAGTTCCGAGGTACTACCGAATACAACGACCACGTTCCGGCGCCGCAGCCCGACTCAAACGGCGCGGTGGAAACTTCGGTCACACCACTCGCCCAACTTTATTGGCATAAATATACTTGACTAATACATCCGATTCCGGCATACTGAATACATGGAAGCCGGACCCACCACCCTACTCGAAGCAGTTCAGTACTTTGCCTCGGAGGAGAATTGCATTAACTATTTGAAGGCGATGCGGTGGCCCGATGGCGTGGTCGTATGCCCTACTTGCGGCAAGCGTGGCGCTGGCTACCTCGCAACACAGAAGCGGTGGCAGTGCTCCGCGCGTAAATTGGCAAACGGGGAAGCACATCCGAAGCGCCAGTTCTCCATCAAAGTCGGCACGATCATGGAAGACAGCCCCATCGGTCTGAACAAGTGGCTTCCGGTGTTGTGGCTCATCGCCAATTGCCGGAACGGTATTTCGTCCTGGGAGATTCACCGCGATCTCGGCGTGACACAAAAGACGGCGTGGTTTATGCTGTCCCGCGTGCGTCTCGCAATGCAGGACGATCTCACTGGCGGCATGATGGGCGGCGAGGTCGAAGTAGATGAATCGTTCATTGGCGGCAAAGCGCGGAATATGCATAAAGACCGCAAGGCACGCGCGATGAAGGGCAAGCGCGGCGGGGGAGATTCCGGCAATAAAACTATCGTGATGGGCGTTTTGGAGCGTGCGTCAAAAGGCAAGCCGAAGCGTGTACGCGCAACCACTATTTCGGATCGCAAGAAGGCCACTATGATGCCGGAGATCGCCGCCATTGTTTCTACGGATGCCAAGGTCTATGCCGATGAGTTCGGCTCAAACTGGAATCACCTCGGACCCTATGATCTCCAGATGGTGAACCACGCTGCGCAGTACGTTGATGGACAGGTTCATACCAACAGCCTAGAGAACTTCTGGTCGCTCCTGAAGCGTGGCGTGGGTGGCACCTATATCGCCGTCGAACCCTTCCACCTGTTCCGGTATATCGATGAACAGGCATTCCGCTTTAACAACCGGCTGCATGCCGATGGTGAAGTGGTTACGGATGCCGAACGCTTCAGCCGTCTGTGTGCTCAGATTACAGGCAAGCGGTTGACGTATGCGGAACTCACCGGCAAAGCACAGGAAAGGCCGGAAGACGCTTTCTAAGCGTGAGGCCGAGCGTCAGGGTCGTGGGAAGCGGCGCTCTTCTTCGGACGGCCACGGGGATTCGGATTAACTGCCGCGAATCCCCTGATCTCATCGGCCCGCGCTGCCGGGATGGAAAGAATCCTACCCACTAGGGAATTGAATCTGGCGAACTGATCCGGTTCAGAGCATTTCGCCGTGAGTTCCGGTGAGATGTTGCTAACGTCAATCGGCTTCGGCCTAGTCTGCGGTTTGTCTCGCTTCATCCGCAATTATCATGGCACCAACTGAGCCGCGCCGCCACTCTTATCCCATCCCAAAACCCAAACATTGTCATTGCCTCTTTCATCTCCCATTTCCAGGGTATACTGGAAACGTCCCCGGAGAAGGACAATATGGCATTGGACCTTACGCAACTCAAAAAACATCGAGAGATGATCGACACCATCCTTCGATTAGCCGAAGACCCTGACGCTGCTCCGTTGCTCGAAAAGCTCGTTGTGGAAAAAGCGGCGTCTCAACCTCGCATTGAACCTGCCTCACGGATTAAACCAGACGCAGAGGAACGTGCGAGTGATTCCCATCGCGGCGCTCAGGTCGCTGCCGTCCGAAAAGCCGTGGCTGCGCGAAGTGGCATCTTCACAGTTGGCAATATCGGAGACGACCTCCGTGGCATGGGAATGGACATAGACAACATCTCGGTTGGTCGCGTTCTCAAGCGCTTGGCTGACAAAAACTCTGAGCTTTCTATCGCCGTCCGTGGGATCGGCAGTGAACCGAACCAGTACCAAAAGACGGATCGGTTTCGGGCGGCATGACAGATTTTATGGAGAACACCATGAGGAGGGATTAGACCCGTTTCGTCACCACCCGGCTCACCGGGCGGGGCGGGCCAAGTAACACGAAAGCCCTGATTCGCCATCTTTCCAGGGGCGACGAATCAGGGCTGGTGGTGAGCCACATCCCACTTAGGAGAAGTACATGGCAACACCAAACGGTAGTAAAAAGGGCGGGCCGCAGTTCGTGACCCGCATCCTGCACAAAGCTTCAGGAAAAATCCTGAAGGCGGAAGACTACGGCATTAAGGCATTCCCCATCGGACGCCGCCGCTAGCCTAAACAATAACGCATAACCAACCAAAGGGCCAGGACGTTTCTGACCCTTTTTCATTTTACCGCGAATTTCGGTCATATGTACGTATCCAGATACATAGGTCAGAGGATTCCGGCCTGTCACGCCACTACCACTGTAACGGCACAGCCTTGTATTAGTCAAGTATATTTATGCCACTTTATTCCCCCGCATATCAACCACTTCCCGCTGCGCCCTGCCCACTCCCCGCCCGCGCGGGTCCACAATGTGGTCGGTATGAAAAGAACCACCTCCGAAGCCCGTGCCGCAGCCTCGCGT
>CAIKMJ010000049.1 GCA_903828455.1 uncultured Acidobacteriia bacterium | reverse complement strand
CGCGCGACAAGCAAAGCGCGGCCCCGCCGCGCGACAAGCAAAGCGCGGCCCCGCCGCGCGACAAGCAAAGCGCGGCCCCGCCGCGCGACAAGCAAAGCGCGGCCCCGCCGCGCGACAAGCAAAGCGCGGCCCCGCCGCGCGACAAGAAACGCACGGCGCTGTCCGTGCTGAAAGCAACGCGCGACACTGTCCGCGCGAAATGTAACGCGCGACACCGTCCGCGCGAAAGGCCCGGCGCGACACGGTCCGTGCGGGCTCTCAGATGCTGTTTAGGTTGCGGTTGTGTTCGCGTGACCCATCTTATAAAATACGCTGGTGATTGTGAGGGAGGCGCCAGTCGCCGGCCCGGCAGTACGCAGTCCCGCGATGTCAGCCAGTAGTCAGTTTAAGGAGTCAACATGTCAGGAAGTTTCGCAGCGCGCGCGGTGCCGGTAGTTGCCGCGCTTTTGCTCTGCTCGCCGCTCATGAACGCACAGGGCAACGGTCAGGCCGCCAAGGCGGCGACTGAGCCCGCGTCGGCGCCGGCGCCCCGCCACGATATCTCGGGGCTTTGGTTCCCCGCCGGATTCGCGGTGGGCGACAGGGGCGCGTCCAATATGCCCGAAGACGGCAAGCCCGAGCATCAGTTGCCGTACACGGCGGCTGCCCTCGAAAAGATGAAGAAGATGTACCCCGGCAACGGAACCCGCGAGGCTCCTGCCACCAAGATTAACGACCCGGCCGTGATCTACTGCGATCCCCAGGGCATGCCGCGCCAGGATCTCTACGAACTTCGCGCCACCCAGATCATGCAGACTCCGGCGAAGGTTTTCGTGCTGTATCAGATGGGCCGCATCTGGCGCTACATTTGGCAGGACGGCAGGGAAGTGCCGAAAGATCCCGATCCGAAGTGGTTTGGCACGTCCGTCGGCAAATGGGAAGACGATTACACCTTCGTCGCGACCACGGTTGGTGTGGACGACCGCACCTGGCTCGATAAGGGTGGCCGTCCGCTGAGCGAGGACATCGTGGTGGAGGAGCGTTTCCACCGTCTGAGCGCGGACCGCATGCAGTTCACCGTGACAGTGAATGACCCGAAGATGTACACGAAGCCCTGGGTCGCGCTCAATGTTCCAATGCGCCTGCTGCCGGACAACAGCGATGTGCCCGAAATGATGTGCTCGGTTTCCGAGTTCATGCAGTACAACGAAAAGATGGGCTGGGGCAATCCGACGGCTCTCTACGGCGGAAAGTAAAGGGCAACGGGAATGAAAAAGGGCGGCGGACGGATGACCAACCGGGTCATCCAATCCGCCGCCCTTGTGTTTTTGGATTCTGGCTGCCGACTACTTGCCGTCGTCCTTCTTGTCGCCGCCCTTGCCACCGCCGCCCGCCGGGGCTCCGTTGGCGCTGAAGGTCTTGCCGTTCAGCACGACTTTCGACATTCGGCCGATCGGCGAACCGTCCTTGGCAGGGATCATCGTCACGGTGACCTGATCGCCTTCCTTGAACATCCGGCGGCTCCATCCGGCGTTCACCATCAGCGGCGAGGCCGATGTTTCTGCTTCCCAGCGAACCACTTTACCGCTTTCGTCCTTCACGTCGAAATCCAGCAGGCAGTGCGGATTGGCCCACAGCCAGCCCGCTACCGTGCCGCTGACGGTAATCGGTTTGCCCGAATCGTACAGCGCATTGCCGTGGTGTGCCGTCAATGCGGCGGGCATTATGCCCAGCACCAGAATAGCCGCAAAGGCGCTCAATTTAGCTCTCATGAATCTCCTCTGAAGCTGCGGGATATCCCCGAAGCCACTTTGTTTTGTATCTGATTGGCAACCTGGTGTCAAGCGTCGCAGCCGGCGTGGATCCGTTGGGCCCGCTCCATGCCGGGAAGCCGGGCGGAACAGGATGCACGTCGCTCCCTTAGCGGGGCCGGTGTACCGCCGAAAACGCGGGCTTCCGGCGTCCGGAGCTGCGATCTGCAGGCTGGCCGCCGCGCGGCAAGGCAAGTGGGCGGTGCGCTGCGGGAGTTGGCGGCGCCACGCAAAAGAACGGGGCGGCGAACGCACGCTTCGTTGCCACCAGGAAAGCGGGGCGGCTGGTCAGGCGGGGCGGCTGGAGAGGCGGGCCAACTGGTCTGGCGGGCGGGCTGGTCAGGCGGGTTGCGGGTCCGGGAGCGTCACGCCGCGAGCCGTTCCGCACCGGCGCGCGGGGTTTTGTCGTTAAATCGTGGTCAGTACGCCGCAAAGTGTGGCTCGCCGGTCACACTGTGGAATGTCTTACTGGCTTAGATTCAAAGATTTACGCAACTCGGTGATGGCATACGGGTAGGATAATAAGAGATGCGATTCGAGACAACGATCCAGCGGCCCTGCGAGGTGAGCGGGGTGGGTTTGCACAGCGGCGCTCCGGTCCACATGCGGATCACGCCGGCGCCGGCGGGAACCGGGATTGTGTTCCGGCGCTCGGACCTCGAGTTCTTTCCGGTGGCGGCGAGCTGGAAGCATGTGGCGCGCGTGAGCTATGCGACGAGCCTGATGCGGCAGGGCGTGCTGATTTCAACGACCGAACATCTGCTGAGCACGCTGTACAGTTTCGGCATCGACAACGTGTTTGTCGAACTGGACAATCTGGAAGTGCCGATTGTGGACGGCAGCGGCAGGCCGTTTGTGGAACTGCTGCGCGCCAGCGGCGTGCGGGAACTGAAGCGGCAGCGGAAGTACCTGAAGATCCGGAAGACGGTGACGGTGGAGGACGGGAAGAAGCGGATTTCGATTCTGCCGGACGAGGCGTTCCGGCTGACGTGCGAGATCGATTTTCCGGAGCCGATCGGCAAACAGTCGCTCGAAATGGAAGTGACGCCGGAGCGGTATGCGAAAGAACTGGCGCCGGCGCGGACGTTCGGGTTTGAGCACGAACTGGCGCAGATGCGGGAGATGGGGCTGATACGCGGGGCGTCGCTGGAGTCGGCGGTGTGTTTTACGCGGACCGGAGTGCTGAATCCGGAAGGGCTGCGGTTTCCCGATGAGTGCTGCCGGCACAAGGCGCTGGACCTGATCGGGGACCTGGCGCTGGTGGGGCGGCCGATTATCGGACACGTGATTGCGGAACGGGCGGGACATGCGATGCATGCGGCGCTGGTGGCGAAGATCATGGCCGATCCGTCGTTGTACGAAGTGCTGACGTTCGACGAGATGGCGGGGCGGGTGGCCGCGGCGCTGGTTGGATAAGGGTAATAAATATCGCCGTGGCGAAGAAGCAAAAGCCGTTCAATGCGCCGAAGGAAGTGCGCGCGATCGCCCGTGAGCGGGTGGGGCGCGTGAAGCCGGCGCAGGTGATTACGCCGAAGAGCGAGCGGAAGTCCAAATACAGGAAAGACCCGCTGGCCGAAGAGAATCCCGACAACACTTAAACATTTCTCCGATTTCGCCGAAACGAACAATGGAGGTTTTCCAGATGCTGTCATCGGTATCGGCAGGTTCAGGTGTTACGGCGGCTGCGTTGTACGGGCAGACGGCCGGGGCGGGGCAGGCGGCAAAGCAGTCCGCGGCGGCGGCTCCGCAGGATACGGTACAGATCAGTGCGAAGGCGCTGGCGGCGGCCGGCGGAGACGCCGACCACGACGGCGACAGCCACTAATCGGGAAGCGATTGCATCGGCATTGCCGGCGCCACAACGACGGGCGATATACTGATCTTTTTCCGGTAGGGCATTTTTCCAGCAGGGCATCATTTTTTCCACGCGAAAGGATCAGCAGAATTGCGAAATAAGATTACAGTTGTGGGCGCCGGTAATGTCGGGGCCAATTGTGCCGTCTGGGCGGCGAAGAAGGAACTGGGCGACATCGTCCTCGTGGACGTGGCCGAAGGGGTTCCGCAGGGCAAGGGTCTGGACCTCGCGCAGGCCGGGCCGGTGGAAGGTTACGACGTTTCCATCACGGGCGCGAACGATTACGGCCCCACGGCCGGTTCGGACGTGGTGATCATCACGGCTGGTTTCCCGCGCAAGCCGGGCATGAGCCGCGACGATTTGCTGCTCGCCAACTACGAAGTGGTCAAGACCGCGACCGAACAGACGGTGGCGGCTTCGCCGAACGCGATCATCATTGTGGTGACCAATCCGCTGGATGCGATGGCGCAGGTTGCGCACATGGTGTCGAAGTTCCCGAAGAACCGCGTGATCGGTATGGCCGGCGTGCTCGATTCGGCGCGTTTCCGCACGTTCATCGCGCAGGAACTGAATGTTTCGGTGGAGAACGTGACGGCGGTGGTGATGGGCGGCCATGGCGACACGATGGTGCCGCTGGTGCGTCTTTCGAACGTGGCCGGTATCCCGCTGACGGAACTGATTCCGGAAGCACGGCTCGCCGAGATCGTTTCGCGCACGGCCAACGGCGGCGCGGAGATCGTGAAGTATCTGAAGACGGGCAGCGCGTATTATGCTCCGTCGGCTTCGGCTGTCGAGATGGCGGAATCGATCCTGCGGGACAAGAAGAAAGTTCTGCCGTGCGCCGCGTATCTGGAAGGCGAATACGGCATCAACGGTCTGTTTGTCGGCGTGCCCTGCAAGCTGGGCGCGAACGGCATCGAGAAGGTCTACGAACTGAAGCTGACCGATTCGGAAACGGCCGCGCTGCACAAGAGCGCCGCGGCGGTGAAGGAACTGGTCGACGTCATTAAAGCCAAGATGGCGGCGTAGTTTTTCAGCGCCGGTACTTTTTGCGGGAGTGCGGGCTTCGGTTCGCACTCCCGTTTCGTGTTAAAACAAATCGAGAGGAAATTGTCATCGTCCGTTTCTGCGTGCTGGCCAGCGGGAGTTCGGGCAATTCGTCGTTCCTGGCAACGTCGAAGACGCGTGTGCTGATTGACGCGGGTCTGAGCGTGCGCGAACTGACGAAGCGGCTGGCGGAGATTGGCGAAACGCCGGACGATCTGGATGCGGTCCTCATCACCCACGAACATTCGGATCATATAGCGGGACTGGCGCGGCTGGTGCGGGCGCGGGCGAAGAAGAAGGGCGCGAAACCGCTGCGGGTTTTTGTTTCGAAGCTGACGGCGCCGCAGCTGGACTGGTCCGGGGCGGACGGCAAGCCGATGGAAGAGGTTCCGGTGGAAGCGTTTCAGGCCGGGTCGGGCTGGACGGTGGGCGATGTGGGGGTGGAGAGTTTCACGATTCCGCACGACGCGGTGGATCCGGTGGGATTCTGTCTGCGGGCGGAGGGAATCAAGATCGGGATTGCGACCGATCTGGGGTACATGCCGGATTCGATCCGGGTGCATTTGCGGCAGGTGCAGGTGCTGCTGCTCGAATCGAACCACGATCTGGACATGCTGCGGGTGGGGCCGTATCCGTGGAGCGTGAAGCAGCGGGTGATGAGCCGCAACGGGCATTTATCGAATGCGAATACGTTCGACTATCTGCAGACGGATCTGGACGTCGATGTACAGCAGCTGGTTTTAGGACATTTGAGCGAGCAGAACAATCATCCGGAGATTGTCCGGATGGGCGCGGCGCAGGCGCTGGAGCGGCGCGGCATGGAGCCGAAGCTGATCATTGCGCAACAAAACGCACGGACTGAGGTTTTCACGTATTGATTCCCCGATATACACGGGCCGCGATGGGCGCGGTCTGGAGCGACGAGAACAGATTCCGGCAGTGGCTGGAAGTGGAACTGGCGGCGAGCGAAACACTGGCCGAGCTGGGCGTGGTGCCGCGCGAAGACGCGAGGCTGCTGCGGCAGCATGCGGGCTTCAGCGTGCCGCGCATCTTTGAGATTGAAGCCGAGACGCGGCACGATGTGATTGCGTTTACCACGGCGGTGGCGGAAGCGATGGCGGCGGCCGGGCATCCGGAGGCGTCGCGGTGGTTCCACTACGGCATGACGTCGAACGACGTGGTGGACACGGCGCAGGCGCTGCAGCTGCGGCAGGCGGCGAAGATCGTGCTGGAAGGCGTGGCGAAGCTGCGCGAGGTGCTGAAGCGGCGCGCGTTCGAGTTTAAAGACGCGGTGCAGATCGGGCGCACCCACGGGATTCATGCCGAGCCGATTACGTTCGGGCTGAAGCTGGCGATCTGGTACGAAGAAGCCGGGCGGAATCAGAAGCGGATTGAGGCGGCGGCGGACGATCTGCTGGTGGGCAAGATTTCGGGCGCGGTGGGGACGTTTGCCCACATCGGGCCGGACGTGGAAGAGAAGATCTGCGCGCGGCTGGGGCTGCGGCCGGCGCCGGTGGCGTCGCAGGTGATTCAGCGGGACCGGCATGCGTACTTCGTGGCGTCGCTGGCGAGTCTGACGGCGGGCCTTGAGAAGATTGCGCTGGAAGTGCGGCATCTGCAGCGGACCGAGGTGCGGGAGGCGAGCGAGTACTTCGCCAAGGGGCAGAAGGGCTCGTCGGCGATGCCGCACAAGAAGAATCCGATTGTGAGCGAACAGATCTGCGGGCTGGCGCGCGTGGTGCGGGCGAACGTGCAGGCGGCGTTCGAAGACATTGCGCTGTGGCATGAGCGGGACATTTCGCACTCCTCGGTGGAGCGCGTGATTCTGCCGGATTCGACGATTCTGGCGGACTATCTGCTGGACAAGACGACGAGCCTGGTGGACCGGATGTTCGTTTATCCGGAGCGGATGCGGCGCAACGTGGACCTGACGAAGGGCCTGGTGTTCTCCGGCCAGCTGTTGCTGGATCTGGCGTCGGCGGGGATGCTGCGCGAGGATGCGTACCGGGTGGTGCAGGCGCATGCGATGCACGCCTGGGACACGGAGGGAGACTTCCGCGCGGCGATCGAGGCGGACCCGGAGATCGGGAAGCTGGTGAGCCGCGAGAAGCTGCAGGAGACGTTTTCGCTCGAACGGCAGCTGAAGCACGTGGGGGCGATTTTCGAGCGCGTCTTTGGGCGCGGCTGAAGCCGGCGGGCTGAAGCCGGTGGGTTGAAACCGGCAGTCTGAGCCCGGGCACACAGAAGCCGGGCACACAGAAATAAGCCGGGTTGGCGGATCGAACGCGGGCTATGATCAAGGCAGTGAGCCGGCGAGGATCGGGAATCGTGCTGACGGCGTTTGCCGCGCTGTTTTGCTGCGGCGGGGCGGCGGCGGCCGAGCCATGGATCCGGGTGAGCGCGCCGGAACTCGATCTCTACACGACGGCGGCGCCGAAGCAGGCGAAAGAACTGCTGGCGCGGCTCGAAGAAGTACGGAGCTTCTTTCAGAAAGCTTCGCCGGTGCGGCAGATTTCGGAAATGCCGCTGCGGATTGTGGATTTCCGCACCGCGGAGGAGTTTCAGCGGTACAGTCCGAACCGGATCTCGACGGCGTTTTTCACGAGCGGCGGGCACCGGGATTACATCGTGCTGGGGCCGGAATCGCAGGATAATTTCGGCATCGCGATGCATGAGTACATGCACCTCATTCTGCGACACAGCGGACTGAAGCTGCCGGTGTGGCTCAACGAGGGCTGGGCGGACGTGTATTCGACGCTGCGGCCGATGGGCAGGGAAACGGCGGTGGGGGATCTGATTCCGGACCGGGTGGAGGCGCTTTCGAAGGGCGCGTGGCTGGATCTGGACACGCTGGCAACGGTGGGAAGCGCTTCGCCGATCTATAACGAATCGGCGCGGGCCGGGATATTTTATGCCGAGAGCTGGGCGCTGGTACACATGCTGTATCTGGCGCCGGAGTATCAGGCGAACTTTCCGAAATTTGTTTATCAGCTGAATGCGGGGCGCACGATGGCGGAGGCGCTGCAGGCGGCGTGGGGGCGCAGTACGGCGCAGATCTTTCTGGAGCTGCAGAACTATTTCAAACGGAAGAAGCTGGTGGGGCGGGTGTACGAGTCGCGGGCCGATAAGTTCCGCGAGGAGCCGCAGCAGAGCGCGGTGCCGGACCTCGAGATCGGCCTGATCGAGGCGGATCTGCTGACGATGACGGGCAGGCAGACTGAGGCACGGGCGGCGCTGGAGGCGCTGGAGCGGGACAATCCGGGGCGGGCCGGGGTGGCGCGGGCGCGGGGCGATCTGGCGAAGGCGCGCAAGGACGAGGAGGCCGAGCGCACCGAATACGAGACGGCCTTTGACGAGGGCGAGCAGGATCCGTACATGTGTCTGGAACTGGCGCAACTGGAGCAGCGCAAAGGGCAACTGGCGAAGGCTGTGACGGTATTGGAGCGAGCCGTCCGGGTGAAGCCTGGCTTTGTGGATGCCGAGGTGCCGCTGGGGCTGATGCGGATGGATCTGCGCCGGTTCGACGACGCGATCCGGACGTTTCTGGCGATCGACGAGATCCGGCCGGAAATGGCGACGGCGGTGTTCTGCGGGCTGGCGACTTCCTACGTGCAGACGGGCGACTTCGAAGCGGCGCGGGCGCATCTGGCGACGTGCCGAAAGTGGGCGAAGTCGGAGGTTGAGCTGAAGCGTGCGGCGCAGACGGCCGCATTTCTGGAAGCGCGGGCGAAGCCGGAGGCGGCGGTGCGGAAGGGCGAAAAGCGGGCCGCGGTGGCGGGGATGGCGATGGGCGTCGACTGCGGGACAACCGGGGCGCGGCTGCAGGTGCAATTGGCCGGCAATAAAGTAGCGGGCTTCGATCTGCCGATGTCGGCGGCGGTGGAACTGATGCCGGCGCATGGCGGACAACTGACGTTGAAATGCGGTCCGATGAAACCGGTTCCGGTGGCGGTGGAATTCGCTCCGCCGCTGACGGCCATTGGGAACAGTTCCGGCGTGGTGCGGCGGGTGGAGTACTGAGCGGGCGGGAGGGAAGTCAGTGCCGGCTGGAAGTCAGTGCCGGCTGGAAATCAGTGCCGGCTGGAAATCAGTGCTGGAACAGCGGGTTCGTCATGCGCGGCGTGGTGCGCTGCGCGGTGCGTCCGGCCTGCGCGGCGGGCGGATTGACGGCGTCGTGATAAAAGGCGAGCAGGTCCGATTCCTCGAATCCGATGGCGCGCGCATACTGTTTGATGTAATTGGTGTTGTAGATGCCGCCCGGCAGACGTTTGAAATCGCCCGCTTCAATGGCCTCCAGCTGCCGTACGCCGAGCTTGGTGGACGCGGCTATAGACTCAAGGCTGATGCCTTTACGCTGCCGCCAACTCTTTACGCCGAGAATGCCAGTTTCCGTCATCATGCGTGAGTACTGCCAACGGGGTACCGCGCTAAACGGATTAGTCTATCACGGCAAATCTTACGTTACGCTTTTTTCGCAGAAATATTTCACCGGAGCAGGGAAGGAAACGGTCTGCCCATGAGTTCACTTGCCAGCATGGTTTGCGGGATTGCGTTCCGCAATCCGGTGCTCGCCGCATCCGGCACATTCGGCTACGGGATTGAGTTTGAAGCGCTGGCGGACCTGAACGCCATGGGCGGCATTGTGGTGAAAGGCCTGTCGCGGGAGCCGATTGCGGGCAATCCGGCGCCCCGGCTGTGGGAGGCGCGGGCCGGGATGATGAATTCGGTGGGGCTCCAGAACGTGGGGGTGCGGGCCTTCGTGGCGGAGAAGCTGCCGCAGCTGGCGCGGTTCGGCGTGCCGGTGATCGCCAACGTCTTCGGCTACGCGGCGGAAGATTATGTGGAAGTGGTGCGGGTGCTGAATGACGCGCCGGGGCTGGCCGCTTATGAGCTGAACGTTTCGTGCCCCAATACGAAGCACGGCGGGATTGCGTTCGGGGTGGACGAAGCGGCGCTCGGCGCGCTGGTGGCGGAGGTGAAGGCGGCGGCGGCGAGGCCGGTGATCGTGAAGCTCTCGCCCAACGTGGCGGCCATTGAGCCGTTCGCCCGCGTGGCGGAACAGAGCGGGGCGGATGCGATATCGCTCATCAATACGTTCATCGGGCTGGCGATCGATGTGCGGACGCGCGGGCCGCGGATTGGCGCTGGCTACGGGGGCTTATCGGGGCCGGCGATTAAGCCGATCGCGCTGCGGATGGTGCATCAGGCGGCGGGGGCGGTGAAGATACCGGTGATCGGGATCGGCGGCATCCACACGGGTGAGGACGCGGCGGAGTTCCTGCTGGCCGGGGCGTCGCTGGTGGAAGTGGGGACGGCGACCTTCTGGGATCCGAATGCGCCGGTGCGGATTGCCGCCGAACTGGGGGCGCTGCTGCCGGAGCTTGGGGTGGAGAAGGCGAGCGAGCTGACCGGCGGATACCGGCGCCCCTGACGGGGAGCAGCGCGCGGGCCTGCTCAGCGGGCAGCGCCGACGGCCATTCGGAGCGGCGCCACCCTGGTGAGTCGCGGCGATTCGGCGCCGCACTCGCAGCAGCCGTAGACGATGTCTCCGGCGATTCCGGTCGGTTCGTTGCGCAGCCGCAGTTCTCCGGCGCGCACATCGGCGACGGCGTCCGGGTCCAGATGCAGGCCGTGGCGCACTTCGCATTCGCGGGCGACGATGCTGCCATCGCGATCCTGCAGCTGTTCGAAGACGGGCACCTGAAAGGCGCGCCAGAGACGCCCGCGCTGCCGTTCATCCATGGGGCCGTCGGCGAGCGAGCTCAGCGCAACCAGCGCGACGGTGAGATCGGGCAGGTCGGCGAGGCCGCAGCGTTTGCGGTCCGCCATCAGCAAACCGAGCGAGAGGGGGACGACCAGGGCGTCGGGCTGCCAGGCGCGCCAGCTGCCGTCGTGACGGTCGAACCAACGCTGATTTTTGGCCGGGGCGAAGCGGGCTTCGATGACCGCGACTTTGGGCGGCATCGGCAGGGGGAAGGACAACGGTTGCGGCCCGCGGCGGGCCTGGGGTGGACGGTCGACGGTCAGGTGCGGGATGCCGGCGGCGGCATCGATTTTCTCTCTGTCGATCTGCGCGGCGCCGAATTTCACGGCGCGCCAGGCGCCTGAAATCAGCGTTCTGCCGGTCTGGCCAGAACGCTCCACCAGCGGCGCGCCATTGGCTGCCCGGAGGCGGAAAAAAGGAAGAGTCAAAAAATCGCGGCCCTCACGTGGCTAGTGCGGCGAAGGCGGCGAATTCTCAGCTATTTTGACTTCGGCGCCATGAGGCGGCGGAGATTGCCGCCGAAGATGGCGCGCGCCGATTCGGCGCTCACGCCGATTTCCGAGAGCGCCAGCACCTGGCGGTCGAAGACGTCTCGCACCCAGCCGCGGGGGAACCAGGAGGAGTCGGTGCCGAACAGAAGGCGTTCGGGGCCGACGACATCGAGCGCTTTGCGGAAGACGCCGGGCAGATCGAGCGGGTGGGGATCGCACTTCATCCAGCTGTGGCTGCCGGAGGTATCGAAGTAAACGTTGGGACACTGGGCGGCGACGAGCAGCGCTTCGCGGAAGTAGCCGGCGCCGAAGTGGGGAATGACGAACGGCAAATGGGGGAAGGCGAGGGCGGCGGCGTGCAGGTCGGCGGGGTTGGAGTACTGCATGTCGAACAGGGACGGCAGGCCGAGCTTCTTGCGGAAGCCGAGCGTCAGCATGCCGCAATGAACGTACACGATGCCGCCGCCGTTGCCGGCCACGATGGAGAGCAGGGAGTGGACCTTCACGTCATGCATCGAGTAGTGGTGCATGGCCGGGAAGAGGAAGACGCCGTGGATCTGACCCTCCGCCAGGGCGGTGGCGCAGCGCAGGTCGGACCCGGCCAGCACGGGGTTCACCATGACGACTGAGTGGAAGCGCTCCGGATAGAGGTCGACGGCCGTGCCGACCGATTCGACGTCGCCGGGGACGCTGGCAATCAGCATGGCGCTGCCGACCTGGCGCATGTCCAGTTCGGCGTGCCAGCGCTCGGCGAGAGCTTCGGCTGTGGCGGGAACTTCGAAGCCCAGCAGTTCGCCGACATCGGCGTTCTTTTTCTGCTCGGCCAGCGACCTGAAAAAGGGCGGCGAGAAGAAATGGACGTGCGCGTCCGCGACTTTTATGGGACCCCAGGGGGTATCGATCACAGTTCACCCGGCATTCTGTAAAGCCTCAAGCAGTTTTTGGATTCGTGCCAGTTCGGCGGCGAGCGCGCTCAGGACCTGCGCCAGAGCCGCCGCCTCCTGGCGGGCTTCTTCGTTGTTCTTTGACTCTACCGCTTCACGCAGGCCGGGGAGCGTTTTGGCTTCGTAGCCGGTGTAGCGGCCCGGCGCGTAGAGGCGATGGCGGTACCAGGGCCGGCCGGGAAGGCCGGGGTCGGAAGCGAGGAGCCGTTCGGCGCCGAACAGGGCCTGGTTGAGTTCGGCAAGCTGTGCCGGTCCGGCGGAGGGCGCGCCGGAAAGCGCCTTGATCCAGGCCGATTCGACGCCGGTGGATGTCTGGCTCAGCTTCCGGGCTACTTCATGCAGGCTAGCGAGGCCCGGCGCGAGGGCGGGGTCGGCGAGCTTATCGATCTCATCGAGATAGCGCGCGACGGTGGCGCTCAGGCGGCTGAATTCGAAGGGCAGCAGCGGGGCATCGGCAAGCCGCAGGAGGGCGGTGAGGTGGACCTGCGAGAGGGTGCGGCCGTAGAGGAAGCCGGGGTCGCCGAAGCGGGAGAGCCAGGCGTAGTCGTCGTAGATGGAGTGGTAGACGCCGTTATCGTTGCCGACGAAGCGGAGGTCGAGGCTGGCGATGCCGAGGTGCTGGAGGAACGGGGTGTAATCGGAGCCGGAACCGAGCGGGTTGAGGCGGAATTGGCCGGCAGTGTTGCCGCGGGCCTCGAGGAGAGATTTGCCGGTGACGGGTTCCTTCACGTCGCGCAGAATCTCTTCGACGAAGCGTTCCATGCTGTGGGATCCGCCCGCCATGAAGGCGCCCTTGCCGTTGGAATCGGCGTTGAGGTAGGCGACGAGTTTCCGCGTGAGTTCGTCGGCGTGCTTTTCGGCGTATTCGGTGGAACCGACGAGCCCGAACTCTTCGCCATCCCAGAAGGCCAGCACGATGGTGCGGCGGGGCTTCCAGCCTTTGCGCGTGAGGGCGGCGAGGGCGCGGGCGGTCTCCATGAGCGGCCCGGCGCCGGAAAGCGGGTCGGATGCGCCGTGCACCCAGGCGTCGTGGTGATTGCCGTCGAGGATCCACTGGTCGGGGAAGTCGGAGCCAGGGATGACGGCGATGACGTTCCAGAGCGGTTTAGTGGAGTTATCCATCTCGATTTTCAGATGGACTTTTGTGCCGCCGGGGCCGAGGTGATAGGTGAGCGGAAGCGCGCCGCGCCAGGCTTCGGGCGCGACCGGGCCTTCCAGCTTTGCGAACAGCAGCCGGGCATCGTTGGCCGAGATGGGGAGGACGGGGATCTTCGAGATGGTTTGCGCCTCTTCGATGGTGAGACGCTTCGAGCCGGGTTCGGAGGCCCAGCCGGGCGAGAGGGGATCGCCGGGGTAGACGGGGAGATCGAGGATGCTGCCGCGCTGGATGCCGTCGCCGGGACGCCAGGGGCCTTTGGGGTAGGCGTCGCCCTGGAAGTAGCCGTCGTCGCGGGGATCGGAGTAGATGATGCAGCCGGCTGCGCCCTGTTCGTGGGCGACCTTGGCTTTGGTGCCGCGGAAGCTGCGGCCGTAGCGGGCGAGAACGATTTTGCCTTGGACGGCGATGCCCTGGCGCGCGAGGGTGGCGTAGTCTTCGGGCAGGCCGTAGTTGACGTACACAAGATCGGCGGTGACGTCGCCGTCGCCGGAGTAGGCGTTGTAGGAGGCGACCATGCCGGGGTCGGCGGAGTTCTTGTCCGAGGCGAGGACGGGCTCTTCCAGCTTCAGCCGGAGGTGCACGGGCGCGGTCATCTCCAGCACGCGCTGTTTCGGGACGGGCAGGAGGGATTCGAACTGTTCGATGTGCGCGGTGAGGCCGATTTCTTTGAGCTGGGCGAGGATGTCTTCGGCGGTCTGCTTCGAGGCGGGCGTGCCGGCAAGGTGGGCGCGCGAGGAGTAGCGGCGGATGAATTCGCCGATGCGGGCGGCTTCGGGGATGGCGCGGGCCTCATTTTCCCAGCGGATTTCGTCGGCCTGGGAGGCGGGGTCGAAGCCGCGGATGGATTCGTCGGCGGCCGGATGAACGGCGGCGGGCCATGCGGCGAGCAGGAGCGCGAGACCGGCCAGGCGGGATCTCATGTGGCTATCAGTTTAGCCTTTGGCGGCGATCGCCTGCAGAGTTTTTGCGTGACGCCAGGCGAACATGGCTTCGATTTTTTGGCGGGCGAGCCAGCCGCCGAACAGCGCTCCGAGGAGGCCGAAGGGAAGCTCGTACTCCACGCGGTCGATGAGCCAGCTGGCGCCGGGGCCGTCGTCGATAAACGTGTGGGTGTGGACCCAGCGGCGGAAGGGGCCGCTGATCTGTTCATCGCGGAACCGATGGCCGGCGACGTAGGCGCTGTGGAGGGCGATCCATTTCATGCGGAACGGGAAGATGCCGATTTCGAGGACGACGCGGGCACCGTCGCGAATGCCGCCGGTGGCTTCGAGGACGCGAACCGGGTCGCCGGGCGGGATCAGATCGCGCAGGCATTCGGGACGTTCGTGCCAGGCGAAGACCTGGGCGGCGGAGGCGGGAAGGCGAAGGCGGCGTTCGAAAATCTGCGGGCGCACACCAGGTTGGATGCGCGCGGGGGGCGCGGGGATGGAAAATCAGCGCAAAAGGGTGACGAGCGCGTAAACCACGGGTACGGAAAACATGGTGCTGTCGACGCGGTCGAGCGCGCCGCCGTGGCCGGGCAGGAGTCCGCCGCTGTCCTTGACGCCGGCGCCGCGCTTGATGGCGGATTCGGCGAGGTCGCCCAGCTGGCCGGCGGCGTTGGCCACGAGGCCGAAGAGCGCCGCGAGGGCGACCGGGGTGCCGGGGATCGCGAAAGTGAGATACACCGCGCCGAAGATGATGCCGGAAGCCGCCGAGGCGGCCGCGCCTTCCCACGTCTTCCCGGGGCTGACGACGGGCGCCAGCTTGTGACGGCCGAATCTGCGTCCGGCGTAGTAGGCCGCGGTGTCGCCAATCCAGTTGACGCTCAGGGCGAACAGGAGCCAGTGGTGGCCGGTTTGTGCGCCAAGCGCGGCGGGAGTGGCGGCGCTGTCGTGCAGGAGGATCGCCGATTTCCACGCGCCGAAAACATAGAGGATGCCCATGACGAGGGCGGCGGCCCGGGCCACGCCGCGTTCCAGATCCGGCGCGGTGAGCGGAACGCACATGGCGCCGAGACAGGTGAGGATGACGAGCAGGGTCCACTCACGCTGCGGGGCTATCAGGAGGAGAACTCCCGCCGCATAGCCGAGCGGGGCGAACGACTGTGTAATGTGGGCGTATTCGCGGAAGCACTGCAGCGCGATCAGCACCGTGACGGCGAGGAAGAGCCACCAGGGCGCGAAAAGTGCGGTGTAGATGCCGACCGGAACCAGGACGAGCGCCGTGAGAAGCCGCGTCATTGCGAGGAGACTGCGATCTCCTCTGTTTCGAACTCGTCGCCGGGAAGCGCTTCGGGCGGGATGACGTCGGCGGCGGATTCAGCGGGCTCGGCCGCTCCAATGCCGCCGAAGCGGCGCTCGCGCTTCTGGAAGTCGACGATGGCCTTCAGCAGTTCGGTACGGTTGAAATCCGGCCAGAGCGTTTCGGTCACATAAAGCTCGGCGTAGGCGATCTGCCACAAGAGGAAATTGCTGACGCGCATTTCGCCGGAGGTGCGGATCAGAAGGTCGGGTTCGGGCAGGTCCGCGGTGTAGAGACGCCGCGAGATCATGTTTTCGGTGACGGCGAGATCGGCCAGTTTGCCGGCGATGCGGGCTTCGTCGATCAGCGAATTCACTGCGTCCACCAGTTCGTGGCGGGCGCTGTAGTTGATGGCGAGCGTGAGGCGCATGCCGGTGTTATGGGCGGTGGCGCGCTCCACGTCGCGGAGCTCTTCGTAAACGCGGTCCGGCAGCGCTTCGGTGCGGCCGATGGACTGCAGGCGGATGTTGTTGCGCTGCAGGTCGTCGATTTCGCGGCGCAGGTAGTAGCGGAGCAGCCGCCACAGCAGTTCGACTTCGGTGCGCGGGCGTTTCCAGTTTTCCGCCGAGAAGGCGTAGAGCGTCAGGGCGGGAATGCCGAGTTGCACGCAGTCTTCGACCACGCTGCGAACCGTTGACACTCCGACCTTATGGCCTGCGATGCGGGGCAGGCCGCGGCGTTGTGCCCAGCGCCCATTGCCATCCATGATGATGGCGATGTGAGCCGGAAGACGGGCAGGGTCCAGAGAGAGCGCTAATTCACGATCCCGATCCCCCGGAGGCAGCGCTTCGAGCAGCTTCATGCGTTCAACTCAATCGTACACCGTGGAGGGGGGCAATGGTGAAGAGGGAGTTGGACGCCAGGCCGGAATTGCGAGAGATACTAGAGGGTTGGTCCCTCCACCGTTCCTGCGCCGACTGAGCCTGTGGCTGGCACTGGCCGCCGCCATCAGTATCCTCATTTCCATTGCGGTGTCGCAGATTTTGCTGGCGCTGGCGGTGACGGCGCTGCTGCTTTCGGGGCTGCCGCTGCGCTGGCCTCGCGTGGCGCTGCCTATCGGGCTGTTTCTCGGCTGGACGCTGGTGTCGCTGGGGTTTTCGCCGGATCCGGGGGCCGGAATGCCGCAGGTGCGGAAGATGTTCGTGTTCCTCATGCTGCTGATCGTTTACTCGGCGGTCCGGACGGTGGCGGAGGCGCGGTGGCTGATTCTGGCGTGGATCGGGGTCGGGTCCGTGACGGCCGGCCGAGGGCTGGCGCAGTTCGCGGCGGACGTGGCGGGGGCGCGGGCGGCGCATGTGAACTTCTATCAGTTCTATATTGCGGACCGGATTCGCGGCTTCATGAGCCACTGGATGACGTTTTCCGGCCAGGAGCTTTATGTGCTGCTGCTGGTGGCGGCCTTCCTGCTGTTTGCGCCGGATGTGAAGAAGAGGCTGTGGATCGGGCTGCCGTGCGCGGCGGTGGTGGGGCTGGCGCTGGTGCTCAGCGATACGCGTTCCATCTGGATTGCCGCCGTGGTTGCCGGGTTTTATCTGCTGTGGGCGTGGAGAACGTGGGCGGCGCTGGCGATGCCGGTGGCGCTGGCGATCGGTCTGGCGGTGGCACCGGCGGCCGTGCAGCAACGGGCGGTTTCAATTGTGCGGCCGACCAAACAGACCGATTCCAACGAGCACCGCATCGTGTGCTGGCGGACGGGATGGCAGATGATTCAGGCGCATCCGGTGCTGGGCGTGGGGCCGGAGATCATCGCGAAGCGGGAAGTCTTCGATTCCTACGTGCCGGCCGACATTGCGAGGCCGCTGCCGGAGGGCTGGTACGGGCACCTGCACAACATCTATATTCACTATGCGGCGGAGCGGGGCATACCGGCGGCATTGTTCCTGACGGCGGCGCTGCTGATGGCGCTGAACGACTTCCGGCGGGCGCTGGGGAGACTGCCGCCGGGGCGGTCCGAGCGGCGCTTCCTGCTGCATGGCGCTGCGGCGTGCGTGATCGGGACGATGGTGAGCGGGGTGTTCGAACTGAATCTGGGAGACACCGAAGTGCTGACCATGTTTCTGGCGATCCTGTGCATCGGGTATCTGGCGGCGGAGCGGCCGGAGGCTTCGGGCGGCACGGTTTCCGGCGCGGCAGACCGCGTCAAGCCCCTGATATAATAAGCAATTCCAACCCTATAAAGTCTGGAGTTTTCAACACGAATGCTTTCCGCAACACAACTGCGCCCCGGAATGGTGATTAAGTTCAACAACGAGCTCTATTCCATCTTCACCATGACTCACCGGACGCCGGGCAACCTCCGCGGCTTCGTTCAGGTGCGTATGCGCAGCCTCCGCAACGGCTCCATGAACGAGCACCGCTTTTCGACGGACGACAAGGTAGAAAAGGCCATCCTCGAACAGAAGGACATGGAGTATTTGTACGATGACGGCGAATACTACTACTTCATGAACACCGAGAATTACGAGCAGATGCACCTGACCAAGGAACTGCTCGGCGATGCGACGGAGTATCTGATTCCGCAGCTCAAAGTCACGGTGGAGTTTTACGAAGACAAGCCGATCGGTGTGGAACTGCCGCCGACCGTGGATATGACGGTGGTGGAGACGGAGCCGGGACTGAAGGGCGCCACGGTTTCCAACGTGACCAAGCCGGCGAAGATGGAGACGGGCCTCGTGGTGCAGGTGCCGCCGTTCATCAACGAAGGCGAGAAGATCCGCATCAACACGTCCGAAGGGACGTATCAGGAACGCGCGTAGCTTCATCGCGCGATTCGAGGCCAGCCGGTTTCCCGACGAGCGCCGCAAGCAGCGGCGCTTCCTGTTCCGGCGGCACCGTTCGCAGGTCGATGGCGATGCAGTCGTTTTCAATGCGCGCGATCACCGGGGGATCGCACGCGCGCAGCCGGGCCTCGTCGTCGGCCGCATTCTTCGTTTCCATTACAACCAGCCATGTGGGCAGGGTGACGTCCGGCGCGGAACCGCCGCCGATCAGCGATTCGCCCGCCTGAACCCGTGCGAGGGCGCCGATGCGCGCCGCCAGCGTTTCGGCGCGATGTTTGATCTCCGCGGCGCTCAGGCGGATCATGCGCAGGGCGGGAATTGCATCGAGGTCACCCAGCACGATGTGGCGCAGCGTGGTTTCCATCGCCTGATAAAACAGCTTGTCCTGCCGCAGCGCGCGGAACAGCGGATTGCGGCGGACTCGCGCCACAAGCTCCGGGTCGCCGGCGACGATTCCGGCCTGCGGGCCGCCGAGCAGTTTGTCGCCGCTGAAGGAAACGAGGCTGGCTCCCGCCGCAAGGCTGTCCTGCACCAGAGGTTCGCGAATGCCGAATTCGCGCAGATCGACCAGACATCCGCTGCCGAGGTCTTCGTAAACCGGAATGCCGCGCTCCCGGCCGAGGGCCACCAGTTCGGCCAGTTCGGCGCGCGCGGTGAAGCCGGTCATGCGGAAGTTGGCGGGATGGACGCGCAGCAGGACGCGGGTGCGTTCGGTGATGGCGTCGCGGTAATCGTCGATGTTGGTCCGGTTGGTGGTGCCGATTTCGCGAAGCAGGGCGCCGGAACGCTGCATGATTTCGGGGATGCGAAAGCCGTCGCCGATTTCGATCAGCTCGCCGCGGGAGACCACGGCCTCGCCGCCCGCCGCCAGTTCGTTCAGGATGAGGAACAGGGCGGCGGCATTGTTGTTCACCGCGATGGCGGGGCGGCCGAGAATGGCTTCGAGCAGACGGCCCGCGTGGACGTCGCGCCTGCCGCGCCTGCCGGTGGCGAGATCGTACTCCAGATTGGTGTAGCCGGGATGCGCGACAAGTTCGCCGAGCGGAGCGCGGCCGAGATTGGTGTGGAGCACGACGCCGGTTGCGTTGATTACCGGCCGCAGCGAGGGGCGCGCGAGAGCGGCGAGAGAAGCCTCTACCGCGGCGGCGACCGGCGCGGGCGTTTCCGTGCCGCCGCGCAGTTGATCGCGGGCGCGGCCGAGCGCCGCGCGAATCGTCCGGACCACGATTTCATGCGGTATTTGCCGGGCTTTCGGGCTCAGCGATTCCAGCACTTCATGCACCGACGGAAGCTCGCGCAAGGTCACGTTTTGATGTTACTCAACAGTTACGCACAGCGGTGATGTAGAATAGAAAATTCGGGGCGTGGCTCAGCCTGGTAGAGCGCCTGGTTCGGGTCCAGGAGGCCGGAGGTTCGAATCCTCTCGCCCCGACCATTTTCACCCGCACAAATCAAAATAGCCGGCTCGAACAGCCGAAGCCGAGGCGCTGTGGATTCTTTCGCAGCGCGCGGCTGGGTTCGCGCGGCTCGCCTGCGTGGCTGGATCTGCGTGGCTGGATCTGCGTGGCTTTACCCGTGAGGCTTTACCCGTGTGGCTGTACCCGCGTTGTCGCGGGGCAGGGAATCGCGTAGATTAGAGCGATAGCCCGGCGAAACGCCTCCGCGCGGATTTTGATGACGAGCCAGCCGAACAATTACATCCTCATCGTTTTCGACAGCTGCCGCTACGATTCTTTCGTGGCGGCGCGGCCGAAGGCGATGCGACGGCTGGGGCGCGTGGAGAAGCGGTGGTCGTGGGCGTCGTGGACCGCGCCGTCGCACTACAACCTGCTGATGGGGCTGATGCCGCACACCAGTCCGCGGAATATTTTTCCCACGGAATACTACCGTCGCGAATTTCTCAGGTTCAATGAGCGGCTGGGGGTGCGGAACCTCGAATTCAAATCGTTTCTGCCGCGCCTGTACCTGCCGGTGCTGCTGCGCAAGCTGGGCTACCGGACGCGCGCGCTGGTATCCATGCCGGTGCTGAATCCGGCCACGCTGCTGAATACCGGGTTCGATTCGTGGGAGTTGATGGACCGCCACAACGACATGCGGGCCATGCTGCCGAAGCTGAAATTCAGCGAGGAGGCTCCCACGTTCTGGCTGCTCAACGTGGGGGAAACGCACTATCCGTATGCGTTGCCGGATGAGCCGCCGAATGCCTGGCCTGTTGTCAGCGGCGTGCATGGTGTGTTCCGGCATCTGGACGATCTGGTGGTGGGCGGAAAGCTGCCGCCTGCGAAGCGAGGCACGTTCAGCGCGAAGAAACTGGCTGAGTTGCGCGGGCGTCAAATCGATGCGGTGCGATATCTGGATGGCGTGGTGGCAGAGTTGTTCGAACTGGCGCCGAAGAATACTTACATCACGATCACTTCCGACCACGGCGAACTGTTCGGCGAAGACGGCTACTTCGGCCACGGGCCCATTCAGCACGAGAAGGTGCTGGAGGTTCCCTTCGTGGAAGGACTGCTGCGGTGACTTTCGGGCCGGTCACGTTGGCAGTGCTGCCGGCGTATTTCGGGCCCGGCGCGGGCTTTGCGTTTCTCGGCAGCTTTCTGTCGCTGTTTCTGGCGATTCTGGCGGGCCTTGCGTCGGCAGTGGTCTGGCCTTTTCGCATGGTGCTTTCGTGGCTGCGCCGGCCGCGCGCGGGGCGCTACAAGAAAGCGATATTTCTGGGGTTCGACGGCATGGATCCGGCGATCGCGGAAAAGATGATGGCCGAGGGCAAGCTGCCGAACTTCTCGCGGCTGCGGGAACAGGGATCTTACCGCCGGCTGCGGACAACGTTTCCGGCGCTTTCGCCCGTCGCGTGGTCGACGTTCGCCACGGGCGTCAATCCGGCGAAACACAACATCTTCGATTTTCTGAATCGCGATCTGCGCAGTTACGCGCCCGAGTTGTCGTCGGCCAAGGTGTGGCCTGCCAAGGTGTGGCCTGCAGCGAGGGTCTGGCGGATCGGCCGGTGGAGTTTGCCGCTCTCCCGCGCGTCGGTGGAGATGCGCCGCAAGAGCGAGCCGTTCTGGAAGATTCTGGGCCGGCATGCGGTGCGCAGCACCATCCTGCGGGTGCCGGTGACGTTTCCGCCCGAAGCTTTTAACGGGCTGGAACTTTCGGCCATGTGTACGCTGGACCTGCAGGGAACGCAGGGGACGCATTCGCGCTTCACTATGCCGACGGGTTCGCTGGCGGGGCCGGAGCGGAGTTCGGTGCCGTTCCGCGTTTGCGACGGGAAGCTGGAAATTCAGGGGCAGGCGTTTGCGCTGAAGGCTGGTGTGTATACGCCGTGGATCCGTCTGCGCTTCGGCCGCGCGCGGGGCATCGTGCGGTTTCTGCTGACCGGCACGGAACCTGAGTTCTCGCTGTATGCCACGCCGGTGCAGATCGATCCGGAAGAGCCTGCGTTGCCTATCAGCCATCCGCCCTACTACGCGATTTATCTGGCCAAGCTGCTGGGAACGTTTTCGACGCTGGGCCTTGCGGAAGATACCGGCGCGCTGAATGACGGGGCCATCGGGCCGGACGAATTTCTGGAACAGGCCGCGCTGATTCGCAAGGAACGCGAGGCTATGTTTTTCAGCGCGCTGGAGAAAACGCGACGGGGCGTTGTGGCCTGCGTGTTCGATACGACCGATCGCGTGCAGCACATGTTCTACGGGCGGCCGGACGTGATCGAACCGCTCTATCGTGAAATGGATGAAATCGTGGGCCGGACGTTGGCGTTTGCCGATGCGGACACGGCGCTGTTCATCCTTTCCGATCACGGATTCTGCTCATTCCGGCGCGGCGTGAATCTGAATGCGTGGCTGCTGCGCGAAGGTTATCTCACGCTGGAAGAAGGGCGCACGGAGTCGGGCGAGTATCTGGAGGGCATCGACTGGAGCCGGACCCGGGCCTACACGTTCGGGCTGGCCGGGATCTATCTCAATCTGCGCGGCCGCGAAGGGCAGGGGATTGTGGGCCCGGAGGAAGCAACTGCACTAACGGACGAGTTAGTCGCGAGGCTCGGCGGACTGCGAGATGAAGAGGCCGGGGCGACCGCCGTGCGGACAGTTTACCGGGCGAAAGATATTTATCGCGGACCGTATCTTCAAGCTGCGCCGGATCTGATTATTGGTTACAGCGAAGGTTATCGGGCTTCCTGGGACGCCGCTACAGGCAAAGTAAGTGCGGCTATCTTCGAAGATAACCAGAAGGCATGGTGCGGGGATCATTGCGTGGATCCGCCACTCGTTCCTGGCGTGCTGTTTTCTAACCTGAGAGTAACTGCGGACGATCCGGGGATTGAGGATCTGGCACCAACCGCGTTGCGATTGTTCGGCGTTGCGGCCCCGGCGTGGATGGAGGGCACGCCAGTCATTGCCGAGGCTTAAGTGGTGGTGCGTCCTTTCGCTGGCGCTGCTGGTGTCGTGCGGCCGGCAGGACAAGCGGAAAGTAATAGTCATCGGAGTGGACGGCATGGATCCTGGCTTTGTGGAGCGCCACTGGGCGGAACTGCCGAATCTGAAGGCGCTGAGGGAGCGCGGAAGTTACTCGCATTTAGAAACGACGAATCCGCCGCAGAGTCCGGTGGCGTGGTCGACGTTCATTACAGGCCTTGAGCCCGGTGAGCACGGCATTTTCGATTTCGTGCATCGGGATCCGGTTACGCAGGAGCCGTATCTTTCGACGGATAAAACTATTGCGCCACGCTTCACGCTGCCGTTCGGGAGATGGCAATTGCCGCTTTCGCGTCCGCGTGTTGTTTCGCTTCGCAAAGGACGGGCGTTCTGGGAGTATCTGGCAGATCGCGGCGTCCCGGTGCAGATTGTCCGGATTCCCGCGAACTATCCGCCGTCCGGCGCAGGTCGCGAAATCGCCGGAATGGGTACTCCCGATCTGCGCGGTACGCAGGGAACTTTTACTTACTTCACCGACGATCCGGCGGAAAGTTCGCGCGACGTTGCGGGCGGGCTGATTCGCAAAGTCGCAGTAAGTGACGGGCACGCGGTGTTGAAACTGCAAGGTCCGCCAAATACGTTGCGGCGGGATCGCGCGTTTGCTTCAGTGGAACTGAATGTGGACGTCGATCCGCGGCAACCATACGTGCGGGTGCAAACCGGAAGTTCGACCGCGCTTCTTCGCGAAGGGGAGTGGTCCGGCTGGCTGACCGCGGACTTTCCGCTGTTGACACGAGCGATCGCGGCGCACGGCGTGTTTCGTGTGTATGTGAAACAGTTGCGCCCGCACCTCATGATTTACGTTTCGCCGGTAAACGTGGACCCGGCGGATCCGGCGCTGCCGATCTCGACGCCTGCTTCTTATTCGGCTGAAGTGGCGGCGGGTGCGGGGCGATGGTCCACGCTGGGAATTCCGGAAGATACGGCGGCGCTGCGGCAGGGCGTGTTCAGCCTGGCGGAGTTCCTCGCGCAAAGCCGTGCTGTCTTCGGGGAGGAACGGAGGCTATTGGCAGACGCACTCAGCCGATTCAGCGGCGGGCTATTGTTTTTCTATATCTCAACGGTGGATCAGAATTCGCACGTCCTGTGGGCCAGGCACGATGCGGAGTTGCTGGAGGTTTATCGCGCAGTGGATGCCACCATTGGCGAAGTGATGCGGCGTGAGCCCGAAGCGGAGTTGATGGTGATGTCGGACCACGGCTTTGCGGCGTTCGACCGGGCGGTTCACCTGAATACGTTCCTGATTTCGCGAGGCCTCGGCACGAAGGCGCATGCGCTGGGGCTGAACGGACTTTATCTTTCAGACAAGCGGGCCGGACCGGAAGTGCGGCAAACCTTGTTGGAATTTCGCGATCCGGCAGATGGGCGCGCGGTGATCGCCAGCGTAACGGCAACGCACCCTTCGACGGACAATCGCAGCATCGCGCCGGATTTCATCGTTGGCTACAGTGCCAGATATCGGGCCTCCTGGCAGACAACGCTCGGTGATTCGGCTCCGGGTCTGGTGGAAGACAACGACGACGCGTGGATTGCGGATCACTGCATCGATCCGGAAGCAGTCCCGGCGCTGTTGTTCAGCACGCGGGTCCTGCGGGCGCAGCGTCCGCGGCTCAGGGATCTGCCTGTTTCTCTGCTCTCGCTGTTCGGCGTTGAAAGGCCGGCGCAGATGACGGGACAGAGCCTGTTCTGACACCATAGTGATTGACGCCATGCTTTCGAAAAGCACCATCAAACTGAATAAGACGATCTGCGAACGCGCGCGCCGCGCGGCCGAGGATGCCGGTTACAGCTCGGTGGAGGAGTTTATCGAACATGCGATCGAGAAGGCACTGGCGAATCACGAAGCATCGTTGTCGAAAGAGGAGCTGATCCGCAAACTCAAGGGACTGGGTTACCTCGAATGAGTCCGCTGCTGACGCTGATCCCTCTGAGCGTTGTGTGCGGCGTTGTTTCGGCGATGGTGTTTCGGCGGTTCATGCCGGCAGATAGCAGGCAAACCGTGAATCGGATTCTGGCTCACGTGATGGAGCTGCGCTTGTTCCTCGACGAACCGGGACTGGTATTGCGCGCGCAGCGGGATCTGCTGCGCGAGAATGTGCGACTGCTGGGTCAACTGGCTGTTCCGGTGTTGATCACCGCGCCGCTGTTCGGGCTGGTGGTGTGGCAGGGAGATGCTGTTTATGGGCGCGCGCCGCTGCGTGCCGGCGAATCGGTCGTCGTGACGGCGCGGGTCCCGGGCGGTAGCGATGCGGAGATTCGGCTCAGCGCACCGCCGGAGATTGCCGTGGAAACACCAGCTGTGCGTGTGCCGCGTCTGCGGGAAGTGAGTTGGCGAATTCGCCCGTCGCGGCCCTTTCGCGGTGAACTGCCGTTGAGCGGGGGAGCGGAATGGGTCGACATCCCGTGGCCGCGCGCGTCGGTGCTGGGCTTCTCGTGGGTCGCGTGGTTTTTCGGGATATCCGCCGTGTGCGCATTGCTGACCCGGCGCGTGCCGATGCGCACAATGGCGGCGGTGCTTGCCGCTGCACTGCTTGCGCCCGGCGCTAAAGCTGCGGATAAGACGCCGGTGATTCTGATCTCAATCGACACGTTACGTGCCGATCATCTGAGTGCATACGGTTACACCAAGCTGCGGACGCCGAATATCGATGCGCTCGCCGAAAAAGGGACGATCTATCAGCGGATCGACACGCAGATACCGTTGACGCTGCCTTCGCACACTTCGCTGATGACCTCGACCTATCCGTTTGAAAACCAGGTCGAGGCGAATGGAGAAGGTGTTCCTTCGGGCGCTGTGACGCTGGCCTCGGTGCTGCAGGGCGGCGGTTACCGGACCGCGGCGTTCATCGGCAGTATGATTCTGGACCGGCGGTACGGGCTCGACAAAGGTTTTGAATTTTACGACAGCCCGTTCGAAGCGGCCGCGGGCAGCATGGCGAATCCATACTCGGCGCGGGTCAGGCGGGATGCGTCGCTCGTGGTGCGGGCGGCCGGCCAGTGGATCGATAAGAATCGCGCCGAGCCGTTCTTTGCCTTCATTCACTTTTACGATCTGCACACTCCCTATACACTGCCGCGGGTCGCCGGGCTGATGCCGAATGCGGCGGGTTATGACGCCGAGTTGCAGCATGTGGATGACGCGATCGGGCGCCTGCACGACATGCTGGTGCACGACGGCGTCTGGGATAAGGCGCTCATCATTCTGCTGGCGGATCACGGGGAAAGCCTCGGCGATCACGGCGAGACGAGTCACGGCTACTTCATTTACGAGAGCACGATGCATGTGCCGCTGCTGATCCACTGGCCGGCGGGGACGGCGAAGGCGCCGGAGAGAATCGCCGAGCCCGGCGGGCTGATCGATGTGGCGCCGACGGTGCTCGACTTTCTGCACGTCCCGCAGCCGCCCTCCTTCGCCGGCGTGAGCCTGTTGCCGGGGCGCGGGGAGCGGACGATCTACGGCGAGAGCGTTTATCCGCGGGATACGTTTGGATGGGCGTCACTGCGTTCGCTGCAAGCCGGAAATTATAAGTACATCGACGCGCCGAAGCCTGAGTTATACGATCTCGCTAAAGATCGCAGCGAACGCGTGAACCTGTTGCCCGCTCAAAAGGACGCCGCGCGAAAATTGCAGTTGCAGCTGGAGGCGCTGTTAAAGCGACCGGTCATCGGCGGTCCGTCCGCGCTGCCGGAGGTGTCGAGGCGCACGCGGGAACTATTCGGGTCGCTGGGCTATACGGCGGGCGGCCGGCAATCCGCGCGACGCCTGCCTGTAGACCCGAAAGATAAAATTACAGAACAGGAAGCGTTCGAAAGCGGTCTGGCGTCGCTGTACTCTGGCCGCTATCCGCAGGCAATTTCCGGGCTGGGCCGGGTTGTGGCGCGCGACGCTGATAATCTGCCGGCGCTGTGCGCGCTGGGCGAGGCTCATTTGCGCGCCGGCGATGCCGCGCAGGCGCTGAAGCTCTGGCGGCAGGCGCTGGAGCGCGATCCGAAGAATCGCGTGGCAGCCGATTCGATTGGCGAATACTGGCTTTCAAAGAAAGATTACGCGCAGGCGTGCCGGTACATCCCGGCGGCGGCGCAGTGCAAAACGCAATAGCGAAATGAACAACGAAACGACGAATTCCGATCTCGCGGAACGTGTACGCGCCGCGGTGGAAGTGCTCGAAGCGATCGATGCCGACCACACATTGCTGGAACAGCTGCCTGCCGAAGATCGGAAGCGCCTGCATCTTGCCGTGGCGCAGGCTTATCATCCCGATCCGGTAGCCCGGCGCCGCCGCATGAAGGCGGCCGAGCGCGAGCGTAACGCCGCGGCGGCTGCGCGCGACAGTGAAGTGCTCAACGAGACCGGCATTCGTGTGGTTCGACGCCAGCCGGTTTTCACGACGCCCAATTATTTTCCGCCGGAGAACCTGGAGCAGCAGGACGTGGAGGAGGAGCCGCGCGAGACCATCGAGCCGCGCCATTGCTACGTGTGCAAGGAACACTACACGGCGATCCATCACTACTACGACCAGATGTGCCCTCCCTGCGCAGCCTTCAATTTCGCCAAGCGGACCGAGATGGCCGACCTGCGCGGGCGCGTCGCGCTGCTCACCGGCGGGCGGGTCAAGATCGGCTACCAGGCCGGGCTGAAGCTGCTGCGGTGCGGCGCGCATCTGGTGGTTACCACGCGATTCCCCTGCGATTCGGCGGCTCGTTACTCGCGGGAACCGGATTTCAGCGAGTGGAGTCACCGGCTGGAGATTTTCGGGCTCGATCTGCGGCATACGCCGAGCGTGGAATCGTTCTGCCGCGAGATGGCGGCGACGCACTCGCGACTCGACTTCATCGTGAATAACGCCTGCCAGACGGTGCGCCGTCCGCCGGACTTTTACGCGCACATGATGGAAGGCGAACGTACGGCGCTCAAAGAAGCTCCCGGGTCGGTGCGGCAGTTGCTGGCGAAGTATGAATCGCTTCGCGAGTCCGCCAGTATTGCGGATGGCAGCCCGACTGCCGCGGATCTTGAGGTCGCGCGCGGGATCGCGCAGGATGCCGGGCTGACGCGGGCCGCCGAGTTATCGCAGTTGCCGTTGTTGCCGGAGGATCTGCTGGTGCAGAAGCACTTGTTTCCGGAAGGGCGTCTCGATCAGGATCTGCAGCAGGTGGATCTGCGCGGGCGCAATTCGTGGCGCCTGCTGATGTCGGAAGTGTCCGCGGTGGAGTTGCTGGAAGTGCAGTTGATCAACGCGGTGGCGCCTTTCATCCTCAATGCGCGTCTCAAGTCGCTCATGCTGCGTACGCCCGAGCGGGACAAACACATTGTTAATGTCTCGGCGGTGGAAGGCCAGTTTTATCGCAATTCCAAGACCACGCGGCATCCTCACACCAACATGGCAAAGGCGGCGCTCAACATGATGACGCGCACTTCGGCTACCGATTACTTCAATGACGGGATCCACATGAACAGCATCGATACCGGCTGGGTTACCGACGAAGACCCGGTGGAGATCGCGGCCCGCAAGCGCGAGGAGCAGAAGTTCCACCCGCCGCTCGACATTGTGGACGGCGCGGCGCGAATTCTGGATCCGATCATCGTCGGCATCAACACCGGCGAGCACATGTGGGGGCAGTTCCTCAAAGACTACAAACCCACGGCCTGGTAAGCGGCCCGCTCCAGCGAACAAAAATCGGGCGCTAACAAAAGACAGCGTTGCGGTGTATGTCGTTCGGTCGCACAATCGGAATCAGTAAGTACGTTTTGTCTGCGCGCACGAACCTACCAGCCATCCCCCCGGCAATCGCGCGCTGACACGAACTTCCGTCGCTGGCCGGCGGCCGGACCGCGTATAGCGCATCCGGCCGCCCGCAACAGCGCCCGTCCTTTCTCCCGTGCCATTGCGTACCGTAATCGGGGCATAATGGATTTCACCGCTGTGCCAACGATTCGTTTTACGCAGAACATTCAGCGCCATGTGGCGTGCCCGGTGCGGGCGGTCGCCGGCGGCACGATACGCGAGGCGCTGGAACAGTACTTTTCGCTGCATCCGCAGGCGAGAGGTTATGTTTTTGACGATCAGAGCCGATTGCGCGAGCACATGGCCGTATTTGCCGATGGCAAACAGATTCAGGATCGCGGCGGTCTGAGCGACCCGGTCGCGATGGACGCGGTTATCGATGTAATCCAGGCACTATCGGGAGGTCTGTGAAAGTTATGGCTCAGCGCTGCCACGTCGCGACACGAAAAGGACTGTTTACTCTCGAGCGGAGCGAAGCCGGCTGGTCGATCCGCAACGTCGGCTTCACCGGCGATAACTGCACGCTGGTCATGCACGACCCCCGCAATGGCGATCTCATCGCCGCCCTTCATCACGGTCACTTCGGCGTGAAGATGCATCGTTCGCGGGACGGCGGCCTGAGCTGGCACGAAATTGCCGCGCCGAAGTATCCGGAGAAGCCCGCTGACTACGTGGCGAAAAACCCCGTGGAAGGCAAGGCTGCTGACTGGTCGCTGAAGTTAGTCTGGGCGCTGGCTCCGGGAGGCGCCGATGAGCCCGGTGTGCTGTGGTGCGGCACGCTGCCCGGCGGCCTGTTTCGCTCCGGTGACGGCGGAGATTCCTGGGAGCTGAACCGCGCGCTGTGGGACGATCCGCGGCGCGAGGAATGGTTCGGCGGCGGCGCCGACCACCCTGGCATTCATTCCATCTGCGTCGACCCGCGCGACTGCCGGCACATCACCGTGGGGATCTCCTGCGGCGGTGCCTGGATCACGCGTGACGGCGGGCAAACGTGGCAACCCTCAGGGCCCGGCATGCGTGCCGAGTACATGCCTCCCGAGCGCCAGTACGAACCGAATATTCAGGATCCGCACTGTATTGCTCAGTGCCTTGCCGATCCGGACACGATGTGGGTTCAGCACCACAACGGAATCTTCCGGTCGACGGACGGAGCGAATTCGTGGGCCGAGATTGCCGGCGCGCAGCCGTCGACATTTGGATTTGCCGTGGCGGCGCATCCCCGTGAGCCGGGTACGGCCTGGTTCATTCCCGCGGTGAAGGACGAGAAGCGCTATCCCGCGGACGGCCGCGTTGTGGTCAACCGCACACGCGATGCAGGCGCTTCGTTTGAAATGCTCACCCGCGGGTTGCCGCAACAGCACGCGTACGACCTTGTATACCGGCACGCGCTCGACGTTGACGACAGCGGAGAGGTGCTGGCATTCGGCTCAACCACCGGGTCGCTGTGGATCAGCGAAAATGGCGGCGACGACTGGGAGACGATTTCATCTAACCTGCCGCCCGTGTACGCTGTTCGCTTTGAAAAATCTGCGTGACGGAAAACCGCGTGAATCTGTTCAGTGGGTCATCGAGTAGACGATGTAATTGACGCCGATCCGCATTGCCACCGAAGCTTCGCGTTCCGGATAATGGGGATCGTCCGCGTACTCCCAGGCATCGCCCAGATCCGAGTTATACGAAATCGCGATCATGATGCGGCCTTTGTCGTCGTAGATCGCGCGCCAGTGCGAGCCGCGTCCGCCGGTCGCGCAGTTCTTACAGCCTTCGCGCAGGTGGGCTTCGCCGGGGATCTGGATGCGGCGGTCGATCTCGTAGACCAGATGCAGCACGGGGTCGTCGTCCGGTATCTCCACGATCCGGCGTTCGGGAAACACGAGCTTCATCGAATCCTCGAAGACTTTGCGCTCGGTGTCGCCATGGAAATCGTCGGCGACGAAGAAGCCGCCGCGTAACAAGTATTCGCGCAGTTCCTGGCCCTGCTTTGCGGTGATGCCCCATTCGCCCACCTGAACGGCGTAGAGCCAGGGCAGGTCGAATTCTTCGTTTTCATCCAGATTGACGGGCTGCTCTACTTTGCGTACGTGGATGCGGGTGAGGCGGCGTACGGCTTCGGAAAAATGGCGGTCGGCGCGCGGATAATCCTGCGTCCAGAGCGTCATGCCGAGCCGCCAGTCGCCGTCGAAGCGGCCGCGGTAGCCATCGTTCCAGCCGCCGCCGAACATCATGCGGGCAAAGACGAATTCGGTGCGTTCGTCCCAGTTGGGCGGGACTTCGAAGCGGGGATATTCAACGCCGGGGTACTGCCGGAAGGGTTTCTCGAGCGCGAAGATGGTGCCGATGCAGGCCAACATCCCGGCCAGCAGCACGGTATTGCGCAGGGTGTTCCGCAGGGTATTCCTCACGTTTCCCGTTCCTGAGCATAGCATCGGAATCGCCGGTTCTCCGGCCGCGCGGATGCTGCGGCGGGGATAATGAAATCCAGCCGTCGCAATGAACCTGTTCCGCCTTGCACGCTTCTTTCAGCCACTGCAGAATTTCGCCGGATTCGGCCTCGCCGACTACCTTGCGCTCGGCGTCGGGTTGCTGATTGTTGTGCTGTTTGCCGCGCTCCCGCGGCTTGCGGTGCCGCTGCGTCGCTTCGCCGCCCGCACACGCGCCTGCATGATCGGCCTTGCTCTGCTGCCGGTTTTGTTGCGCCTGGCCATTCTGCCCACCCAGCCCGTTCCGGCGCCGCGCGTGCCTGACGATTACAGCTATGTGCTGCTGGGCGACACGCTGGCCCACTTCCGGCTGGCCAACCCGATGCACCCGATGCACCGTTTCTTCGAAAGCGTATTCACGCTGCAGACGCCGTCGTGGAGTTCGATCTATCCGCCAGGGCAGGGCATTGCGCTGGCGTTCGGACAGCTTGTTTTCGGGACTCCCTGGGCCGGTGTTGCGCTGTCGTGCGCCGCGCTCTGCGCGCTGATTTACTGGATGCTGCGCGCCTGGACGACGCCGGTGTGGGCGCTCGCGGGCGGCCTTCTCGCGGTGATGCAGTTCGGCCCGCTGAGCGCGTGGATGAACCTCTACTGGGGCGGCGCCGTTTCCGCAGTTGCTGGATGTCTGATCTTCGGCGCGCTTCCGCGATTGCGCGAGTCGGCCGCGCCGCGCCATGCTGTGCTGCTGGGCGCGGGGCTCGGTTTGCAGATGCTCTGCCGCCCGTTTGAATCCGTCTTCGTCGCCGCGGCCGTCGCGCTCTATGCGGTGCTCTTTCTTCGGCGAATCGCGCGCCCCGGATTCGTGTTTGCGATCGTGCTGCTGTCCATGGCCCCGGCCGGGATGCTCACGCTTCTGCAGAACAAACAGGTCACCGGTCACTGGACCACTCTCCCTTACATGGCGAGCCGCGCCCGCTACGGTATACCCACCACATTCACGTTTCAGCCCGTGCCGGTGCCGGAGGCTTCGCTCACCGTGGAGCAGAAGATCGACTACGACGCGCAGACCGCCATTCACGGAAGCGCCCCCGAAAGCTTCGCCGCGTGGCTCGAACGCTTTGCGCGACGGGCCGCTTTTTATCGCTTCTTCTTCCTGGCGCCGCTTTACCTTGTGCTGCCGCTGTATTTGCTTTCGTTACGTGAACGCCGTCATCTGTGGCTTGCGGCTGCGCTCCTGTTACTTGCCGGCGGAACCACGTTCTACGTCTACTTCTATCCGCATTACATAGCGGCGGCTACGTGCCTGTTCGTGCTGATCGCCGTCAGGGGCCTTGAGACGCTCAGCGGCTTCACCATCCGCGGCAAGCCGGTTGGCCGGGAGGCCGCGCAGATCCTGCTGACGCTTTGCGCTGCGCATTTCGTCCTCTGGTACGGCATCTATGGCTGGGGAAATCCCGCCGTCCTGAGCGCGCTGAGCGATTTCGATCGCCAGTACGCGATCCCGGCTGGCGATCCCGACGGCAGGCTGGCAATCGACGCGAAGCTGCGCGATACTCCCGGCGCGAACCTCGTGTTCG
>CAIKMJ010000048.1 GCA_903828455.1 uncultured Acidobacteriia bacterium | reverse complement strand
GTCGGATAAGCCGCGTTGTCCACCAGAATTTCCTGCGCCACAATCAGCGTGTCCACCGCGTGCCGGAACGCTTCCACGTCGAACTGCCCGTTCGGCCCCACAAACTTCATCAGGTTCAGCGACGAAAGGTTGCACGCCGAATCGTCGAGGAACATATACTCCGAGCACGGATTCGACGCATTGATCCGCGCCGTGTTCTTGCACGGATGCCACCGGTTGATCGTCGTATCGAACTGCATCCCCGGGTCGCCGCACTGCCACGTCGCCTCGGCGATCTCGCGCATCAGATCCCGCGCGCGATACCGGTCCTTCTTCTCGCTCGTCCCGACGGATTTCGTCCACCACTCGCGGTCTTCCACCACCGCTTCCATGAAGTCATCGGTCGCGCGCACCGAATTGTTCGCGTTCTGGAAGAAGATCGAGCTGTACGCATCGCCATCGAGCGACGAATCGTAGCCCGCTTCAATCAGCGTGTGCGCCTTCTTCTCTTCCTTCGCCTTGCACCAGATGAAGCGCTGCACATCCGGATGCTCCACGTTGAGGATCACCATCTTCGCCGCGCGCCGCGTCTTGCCGCCCGACTTGATCACGCCCGCAAACGCGTCAAAGCCCTTCATGAAGGAAAGCGGTCCGCTCGCCCGTCCGCCGCCCGAAAGAATCGCGTCTTCTTCCCGCAGCGCCGAAAGATTGGAACCCGTCCCCGAGCCCCACTTGAACAACATGCCTTCCGTCTTCGCCAGATCCAGAATCGATTCCAGCGAATCCTTCACCGAAACAATGAAGCACGCCGAGCACTGCGGCTTCGCTTCATTCGTCAGCCGCGTAATCTGATCCGTCGCCGCTTCATGGAACCAGCCGTAGCCGCGCGATTCCTTCACGCCCACGTTGAACCACACCGGCGAATTGAACGCCGCCTTCTGGTGCAGCATCAGATGCGCCAGTTCGTTGCGAAAATTCTCCCCGTCCTGCCGCGTCGCAAAATAACCATCCGCCAGACCCCAGTCCGCAATGGTGTCGACCACGCGATGCACCAGTTCCCCCACGCTGCGTTCGCGCTCCGGCGAACCGAGCTTGCCATGGAAGTACTTGCTGGCAACAATATTCGTCGCCGTCTGCGACCAGTCCGACGGCACTTCTATATCGCGCTGTTCGAAAATGACCGAGCCCTTGTCGTTCCCGATCGTAGCCGTTCGGGTCTCCCATTGAACATCGTCATAGGGAGTCTTGCCGGCCTCCAGCCGGGCAGTAAAATACTTCGGGAACTCAATCCCGTTCTTCGGTGGACGCTTGGTCTGTTCGCTTGCCAACGTCTTCATTTTCGCACTCACAGTCGCTGTGTTACCCATGTTTTCACTCCTGGAAAATGCCTCCAAAACCTGCTCGGTCGATTTCGGGGACATTTGCAATGTTGCCCCAAGATATAGTGCTCAGTCAACAAATATTTCTATATGATGTATCTCCCTCGCCAAACCATTGATTCCACGAGGCCCGATTCCCGCCTCCCCGCCGACTTTTGTTACAACCCCTCGCGGCCGCCGCGCGCCGTCGTTCAGAATGGGACATAATAGGAAAAACATGCTTCGCAAAACTCTGGCTGTGACCGCATTGTTCGCGGTTTGTTTACTCTCCGGATGCGGCACCAGCTCTGACGGTCCCGATGGCAGCCGCCACCAGGCCCTGACCGGCGTCTCCCCGTCCGGCTACCCCGCCGGCTCCCCCGCCGATCCCGGCTCTCCCGCTCTCGCCAGCTCCACCGAGCAGAAGTATTCGCGCGATCAGGAAGAAGCCCCCAAAGCCGGCGAAGCTCCCAAATCCGGCGAAGCTCCCGCGGGCGAAACCATGATGATGATGAAGAAGCCCGGCGAAGCGGCGAAAAAGTAACCACCGCTCCACCGCCACCGCGACCGGGCAGGAATCCGTGGCGCGCTTCTTACTGACAACGCTGGGCTCGCTCGGCGACCTCCACCCCTATATCGCGGTCGCTCTCGGTCTGCGTGCGCGCGGTCACCACGCCACCATTGCCACCTCGGAAATCTACCGCGCCAAAATCGAAGGCGAAGGCCTCGCCTTCCATCCGGTCCGTCCCGACCTCGGCTTTGCCCTCACCGATCCCGCCGTCATGCGCCAGGCCGTCCACCCGCGCACCGGCACCGAATACGTCATCCGCCGCATGTTCCTGCCTCACCTCGAGGCCAGCTTCGAAGACACCCTCGCCGCCGCCCGCCATGCCGACGTTCTCGTCGGCCACCCCATCGCCTACGCCACCCCCACCGTCGCCGAACTTCTCAACAAACCCTGGCTCTCCGTCGCCCTCCAGCCGTCGATCTTTCTCTCCCCTTACGACCCGCCCGTCGTCGCCGGCCTTCCGTGGCTCGAAAACTTTCAGGATTCCGGCCTCTGGTTCTGGCGTCCCATGGTCGGCCTCGCCCTCGCCATCACCCGCCGCTGGGCCGCGCCGCTGAACAACCTGCGCCGCACACTGGGCCTGCGCGAACTCCGCGACCCGCTCTTCCGCGGCATGCACTCCCCGCACGGCACCCAGGCGTGGTTCTCCCGCATCCTCGCCCGCCCGCAGCCCGACTGGCCCGCCCGCACCGAAATCACCGGCTTCCCCTTCTACGACAAGCTCGAACCCGGCGCCGGCCTCCCGCCCGCACTCCAGCGCTTCCTCGAATCCGGCCCGCCGCCCGTCGTCTTCACCCTCGGCTCCTCAGCGCCCCTCGACGCCGGCACGTTCTACCAGGAAAGCGCCCGCGCCGCTCTCGCCGCCGGCTGCCGCGCCGTCCTGCTCACCGGCCGCGACCCGCGCAATCTCCCGCAGGAGCCGCTGCCCGACAGCATCTTCGTCACCGAATACGCGCCCTACTCCGAACTGCTGGGCCGCGCCGCCGCCACCGTCCACCAGGGCGGCGTCGGCACCACCGCACAGGCCCTCCGTGCCGCCCGGCCGATGATTGTGGTGCCGTGGAGTCACGACCAGCCCGATAACGCCCGGCGCGTCCGCAAACTGGGCGCCGGCCTCACCGTCAGGCGAGCCGATTACCGCGCCGCCACCGCGGCAAATGCTCTTCGGGAAATGTTGAGTGACCAAAGCTACGCCCGCGCGGCAGCGCGCGCCAGTGCGGCAATGTCGGAAGAAGATGGCGTAGCGGCAGCCTGCCGCGGCCTCGAAGCCCTGCTATAGCGCGATGATTGACCCCGGCCCATTGACCCCGGCTTACTGAACCCGGCCTACTGAACCCGGCCTATTGAACAGCGATCGTCACGCTCTGCGATGCAATGCCGGACACGCTCACCTGCACCGGTACCGTCGTGGACGTCTTCACGTCCGCCGGCAGCGTCGCCGTCACCTGCAGCACCCCGGCCGGCTGACCCGGCACCGTCTGCACCGCCGTCACCGCCGCGTTTTCGCCGTTGATCAGCACCGCGAGCGACGGCAGCGCCGCCTTCACGTTCTGTGCCGTCGTGGCAATCTGGCCATCGGCCAGCGCCGATCCATACGCGCCCGCGCCCGTGATGAAGATGTTCACGTTGCTGCCTTCCGCCGCCGCGTTTGCCGCCGTGTTCACCGAGCCATCGCTGTTCTGGATCGCCAGCGCCGCGTTCCCGCTCGAATTCGCCGTGAAAATCCCCGGCATCGCGGGGAAGAGCCCCGCCGAGCCCGAACCCACTACACTCCCCTGGTAGCTCACCGCAAACGTCACCAGCCCCGGGTTCAGCTTTGCCGGAACCATCACGCTCACCCGCGACGCCGACGTCGCCACAATCGGCACCTGCACACCGTTCACCGTCACCGTCGCATTGCCCAGCGTCAGCGGCAGCTGCCCGCCCGAAGCCTGCGCCTTTGCCGCATCGCCGAGCCCGTACCCGAAAAGCGTCACCATCATCCCCGGCGCCACCACCATGCCCGCGTTGCCGGACGCCTCAAGGTTGCTCGCCCCATTGGCCACAAACAATCCGCCCGCCGGAATCGGCGTCAGCAACCGCACATCCTCGTTGCCGTATTCGGTCACATACACGTTGCCGGCCCCATCCGTCGCCACTCCGTACGGCTGGTTGTATTCGGCAAACACCGCCGGACCGCCGTCTCCGCTGAAGCTGGCATTCGTGTCGCCCGCAATCGTCGTATAAACTCCGTCGGCGCCAATCCGCCCGATCGTGTTCTTGTGATAGTTGGCGAAAAACACGTTGCCCGCCCCGTCGGCGGCCAGGCTCCCCACCGCCACTCCCGTCAGGATCGTGTGGATCAGTCCGTCCGCGCCGATCTTCAGAATCGCGCTCGCCCCCAGATCGCCAATATAGATATTGCCCGCCGCATCCGACGTCACCGCGTACGGCACCGACAGGATGGCATTGAACGCATGCCCGCCTTCGCCCAGCATCGGCCCGAATCCGTTCAGCGCATTCCCCGCAAACGCATAAATATTGCCATTCGGCCGGATCTGCCGCACCGTGCTCGCCTCGGCGTCAGCTACATACAGGTTGCCCGAAGGATCGAACGCAATCCCCGCCGGCGCCAGGAACCGCGCCTGACTCGCCGGGCCCGCATTGCCGCTGATCCCGCGCACCCCGGTGCCCGCAAACGTCGTGATGATTCCTTTTTGATCGACCCTGCGGATCACCCCGTTCGCCGTGTCCGAAATGTAGAGGTTGTCCGCCGCATCCACCGCCAGCCCGTGTACCGTCGAAAGCTGCGCCGCCGTCGCCGGCCCGCCGTCGCCCGCGTATCCGAACTTCCCCGTCCCCGCAAAAGTAATGATCGTGCCGTTGGCGTAAACCTTGCGGATCACGTTGTTGCCGTAATCGGCAACGTAGTAATTCCCCTTGCTGTCCACCGCAATAGCAATCGGCCCGGACATCTGCGCATTGCTCGCCGGTCCGCCGTCGCCGCCATAACCCAGATACTGCGGCGCTCCCGCAATCGTGGAACTGGTGTACTGCTGGGCGGACAACGTTCCCGCCACCAACGCCGCCGCAACAACGGCGGAACAAATGGCCCTGCTGAATCCGTTTTGCATCGATTTGTTTTGCATCGCTTCTGGGTTGGACTTACTTCAGGGACACTGCCATCGTCACGCCGCTCTGGCTGACGAACCCGCCCACATTCACCACCACCGGCACCGCCACCGCTCCCGAAGCGAAGTTGTAGCTCTGCGCCAGCGACGTCGGAACCTGCGCGTTCACCTGCATCAGGCCTTCCACGCCGTTAAACTGCCCGCCCGCGTAACTCACCACCGCGTTCACCCCGCCGATGCTCACCGAAACCGGCAGCGCCGGGTACGGCAGATAGTTCGCGTAATTAATCAGCCCGTCGATGCCGTTCGGATACGTCCGCCCCTCGCCCGTCACGTAGATCGAAACGATGCTGCCCAGCGGCGCCGGCGACGACACGCTGTTCAGCGTCGTACCCTGATTGACGATCGCGCCCTGCCCCGTGCCCGAACCATTCGCCGTAAACACGCCCGGAGCCGCCGCCGCCACCGTGAGCCCCGCCGCCGGAGTCGTCTGCCCGTTATACGTCACCGTCGCATTCACCGCCGTCCCGATCCCCAGCTCATACGGCACAATCGCCCCCACCTGCGTGGCCGACGTATAGAGCACCGGCGCGGCATAACCGCCAATATTGACCGACGTGCCCGAAAGCGTTGTCCCGATCGCGCCGTTCGCGTTCGGCTGGTTGCTCACCAGCTTCGCCGGACCGAGTCCCACGCCGTAAATCGAAATAATCTCGCCCGGCGCAACATACGTTCCCGCCGCCGCCGCGCTCGCGTTGCTCGCCGCGTTCGCAATGCCCGAAATCCCCGTCGTCACCGGCTTCAGCACGCGCACAATTTCGTTGCCCGAATCCGCCACGTAGATGTTCCCCGCCGCGTCCAGCGCAATGCCGCTCGGCGTATTGAACTGCGCGAAGTTCGCCGGTCCGTTGTCGCCGCCGTAGCCCGCCGTCCCGATGCCCGCAATCACCACCTGCGTCCCGTCCGGATTGATGCGCCGCACCACGTTACCCACATAATCCGGGTAGTAAATGTTGCCCGCCGCATCCACCGCCATCGCAATCGCATTCACGCCCGTCGCCACCGTGTGGATATTGCCGTCCGTCGTGATCTTGCGGATGTTCAGATTCGCCGTATCGGAAATATAGATGTTGCCCGCCGCATCCACCGCGATCGCCTCGGGAAACCCGAACGTCGCCTTCGTCGCCGGACCGCCGTCGCCCGTCGACGGATAGCCGAATACATTCGCCGTCCCGGCAATCGTCGAAACCACCGAACCGTTGCCCGGCGCCGTCACCTTGCGAACCGTATAAGTGCCGTAGTCGGTGAAGTAGAAATTGTTCGATGCATCCACCGCCACGCCCACCGGGAACGTGATCTCCGCATTCGGCGCATTCCCGCCGTCTCCCGCGTACCCGCGCGTCCCGTTGCCCACGATCGTCGTAATGTTGCCGCTCGTGTCGATCTTCCGGATCCGGCTCAGCGCCGTCTCGCACAAATAAACGTTGCCCAGCGCATCGGCCGCTATGCCATGCACGCCGAACAACTGCGCCGCCGTCGCCGCCGCCCCGTCGCCCGCATAAGAAGGCGTGCCCGTGCCCGCCACGCTCGTCATAATGCCGGACGAGTTCACCTTGCGGATCAGCCAGTTCTGGAAATCGTTGATATACAGATTCCCTTTTCCGTCCAGCGCAAGGCTCAGCGGATCTCCCAGCGGAATCGTGTTCGCCGCGCTCCCGTCGCTGAACCAGCCGCGATCCAGCGGAATGCCCGCATACGTGGAAATCGTGTATTGCTGCGCGGTTACAGCGCTGGCGGCCAGCAGCAGGCCGAGGACGAGTTGAATGCTTTTCATGCGCAGAATGAATGATCCAGTTTCCTGAGACGCCCGCGCAACAACCTGCGTTGCCGAGCTTTCGCCAGAAGATTCAGAGACTAACAAGTCATGATACCAGTGCCGGACCCCGAACGCCCCGCCCCAACCTCCCGCCCGAACCTCCCGCCCGAACGCCGGATTTCCCAAACCCCCACTCCTCCGCATAAACTAACAGACGGTGCCACCAAGCTCCCCCTCCGCAACCTCCATCCCCGCGCTCCTGCGCGATGCCGCCGCCCGCTTCGGCGACCGTCTCGCCCTCCGCCAGCCCCACGGCCACCAGGTCCACACCTGGACGTGGTCCGAATACCTCGCCGCCGCCGAAGAAATCGCCGCCGGACTCAACCACCTCGGCCTCCGCAAAGGCGACCACATCGCCCTCTGCTCGGAAACCCGCGCCGAATTCTACCTCGCCGATCAGGGCATCCTCGCCGCCGGCTGCGTCGCCGCCGCCCTCTACCCCAGCTACCCCCCCGCCGAACTCCTCGGCACCATCGCCCGCTCCGACGCCCGCGCCCTCTTCGTCGAAGACGCCAAAACCCTCACCCGCCTCAAGGACGCCCCCGTCGCCCACCTCATTCAGATGACCGGCGACCTTCCCGCCTCCGCCCCGCCCCACGCCCTCACCCTCGCCACCCTCCGCGGCCACGGCCGCTTTCACGCCGACCTCGCCCCCGCCGACAACGCCATCCTCTACCTCACCTCCGGCGCCACCGGCGAACCCAAAATGGTGCTCGCCACCCACGGCTCCGTCGTCGCCAACATCCATATGGGCCCCGCCGTCCTGCCCATCGGCCCCGACGACATCACCATCGCCTTCCTCCCCTCCGCTCACATCGCGCAGCGCGTCGTCGTCGAAATCCTCCCCATCCTCAGCGGCTCGCCCGTCTCCTTCGCCGAAAGCCTGCTCAAACTCGCCGGCGAAATGAAGTCGGTGCGGCCCACCTGGTTCCTCGCCCCGCCGCGCGTCTGGGAGCGCATCTACACCTCCATCCGCACCGAAATTCAGAAGCGCCCCGCCTTCGTCCAGAAGGCCATCTTCGGCGCGCTCGGCCTCGCCCTTGCCGCCGCCCGCCTGCGCCGCGAAGGCAAACCCATCCCGCCGCACATCCGCGTTCCGCTCCGCCTCGCCGATAAGCTCGTCTTCTCGAAGATCCGCGAACGCTTCGGCGGACGCCTCCGCATCGCCGCCTCCGGAGCCGCCCCTCTCGGCCACGATCTCGCCGAGTTTTACGACGCCGTCGGCATGCCCCTCATCGAAGGCTACGGCCTCACCGAAGGCGGCGTCTGCGCCCTCAATCCGCTCAACGCCGCCCGCCCCGGCTCCATCGGCAAAGCGCTCCCCGGCGTCAGCTTCCGCGTCAGTGACGACGGCGAACTGCTCATCAGCGCCCCCTGCCTTTCAAGCGGTTATTACAAGGATCCCGCCGCCACCCGCGAACTCATCCGCGACGGCTGGCTCCACACCGGCGACATCGGCGAGATCGATTCCGCTGGCTACATCCGCATCACCGGCCGCTCCAAGGAACTCATCGTCTCCTCCAACGGCAAAAAAATCTACCCCTCGCGCGTCGAAGCTTTCTTCAAGCTCGACCCGCTCATCAGCCAGGTCCTCCTGCTCGGCGACAACCTGCCCCACCTCGTCGCCCTCTTCACCCTCAACCCGGCCGCCGCGAAAGATGTCGCCGGCGCTTCCGAACCCTTCCACGAATCCGACCCCGTCCACGCCGCCGTGCAGAAAATCGTCTCCGCCGTAAATAAACAGCTCGCGCCCTTCGAACAGGTCCGCCGCTTCCGCATACTCCCCCGCGACTTCGCCATCGAACACGGCGAAGTCACCGCCACGATGAAGGTACGCCGCAAACACGTGCTGCAGAATTTCAAAGCCGAGGTCGACGCCCTCTACCACCTCAGCGCCTCCGGCCGCGGCGGCGAATAACAGCAGCAGAATTCAGCCAATCCGGATCGAACTCGAACGGGCAGAGGATGGCCGGTCAGTGGTTTCGGCCCCGGACTTCCCTGGTGTGACGGCCAGAGGCATCAGGGAAACCGAACCTCTGCGCAAAGCCAGGTCCATGGCGCTGCCGAAGATTTTGAAAGCCGGCGAACTGCAGACCCCGAACAATTAACCGGCTCCGCTCATCCCCGCGTCTTTTCCTAACGCAGTGCTATTATTCGAAAACGTTTCATCATTATCGAAATTATCGAAAACGGAGACACAACCGTAAGCGTCTTCAGATGCCGGTCATTTCCGGCAATCGTGTGACACAATGAGCGACCACGACAAACTCGTATACAAAGCGGAAACACGAACCGTACAGGATCTCGTCAACCTTTACGAGAAGGGACATCTGAATCTGAATCCGGAGTTTCAGCGAAACTCGGTGTGGTCAGACACTGATCGCAGGAAACTCATCGAATCTATCTTGCGGAACTACCCGATCCCCGCATTTTTCCTGCATCAACGAGAGCAGGACGGGATCGTTTACCACGACGTGATCGACGGCAAGCAACGACTTGAGACTTTACTTTATTTCATGGGATCGATCTCAGGCCGTGCGCTGAAGACTCAAAAAAAAATTCAATGCCGCGCAGCCCTTCCCGGAAGTCCGGACGAAGAGTTAGTCGACTGGCTTCTTTTGAAGAAGCGTAACTTGCAGCCCCGAATTACCGCATATAACCTTCAGGTCATTTTTGTGGAGGGAAGCCTCGCTTCCATTACGGACTTATTTATCCGCATTAACTCGACAGGTCGGGCCCTCACCAGGCAGGAAAAGCGACACGCCCGTTACTACAATGGGGACTTTTTCCGGAAGGCGGCTCAACTCGCCGAAAGTGAATCGAATCGCCTGAAATCCAGTCACGTGCTTTCCGCTAACCAGATTAGTCGGATGAAGCACGTGGAACTGATTAGCGAAATCATGCTCTCCTGTCACTGCGGCGACGTCATCCACAAGAAGCAGGTATTAGATCAGGCAATGTCCGGCAAGGCCTTAACTCCGCGGGCTGCCCAAAGCGCGCAGGCAGCGGCCAAATCAGCCCTGAATCGCACGTTTCGCCTTTTTCCGGATTTGCGCCAAACCAGATTCGCTCATATAAGCGATTTTTACAGCCTCGTGATACTCGTCCATAAGCTTGAGCGCGAGGGTTGCGTATTCAGTTTTCCCTCTCGGAACAGGGTCGCCTGGGCTTTTCTTAAAGATTTCGGCGCAGGAGTGGATCGCCTTTCGGAACTTTACAAAAAAGGCACGAAAATCCCGCAGGAACATGAGATCTATCGCAGTTACCTTCGCACTGTCATGGAGGGAACAGATAGCCTTGAGCACCGCAAGGCCCGGGAAAAAATCCTGCTCGGGTTAATTGGCTCTCAGTTCAGCAGAAAGGACAGGGATCGCATCTTTAGTCCGGAGCAGCGCCGTATCATTTGGAATCTGAGCAAAGACCACCGTTGCGTTCGCTGCCGCAGGGAGCTTAGCTGGGGCAACTTCACCGTAGATCATGTCAGGCCGCATTCGAAAGGAGGTAAAACCAGCACACTTAATGCAGCGCTGATGTGCCGACCATGCAATTCAAGCAAGGGTGCAAGATAGCCGTCCGCCGGAAGAGTGCGGGCATGAATGCCAACCCTTTCTAAATTTCCCCGCATAATAGGAGTGACTTGACCCTCTCCCGCCTCCGCGCCCTCTTCCGCCAGCGCATCCACTACCGCCTCACCCTCGCGGGCTTTCTCTACAGCCTCGCCGCCGCCCTCACCGGCAGCGCCGCTTTCCTCTCCGGCAACAATCTGCTCTTCCTGATCTTCACCGCCATGGTCGCCCTCCTGCTCGTCTCCGGCTTCCTCAGCCGCCTCGTCCTCGCCGGCCTCGAACTCGAACTCCTCCTCCCCGAACACGTCTCCGCCCGCACCCCCACCGCCGCCCGCATCCGCCTCCGCAACCTCAAACGCTTCACGCCCTCTTTCTCCATCGAGCTCTCCGGCAAGTCCGATCCGCTCCAGCGGACGCCCTCCATCCTCCCCGCCCCCCTCTACTTCCCGCTCATCCCCGGCCACGGCCTCATCGAAGTCCCCGCCGAAGTCCTCTTCCCACGCCGCGGCCGCCATCGCGACAACCTCTTCATCCTCTCCACCCGCTTCCCCTTCGGCTTCCTGCGCAAATCCACCACCGTCGAACTCCACCGCGAAACCATCGTCTTCCCCGCCCTCACCCCCGACGACTCCCTCACCGAACTCCTCGACGCCCTCTCCGGCGAAATCGAAACCCACCTCCGCGGCGCCGGCCGCGACTTCTACCGCATCCGCCCCTACGAAACCGCCGACAACGCCCGCCACGTCGACTGGAAAGCCACCGCCCACACCAACTCCCTCCAGGTCCGCGAATTCACCCGCGACGACCGCCGCACCGTCGAAATCTTCCTCGACCGCCGCCTCTCCCCCGCCGTCACCCCATCCGACGTCACCGCGCCCGATGCGCCCGCCGCCTTCGAACACCGCATCGACCGCTGCGCCTGGCTCCTCTGGACCCTCTCCGCTCTCGACACCCGCCTCTGCCTCCGCTCCCAGCGTTTCTCGCTCTCCGTCCCGGAAGATGGCGAAATCTACGATATGCTGAGGTTTCTCGCCCTCGTCGAACCGCTCTTCCAATCTGCGAACGACCCGGCCGAGCCACCTCCCGATGCCTCCAGTCTCCACATTGTCTTCACCGCCTCGCCGCCCGACTTCCAGCACTCCGCCTGGTCCTCGGCCAGCATTCTTTCTTAGCGCCCTCGCGCTCCTGCTCCTCCCCGCCGCCTTCGCCCAGTCCTCCGCATCCCTCTCCGGCCGCGTTCTCGACCCCTCCGGCGCCCCCGTCGCCTCCGCCACCATCTCGCTCACCACGCTCGAAACCGGCGCCCGCCGCACCGCCACCTCCGCCGCCGACGGCGCCTTTCGCTTCACCGCCCTCCCGCTCGGCCCCCAGGAACTCCGCGCCGAAAAACCCGGCTTCCGCGTCGCCCGCCGCACCGGCATCACGCTCAACATCGCCCAGGAAGCCGTCGTCGATCTCCATCTCGAACTCGGCGACCTCTCCCAATCCGTCACCGTCGCCGCCAGCGCCCCTCTCGTCAACGCCACCACCTCCTCGGTCGCCGGCACCGTCGGCGAGCGCGACGTCAAGGACCTCCCCCTCAACGGCCGCTCCTTCGACAATCTCCTCACCCTCAACCCCGGCGTCATCAGCTACGCCCTCAGGAGCGCCAACACCTCCACCAGCAACGGCAACACCTTCACCGTCTCCGGCCGCCGCCCCGGCGACAACCTCTTCCTCCTCAACGGCGTCGAATACATGGGCTCCAGCCAGCTCGCCGTCACCCCCGGCGGCGCCAGCCAGGAACTCCTCGGCATCGACGCCGTCCGCGAATTCAACGTCCTCACCGAAGCCTACTCCGCCGAATACGGCAAACGCCCCGGCGCGCAGGTCCTCGTCGTCACCCAGTCCGGCACCAACTCCCTCCACGGCTCGCTGTTCGAATTCCTCCGCAACTCCGCCCTCGACGCCCGCAATTTCTTCGACCAGTCGCGCGTCCCCCCCTTCCGCCGCAACCAGTTCGGCGGCGCACTCGGCGGCCCCCTCCGCCGCAACAAACTCTTCCTCTTCTCCAACTACGAAGGCTTCCGCCAGGCCCTCGCCCTCTCCAGCGTCGCCGTCGTCCCCGACGCCGCCTCCCGCGCCGCCGCCATCCCCTACATGAAGCCCTTCCTCTCCATGTGGCCCGCCCCCAACGGCCCCGAACTCCTCGTCAACGGCGGCCCCAGCGGCACCGCTCTCTCTTACAACAACCCCCGCCAGTCCATCCGCGAAGACTTCGCCACCCTCCGCGCCGACCAATCCATCTCCCCCCGCGACTCCCTCTCCGCCTCCTGGACCCTCGACGACGGCCACAACACCACCCCGCAGCCCGACCCCCTCTTCGGCTCCGCCCTCAACCTCCGCAACCAGGTCGCCAGCCTCCAGCAAACCCGCATCCTGACGCCCAACGCCGTCAACACCCTCACCCTCGGCTTCTCCCGCGCCGCCTTCAACTTCGACCCCGTCTCGTTCTCCACCTTCCCCGCCAGCCTCGCCTTCGTCACCGGCGGCGGACCCGGCGGCATCGTCGTCGGCGGCGGCGCCACCACCACCGCCGGCGGCACCATCACCTCCGCCGGCCCCAACAACGCCGCCTTTGTCTGGAACCGCCGCAATCTCTTCACTCTCGCCGATGCCTTCCACCTCGTTCGCGGCAAACACAACCTCTCCGCCGGACTCTGGCTCCAGCGTCTCCGCGACAACGAAGACACCGCCTCGCGCCAGCTCGGCCAGGCCACCTTCACCAGCCTCGCCACCCTCGAACAGGGCATCGTCAGCACCTTCCAGGTCGTGCCCAACCCCAACGAACTCGGCTGGCGCAGCCTCTTCGGCGCATGGTACGCCGAAGACGTCTGGAAGCCGCTCCCCAACCTCACCCTCAGCGCCGGCCTCCGCCACGAATTCTCCACCGGCTGGAACGAAGTCTCCGGCCGCGCCGCCAACTATCTCACCGATGCCAACGGCGTCCTCCTCACCGCCCCCGTCACCGGCCACTCCGTCTTCACCCGGAACAACGCCCGGCTCCTCTTCGCCCCGCGCCTCGGCCTCGCCTGGGACCCCTCGCGCCGCGGCCGCACCGCCCTCCGCGCCGCCTTCGGCACACACTACGCCCTCATCGACGCCCTCAGCTTCCTCCTCAACTCCCTGCCCCCCGCCAACGGCGCGGCCTCCTTCTCCAACGTCGCCCTCTCTTCAATTACGCCCATCGCCCCCGGCCAGAACGCCCCTCCCTCCTGCGGACCAGCCATCCCCGCCCCCTGCACCACCTTCGCCCCCCAGGGCATCCAGCCCAACGCCAAAACCCCCACCGTCCAGGAATGGACCCTCACCCTCGAACACCAGCTCACCCAAAACACCGTCCTCCGCCTCTCCTACGCCGGCTCCTTCGGCTATCACGGCCTGCTCTCCATCGACCCCAACTCCATCCCCGCGCAGCTCTGCGCCAACCCCGCCGGATGCCTCTCCGGCGGCGTCAGCACCACCCACTCCACCGTCCCCGCCGGCGCCCAGTACATCCCCGTCACCACGCGCCCCAACCCGTATCTCTCCGGCGGCTTCTTCTGGTACACCGAGGGCAACAGCAGCTACAACGCGCTCCGCACCGATGTCGAACGCCGCCTCGCCCGCGGCCTCCGCTTCCGTGCCAGCTACACGTGGTCGAAAAGTCTCGATATGAATTCCGGCCTCACCGGCGCCCAGTCCAACAACCAGGCGCAGATGATCCTCAACCGCAACAACCTCCGCCAGGACTGGGGCCCTTCCGCCCTCAACGCCGCCACCCAGGCCAGCCTCTCAGCCACCTGGGAACTCCCGTCCGCCAAACACAAACTCCTCGCCGGATGGCAGCTCAACGGCATCTTCACCGCCCTCGGCGGCTTCCCCTTCACCCCGCAAATCGGCTCCAACCGCTCCGGCGATGGCGACACCCGCAACCCCGACCGCCCCTCGCTCAACCCCAGCTTCACCGGCGCCATCGTCACCGGCAACCCCAACCAGTGGTTCAACCCGGCCGCCTTCCTCCTCCCCGCGCCCGGCACCTACGGCAACCTCGGCCGCGGCACCTTCACCGGCCCCGGCCTCGCCGACCTCGACGTGTCGCTCTTCAAAACCACGCCGCTCACCGCCCGCGCCCGCCTCCAGCTCCGCGCCGAATTCTTCAACGCGCTCAACCGCGCCAACCTCGGCACCCCGAACGCAACGGTCTTCTCCGGCACCGCGGTCAGCCCCTCCGCGGGCCTGATTACATCAACCGCAACCACATCACGGCAGATTCAGTTCGGAATGAAGATTGTCTTCTGAGAGGAATCGAGCAGCGGCAGGCAGGCAAAGCAAGATCACGAACGTGTCCGCGGCAGACTTGAGGCCGTTCTCCCGCGCCTCCCGGCGTCCGCCACAAGACACAGTCTCATCGATACGCGTCCTTCCGGTTCAGTACGCGCAGCACCCGAATCGTACCGCCCTCAACCTCAAACCGCACGCGCCAATCGCCAACGCGAAGACGGTACTCCGGCGGATCGATTCCCTGTAGCTTCTTCACGCTGCCTGTCTCGGTTTCAGCCAGGCGCTCAACGGCGTTCCTGATTCGGCGGGCAATCCATTTTTCAATTCCCGCCATGTCTTCCAGCGAAGACTCGGACCATTCCAGATCCTTCATTCCCGCCGTCAGTCCAGCCCCAGCCGCCGCATCGCCTCGGAGTGTGGAACGCCCTGACCACCGTTCCGCCGGAGCGAAGCACGGGCCTCTGCCACAGCCAGACGCTCCGAATCGCTCTCCGGCTCATCATCGAGCGGCGCCGAATGGAGCGCCGTCGCTTCCGGCTCAACGATGCTCTCAAGAAACCCGACGAGGGCATCCAGTTGCGTCTCCGGCAACCGGTCAATCAGATCGTGAGCATGGTGGCGAACTTGCGTCATGGCCGTGAACCTGTCACCGCGAGTGATACCGTCTTTCCCCTTCAGATTACGCCAGATTCCCCCGGCCGCGCCACACGGCGTCCGCCGCGCGCCCTTAGTCACAGGCACTTTGCATTGGCATCATTGGCCTTACGCCTTCACCCGCGCCGCGCCGAACTATACTCGGGCGAATGAACTGCGCGCCCCGACATCTGCCGGCTTGGCTTCGTTTTTTCAAATCGCCCACCCGGCGCGCCCGTCCGTCCGCCTCCGCATGGGTTCGTTTTTTCGTTCTTGCCCGCGCCCGCAACCAAGCCGCACTCGACGCCCCCCGCGCCGCCATCCCGCTCCGCTCGGCTTGGCTTCGTTTTTTCAAATCGCCCGCGCCGCCAGCCAGCGCCCGCCAACGGCCGCCCTTTCAGCGGCCAGCCGCCGTTCTATTCATGGCTTCGTTTTTTCAGATCCCCCTACCGCTTCAGCTCCTTCAGCTCCGGCTTCACCCCGTCCGGCATCGGGTACCGGTCAATATTCAGCGTCGAGCACACCAGCTGATAGAACCCGATCGCGAACGTCAGGTCCACCACGCCCTTCTCGCCAAACTGGCCGATCGCCGCATTGAACGTCTTATCGCTCACATGCTTCGTATTCAGCAATTCGGTCGTGAAATCGTAGACCGCCGCCTCATCCGCCTGCATCCCGGCCGGACGCTTCCCCACCGCCAGCGCATCGGCGATCTCCGGCTTCAGTCCCCCCTTGAGCGCCAGTTGCTTGTGGTAATACCACTCATATTGCGCCGTCCAGTAACGGCCCGTGATAATGATCGCGAACTCATTCAGCCGCGGCGGCAGCGTCGAATGGAACCGCACCTGCGACCCAAGCTCCGCCGCCAGATCGCCCATCACCGGACTCCGCAGCATCACGTTAAACGGACCATTCGCCCCCGCCCGCTCTCCCGTCAGCAGATGATCCGCCATAATCTTCTGCGCCGGGTCCAGGTTCTCATATTTCAGCGCCTTGAAACGGTCCCCGCGCAGCTTCAAATCCGGCGCGGCCGCCGTCTGCGCCATCGCGCATATACAAATAAGTGCGGCAGCCGGACCAAACACGCCACGCGCCATCGAACCGAAAATTTTCATGGATATATTCCTTCTCCCGGCTTTATATCATGCAGCCCCCTGCTCGGTTGCGCCCGCTCCCTCCCGGCCCTCCCGCCCGCCCTAACGATCCGGCGGCAATCCGCCGATAGAACACCCAGAACCCGAATGTCCCTGATTTCTCTCCGAGAATATATGGAAAGGTCCGGACCACGTCCCGGCGACGCACCCACGCGGCCGGAGGAATCTGCAGCCGTTCCGCCGGCGGCTGCAGAAAAGGCTTCATCCAACCTCCCCGAGGCCCCGGTCATTTCGCGCGCCGGAAACTCCCAGCAGAAAATCTCCGGCCGAAGCACTTCCGGCCGCGAGTCAGCAGTCGAATCGGCAGGCGGATCTGCAGGCGGGTCTATCGGCAGATCTACCGGGAAAGACGCGCCACCCAAACAGCCCGCCGCCGTCTCTTCCACCGCCAGTTCTTCGGCCGCCAGTCCTTCAGACGTCACCCTCGAAGCCTATCGGGAAGCAATCGAGCGGATGGCGGCTGCGGCCGAACAGGCCGTGCCGTTCGTCAGCCAGGAGTTCAGCACCAACCTCGCCGCGCTGGCCACGCGCCTCGCCCCGGGAGCCTCAACCGGCACCATCAGTCAGGTGCGGTCCGGCATTGCAACGGAAACCGGCCAGTGGAGCGAAAATGCGGCGCGCTACTTCCGGGAGCGGAGCGAAGAGGTTCGCGACATCGTCATGGTCGTCGCCCGCACCGCCGAAGCGGTCGGCGAACGCGATACCCGTTACGCGGGGCAGTTCGAGGAAGTCACCGGCCGCCTGCGCGAAATCGCCAAACTCGACAATTTCGCCTTCGTCCGCCGCAACCTCATCGCCAGCGCCGCCCAGCTCACCGCTTACGTCACGAAGATGACGGAAGAGAGCCGCCAGTCCATGGAGGAACTGCGGAGCCAGGTCGATGTTTATCGCCAGCGTCTCGAAGAGGCCGAGCGCCGCGCCTCGGTCGATCCGCTGACCGGTCTTGCCAACCGCGGCGCCTCGGAAACGGCGCTCGAGGAACGGATCCGCGCCGGCCGCCCGTTCTGCGTCATCCTGCTCGATCTCAACGGCTTCAAAAGCGTCAATGATTCGCTCGGCCACACCGCCGGCGACGATCTGCTGCGCCAGTTCGCCTCTGAACTGCGCGGCCAGTTTGCCCCGTCCGATACCGTGGGCCGCTGGGGCGGCGATGAATTTGTCGGCTTTCTCGACGGCCCGCTCACGCAGGCGATGAATTACCGCGACCGGATCGAACGCTGGAGCCTCGGCGAATACACGATCGTGGTCGCCGGCAGGAGCCATCGAATCCCGCTGGGGGCCGCCATCGGCGTGGCCCAGTGGGATGGCGCGGAGTCCGCCCGCGATCTGATCGCCCGCGCCGATCGCGAACTCTACGAGGCCAAGGATCGCCGCCGCCCTCCCGATTCCTGATCCCCGCGGCGGGCCGGCCACCAGTGCCCGCTACTTTTTCGCCAGCGCCTTTTGCACGGCGCGGATCAGCGCCGTCACATCGGCCTTCACCGCCCCGTTCCACTTCACCAGCGCGAACCAGGCGCCCGACTGGAACTTCACCGCCTGCGCTTCGGCCGGCACGCGCTGCACCGCGTCGAACGCCGCTGTCTCAACGCCGTACCGGCAAAGAAAGATCTCCGCCGTTCCCTGCCCCGCATAGTCCGCCTTCCAGCAAACCGGCGGCGTTCCGCCCTGCGGAATCTCCGGCGGCACCGGCGTATCGGCCAGCGAGGACAGCTTCCAGCCCGGCGACACCGACTGCGGCAGCTCCGGCTTCGTCACCGCGCCGCTGCCGCAGGCGCCAAGCAGCACGGTGGTCAATAGTAAACTGAAGGTCGCTCGTCTCGGGGTCACTTCCGTCAGAGTATCAGCCGCACATCCAAATGGGTAAGTTTAAAGCTGCAAAAAAGAAGTCCGGCGAACCGGTTCCGCCGCAGGTCAGGCCCGGCGCGCCGTGTCTCGTCATTCTCGTGGTCGCCCTTCTCGGCACCATGTTTCTGCTCTATGAGGTTATGAAGAATGCGTCCTGACGGACGGCGGCCGGATGAACTCCGCGCCATCGAAATCGCGCCCAACTATCTGAAGACCGCCGAAGGCTCGGTTCTCATCACCTTCGGCAACACCCAGGTGCTCTGCGCCGCCAGCGTCGAAACCAGCGTCCCGCCCTTCCTGCGCAACACCGGCAAGGGCTGGGTCACGGCGGAATACTCCATGCTGCCCCGCGCCACCGCCACGCGCACGCCGCGCGAGGTGACCAAAGGCCGCCAGTCCGGCCGCACGCACGAAATCCAGCGCCTCATCGGCCGCTCGCTCCGCTCGGTGGTCGATCTCGCCGCGCTCGGCGAACGCTCCATCATGCTGGATTGCGACGTCCTCCAGGCCGACGGCGGCACCCGCGTCGCCTCCATCACGGGCGCCTACGTCGCCCTCGCGCTCGCCCTGAATCAGCTCGTCAGGTTCCGCGTGCTGCCCAAATCGCCCCTCACCGGCGCCGTCGCCGCCGTCAGTGTGGGCATCCTCAACGGCGAGCCCATTCTCGACCTCTGCTATGAAGAGGACTCGCGCGCCGAAGTCGACGCCAACGTCGTCATGACCAGCGAGGGCAAGTTCGTCGAATATCAGGCCACCGCCGAACACGCCGCCTTCGACGACCAGCAAATGGCCGCCATGACCGCGCTCGCCCGCGCCGGCATCACCGAAATCCTCGCCCTGCAGCAGGCCGTCGTCGACCTGACCTGAGGAACACCGCGTGAAGATCTGTTGCGCCACCGGCAATCCCGGCAAGCTTCGCGAGTTCCAGCTCGCCGGCCGTCTGCTCGGCATCGATATTGAGCCGCTCGCGGACATCAAAGCCATCCCGCCGCCCGAAGAGACCGGCGCAACGTTCGAGGAAAACGCCCGCCTGAAGGCCGTCTGCTACAGCGCCTTCGCCCCGGGGCCGATCTTTGCCGACGATTCCGGTCTCGAAGTCGATGCGCTCGGCGGCGCACCGGGCGTTTACTCGGCGCGCTATGCGGGCGAGCACGCAAGCGACGCCGCCAACAATCAGCTGCTGCTCGATCGCCTCGCCTCCGCCGCCAGCCGCGCCGCCCGCTTCGTCTGCGTGATCGCCGTTGCCGAGAAAGGCATCGTGACCGCAACCTTCCGCGGCACCGTCGAAGGTGAGATCCTCCACGCCGCGCGCGGCCCGGCGGGCTTCGGCTACGACCCGCTCTTCTTCTATCCGCCGCTCAACGCCTCGTTCGGCGAACTGGACGACCACGTGAAGTTCGGGATCAGCCATCGCGGCAACGCGCTGCGTGCGATGCTGCAGTATCTGTCCCATGGCCGCCGCTAGCCAGACTTCGCTCCGCGCCCGCGCCGAGCGCTACTTCGAATTCGCCGCGCTCGGCACCAGCTGGCGTACCGAAATCCTCGCCGGCCTCACCACGTTCATGACGATGGCCTACATCATCTTCGTGAACCCCGCGATCCTCAGCCAGTCGGGCATGCCCCCGGCCGCCGTCACCGCGGCCACCTGTCTCGCCGCCGCCGTGGGCAGCCTGCTCATGGGCATCGTCGCCCGCTACCCCATCGCGCTCGCGCCCGGCATGGGGCTCAACGCCTACTTCACCTTCGCCGTCGTCAAAGGCATGGGCGTCGACTGGCACGTCGCGCTCGGCGCCGTCTTCCTTTCCGGCGTCGCCTTCCTGCTGCTCACCGCATCCGGCATCCGCCAGATGATCGTCAGCGCCATTCCCCATGACTTATACGCCGCCGTCGCAGCCGGCGTCGGACTCTTCATCGCGCTCATCGGCCTCCGCTCGGCCGGCATCATCGTTTCGAATCCCGCCACCACCGTTGCGCTCGGCGATCTGCGCGCGCCAACCGCGCTGCTCGCCGTCTTCGGCCTGATCCTCACCGCCGTGCTGCTGTCCATGCGCGTGAACGCCGCCATCCTGATCGGAGCGCTGGCCACCTGGGGACTCGCCGTCGCCACCGGCACCGTCCACTGGCAGCCGCAGCCGTACAGCGCGGGCGACATCGCGGCCACGGCGTTTCAGATGGATATCCGCGGCGCGCTCTCGCTCGGCGCGCTCGAGATCATCTTCGTCTTCCTGTTTGTCGATCTGTTCGACAACGTCGGCACGCTGCTCGCCGTCGGCCGGAAGGCCGGGCTGTTTCACGGCAGGAGCGACGAGATTCCGCGCCTCGACCGCATCCTCTACAGCGACGCCATCGCCACCATCGCGGGCGCATCGGCGGGCACTTCAACGGTGGTGAGCTACATCGAAAGCTCCGCGGGCGTGGCGGCGGGCGGGCGTTCCGGCGTCACGGCGATCGTCACCGGCCTGCTCTTCGCCGTTGCGCTGTTCGTGGCGCCGCTCGCCGGCGCAATTCCGGAATCGGCCACCGCGCCCGCTCTGATCATCGTCGGCAGCATGATGATGAGCGCGGCGGCCGACATCCCGTGGGCCGAACCCGAGACGGCGATCCCGGCGTTCCTGACGATGCTCGGCATCCCGCTGATGTTCTCCATCGCCAACGGCCTCGCCTTCGGCTTCACCGCGTGGACGCTGATCCGCGTCCTGCGCGGCAGGTTCCGCGAAGTGAACTGGATGGTCTATGCGCTCACGGCGCTGTTCGTGCTGCGTTTCTGGTACATGGGAAAGAACGGATGAGGATGAGCGCAACACCGTTTGCCGACGAATGTCTGGCTGTCCTGGACCGCACGCCGGCCACGCTGAACGCGCTTTTGCGCGGGCTGCCGGACGCATGGACGACAGCGACGGAGGGCCCCGGCACGTGGAGTCCGTACACTGTGGTGGGCCATTTGATCCACGGCGAGAAGACCGACTGGCTCCCGCGCCTCGATTCGATCCTCCGGCACGGTGAAGACCGGACCTTCGACGCCTTCGACCGGGAGGCTCAGTTCCGCGAAAGCCAGGGGAAATCGCTTTCGCAACTGCTGGACGAATTTCAGGACTTGCGCCGCGACAATACCGCACGGCTGCGCGCATGGCGCCTCGAACCGGCGCAACTGGAACTGAAAGGAACGCATCCGGCGTTCGGGCCCGTGACCGTTCGCCAGCTGCTCGCTGCGTGGACCGCGCACGATCTGGCGCACATCGTGCAAATCAGTCGCACGATGGCCCGGCACTATCGCCTGGAAGTCGGGCCATGGGCCGAGTATCTTTCGGTAATGAAGTAGCCGGCCGGAATGAAAGAACCGGCAAAGCGATTCAGCTCCGGCCGCCGGAGACGTCGATGAACGAACCGGTGGTGTACGAGGAACGATCCGACAGCAGCCACCAGATCGCTTCGGCCACCTCTTCCGGCGTGCCGCCTCGCTTCATCGGCACCGAACCTTTCACGCGGTCGACGCGCCCCGGCTCGCCGCCGCTGGCATGCATCTCGGTGTAGATGACTCCCGCACGCACCGCGTTCACCCGGATACCTTCGTCCGCCACTTCACGCGCCAGACCGATGGTCAGCGTATCCAGCGCGCCCTTCGATGCCGCATAGTCGACGTACTCGCCGGGCGAGCCGAGCCCGGAGGCCACCGACGACACGTTGACGATCGTTCCGCCTCCGCCGCCGTAGCGCGTCGACATGCGCTTGACCGCCTCCCGCGCGCACGCGAAAGCGCCGTAAACGTTCGTGGCAAAAACGCGATGCAGCCGGTCCATCGCCATGCCGTCAACGCGCATCTGCGGCTCGAGGATGCCGGCATTGTTCACCAGTGCCGTCAGAGTTCCGAATGCCCGATCGCAAGCTTCGAACAGCGCACTCACTTCGGCCTCAACAGCAATATCGGCCCGGATCGCAATCGCGCGCCCGCCGGCCGATTCAAGCTCCCGGACGAGGCTGTCCGCCGTTTCGCGTCGCTGCCGGTAATTGATGCAGACCGCGCAGCCGTGGCGCACCGCCAGCCGCGCCGTCGCCGCGCCGATGCCGCGGCTTCCGCCGGTGATCAGGATTGATTTCACGTCTGTCAGTTTATCGGGCAGACCGCGCCCAACGCGCCGCACGAGTCCGGCCGAGGAATCTTAATCGACGAAGCTTAATCGACGAAGCTTAATCGGCGAAGCTTAGCGGTCGCGCTCAGTGACCAGATCGGTCAGCGTGCCCAGCGCCCGCTGATAAGGGCTCTCCGGGAACTCGGCCACCAGTTGCCTTGCGCGATCGGTGAATTGCTGTGCCCGCTCGCGCGTGCGCTGAATGCCGTCGTGACGCTGCACCATGGCGTAGATCTCGCCGAACGACACCTTGTCGTAGTTGCGGTCCAGCAGCACCTGCTCCACCATCTGCCGCTCTTCGGCGCTGGCTTTTTCGAGCGCGTAAACCAGCGGCAGCGTGACCTTGCCTTCCTTCAGATCGCCGCCGACCGGCTTGCCCAGCGTGGCTTCCACCGAAGTAAAGTCGAGCATGTCGTCAATCAGCTGGAACGCCATCCCGAGGTTCCAGGCGAACTCGCCGAGCTTGTCTTCCGCCGCCGTCGCCGCCCCCGCCGAAACTGCGCCGAGCCGCGCGCACGCCGAAAACAGGCACGCCGTCTTGCGGTCCACCAGTTCCATGCAGTCCGCTTCGGTCACGCCGATGCTGCCGATGCGGTCGAGCTGGATCAGTTCGCCTTCGACCATCATCTGCGTGAGGCTGATCAGCAAATCGAGAAGATGAAAATTGCGCTCGCGCAGCGCCACCTGGAAGGCCTGCATGTACAGCCAGTCGCCCGCCAGCACGCAGGTGTGGTTGCCCCACTGCACGTTTGCCGACGGACGGCCGCGGCGCGTCTGCGCCACGTCGATCACATCGTCATGAACCAGCGTCGCGGCATGGATCATTTCGACCACCGCGCCGAGCTGAATCGCCGTCTTGCCGCCGCCGCCCGAAAAGCGCGCGCACAGCAGCAGCAGGGCCGGACGCAGCCGTTTGCCGCCACTCTGCTGAAGATAGTGGCTGATGCGCGTAACGGTTTCGACCGAAGCGAGCGACTCGATGTCGATCGCCTTTTCGACGTTCGCGAGATCCTCACTGACGAGGTCGAAAATCTCCCTCGCCGTCAGGGCCTGTCCTGCGCGGTCAGTTTCCATCGGAACCCCCAGTGTAACGGGTCTCGTTTGGTCGCGGCAAACCGGGTGTTCGGGCAGCGGCGGGGCCGGAGCACAGGCGGTCGAAGTTGGCGGTCGTGATGCGGCCGATTTCCTCCACCGTGGTGCCGCGCGCGCCGGCCAGAACCCGCGCCGTTTCCAGCATCAAAGCCGGTTCGTTGCGCTTGCCGCGGTGCGGAATCGGGGCCAGATAGGGCGCGTCGGTCTCGATCAGCAGACGGTCGTCCGGCGTCAGACGAAGCGCTTCCCTGACCTGCCCGGCGGTTTTGAACGTCGTCACGCCGCCAAAAGCGAGATGCAGGCCCAGCGCGAGCGCCTCCTCCGCTTCCTGCGGCGTGCCGGTAAAACAGTGCATGATGCCGGCCAGCTGGCCGTGCTCACGCAGAATCGCGATCGTGTCCGCCCAGGCCTCGCGGGTGTGAATGACGACCGGCAGATTCGCTTCGCGGGCGATGCCGAGCTGTTCGATGAAGACGGCGCGCTGCGTCTGGCGCGGCGAAAAATCGTAGTGGTAATCGAGCCCGATCTCGCCGAAGGCCACGACTTTCGGATGCCCGGCGAGCGCGCGCAGATCGGCGCAGGTCTCCACCGTCACCTTCGCGGCATCGTGCGGATGCACGCCGACCGTAGCGCTGAGTTGCGGATAGCGTTCAGCCAGCCGCACGGCGCGGTCCACCTCGGGCGGGCCGTCACCGGTGCCGATCGTCAGCATACGCGTAACGCCGGCAGCGGCGGCGCGTTCGAGCACGGCGTCGAGATCGTCGGCAAAGCGCCGGTCATCCAGATGGCAGTGAGAATCGACGAACATCAGGGCCCGCGGTTTACTTCAGGCGCGCGCCGACCGGCACATCTTCGAGGAAGCCGGCCAGCACGGGCTTTGCGCCTTCCAGCGAGGCCGCCACAATCATGCCGTTCGATTCAATGCCGCGCAGTTTCCGCGGATGAAGATTGGCCACGATGGCAACCTTGCGGCCGACCATCTGCTCGGGCTGGTATGCCAGCGCGATGCCGGCCACGATGGTGCGCGGCTCCGGCTCGCCGATGTCCACAGTCAGATGCAGTAACTTATCGGCGCCTTTCACGCGTTCGGCGGTCAGGACTTTGCCGACGCGAATATCGACTTTTGCGAAGTCATCGAACTCGATCTTCGGCGACGGCGGCAGCATGGTGCCTTCCGAGGCCGCTTCTTCGGTCTTCGCCGGCACTTCCTTGCCGAACAGTTTTGCCTGGCGCGCGGTTTCCACTTCCTCAAGTGCGCGCATGCGGTCGATGGCCGATTTCGCTTCAATGCGCGGGAAGACGGGCGCGATTACGCCGATCGCCTGCCCGGGCGCAAGCTGGCCCCAGCCGAGTTTGGCGAGTTCGAACGTGGCAAGGTCGGCCGTCATGCCGAGCTGCGACCAGATGTTGGCCGTCGATTCCGGCAACACCGGATACAGCAGCGCCACCGCAATCCGCAGGGTTTCGGCGCAGGCGTAGAGCGCGTCATTGAGCTGTTCGGCGGCATCGGGCTGCTTCGCCAGTTTCCATGGAGCCTGTTCGACGATGAAGCGGTCGACTTCGGAAAGCATGGACCAGATGGCTTCGAGGCCTTTGGAGAACTCAAACGCATCGAACGAGCGCGATGCGGTATCGATGGCGTTGCGAGCGGCCAGAGCCAGCGGATGCTCGACGCTGAGTTCGGCCGAAGCGCCCGGGATCACGCCGTCGCGATATTGCCTGATCATCGTCAGCGTGCGGCTCGCCAGATTGCCGAGACCGTTCGCCAGTTCCGAGTTATAGCGAGTTACCAGGGCATCGTAACTGAAAGTCCCGTCCTGCCCGAAAACGACTTCACGGAAGAGGAAGTAGCGCAGCGCTTCGATCCCCATGACTTCGCGGATAGGATCGGTGCGCACGATGTTACCGCGCGACTTACTCATCTTGTCATTCTCAAACAGCAGCCAGCCGTGCGCGAAGACTCGTTTGGGCAGCGGCAGATCGGCAGCCATGAGGAATGCGGGCCAGAAGACGGCGTGGAAGCGCGCAATCTCTTTGCCGACTAAGTGAAGATCTGCCGGCCACAGGCTTTCGTCTTTATCTTTGGCAACGCTGAGGTAATTGGTCAGCGCATCGAACCATACATACACGACATGTTTGCCTTCAATCGGAATGCCCCACTGAATCGTGGTGCGGCTGACCGATAAGTCCTGCAGGCCGCCGCGCACAAACGCGAGCACTTCGTTGCGGCGCGCTTCCGGCAGAATGAAATCCGGGTTGTCGTCGTAAAACTTCAGTAACTTATCGGTAAATGCCGAAAGCTTAAAGAAGTAGTTTTCCTCGGTAACCGTTTCGGTGGGGCGGCCGCAAACCGGACACGGATCGCCTGGCTTGAGATCGTTGTGAAAGGTCTCATCGGGAACGCAATACTGGCCGGTGTAGCTGCCTTTGTAGATGTAGCCACGTTCCTGGCAGCGATCGAAGAGCCACTTCACGGTCTCGTGGTGACGCGGTTCGGTGGTGCGGATGAAGTGGTCGTACTGGATGCCGATGCGGTCCCAGAGCCCGCGGAATTCATTCGAAATCACCGTAGCGAAATCGGCGGGCGACTTCCCCATGGCCTGCGCCGAGCGCTCTACTTTCTGGCCGTGTTCGTCCGTGCCGGTCGTGAGGACGGCTTCATAGCCCTGCATGCGCTTCAGCCGCTTGATGGTGTCGGCGGCGAGCGTGGTGTAAGTGTGACCGATGTGCGGCGCGGCGTTGACGTAGTAGATCGGCGTCGTGAGGTAGTATTTCATTCGCTGTTTCGTGAACTCTTGTCTTTCAGATAGGCGTGGGCGGCTTCGGCCAGCACGGTTTTGAGCGGCATGCCGCTGACTTCGGCTATCCGCCGCGCGTCTTCGTACTCCGGTGCAAATCCGTGCGCCCCGGCTTTGATGCGAACCACGCCCCAATGCGTCAGGACGGGAATCCATTCGCGGTTCTGCACGCGGCGTTCGGCGCTGTAAAAGCGGATGCCGAGCGTGGTGGTTTCGCGGAAAAGCAGAGCCGCCAGTTCTTCGCGCTTTTCGGGATCCGCAATGGCCTGCAGCACGACGCCCGGGCGGTTCTTCTTCATTTGCGCCGGAATAATGACGACGTCGAGCGCGCCGGCTTCGAGCAGCAGATCCATGGTGTAGCCGATCAGTTGCGGCGAGGCATCGTCGATATTGGCTTCCATCACGCTGACGGTGGTGGTCTCAACGGCGCCGGAAGGCTCGCCCACCATCACACGCAGGACGTTTGCGTGTTCCTGAAAATCGTTATCGCCCGCTCCGTAACCAATCGCTTTGATGCGCAGCGGCGGCATGGCGCCGAATTCGGAGGCGAGCGCGACCATCACGGCGGCGCCGGTGGGCGTGGTGAGTTCCAGCGCCGGGCCGCGCGAGTAAATCGGCTTGCCGCGCAGCAGCAGTGCCGTGGCGGGCGCGGGAACCGGGAGCATGCCGTGTTCGGTGTTGACGAGGCCGCGGCCCACGTTCACAGGGGAACAATAGATGCGGCCGATGCCAAGCGAATCGAGCCCGACGGCGGTGCCGACGATATCGGCAATGGAATCGACCGCACCGACTTCGTGAAAATGAACCTTTTCGATCGGCACGCCGTGAACGGCAGCTTCGGCTTCGGCGAGCACCTGAAAGACACGCGAGGCGCGGTCGCGGGCTGTTTCCGAAATGTCGGCCGCCGCGATCATCTTCAGGATGCCGCTGAGGTGGCGGTGTTTGGCCGGCTGATTGGCGGCGACGCGGAACTTCGTGGCGGTGATGCCGCGGCGCAGCACCGGTTCGAAACTGACCACGGCTTCGGGAACCAGCGAGTGTACGGCCGCGGTGATAGCGGCCTGGTCGGCACCGGCACCGGCAAGGGCGCCGGTCAGCATGTCGCCGGCGAGACCGGAGAAGGCGTCGAAGTAACAGACTGTCACGGTCTAACCAGTTTACCCGGCGCGGCGTGCAGACGGGTCACCGCTGACTGTGGCGAGGCAATTCGGCTTCGCTTAGAGACCCGGTTCGATCGGCAGCGCCAGCGGCGGCTCGCGGAGGAAGTCGAGCTTGCTCATCTGCTCCACCGCTTCCCGGACCGCGAGTTCGCTCGACGGCTCCACGGTGATCACGAACGGCAGGTTGTGCTTTTCGTCCGCCGGCAACTGGAGCACGGCTTCGAGACCAATCTGCTTGGCCGCCAGAATGCCCGCCAGTTCGGCGATGATGCCGGGGCGGTCTTCCACGCGGAACCGCAGATAGAACGGCCGCTGCTGCGTGGTGATCGAGACCGGCTCGTACTTGCCCAGACGCTCATGCGCAAACGGCGAAACGCGTTCGGGGCTGCCGCAGCGGATCTCGCGCGCCACGCGCATCAGGTCGCTGACGACGGCCACGCCGGTGGGGCTGGGACCGGCGCCGCGTCCGTAATAGAAAGTATCGGCGCCGTAGTGGCCCTTCACCCAGACGGCGTTGTAGGCGCCTTTGACGCTGGCGAGGATGGCATCCTGCGGGATCAGGGCCGGCCGCACCGAGAGCAACAGACCCTTTTCGGTCTGGCGCGCCGAGCAGACGAGCCGGATCGTGTGGCCGAGCTGGTGCGCGTAATCGAAGTCCTGCGGCGTGATGCGGCGGATGCCTTCCACGAAGATGTCGGCGGGCGTGATGCGTTCGCCGAAGGCGAGGGCGGCGAGCAGCGCCAGTTTGGAGCGCGCGTCGTAGCCATCCACGTCGTTGGTCGGGTCGGCTTCCGCGTAGCCGAGCTTCTGCGCTTCGGCGAGGATCTCATCGAAGGGAGTGCCGCTGCGCTCCATCTCGGTGAGGATGTAATTGCTGGTGCCGTTGAGGATGCCGGCGAGGGCGATGATGCGGTCGCCGGAGATGCCTTCGCGAAGCACGGCGTGAATGGGGATGCCGCCGGCCACGCTGGCTTCCATCGCCAGATTGATTTTGGCTTTGATGGCGCGGTCCCAGATTTCGGCGCCGCTGAGCGCCATGAGTTCCTTATTGGCCGTGACGATGGACTTGCCGTGGGCGATGGAGGCCTCGATGATTTCGCGCGCCGTGGTGGTGCCGCCGACCAGTTCGGCGACGATCTCCACGCGGGGATCGGCGACGACTTCACGCCAGTCCGTGGTACGCAACACGTCGTCACCGAGTCCGTCGGGCAGCTTCACGGAGGCGACCGAACGGCTGCAAACGGCGGCCACGCGCAGACGGAAACCAAGCTTGAGGGCAATCTGTTCGGCATCCGCCGTCAGAATGGCAAGCGTACCTGAACCGACGTTGCCCAGCCCGATTACGCCAACATATACGTCTTTCATCGTCTCGCCCATGATAACCGGGCAGTTTTCACGGCGACTTCCGCGGCAGCAGCGGCGGGCACCCGGGCCGCGGCGACGATATGATGATACGGACGTGAACGACGATCCCCATGACGGCGGGCAGGCGTTTCAGGCCCGGCGGCGCGCGCTGCTGCTGCTTGGCCTGACCGCGCAACTGGCGGTGGCACAGGACCGCGGGGCCCGCCCGGGCGATCTGGACAAGGACGAGGCGGGCGATGTGCGGCTGCCCAACGGAAAGAAGCAGCAGGATGAGATCGTCAAGGCCGCACACGCGCAAAACCTCAAGGAAGCGCGGGAACTGGCGGAACTGGCGAAGCAGTTTGCCGACGATCTGGAAAAGAACGACCGCTTCGTGCTGTCGGTGGCCTCACTAAAACAACTGGACGAGCTGGAAAAAAGGACGCGGCGGATTCGCGACCGGATGAAGGGCTACTATTGACGGCCGTCGCCGCGCCGCCGGTATTGCGGCGGCACATGCGCTACAATCCGTTCGATGGCCCAGACCCAGGTCAAATCCCAACTCATGAGCGCCTCGGAAATCGACCGGACACTTGTCCGGCTGGCGCACGAAATCCTTGAACAGACGAAAGATCTGGACAAGCTGGCGTTTATCGGCATCCGCCGGCGCGGCGTACCGCTCGCCATGCGGCTTGCCGCCAAGATCCAGGCACTGGAAAAGCGCACCATTCCGGTGGGGATTCTGGACATCAACCTTTACCGCGACGACCTGAGCACGGTGGATACAAAGCCGGTGCTGAACAGCACCGAAATTAACTTCCCGATTCAGGGCAAGGACATCGTGCTGATGGACGACGTTCTCTATACCGGCCGCACCATCCGCGCCGCTCTGGACGGGCTGTTCGATCAGGGCCGTCCGGCGCGCGTCCAGTTGCTGGTGCTGATCGACCGCGGCCACCGCGAACTGCCCATCGAAGCGCGCTACGTGGGGCGCAACGTGCAGACCAGCGACGACGAAATCATCGAAGTGAAGTTTCAGGAGATCGATGAAATGGAAAAGGTCCTGCTCTGCGAACGGGTAGCGGACTGAAGCCGGGCCATTCGATGAATCCTCCAGCCAGAAAGCCCGCCGGGCTGCTCGACATCGAGAGCCTCGACCGGGCCGAAATACAGGCGATTCTGGAACGGGCGCACTTCTTCCAGCCGATCCAGAACGAAAGTTTCCGCCGCCTCGACGTGCTGCGCGGCAAGCTCATCGTCAATCTCTTCTTCGAAGCCTCCACGAGAACGCGGGTGAGTTTTGAGATCGCCGAGCGCAGGCTCGGCGCGGATACGGTTTCGATCGCGGCGCAGGCTTCGAGCGTGACCAAGGGCGAATCGCTGGTGGATACGCTGAACACGCTGGTGGCCATGCGGCCGAATGCCATTGTGATGCGCCACTCCGCGTCGGGCGCACCGCATTTCCTGGCTCGGCACCTCCAGATCCCCATCATCAACGCGGGCGACGGCACGCACGAACATCCGACACAGGCGCTGCTCGACGCGCGCACGATTCTCGATCAGCGGCCGAGCCTCGAAGGGCTGCGGGTGGCCATTATCGGCGACATCGCGCACAGCCGCGTGGCGCGCTCCAACGTTCATCTGCTGTCGAAGTTCGGCGCCGAGATTGTGCTTTGCGGCCCGCCCTCGCTGCTGCCGAAGGAACTGGGTCTGCTGGCGCCCGGGATCCGGCTCACCAATCATATGACCGATGCGATCCGCGGCGCGGATGTAATTATGATGCTCCGCGTGCAACTGGAACGGCAGCACGAAGCGCCTATGGCATCGGGCGAATATTTCCGTTACTACGGGCTGCGGCTCGAACATCTGGAACTGGCGAAGCCGGACGTTATTGTGATGCATCCGGGGCCGATCAATCGCGGCCAGGAGCTGAGTTCTGACGTGGCGGACAGCCAGCGTTCGGTGATTCTCAATCAGGTGGAAAACGGCATCTCGGTGCGAATGGCAGTGCTCGAACGAATACTTTCCGACGAAGTCGGGACGGGAGCAGCGGCATAATGAGCTCGATCCTCATCCGCAACGGCCGCGTGATCGACCCGGCATCGGGCGGCGACGCCGTTGCCGACGTGCTGGTGCGCGACGGCCACATTGAATCGGTGGGCCGCGGCATACTTCCCGAAGACGGGCTGGCCGAATACGATGCCACCGGCGCGATCGTGGCGCCTGGCTTTATCGACATGCACGTGCATCTGCGCGAGCCGGGCATCGAACACGCCGAGACGATTGAAACCGGCGCGCGCGCGGCGGCGGCGGGCGGCTTCACTTCCATCTGCTGCATGCCGAATACGAAGCCGGTCAATGACTGCGCAACGGTAACCAGCTACATTCTGCAGCGGGCGCGTGAAGTGGCGGCCGTCAATGTGTTCGCCATCGGCGCGATCACAAAGGGCAGCCTCGGCGAAGAGCTGGCGGCCATCGGGTCGATGCGCGACGCCGGCATTGTCGCCATTTCGGACGACGGCCGGCCGGTGATGAACGCGCGCGTGATGCGGCGGGCGATGGAACTGGCGGCGGCGCTGGGCATCCCGGTGATCGACCACTGCGAAGACCTGAACCTCAGCGCGGGCGGCGACATGCACGAGGGCCGCGAATCGGTGCGGCTCGGGCTGCGCGGCATTCCGGCGGCATCGGAAGACGTGATGGTGGCGCGCGATCTGCTGCTGGCCGAGCTCACCGGCGCGCACTACCACGTGGCGCACATGTCGACCACGCATTCGGCCGAGATGGTGGCGTTCGCCAAGGCGCGCGGGCTGAAGGTCAGCTGCGAAGTGACGCCGCACCATTTTGCGATCACCGACGAAGAGGTGGTCACCTACGACAGCAATTACAAGATGAAGCCGCCGCTGCGCTGCGCGCACGACGTGGATGCCATCATCAAAGCGATTGCCGGCGGCGTGGTGGACGCCATCGCAACGGATCATGCGCCGCACGCGGGCGACGAGAAGATGCAGGAGTTCGAGCGCTGCCCGTTCGGGATCACGGGGCTCGAAACCGCCATCGGCCTGACGCTCAGCGAACTGGTGCATCCGGGCCACATCACGGTGGGCCGGATGGTGGAGCTGTTCACCACGGGCCCGGCGGGAATCCTGCGGCTCGACCGCGGAACGCTCGCGCCGGGCGCACCGGCGGATATTACGATCTTCGACACCGAGACGGAATGGACGTATGATGTTCAACAGTCGTTCTCGAAGAGCCGTAACTCACCGTTCAGCGGACGCAGGTTCCGCGGCGGGCCTCTCGCAACGATTGTGAGAGGCAAGATCGTATGGAAGAAAGAGTAATTACCGGCGGAAGGCGGCCCGCGCCGCGGTTCGGAATTATCGGCCTGTTTGTTGCGGCCATCGCGCTGCTGGTGGCGGTTCGCTGGGGCGCTTCTCTCCTCATTGAATATTCGTGGTGGAAGGAGATCGGGCAGGTTCACACCTGGTTCGATCTCTACGCCTACTCGACGCTGCCGGTGACGGCGGCAACCGTTCTCGGCTGGATCGTGCTGCTGATTGCTCATGCCCGCGGGGTACACTTCGCGCGCGGCCAGGTGAGCGATTACCCCATCTACTCGCGGCTGGCGAGCGTGGGGCTGCTGGCGCTGTCGTTCTTCATCGCCGCGGCGGGCATCGATAACTGGACGGTGCTGCGTTTTGCCGGCAGCCGCACACTGCCCTCCATGCCGGGCTTCGCCGATCCGGTGTTCGGGCAGCCGGTGACGTTCTACCTTTTCGACCTGCCGTTCTGGTCCGACATTCGCGGCTACCTGCTGGCGCTGGTGATCGTTACGATCCTTGTTTACTGGATCACGGCGCGCGGCTGGCAGCTGCGCTTCACGCTGCCCGAGCTGGTGGGCCGGCCGCTGGATCTTTCGATGTTCCAGCTGAGCGGCGGGCTGGAATCGAAGTTTCTGCGCGGGGCGCTGGCGTTCACGCTGGTGGCGTTTGCGGCTAAGTTTTACCTGGGCCGGTTTGAGATGGTCTGGAACCAGCACCGGTTCATGGTCGGGGTGGATTACACGGACGCGCATTTCACGCTGCCGCTGTACTGGGTGGTGATTGCGGCGCTGCTGACTGGCGCGGTGCTGGTGACGCTGCGGCGCTGGATCGCGGCGGCGGCGCTGATCGGCGCCAGTTTCGCGCTGCTGATGACGGTGCCGGCGGTGGCGGGTTCGTTCTACGTGAAGCCGAACGAGATCTCGCTGGAGCGGCCCTACATCCAGACGCACATTGAGGCCACGCGCGCGGCGTACGGACTCGATACGCACATTCATGAAGTCGAGATTGCGACCAAAGCGGGCGGCGCAATCGACGTGGTCAAAAACAAGGCGATGCTCGACAACGTGCGGCTCTGGGACTGGCGGCCGTTCCACGACACCGTGACGCAGATGCAGGCGCTGCGGCCGTACTACGCGTTTCACGATACCGACGTGGACCGCTACACGATCGACGGCCAGTACCGGCAGGTGCTGCTTTCGCCGCGCGAACTCGACATCACGCAGCTGCCGGGGACGCAGTCGAGCTGGATCAATCCGCACTTCATTTACACGCACGGCTACGGGCTGGTGCTTTCGGAGGTGGCGAAGATCACACCCGACGGGCAGCCGTCTTACCTGATCCAGGACATGCCGCCGGAGGTGAAGACGCCGTCGCTGAAGGTGACGCGGCCGGAGCTGTACTTCGGCGAACTGCAGCAGGAGCCGGTTTTCGTCGATACGGCGCAGGAGGAATTCGATTACCCGAAGGGGTCGGACAACGCGAAGACGCGGTATCAGGGCAAGGGCGGATTTCCGATCTCCTCGCTGCTGATGCGCGCGGCGGCGACGATCGAGTACGGCGACACGAACATCATCCTGACCGGCTACCTGACCGATCACAGCCGCATGATGATCCACCGCCGGGTGCGCGAACGACTGGCTACGCTGGCGCCGTACCTGACGTGGGACAACGACCCGTATCTGGTGGTGACGCCGGAGGGCCGGATGGTGTGGATGGTCGACGGCTACACGACATCGGACTCGCATCCGTTCTCCCGGGAGGTGGACGCATACGGGGGGATCAATTACATCCGCAATTCGGTGAAGGCGACGATTGACGCCTACGACGGCGAGACGCACCTCTACGTGTTCGATGCGGCCGATCCGGTGATTGCGGCCTACCGGACGCTGTTCCCGACGCTGTACGAAGACGCCGCGAAGATGCCGGCGGCGCTGCGCGCCCACACGCGCTACGCCGAAGAGCTGTTCCGCGTGCAGAGCGACCTGTACCGCGTGTATCACATGCGCAATCCGCAGGCGTTCTACAACAACGAGGACGTCTGGGAGCTTTCCAAATACTCGGGCGGGCAGAATGCGGAGCCGAAGCCGGTGAGCCCGACGTACGTCTTCGCGACGCTGCCGGGCGAGACGAAGCCGGAGTTTCTGCTGATGACGACGTTCACGCCGCTTTCGAAGGAGAACCTGATCGGCGTGATGCTGGCGCGGTGCGACGGCGACAAGCTCGGCGAAGTGGCGGTGCTGCTGCTCTCCAAGCAGGAGCTGATTCTGGGGCCGATGCAGATCAATGCGCGGATCAACCAGGATCAGAACATTTCGAAAGATCTGACGCTGTGGAACCAGCAGGGATCGCAGGTGCTGCAGGGCCAGACGCTGGTGCTGCCGATGGGCGAAAACTTCCTGTACGTTTCGCCGATTTATCTGCAGGCGACGCAGGCGCGGATGCCGCAGATGAAGAAAGTGGTGCTGGCGGTGGGCAACCGGCTGATCTATTCGGACACTTACGACGACGGGCTGGCGCAACTGGGCGGAGCAGGCGGCGGGGGACGGACCGAAGCACCGGCGGCGACAAAGGCCGGCGCTGCTCCGGCGAGCGCTCCGGCGGCTGCACCCGCGGGCCGCGACCCGCGTCTCGAGAGCGTGCGACAGCATCTGGAACGCTACCGGACGCTGGCGAGCCAGGGCAAGTGGTCCGAGGCGGGACGCGAACTCGAGGCCATCCAGACCGAAGTAAGCAAGTAGCGGTGGCAAAGTAGTAGTTTGAAGATCGTTCGCAGCATTCTCTCCATCGTGGCCGGATTCGTGCTGATTCTGGCTTTGTTGCGCCTGTGGCCGCTGGTGACGGGGCCGGATATTCCGGGCGAGTCGCTGGGCTTCGGGTTTCCGTTGCTGTTCTGGACGATCGGCGCTTCGGTGGCGGGCGGGTATGCGGCGGCGCTGCTGGCGGGCACGCGCGAGTATGCGCATGCGGCGACGGTTGGGTTTCTGCTGGTGATGGCGAGCTTCGTATCGATGCATCAGCAGGCGCTGGCGCGGCCGAGCTGGTACGAGATCACGGTGGGCGGGATCGGACCGATATCGGCGATGATCGGCTGCGCGCTGCGAATCCTGACGAAACAAAAAAGACGCTGACGCGACGGGGCACACCCGGGCTGTCCTGTTTTCCCCGCGGGATGAATTCGAGGTGGAAGTGCGGGTCAGGCGGCTTGCTTTTGACCTCCGGACGATGACGATTGCGGGGTGGCGGGGCGCGGATCGGGCGACGGGGCCGGGTTCGGGGTGGATGCGTGGGGGTTGTGGACGGTGCTTTGGGCTGCGGCGGGTGCGGGCTGGGCGGCGCGGTCCTGTGTTTTCAACTGGTTCTGGGGTTCTTTGGTATTTTCGGGTGCGATTTGGCTGTTTGGCGTATCGGCATCGGGTGAATCTTCGTCCGGTTCGGGATAGCGCG
>CAIKMJ010000047.1 GCA_903828455.1 uncultured Acidobacteriia bacterium | reverse complement strand
TGGCGCGCGGACGGCGGCGATGGGGTATCTGGCGATGGCCGACGCGACCAACCCGAAGTTCACCGGCCAGCAGGCGGATCAGGAGACGGGGCTGGACTGGTTCCAGGTGCGGCAGATGAGTGGCGCTCAGGGGAGGTTCCAAAGTACTGACCCGGGCAATGCGGGGGCCGATCCGGGTGATCCGCAGACGTGGAACGGGTACGCGTATGTGGGAAATAATCCGCTGAGTGTTACGGACCCGTCGGGCGAGAGCTGGTGGTCTACGCTGATCGGGGTGGGACTGGATATCGCAGGCCTCTTCACCGGTGGCACGAGTACAATTCTAGGGACGATTCTTACGACGGCCGGAACCGTAGCGACGGGGGGTAGTATCGGCGGCCAAATTATCGGCAACATCAGCGGTGGTGTGAACGGCGGGCCATGGAATGAGCAGATACCCGGTCTCGGCGGCGGTGGAGTGAATACCGGCGGCGTTTTCGGGGGCGGTGCCGCCGGGCCATTTGTGACCAATTTGGATGCTAACGACGTCCTCCTGAACCTTCCGACCGTACCTCAGTGGGTTGTGGATATTGCTGCTGGGGCCGGCGATGCTTTGAGTTTCCGCCTGACGACCAAAGCTCGCGAGCGTATGGGCACAAATGGGGAAGTAAATCAGTGTTCGGGTGCCTATGCTGCTGGGGCTTTGAGCCCTCTCATTTACGGGGTCGGCAGACTTGGATATGCCGCCGCAGCTAAGGCGATCCCCTTGGTCTATGGGGCCGTTGCAACCGAGGAAAGCGCGCTGGCAGCCTACTCGGCTAGGAACACACTTAAAAGTGTTTTCAACCTCGGTAAAGAGCCCCTCCGTAGCAAGACGTGGGAGCAACTGGTCTCGGAAAAAAATGGTGACTGGGCAAGAATCATCCGTAGTGCAGGGAAAACGAGCCCGGCGTTCAACAACTCCGGGGCAGTGACTGTAGGCGGTGTGATTACGGCGATCACAGGAAGAAGCTGCCAATGAGTTCTCGCCTGATAACCATTTGGATCGCGCTCGCCGGGGGCCTCTCGGTGGGGCTGGTGCTGTTCGTGTATCGCGTCGCAGGCCTTCCTCTGTGGGCCGCTCTCCTATCCCCGTTCGTATGCTATTTGGGTTATGGCACGCTTAATGTCATCGGCACGTGGCTCGGGCACCGGGACGAGGAACGTCGGAGACGAACGAACTTGCCAAACCGTAGGTAGTATGGGTGAGGTCAACGCGGAGATCCGGCTGATCGCCGTGCAGGGGGCGGAAACACGGCTTACGTGTACGATGGCGACGGACAGCGGGTGCAGAAGATCGCGTGCCCGGGTTCGACGGTGCCCTGCACTGCCGCGGTGTCGGGCGCGCAGGTGACCACGTTCGCCTACGACGCTGCGGGGAATCTGGCGGGCGAATACACCTCGACGCCGGCTGCGGCGCCGTCGGGTTGCGGCACGGCCACCTGTTATGTCACGGTGGATCAGATTGGCAGCACGCGCATGGTGACGGACAGCAACGGCAACGTGGTGCGGCGGTACGATTTCCTGCCCTTCGGCGAAGAGTTGTGGGCGGGCGTCGGCGGACGGACAAACGCGCAGGGCTATCAGAGCGGGCAGGACTACTTCAACCCCAAGTTCACCGGCCAGTACCGCGACGTCGAGAGCCGCCTCGATTACTTCAACGCGCGGTACTACAGCCCGGAGCAGGGGCGGTTCCTGAGTCCCGACCCGGGCAATGCGGGGGCCGATCCGGGTGATCCGCAGACCTGGAACGGGTACGCGTATGTGGGAAATAATCCGCTGAGTTATACGGACCCGAGCGGAATGTGTGAAACCTGCATCGGGGCTGCCACCGGCAATCCGATCCTCATAGGGATTGGCGCCGTCATCGACCTTGGCTTGCTGCTCGATGGCATCTTCGGCGGAGGCGGGCCTTCAACCATTCCGCCCGCACTAGCCACGCCGTCCGGCCCGGTCCTGGGGCCAGCGAGTGACGACATCTGGAACGAGCAGATACCGGGACAGGGCTCGGGGTCGATAACTACGGGAGGTGTTTTCGGCAGCGGGAACACCAGCCCGTTTGTGTTCAG
>CAIKMJ010000046.1 GCA_903828455.1 uncultured Acidobacteriia bacterium | reverse complement strand
CTTCGACCGAGACGGGCCCGGTGGAGCGTTGGGCGTTGGCGCGGTTGGCGGCGAGACGGGCGTCGGAGAGAGGGAGTTTCGGCATCGTAAAAAGAATCCTTTCGGACAAAGGAGTAGCACGGCGGACGGGGGATGGAGCCGAGGGGGACGGCTAAGTGGTTGAGGGGATGGGGAGAAAAAAGTGGCGCGGGGTGTGACTACTTCTGCATGTGGGCGGCGTCCTTTTCGTTTTCGTTGCAGAACATCTCGAAGAGGTCGGCGTCGGCGAGGAGGGTGTGGGGGACGTGGATGGTGAAGGGTTTGGTGTAGAGGACGGGGTCGTCGATGGTGGTGTCGATGTCGAGGTGGCCGAAGTCGCGGCGGTGGTAGCGTTCGGTGATGCGGAGGGCTTCGGAGTGGGGGTGGCCGAAGAGGTCGAGGGGGGTGCGGTCGTTGAAGCCGGCGGATTCGACGACGAAGACGTCGTGTTCCCAGTGGCCGACGGAGTAGCCGAGGTAGGCGGGGAAGGAGATTTCGCCGGGGAGCGGGCGGCCATCGGTGAAGATCTGGCGGTGCATGTTGTCGATCTCATAAAGGATGGCGGTGAGGCGGGGGGACTGGATGATTTTGATGGGTTCGGAGAGGAGGTCGGCGAGGGGGAAGCCGAAGACGATGTTGCAGGTGGTGGTGGTGTTGGCGTGGGCGCGCTGGCGCATGATTTCCTGGCCGGCGGGGCGGAGGGGTGAGGTGGCGGGGGGGAAGTCGAGGAGGATGTTGAAGGCGTATTGGAACTGGGTGCCGAGTTCCATGCCGGGGGAGAAGGTGCGGAGGGCGTCGTCGACGAAGGATTTGCCGTAGAAGCGCTGGAGGTCGGGGATGGAGACGGGGTCGTGCATCCAGGCGCCGGAGAGATCGGGGTGGCCGCCGGGGGCGCGGGGGACGGGGGCGGAGAGGTTGGGTTTGCCGTCTTTGAGGCGGGGGATGCCGGGGGTGGGGAAGTTGAGCCACTGGGCGTGGGAGGAGACGGCGAGGAGCGCGAGGAGGGTGAGGCGGCGCGACATTTCGACATGATACGTCATCGGCGGGAGGGGGGGGTGGGGCTGGACCCCGGGGGCGGCGGTTAGTATGATGTCGCCTGTTCGCCGGCCGCGAAGCTCAGTTGGAAGGCCGGCGGGCGGCGAGGGAGGGAAGATGTACAGACCGGTAACCGTGTTGTTGGCGGCGGGCGTTTTTCTGGCGGGCGGGCCGCTGGGGGCGCAATGGCCGGCGCGTCCGACGGCGGGGATGCCGCGGACGGCGGACGGGAAGCCGAATCTGACGGCGGCGGCGCCGCGGGGGGCGGACGGGAAGCCGGATTTTACGGGGGTGTGGCTGATTAAGAATTACGGCGGCGTGCTGATGTACGCGACGGGGGATCTGAAGCCGGAGGAGATGCTGCCGTGGGCGGCGGCGGTTTACAAGAAGCGGTCGGAGCAGTACCGGAGGGACGCGGACGGGGTGAAGTGTCTGCTGCCGGGGCCGAAGGCGGGGATACTGGTGGGGCCGTATCCGATGAAGGTGGTGCAGACGCCGGGGCTGATGGCGGTGCTGTATGAGTACGGGACGGTGTTCCGGCAGTTTTTCATGGACGGGCGGGGGCTGCCGGCGGATCCGAATCCGACGTGGATGGGGTATTCGGTGGCGCACTGGGAGGAGGACACGCTGGTGGTGTCGACGGCGGGGTACAACGATCTGACGGCGCTGGATTTTGCGGGGCATCCGCACACGGAGGCGCTGCGGATGACGGAGCGGTACCGGCGGCGGGACTTCGGGCATCTGGATCTGCAGGTGACGTTCGACGATCCGAAGGCGTATACGAGGCCGTGGACGCTGGCGCTGGAGTTCGACCTGGTGCCGGATGCGGAGCTGATCGAATACGTTTGCGACAACGAGCGGGATTCGCGGCATCTGGTGGGAGAGAGCGGCGAGGAGGTGACGGTGCCGGTGGAGGTGCTGTCGCGGTATACGGGGACGTACGAGGGGGCGGGGCGGGTGCTGCAGATTGTGAAGCTGGAGGGCGGGCGGCTGGTGGTGGATAACGGGGTGGTGAAGATGCCGCTGCTGGCGCACGGGGAGAACGAATTCACGCTGGAGGGGACGGGCGTGGAGTTTGTGAAAGACGCGAAGGGGGCGGTGACGGCGATGGTGCAGCACTGGAACGAGGCGGACCGGCGGTTCGTGCTGCGGAAGTGAGCGGGCGGAGCGATACTGCCGTTGCGATACTGCTGTTGCGATAAAGTGTTCAGGAGCGCTTTAGCAGGAGAGAAAAAGATGAAGAGGAATTTAGCGGCAATGGCGATTGCCACGGGAGTTCTGCTGACGGTGGCGGGGCCGGCGGCGGCGCATCATTCGTTCGCGACGGTATTCGACGCCAATGCGCCGGCGAAGTTTACCGGCGTGGTGACGAAGGTGGAATGGCTGAATCCGCACGCGTGGTTTTACGTGGACGTGAAGGACGAATCGGGCGCGGTGAAGAGTTACGCGTGTGAGATCGGGCCGCCGAATATTCTGGTGCGGAGCGGGTGGCGCAAGGAGTCGCTGAAGGTGGGCGACACGGTGACGGTTTCGGCATTCCGCGCGAAAGACACGACGGATACCTATTCTGCCCGCGAAGTGACGCTGTCGGACGGCCGCCGACTGTTTTCCGGCAACGCCGAGTAAGGTAAGCAGGGCGCGACGATGATGACATTTTCGAAATCGATCATGACCGCGGTGTTGGGGATTGCGATGGCCGCGGTTCCGGCGATGGCGCAGACGAAGGCGCCGGCAAAGGCACCGGCAAAGGCACCGGCGCCGTGCGAGCATCCGGTGGACGGTTACGGATGCGTGGCGTCGCGGCCTCCGGCGACCGAGGGCCCGACGCCGCGGATGGCGGACGGGAAGCCTGACCTGAGCGGCGTGTGGCAGCATCCGTTCGTGCCGGATATGACGAAGGACGGCGCCGAACAGAAGGGCGAGGCGAACGTTGCGCAGTTGTTTACGCCGTGGGGCAAGGCCAACGCGGTGGAGGAGTTCGATTACACGGCGTTTTGTCTGCCGCTGGGCTACGTGCGGTCGATCAATTCGCCGATGCCGCTGGAGATTGAGCAGAGGCCGGGGCGGATTGTGATGCTGTATGAGATGAACAACACGTTCCACATGGTGTATACGGACGGGCGGCCGCATCCGAAGGATCTGGAGCCGACGTGGTTCGGGCACTCGATCGGCAAGTGGGACGGGGACACGCTGGTGATCGATACGGTTGGGTTTAACGACCAGACGCGGCTCGATACGCAGGGGCATCCGCACACGGACAAGCTGCACCTGATCGAACGGTTCACGCGGACGGACCTGGGGCATCTGTCGTACGAAATGACGGTGGAGGATCCGGGGGCGTACACGAAGCCGTGGAAGAATGTGCGGACGTTCCAGCTGCGTCCTGACTGGGAGCTGCTGGAGTACAACTGCAACGAGAACAACAAAGAGGTGATGGAAGGTCACCTGAAGGCGCCGGCGAAGAAGTAGACGCGCTGCTTTGCGGGCACGCTGTCCGGCCTGCGCGCTGTCCGGCCTGCGACATTGCGCGCGCGGGCCGGAGAGCGCAGTATCCCTCCTGACCGATTTACGCCCGGCATTCGTTCCGAGCGTTTCCCACAGAAATCCGGGTGTTGAGAAGGCGCGGAGACGCGGCAGCGGCGCGCGCCGTTGACATCCCTTAAACGCCCGTTTTAAACTCGTGTTTTATGGCAACGGCAAATCCGGCAGCGGAAGACACGCGGACGAGGCTGCTGGATACGGCGGGAGAGGTATTCGCGGAGTCGGGATTTCAGGCGGCGACGGTGCGGGAGATCTGCGCGCGGGCGGGGGTGAACCTGGCGCTGGTGAATTACCATTTCGGGGACAAGCTGGAGCTGTATACGGAAGTTCTGCGGCGGTCGCTGGTGGCGGGGAACAACGGCGTGCTGGAGCGGGCGCGGGGGAATGAGGGGGGAGCCGGAGGAGGCGCTGCGGGGGCTGATCGGGGCGATGGTGCAGCGGGTATGCGGGACGGGGGCGCAGGCGCCGCATGTGCGGCTGATGGTGCATGAACTGGCGCAGCCGACGGCGGCGATGCAGCGGGTGATCGATGAAGCGCTGCGGCCGGTGTACGACCGGTACCGGGAGCTGATTGCGGAGATTGCGGGGATGCGGGCGGGGGATGACGCGGTGCGGCTGTGCACGTCGAGCATTATCGGGCAGATTGTGCATTATGCGCACGCGCGGTCCGTGCTGCCGGAGCTGTGGCCGGAGCTGGAGATGACGCCGGAGCGGGTGGCGGGGATTGCGCGGCATATAGCGGACTTTTCGCTGGCGGGGATTCGGAAATGCGCGAAGAAGGCGCAAAAGGAATCAGAGAAAAAGAAGAAGAGGACAGAGAAATGAGTACGGCGACGAACGCTGGGGCGGCGGAGAAGAAGGGTCCGCCGGTAGTGGTGAAGATTGCGATCCGGCTGGCGCTGCTGGCGGCGCTGGCGGGCGGCGGGTATTACATCTGGAAGCACTATGTGGCGCTGCCGCCGGTGCCGGCGAATCTGGTGGCGCTGAGCGGGCGGATCGAGGGCGACGATTCGGCGGTGGCGCCGAAGACGGCGGGGCGGATTCTGGAGATCCGGGTGCGCGAGGGCGATGCGGTGAAGGCGGGCGAGGTGATCGCGGTGCTGGACGATGCGCAGGTGAGGGCGCGGGAGGAGCAGGCGCAGGCGGCGGTCACGGCGGCGGAGGCGCGGACGAAATCGGCGCGGGATCAGATTGCGGTGCTGGAGCAGCAGATGCGGGAGATCGGACTGGAGAAAGAGCAGTCGGGCGTGGATGCGAACGGGCGGGTGAAGCAGGCCGAGGCGGAAGTGGCGGCGGCGGAAGCGGATCTGGCGCGGCAGCAGGCGGCGCTGCAGATAGCGGCGTTCGACCGGGATGCGTACAACAAGCTGGTGAAGACGGGGGCGGCGTCGGAGCGGCAGGCAAAGCAGGCGACGGCGACGGCGGAGCAGCAGGAGGCGGCGGTGGCGGCGGCGAAGAAGAAGCTGGAATCGGCGAAGGGCGGGCTGGCGACGGCGCAGGCGACGCTGTCGAATCCGGGGATTCGGGAGATGCAGGCGGCGACGGTGCAGCGGCAGATTGCGCAGCAGCAGGCGGAGATTACGACGGCGGTGGCAGCGGCGCAGCAGGCGCGGTATGTGCTGATGGAAGCGCAGGCGAATCGCAGCGATCTGACGGTGACGGCGCCGTTCGACGGGACGGTGATGACGCGGGCGGCAGAGCCGGGTGAAGTGGTGCAGGCGGGGACGGCGATCATCACGCTGCTCGATATGAGCAAGGTTTATCTGCGGGGGTTTGTGCCGGAGGGAGCGATCGGGAAGGTGAAGATCGGGCAGGCGGCGCGGTTCTATCTGGATTCGAATACGGGGAAGGCGGTGGAGGCGTATGTGGAACGGATCGATCCGCAGGCGACGTTTACGCCGGAGAACACGTATTTCCGGGACGACCGGGTGAAGCAGGTGGTGGGGGTGAAGCTGCGGGTGAAGGGCGCGATCGGATTCGCCAAGCCGGGGATGCCGGCGGACGGGGAGATTCTGGTGGAAGGCGACGCGTGGCCGGCGGGGCGGACGAATCAGTAGGGAAGAGATGACGGCAGCGCCTCCAGTGACGAGAGCGGGGACGGCCGCGGGAGCGCGGGTGGCGATCCGGGTGCATGACCTTGTGAAGCGCTACGGGGCGCTGGAGGCGGTGCGCGGGATCGGGTTCGAGGTGGGCGAGGGCGAGATCTTCGGGGTGATCGGGCCGGACGGGGCGGGTAAGACGTCGACGTTCCAGATTGCGGCGGGGGTGATGGAGGCGACGTCGGGCGGGGTGGAGGTGTTCGGCGAGCCGGCGCTGGTGTCGCGATCGCGGACGGGGTATCTGACGCAGAATTTCAGTCTGTATCCGGACCTGACGGTGGACGAAAACATTCGCTACATCGGGGATCTGCGGCGGGTGCCGAAGAAGGAGATTGCCGAGCGCGGGTTGCGGTATCTGCGGATGTTCGACATGGACCGGTTCCGGGACCGGCTGGCGGGGAAGCTGAGCGGCGGGATGAAGCAGAAGCTGGCGCTGGCGTGCGCGCTGGTGCCGGAGCCGCGGGTGCTGCTGCTGGATGAGCCGACGACGGGTGTGGATCCGGTGTCGCGGCGGGAGTTCTGGGACACGCTGGCGCATCTGGCGGCGGACGGGCTGACGATACTGCTGGCGACGCCGTATCTGGACGAAGCGGAGCGGTGCCACCGGGTGGCGCTGATGCACCAGGGAGAGCTGCACGAGATCGGCACGCCGGTGGAGCTGCGGGAGAAGCTGGGGGCGAAGCGGATTGAGCTGCGGACGACGAACCTGGCGCTGGCGGAGCAGATCCTGTCGCCGATGGCGGGGCCGGGGCGGGAGATTATCGACGTGCAGCGGTTCGGCGACCGGCTGGATTTGCTGGCGCCGAGGCCGGAAGCGGCGCTGGGGATTGCGGAGAAGGCGCTGGGCGGGGCGGGGCTGGCGATCCACGATACGACGCTGGATGAGCCGACGCTGGAGAACACGTTCGTGGCGAGGCTGCGGGCGCTGGGGCAGGAGATACACGACGAGCCGTTTCCGGCGCGGCGGAGTCAGGCGGACCGGGCGGGCCAGGTGGCGATCGGGGCGTCGGCATTGACGAAGCAGTTTGGGACGTTTACGGCGGTACACAACGTGAGTCTCGAAGTGAAGTACGGCGAGATTTACGGGTTGCTGGGAGCGAACGGGGCGGGCAAGACGACGACGATCAAGATGCTGTGCGGGCTGCTGGAGCCGACGGGCGGCGGGGTGCGGCTGGCGGGGCGGACGGGCGAGCTGAAGACGAGCGAAGTGCGGCAGAGGATCGGGTACATGTCGCAGAAGTTTTCGCTGTACAACGATCTTTCGATTGAAGAGAACCTGGAGTTTTTCGCCGGCGTGTACGGGGTGCCGGAGGGCGAGCGCGAAGAGAAGAAGCGCTGGGTGCTGGAGTTTTCCGGACTCGCGGGGCGGGAGAAGCAGATTACGGGGAGCCTGCCGCAGGGCTGGAAGCAGCGGGTGGCGTTCGGGGCGGCGATTATGCATGAGCCGCGGGTGTTGTTTCTGGACGAGCCGACGAGCGGGGTGGATCCGCTGGCGCGGCGGTCGTTCTGGAAGATGATCAACCGGCTGGCGGACGCGGGGACGGCGATTCTGGTGACGACGCACTATCTGGAAGAGGCCGAGCAGTGTAACCGGCTGGGAATGATGGTGGCGGGGGAGTTAGTGGCGGAAGATACGCCGACGGCAATTAAGGCGACACAGGAAGGCAACTTACTCGAGTTAGTAACCGATGCTCCGCAGAAGGCGCTCGACTTACTCAAGAGCGGGACGGAGCGGTGGAGAGTATCGTTATTCGGCGACCGGCTGCATGTAATTACCAATGACGACGCGGCGACGGGCGAGCGGATTTATCGGGAGAAGCTGGCGGCGGCGGGGATTCAGGTGCTGCTGGCGAAGCAGGGGCGGTTCTCGCTGGAGGATGTGTTCATCGGAGTGGTGGAGAAGGCACGGTTGCAGGGCAAGGTGGGGTCGGAGGATTAATGCGCCGGATATTCGCACAGGTACGGAAAGAGCTGATCCAGATCCTGCGGGATAAGCGGGCGCTGGGGCTGGCGCTGGTGCTGCCGATGACGCAGCTGATTCTGATGGGGACGGCGATTTCGCTTTCCGTGAAAGACCTGACGATGGCGGTGCAGGATTTCGACAATTCGCCGGCGTCGCGGGAGTTGCTGGGGGCGTTTCATCAGTCCATTACGTTTCGCACCATACCGTTTGCGCCGGACCGGCAACCGGAAGAGGCGTTCGTGACGAACGAGGCGCGGGCGGTGCTGGTGATTCCGGCGCACTTCGGACGCGATCTGGCGCGCGGGAGAAACACGCCGGTGCAGGTGCTGGTGGATGCTTCCGATTCGAACACGGCGCGGCTGATAGAAGGCTACGCGAGCCAGATCACGGCGGGATTCAACGCGGCGAATGCGAACGGGGCGATGGCGGCGCCGGTGACGGCGGCGATCCGTTACTGGTACAACCCGGGGCTTTCGTCGAAGAAGTTTTACGGGCCGGGGATGTTTGTGCTGGTGATCTCGCTGTTTCCGCCGCTGCTGGCGACGCTGGCGATGGCGAGGGAGGGCGAGCAGCAGACGATATTGCAGGTGTATGTATCGAGTATCTCGGCGCATGAGTTTCTGCTGGGCAAGATATTCGCATTTATGCTGATTGCGCTGTGCGATGTGGTGTTGTTACTGGGGCTGCTGTTCACTTACTTCGGGCTGAGCATAGCGGGGGATCCGACGCCGTTTCTTGTGGCGACGATTTTGTATACGTTCTGCGTGGCGGCGTTCGGGACGCTGATCGGGGCGGCGATTCCGAATCAGGCGGCGGCGATGCAGGCGGTGGCGATGGGCGGATTCCTGCTGGTGTTCATGCTGAGCGGGCTGATTTTTCCGATACAGAATATTCCGGTGCAGATTCGCTGGATGTCGAATCTGGTGTGGGGCCGGTATTACATCGACATAGTGCGCGACTTTCTGCTGCAGGGCGGCGGGTGGCCGGCGGAGTGGTGGAAGGTGGGGATTATCGGGCTGATCGGGGGCATTTTCTATCTGCGGGCGTGGCTGACGATGAGGCGGATGCAGCTGGCGGCATAGATGCTGAAGAAGATATTTCCAATCTATGAGTTTCTGACGAGTCACCGGTTTCACGCGATGCTGCGCAAGGAGTTCGCGCAGATCCGGAGGGACAAGAGGCTGGCGATGTCGCTGGTGGTGCCGCCGATATTGCAATTGCTGCTGTTCAGTCTGGTGCTGAATGCGACGGTGTCGGACCTGAAGCTGGGGGTGATCGATGAGAGCCGGACGCCGGAGAGCCGCGATCTGGCGTCGACGCTGACGGAGAGCAAGAGTTTCCAGCTGGCGGGTTACTACTATTCGGTGGAGCGGCTGGGCGATGCGATCAGCCGCGGCGATGTGGATGCCGGGGTGGTGATTCCGAAGGATCTGGCGAAAGACCTGGAGCGCGGGCGGCCGGTGACGGTGCAGTTTCTGCTGAACGCGATGAACGCGAATACGGCGTCGATCGCGCAGGGTTATGCGCTGGGGGTGATCCGGTCGTGGAATCAGGGGCTGGCGGCGCAGGGGCTGCATGCGAGCTTCCGGCAGATTGGAGCGCCGCAGGTGAGCCGCAGGGGGCAGGCGGTGATGACGCGGGCGTTCCTGTTCAATCCGGGTCTGGAGAGCACGTGGTTTGTGGTGACGGGGATTCTGGGGCTGCTGATTATTCTGAACGGCTCGATTGTGGCGTCGGCGGCGATGGTGAAGGAGCGGGAGGCGGGGACGATTGAGCAGCTGGTGATGTCGCCGGCGACGACATCCGAGATTATTGTGGCGAAGATGGCGCCGCTGTTTCTGCTGCTGATTCTGATGGTGACGGGGGCGACGGCGTTTATCAAGCTGGCGTTTAATGTGCCGTTCAACGGGAATCTGTTTGTGGTGTTTTGCGGGGCGTGTTTGTGCACGCTGTCGGGGATTGCGCTGGGGACGGTGATTGCGACGTTTTCGAAATCGGCGCAGCAGGCGCAGCTGACGAGTTTCTTTGTGAATCCGCTGCTGACGACGGCATCGGGAGCGGTGACGCCGGCGGAGGCGATTCCGGACTGGCTGCAGCCGCTGGTGAGGGTGAATCCGATCCGGCACTTCAGTGTGATTGCGAGGTCGAACATGATCAAGGGCACGGGGTTCGAGGCGTTGTGGCTGAATTTTCTGGTGCTGGGGATCTTTACGGTGCTGCTGGTGACGCTGAGTGTGTGGCGGTTCCGGAAGATGTTGAGTTAGGCGGGGAGTTCGTGGGGTCATGAGGGCACTTACGTTATGAAAAGCGGGATGCGGATCGTACTCATTGGAGTTAGTGCGGTGTTATCGGCGTGGGCGCAGGCGGGCGCGCCGGCGACGACTACGGTGGCGAATCAGGTGGCGCTGTCGGGGCGCGCGGGCGGCGGCGGGTCGGTGAGCGCGGGGCAGCAGCCGGTGCCGGGGACGACGAGCAGCGTGAATACGATCAATCCGACGATTCAGGTGCAGGGGCCGTATGCGGGCAGCGTGCGGGGCGAAGGGGCGGTGAGCGGGAAGCTGACGCTGCGGGAGGCGGTGAAGCGCGGGCTGGAGTACAACCTGGGGACGCGCGGCCTGACGTACACGGTGCGGCAGGCGCAGGGGCAGGCGGCGGCGGTGCGGAGCGCGCTGATGCCGAATGTGAATGGCACGCTGGGGGAGACGGTGCAGCAGACGAATCTGCGGGCGCAGGGATTCCGGATTAGTTTGCCGATACCGGGAGTTGCGTTTCCGACGGTGGTGGGGCCGTTCAATTACTTCGATCTGCGGGCGAGGCTGACGCAGAATATAGCGGATCTGACGGCGCTGAATAACTACCGGTCGGCGCAGGAGAGCGTGCGGGCGGCGGAGTTACTTTCGAAAGATGCGAAGGACTTAGTGGCGATGGCGGTGGGGGGCGCGTACTTACAGGTGGCGGCGGCGAAGGCGCGGGTGATTTCGGCGCGGGCGCAGGTGGAGGCGGCGGAGGCGCTGTACCGGCAGACCGAGCAGCAGCGCGCGGTGGGGCTGGTGGCGCAGATCGACGTGAACCGGAATGAAGTGCTGGAGCTGACGCAGAAGCAGAGAGTGGTGACGCTGGAGAACGATCTCGCGAAGCAGAAGATCAATCTGGCGCGGCTGATCGGGCTGGCTCCGAATGACGGGTTCGATATTGCGGAAGATGTTCCGTATGCGGCGGCGGGCGTGGAGACGCAGGACGAGGCGGTGGCCGAGGCGCTGATGAAGCGGGCCGATATTCACGCGGCGGAGGCGCAGATTCAGGCGGCGCAGAGGAGCATGGCGGCGGCGAGGGCGGAGAGGATACCGTCGCTGGCGATGAGTGCGGATTACGGGGTGATCGGGACGAATCCGGCGGAGGCGCACGGGACGTTTTCGGTGACGGGGACGCTGAAGATTCCGATCTGGCAGGGCGGGCGGGCGAGTGGCGATATTGAACAGGCCGCGGCGGCGCTGGAGCAGCGGCGGGCGGAACTGGCGGATACGCGGAGCCGGGCGGAGAGCGAGGTGCGGAGTGCGTATCTGGATATGGCGTCGGCGGCGAGCCAGGTGGAGCTGGCGCGGCGGAATCTGGAAGTGACGCGGCAGACGCTGGAGCTGACGCGGCAGCGGCTGGAGGCGGGGGTGACGGATACGGTGGATGTGTCGCAGGCGCAGGCGGCGGTGGCGAATGCGGAGCTGGATTACATTAACGGGGTGTTCGCGCACAATGTGGCGAAGCTGAGCCTGGCGCGCGCGGCGGGGGATGCGGCGGAGAATCCGGAGCGGTTTCTGAAGCTGGAGTAGGGGGAGTTACGGCTACTCTGGTTTTCGCGTAACTTGAAGGGCATGGAAGTGCATTTCCCGCCCGACGTTGAAACACGGCTGCAGCAACTGGCCGATTCGAGCGGCCAGGACGCTGAACAACTTATGAAAGACACGGTTGTGAGGATGCCGGACAATCAGGTGCGCTTTGTTGCCGGTGTGCAAAAGGGAATCGCGCAGGCCGACCGGGGAGAGTTTGTTGAGCACAAGGATGTGCTGGGCAGGATCGACCGGCTCTTTCATTCGTGAGGTTGATGCGGTGGGCGCCGGAAGCGTTCGCGCAACCGGAAGCGGGAATCCTACACATCAGGCGGGATAGTCCAACCGCTGCGCGGAGCGTGGCGGAGAATTTATAGGCTTCACGTGTAGGTATATATACCTACACGTGAAGCTATTATTGCCTCTTCTTCTTGAAACCGCTAGAACCTTCACGAGAAAGGCTCGTAATGTCGCAAATACGGTAAGTATATATACCTACCGAATAGTGTCTATAATAGAAGCATGACGAGAGGTCGAAAACCAAAGGTCCAAGCAGCAACACCAGCGATTCTACGCCATTTTGAGCAGTTGGGAAAACAGGTCTTCAACGAACGAGAGATTGCCCAGATATTAGAAGACCAGAGAGATGGGTGGGATTTGGCAGTTGCCATGAAGCTGGACAACTTTATCGAGCTTCTTTCTACAAAAGGGAAGCTCCGGAAGATCCAAATGACTCCGGATGAGGCTCATGCGGGAACTCGGATCCTTAACCGCTACGTTTGGGGTGATCCGTCCCCCTACAGCGTCGGGCTTTCGCTTTACAAGGCTGCATATTTGTCCCATGGTACAGCAGTTTTTTTGCATGGTCTGAACGACCAAATCCCGCGTCGAGCAATCTATGTGAACCATGAGCAGACGCCCAAAGGGCAATCAGACTCTTCGGAACTCACCCAGACCGGAGTTGACAAAGCATTCAGCCGGGCGCAGCGATTATCGACTTTGAGCTACCAGTACGACGACACGACGTTCCAGATTCTGAACGGCAAGAGCACTGGAAGATTCGAAGTTGGAACCCTTTCGGTGAATAGTGAAGATTTGGCTGTGACGAAACTGGAACGTACGCTCATCGACATAACCGTCCGGCCCGCATACGCCGGAGGTGTATACCAAGTGCTCGAAGCGTATCGAGGAGCCATGGAACGGGTCTCTGTGTTGACCCTCCTTGCTGTGCTCAAGAGGCTCGATTACGTATATCCTTACCATCAGGCAGTGGGTTTTTACATGCAACGGGCCGGCTACAGCCCCAATGCATACGAGCGTCTGAAGGCCTTGGGCCAAAGGCTTGATTTCTATTTGGCTCACGACATCCGGGATCGAGAATACAGTTCAGAATGGAAATTATTCTATCCAAAGGGATTTTAGCCCCGCGATCTCGTCCAATACAAAATCGAAATAAAAATCGAAGTCGTGCAACTCTCCGGCGGTGGTAGTGATGACCGAATGCCAGTCGGCACGGTGAAAATCGCGTTCGCGCGGAAGGTTGCCGAGAAGAGATACGGGCACTTGCTTTGCCCCAAATATGTTCCGCAGTAGGATGCGGTTCGTTTCCGCCTGAAGGTCGATGTTTCGGGTGGTCAAGACGCGATAGATATCGTAAAAATCACGAGCCCTCGCCTTCTTGTTGCCCGTGTGTGGGTACTCGTGCATTTGTTGACAAATGGCGCGGAGCTTCTCGACAGCGATCATTTCCGGCGTATACACGTAGATCGTGAAAATGTCGAGTTCATGCGCGGCCTTCCCGATTGTGTACTCGCACTTGCTGAGGTCAATTTTAAACGGGCGCTTAGCACCACTTCCGAGACCGAGCGCATGATTACGGAGCTTCTTTGGGTCGCTCTTCATAGAGTGGAATTTCCGGCGGTCGATCAGCTTGAAGGACACCTCATATCCTCCCCACCACGGCTTTTCGTCGGGACCTTTACCCTCCAGATCCGGACGAGGCTCGAATGATTCGTCGAACACGATGTACCCGGCGGCGTCAAACCGGTCGCGAAGGGCCGCGAAAACCCGGCGGGAGGCGTCCTTAGAATCCTCGAAATCCCGGGACATTGCAAAGTCGAGGTCGACCGACGACCGGGACGTAATCCCGTAGACCAAATTAAGTGCATTGCCGCCTTTTAGGACCAGGTGTTCCGTCAGCACATCATCAGAGAAAAGCGCGGCAATAGCAATGCGCCGAATCTCCGAGAGGTCGAGAGATTGTTGAGGCATCTTTAACTTAAGGATAAATCCCGCTGCCGCAGCTCCTCTCCGCGTTACGGCTTCGGGCTGTAAGCGGTGCAGTCGATTTCGACGCGGATGGGGGCCATGAAGCCGCAGACGACGGTGGTGCGGACGGGTTTGGTGTCGCCGAAGAATTCGCTGTAGACCTCGTTCATGGCGGCGAAGTCGTCGCCGCTCGCGAGGAAGACGCCGACTTTGACGACATCGGCGAGCGAGGAGCCGACGCCTTCGAGAATCAGCTTGATGTTATTGAGGACGAGGCGCGTTTCGTGGCGGATGTCGCCGGTGGAGAGGGCGTTGGTGGCGGGGTCGACGGGGACCTGGCCGGCGAGGAAGATGAAGTCGCCGGCGCGGACCGCGGGGGAGTAGGGGCCGCGGGGGGCGGGGATGCCGGGGGGCGAGAGGCGTTCGATCATGCGGGTTGTTCCTGTGTACTAGTGGCCTTCGGCTTCGAGGAGGCGTTCGACTTCGATGGCGGCCATGCAGCCGGCGCCGGAGGCGGTGATGGCCTGGCGGTAGGTGCGGTCCTGGACGTCGCCGGCGTGGAAGACGCCGTGGATGTTGGTGCGCGCGCCGCCGTGGGAGACGATGTAGCCGTCCTTATCGAGATCGAGCTGGCCTTCGAAGACCTGGGTGTTGGGGATGTGGCCGATGGCGATGAAGAGGCCGTCGACGTCGCGGCGGGAGGTTTCGCCGGTGACGAGGTTGCGGAGTTTGACGCCGGTGACGAGGTTCTGTTCGAGATCGTAGACTTCGTCGATGGCGGTGTTCATGATGAACTCGATCTTCGGGTTGGCTTTGGCGCGATCGAGCATGATCTTTGAGGCGCGGAAGGAGTCGCGGCGGTGGACGAGGGCGACGTTGCGGCCGAAGCGGGTGAGGAAGTTGGCTTCCTCCATGGCGGAATCGCCGCCGCCGACGACCATGATTTGTTTATCGCGATAGAAGAAGCCGTCGCAGGTGGCGCAGGAGCTGACGCCGTGGCCGATGAGCTTCTGTTCGGAGGGGAGGTCGAGCCAGCGGGCGCGCGCGCCGGAGGCGATGATGAGGGTGCGGGTTTCGATCTCCTCGCCTTCGATGTTGAGGCGGAAGGGGCGTTTGGAAAGGTCGGCGGCGAGGACGTTGCCGTCGCGGTAGACGGCGCCGAAGCGTTCGGCCTGCTTCTTCATGTTCTCGACGAGTTCGGGGCCCTGGATGCCTTCGGGGAAGCCGGGAAAGTTTTCGACTTCGGTGGTGAGCGAGAGCTGACCGCCGGCTTCGCGGCCTTTGACGACGAGCGGGGCGAGGCCGGCGCGTCCGGTGTAGATGGCGGCCGTGTTGCCGGCGCAGCCTGAACCGATGATGACGACGTTGTGCATGGGGTTAATTGGGAAGCTGTTTAATTTTCGAGCGTATCAGATGTGGCGGCGGCTACCGGAGAGCGGCTACTTGCGGATGCTGCTGAGCAGGTTGGCGACGCCGGCGGGGTCGAGGACGCGCTTTTCCTCGCAGCAGACGCCGACGGGGATGGGGCTGCCGTGGGGGCAGGCGCCGGGGTGGCCGAGGAGGGTGCAGATGCGGTCGGTGACGTCCGGGCTGAGGATATGTTCGAACTTGCAGGCGCTGGATTCGATCTCCTGTTCGTCGCGGATGGAGAGGACGTCCATGAAGAGGCGTTCGGCGAGGCGGTGGCGGCGGATGACGTTGCGGGCGCGGGTTTCGCCGGCGGGGGTGAACTGTTCGCGGCCGTCGACGACGGCGACGAGGCCGATGCCGGTGAGGGTGGCGATGAGGCGACGCCACTGGGCGTCGGTAAATTCCATGGTTTCGGCGTGGCGGGTGGAGGGGGCGGCAGAGGCATCCGGCGAGACGGTTTCTTCTTCGCGGCGGAGCCAGAGGTGTTCGAGGACTTCGTCGAAGTCCTGATTCTCTTCGGCGGAGAAGACGAGGGTCTCTTTGATGCGGCCGTGGTCGAGGTTGACGCGGCGGTCGGCGAGGCGGCCGGCGTTTTCGTCATGAGTGACCATGATGATGGTGCGGCCCTGGTTGTGGAGCTCGCCGAGGAGGCGGAAGACGATGCGCTGGTTTTCGGCGTCGAGGTTGCCGGTGGGTTCGTCGGCGAGGATGATTTTGGGGTCGTTGACGAGGGCGCGGGCGATGGCGACGCGCTGCTGTTCGCCGCCGGAAAGCTGCGAAGGGAGATGCGAGGCGCGGTCTTCCATGCCGACCTGTTTGAGGGCGCGGAGGGCTTCGGACTCATCGGTCATGCTGTGGAAGAACTGGGCGAGCATGACGTTTTCGAGAGCGGTTAAATGCGGGACGAGGTGGAACTGCTGGAAGACGAAGCCGACGGTTTCGCTGCGGAACCTGACGAGTTCATGGCGGCGGAGTTGGGAGGTATCGGTGCCGTCGATGAGGAGCGCGCCGCTGGTGGCCTGATCGAGGCAGCCGAGGAGGTTGAGGAGAGTGGTTTTGCCGGAGCCGGAGGGGCCCATGATGGCGATCCACTCGCCGCGGCTGGCGGTGAAGCTGATGCCGTCGACGGCGCGGACGGCGGTGGAGCCGGAGCCGTAGGATTTTTTGACGTCGATTAGTTCAATGAATGAGCTCATTCGCCCCTCAATATGATGGCGGGCTGGATGCCGCGGATTCGCGATGCGGAGATGGCGGTGGCGACGGAGGCTACCGCGAGCATGACGCCCATGACGCCGGCGAAGACAGAGGCGCTGGGTTCAACGTGAAATGCCGCACCGAAGACCTGGTGGCCGATGGCGGCGGTGACCAGAATGCCGGCGAAGTAGCCGGCGAGCGAAGCCACCAGGGCGAGGGCGGCGGATTCAGAGATGAAGAAAGCCGTGATGCGGCGTTCGGCGGCACCGAGGGCCTTCATGATGCCGATTTCCTTTGAGCGTTCGATGACGAGTTCGCTGAAGTTGCTGCTGACGCAGAGCGTGGTGATGACGAGGATGACGACGGTGAGCAGGAGCAGGGCGGCGCGGAACTTGAGGACGACGCTCGATTCGGTGGCGGCGACGGCGAGGTTGGTGCGGAGGTCGGCGGCGGGGAATTGCAGAGCGAGGGCGGCGCGGATGGATTCGAGGCGGTCGGAGGGGGCGCGGAGTTCGATGAGGCTGGCGACGGCGGAGAGGCCGGCGAGTTGGGCGGCATCGGAGAAGGGCACGAGGAGTTCGGCGTCTTCGGCGGCGCCGGTGGAGACGATGCCTTTCAGGGTGCAGGGGGCGGACAGGAGGGCGACGGGTGCGCCGAGCGTGAGGTGGAGCCGGGAGGCGAGCAGTTCGCCGGCGAGGCATTCGCCCGGCGCGATGTTGCGCGTGCCCTGGATGTGCCAGAAGGAGGTAAGGGCGGCGGATTTGGCGACATCGAAGCCGGCGACGGGGATGATTTCTCCGCCGGATGCGGGGCCGATGCGGCCGGAGGTGATGAGGAAGGGCGCGGCTTCGGCGCCGAGTTTTTCGGCGGCGGCGGCGAGGTCAAGCGGGATGGTGTGGCCGGTGAGCGGGACGGCGAGGAGGTTGGCTCCGTAGCCGCGGAATTCTTCGCGGATGCGCTGGCCGACGGTGCCGTAGATTCCGAACAGAACAGTGGACAGCGTGGCGGCGACGGCAAGGGCGGCGAAGGCGATGGCGAGGCGCTGCTTGCGATAACGGAGCGCGCCGAGGACGAAGCGGAGGAACACTAGAGGCCCTCCCGCAGGATGATGGCCGGCTCCATGCGCAGGGCGCGGCGGAGAGGCTGGGCGGCGCCGGCGACGGCAATGACGATGGCGGCGGCGATGATGACGAAGGGCAGGACGGGCGAGACTTCGACGGCGCTGTGGAAGACGGACTGGCCGACGTAGCGGGCGAGGAAGACGCCGGAGAGCGAGCCGATGAGTCCGCCGGCGAGGCCCATGAGAGCGGCTTCGAGAGTGAAGAGGGAAGCGACGAGCCAGCGGGCGCCGCCGATGGCCTGCATGATGGCGATTTCGCCGCGGCGCTCCATCATGGTGGTGGCGGTGAGGCTCCAGACGGTGAGGCCGGCGGAGAGAAGGGCGGCGGCGGCGATGAAGGCCATGAGGCCGGCGATGCGGTCGAGAATTTTGCCTTCGGAATCGGCGACGCGGCGAACGGGGCGGGCTTCGGTGCCGGGGAGGGCTTCGGCGATTTCGTGAGCGATGGAGGTGACGTAGTTGGTGCAGCTCCAGCGTTCGTATTCGGCGTTGGTCATGGTGCGGGGATCTTTGCGGGCGAAGTCGTCTTCGGGTTTGGTGAGAGCGGCGACGTCGATGCGGTCGATCTGGCCGGGGTGGGTGGTGAGGGACTGGAGGAGGGCGAGGGGGAGGAGGAGGCGGTCGTCGGTTTCGTCGCCGGTGGTGACGATGCCGGAGAGGCGGCAGGGCTGGCCGAGGACGGTGATGTCGCGGGCGGGCTGCCAGGAGTTGCGGCGGGCGAGAGCGGCGCCGGCGAGGCATTCGTTGGCGGTGGCGGAGTCGGCGTCGTTGGGCCATGTGCCCTGGAGCTGCCAGGCGGGGTTGAGGTCGCGGATGCCGGTGGTTTTGATTTCGCCGTTGGGGGCTTTATAGGGATGGCGGAACCAGACGCCCTGGAGGGGGACGGCGCCGTCGGCGGCGCTGAGGGACGGGGAGAAGGCGGTGATGTTGAGGCCCCAGAAGATGGTCTTGATTTTGGGGACGCGGGCTTCGTCGATGTAGTTGGCGGCGCCGGCGGTGGAGGCGGCGACCGAGCCGATGCCGCCGGTGAGAGACGCGCCTTTGGCGGTGACGACGATGTTGGCGCCTTCGGCGCGGAGCTCGCGGTTGATCTTATCGCCGATATCGAGCATGACGCCGAGCATGGCGGTGGCGACGGCGGCGCCCATGGCGATGGCGGCAACGGCGAGGGCCTTACGGCGCGGGGCGCGGCGGATGGACTCTTCGACGATGCGGAAGAACATGGGCTAGTTCTCTTTGGCGTTGCGGAAGGTGCCGATGCCGCCATCGAGGGCGGACTCATCGATGACGAGCGTGGCGCCTTCGACACGGGAGGCGAGGGGGATGGGATTGCAGCCGCCGTTGGTGCCGACGGTGGAGGTGAGGATTTCCGACGCGCAGTTGCGGCAGATGAGATTGGTCCCCTTCTTATAGAAGCCCTGGGTGCCGCAGATGTGGCAGGCGTCGAGGGCGGTGGCGAGGGAGTTGTCGGGCTTGCGGATGACGATGAAGCGGACGCTGACGCCCTGGTCGTTGAGGGAGAAGCGGTGGAGGTCGCCGTCGCTGACGGAGGCGACGGGGATGCGGACGGCGTGGTTGTCGAAGGCGACGGGGGTGGCGGGCGAGAGGGCGGAGGCCTGGCGGGCGTAGATGAATTCGGCGGTGATGAGGAGGATGAAGACGCAGGAGGCGGTGCAGGAGGCGATCATCCACATGCGTTCGCGGCGGGCGGCCCACTTGACTTTGCGGAGGGCCGCGCCTTCGAGGCCATCGGTTTTGGGGGCGGAACGCTGACGCCATTCGAGAAGAATCATGGCGGCGGCGAGAGCGAGGATAGTGACGAAGAAGAACATTTCGTTCTTCACGACGGGGCCGATGAGGGCCATTTCGGTGCGGCTGCTGGGGAGGATCTGGCCTTCGGAGAGTTCGTGGAGGCCGGTGATGGCGAGCTGGGCGACGACGACCATCAGGATGGCGGTGGTCATCTGGAAAAACTGTTTGAGGTTGACGCGGATGGTGCCGCGGACAAAAGCGACGCCGAAGGCAATGGCGAGGGCGATGCCGAGGAGCGCGCCGGCGCCTTCGAGGATGCCGGAGGTATCGAGGCGCAGGGCGGCGAGCATGAGGACGGTTTCGACGCCTTCGCGGAAGATCATGAGGAAGACGAAGAAGAAGACGCCGGTGCCGCCGCCGGTGCCTTTGCCGCCGGCCGCGCCGGTGACGGAAGCGGCGGTGTCTTTCTGCAACCGGGTTTCAATTTCACTCTTGAGATGCCTGCCGTGGCGGTTCATCCAGAGCACCATGGTGAAGACGAAAACGGAGCTGGCGAGGAGGGTCCAGCCTTCGTAGGCTTCCTCGCTGAGGTCGATTTTCGTGAAGCCCCAGGCGGCGATAAAACAGGCAATTACGGCGGTTATGAGGGCGCGGTAGACGACCGGCATGAGGTCTGACCGGCCCATTTTTTTGAGGTAGGCGACGGCGATGGCGATGACGAGCGCGGCCTCGACGCCTTCCCTCAAAGTGATGATGAAGGTTTGCAGCATTAAACGCAACTCAGTTGCAAGTAGATTATAGCAACCGGCGGATTCGCGGTGAGCGGGAGCGCCACTATACTGGAGATCATGCCCGGCCGACTTTATGTGGTTTCGACCCCAATCGGGAATCTGGAAGACATTACATACCGGGCGGTGCGGATCCTGAAGGAAGTGGACTGGATTGCGTGCGAGGACACGCGGACGACGGGTCATCTGCTGAACCACTACGGGATTCAGACGCGGACGGTGAGTTACCACGAGCACAACGAAGCGGAGCGGGCGGCGGAGCTGGTGGGGCGGATAGCGGCGGGAGAATCGGGGGCGATTGTTTCCGATGCCGGGACGCCGCTGCTGAACGATCCGGGGTACCGGCTGGTTTATGCGGCGGTGAAGTCGGGGATTGCGATTGAGGCGATACCGGGGGCGTCGGCGCTGCTGGCGGGGCTGGTGGTTTCGGGGCTGCCGACGGATCAGTTTCATTTTGGCGGATTTTTGCCACCGAAGCAGGGGCAGCGGACGCGGATGCTGGAGTCGCTGGCGGACGAAGCGGCGACGCTGATCTTTTATGAAGCGCCGCACCGGATTCTGGAGGCGCTGGAGGACATTGAGGCGGTGATGGGGACGCGCGAGGTGGTGGTGGCGCGCGAACTGACCAAGATGCACGAGGAAGTGCTGCGGGGCACGGCGGGAGAAATACGGGGGAGGCTGGCGGCGCGGGATTCGGTGCGCGGGGAATTTGTGGTGCTGATCGGCAAAGGCAACGGGCCGGTGGATGACGGCACGCCGGTGGAAGAGGCGGTGCAGCTGCTGGTGGATGCCGGGGTGGACCGGATGGACGCAATGAAGACCGTGGCGCGGCAGAGGGGACTTTCGAAGCGCGAGGTGTACAAGTTGCTGAGTCCGGCGGGCGGGCCGAAGCAGAAGCGGTAAGAAGGCCGGAGTGAAGGCGGGGGCCATCATGCCTCCTTAAATACCAACATGCGTCCTTAATAAACGAACAGTAGGATGGAGTCGAAAGATGCCGGCGTGAGGGCACGTGAAATGACTCGGAATCCCCTGTTGATCGGTTGCCAGGCCGTACTGGCGATGGTGGTGGTGGCGCACGGAACGGTGCCGCCGTTGTTTGGACAGACGACGCAGCAGCCGACGCTGAACCACATTGTTACGGCGAGCGGGTTTGGCGGTTATGCGGGCGTAGCTGCGCCGGGTTCGTGGATCGAGATCTACGGGACGAATCTGGCGGGGACGACGCGGCAGTGGGCGGCGGGCGACTTCAACGGGGCGGCGGCGCCGACGACGCTGGACGGAGTGACGGTGAGCGTGGGGGGGGCGGCGGCGTTCCTCAGTTATGTGAGTCCGACGCAGGTCAATGTGCAGGTGCCGGGGACGACGGCAACGGGCGCGGTGCCGGTGGTGGTGAGTTACCAGGGGAGGGCGAGCGCGGCGCTGCAACTGACGATTCAGGCGCAGGAGCCGGGACTGCTGGCGCCGGCGAGTTTCCAGGTGAGCGGCAAGCAATATGCGGTGGCGATTCACGCGGCGACGGGCGCCTACGTGAGCAACGGCAGCATTCCGAACACAACGGCCGCGCCGGCGACGGCGGGCGAGACGCTGACGTTTTACGGGATCGGGTTCGGTGCGGTGAATCCGGCGGTGGCGGCGGGGACGGTGGCGGGCGGGCAGGCGACGCTGGTGAATTCGTTCACGATGACGATCGGGAATTCCACGGCGGCAGTGCAGTATGCGGGGATCGCGCCGGGCAATGTGGGGCTGTATCAGTTCAACGTGGTGGTGCCGGCCAACCTTTCGGCGGGGGACCAGCTGGTGCAGTTTTCCGTGGGCGGCGCGGTGAACACACAGCAGACGCTGTACGTGACGGCGGGCGGAGCGAGCACGCAAACGACGCCGGGTGCGCCGACGAACGTCAGCGCGACGGCGGGGAACGGGAGCGTGAGTGTGGCGTTCGGGCCGCCTCCGCCGCCGGCCGCGACGGGAGCGCCGCTTACGGGATACACGGCGACGTGTACGGGCGGCGGGCAGAGGTTCACGGGAACGGCGAATGGGAGTCCGATTGCGATTACGGGTTTGACGAACGGCACCACGTACACGTGCACCGTGGTGGCGAACAGCTCGGCGGGGCCGGGTGCATCCTCGGCGGCGGTGACGGTGGTGCCGACGGCATCGGGCGGGACGGGCGGCGGCGGGACGGGCGGAACGTTCACGCTGACCAGTTCGGCGGGGACGAACGGCGGAACGCTGCCGGCGTCGTTTACCTGCGACGGGTTCGGTTCGACGCTGCCGCTGGCATGGTCGGGCGCACCGGCGGGGACGCAGATGTATGCGCTGCTGATGAGTACGACGCCGGCGGGCGGGAGCACGCAGTACAACTGGGTTTTGTACAACATTCCGGCGACAGCGAAGAGCCTGGCGCAGGACAGCTTTCTGGTGGGGACGACGGGACTGGGCGATGTGGCGCCGGGGCTGATTTACGATCCGCCGTGTTCGCAGCTGAGCGGGCCGCAGAGCTACACGTGGACGCTGTATGCGTTGTCGGGAGCGCCGGTTTTGGCGGTTCCGGCGAGCCAGGTGACGGGCGCGGCGCTGGCGGCGGCGATCGGGCCGGTGACGCTCGGTTCGGCATCGATCAGCATGAGCTACACGCGGGTGGCGGCGACGGCGACGGGGTCGAGCACGAACTGTGTGTACATCCGGAATTCGACACAGATTGTGACGGACGGGGCGGCATCGGTGAACTGCGACGGGACTTACGCGTATGTGGCTTCGATCGACAGCACGACGGATCAGACGATGAACGGGATTACGTCGACGAATCTGCAGGTGCCGACGCCGCAGAATTTTCAGGGCGCGAACGGGTGGAAGATTCCGCTGAAGCCGGTGCTGGCGGCGAGTGCGACGCAGGTGCCGTCGGGGCCGATCGGCGTGGCGATCAACGGGCTGCCGATTTTCAATCCGTGCGTGCAGAACGGCAATTGTACGGCGACGAACGGCGATACGAAGGCAGAAGGGCAGCTGGATATCTGCAACGGCCATGCGGGGCGGGCGGACGATTATCACTACCACGCGGCGCCGGTGTGCATGATGGCGGAGCAGTCGACCGTGTACTGGAATACGCATCCGGTGGGGTGGCTGCTGGACGGATTCGCGGTGTTCGGCTACGGCAATGCGGACGGCAGCACGCCGAACCGGGATTCGTGCGGCGGGATCACGATCAGCGGGGCGCAGATTCCGGCGGGGTATCCGTACACGTATGCGTATCACGTGATCGACACGTTTCCGTACATAACGGACAACTGCATCAGCGGCGTGCCGAGCCCGGATCTGCCGAACCAGGGCAGCAAATATAAGACGCTGCGGCAGCCGCCGGTGACGCCGTTCAACGACACGAACATGACGCTGACGACGGCGCCGGACGGGTACGCGGTGCTGCAGTTTACGTCGGCGAATCCGTTTGTGACGAATGAAACGGGTTCGGACAAGTACAACAATCCGGCCGGGACGTATCTGATCCGGTACATCCAGATGACCGGAAGCGCGCTGGCGACGGCGCTGGCGCAGCCGCAGAACGCGAATAAGACGGCGTGCTGGAACTTCCAGTTCCGAAATGCAGCCGGGGCGACGACGCAGCCGGACGTTGCGTACTGCAGATGACGGCGCGCCACTAAAATGGGACTTGCCCTCTAACATTCAGATTGTCGGCGCGGGACTGGCCGGATGCGAAGCGGCGTGGCAGCTGGCCGAACGCGGCGTGGCGGTGACGTTGTTCGAGATGCGGCCGGTGCGGACGACGGACGCGCACCAGTCGGACAGGCTGGCGGAGCTGGTGTGTTCGAATTCGCTGAAGAGCGACGCGAGGCCTTCGGCGTCGTGGCTGCTGAAAGAAGAGCTGCGGCGGCTGGGATCGCTGCTGATGCGGGCGGCGGCGAAGGCGCGGGTGCCGGGCGGGAATGCGCTGACGGTGGACCGGGTGGCGTTTGCCGATGAGGTGACGGCGGCGATCGAGGGGCATCCGCGGATCGAGGTGCGGCGGGAAGAGGTGGCCGAGATCGATCCGGAGCGGCCGACGATTGTGGCGACGGGGCCGCTGACGAGCGACGGGCTGGCGCAGAGTATAGCGCGGCTGACGGGATCGGGGCGGCTGTTTTTTTATGACTCGATCAGTCCGATTGTGGATGCGACGACGATTGACCGGTCGGTGGTGTTCGCGGCGTCGAGGTATGACAAGTCGCTGGATGGCACGGGCGATTATCTGAACTGTCCGTTTACGAAGGCCGAGTATGAGCGGTTCGTGGACGAGCTGCTGGCGGCGCAGGCGGTAGAGGCGCACATCCCGAACGACACGCCGTTTTTCGAAGCGTGTCTGCCGATTGAAGAGATTGCGCGGCGCGGGCGGGACACGCTGCGGTTCGGGCCGATGAAGCCGATGGGGCTGACCGATCCGCGGACGGGGCGGCGGCCGTATGCGGCGGTGCAGCTGCGGCAGGAGAATCTGCGGGCGGATAGTTACAACCTGGTGGGATTCCAGAATCACCTGCGGTTCGGCGAGCAGAAGCGGGTGATGCGGCTGATTCCGGGGCTGGAGAATGCCGAGTTTCTGCGGTTCGGGCAGATTCACCGGAACACGTACATCAATGCGCCGGAGCTGCTGAACGAGGCGCTGCGGCTGCGGTCGCATGCGAAGGTGTTTTTCGCGGGGCAGATTTCGGGCGTGGAAGGGTATGTGGAGTCGATTGCGACGGGCCTGGCGGCGGGGCAGCTGGCGGCGGCGCAGCTGCAGGGTGAAGCGGTGAGGCCGTTTCCGCGGGAGACGGCGATCGGGTCGCTGTGCCACTACATTGCGAATGCGAATCCGAAGCATTATCAGCCGGCGAACATCGCGTTCGATCTGTTTCCGCTGCCGGAGCCGAATCCGCGGGACAGGGCGGAGAGGCAGGCGATGATCTGCGAGCGGGCGCTGCGGCGGCTGGAGGAGTACATGGGGGTGCATGGCTGAGCGGGGAGCGTCGGAGTTAGAGCGGGCGATCGCCGAATTTCTGGGCGAGCGGGCGCGGCGCAACGATTCGCCGCACACGCTGCGGAACTACGACGCGGATCTGCGGGACTTTGTGGCGTATTTTTCGCCGCCGGGAGCGACGCCGCCGGGGCCGGGGGAGTTCGAGGTGCTGCATCTGCGGGAGTGGCTGGGGCAGCTGTATGAGCGCGGGCACAGGCCGGCGACGATCCGGCGGAAGCTGGCGGCGGTGCGGGCGCTGTTCCGGTATCTTTCGCGGGAGCACAGGATTGAGGCGGATCCGGCGAGGCTGCTGCGGGTGCCGAAGATGCCGAAGTGGCTGCCGGCGGTGCCGAATGCGGAGGTGACGAACGCGCTGGTGGACGGGGTGGCGGAGCGGGAAGACCTGGGGCGGCCGCATCCGGCGCGGGACCGGCTGCTGTTTGAATTGCTGTATGGCTGCGGGCTGCGGATCAGCGAGGCGGTGGGGCTGGATCTGGAAGACTTCGACCGGGGCGAGCGGTGGATCCGGGTGCGCGGCAAGGGGCGCAAGGAGCGGCAGGTGCCGTACGGCGCAAAGGCGGCGGAGTCGATGGACGCGTATCTGAAGGCGCGGCCGGAGATGCGGGGCGGCAGGGGCGATTCGCGGGCGCTGTTTCTGAACCACGGGGGCGGGCGGCTGACGGACCGCGGGGCGCGGGGGATTGTGAAGTTTTACGCGACTTACGTGGCGGGGGATGCGGGGATTCATCCACATACTCTGCGGCATGCGTTTGCGACGCATCTGCTGAGCGACGGGGCGGATCTGCGGGCGATTCAGGAGCTGCTGGGGCATGCGCGGCTTTCGACGACGCAGAAATATACGCAGGTGTCGCTGGCGGATCTGATGAAGGTGTACGACGCGGCGCATCCGAAGGCGTGAGGCGGCGCTGTCCGGCGTGCGTGTTATTACCCGAAAATGTGCGTGAAAGCGCCCGCCCGGTAAATTTGCGGGGAGCGGCGGGGCGAGAGGAAAAGCCTTTTTTTCAATGCGATGCGCGCGGTGTGTGCGGAGCCGCGCTGGTACGGCGATTGCTGCTCATGCGGCGGGAGTGGATTGTTCGCATGAGACACGAAATCAAGGAATCCTTAATTACGATCACGGGGATGACGGTGGGCGGCTGTGTAATCGTCGGGATGGCGATGCTGGTCGCCGTGTTCATGCACATGTAGGACGGGGCGCGTCAGAGGGTCTTGAGAAAGTCGAGATCGACGTTGCCGCCGCTGATGACGAGGCCGAGGCGCGAGATGCCGGCGGGGAGCCGGCCGGATATTGCGGCGGCGACAGTGACGGCGCTGCTCGGTTCGATGATCATTTTCATGCGCTCGATGACGAGGCGCATGGCGGCGCGGATTTCATCCTCAGACACGGTGAGGATGGCTTCCACGTGATGGCGGATGATGGGGAAGGCCAGTTTGCCGGTGACGGGAGTGCGGAGGCCATCGGCAATGGTATCGGGCGGCGGGATGGCGATGCGCTCGCCGGCGGCGAGGGAACGGGCGGCGTCGCTGGCGAGTTCCGGTTCGACGCCGAAGACGCGGATGGCCGGGCGGATGTCTTTGGCGATGGTGGCGGAACCGCTGAGCAGTCCGCCGCCGCCGACACAGACGAGAAGAGCGTCGAGATCGGGGATTTCTTCCATTAGTTCGAGAGCGGCGGTGCCCTGGCCGGCCATGACGAGAGGGTGATCGAAGGGCGGCACGAGCACGGCGCCGGTTTCGGCGACGATGCGGGCGGCGACGGCTTCGCGGTCTTCGGTGAAGCGGTTGTAGGTGACGATGGTTGCGCCCTGCGCGCGGGTGGCCTCCATTTTGGAGCGCGGGGCATCGTGCGGCATGACGATGGTGGCGGTGGCGCCGACGTGCCGGGCGGCGATGGCGGTGGCCTGGGCGTGGTTGCCGGAGGAGAAGGCGACGACGCCGCGCGTGAGCTGATCCGGGGTGAGGGAGAGGATCAGGTTCGAGGCGCCGCGAATTTTGAAGGCTCCGCCGCGCTGAAAGTTTTCACATTTCAGGAAGAGGCTGAGGCCGGCGCGGTCGTCGAGACTGCGCGAGGTGAGGACGGGGGTGCGGCGGGCCAGCGGGACGATGCGGCGCGCGGCATCGCGGACCATATCCGCGTTGATGGCGAAGGTCATGAAACCGCGATTAGCGGGCCGCTTCGAATTCGAGCTTGTGGGCGCGGTTGTAGCGCATGCGGTCCTGATATTCCTGATGCAGGGTGCTGATGCCGGCCCAGTAGTAGCCGCCGACGAAGAGCGAGAGGAACGGGATCGACGGGTAGTTGTAGGTCGAGATGGCGAAGTACACCATGTACAGGAAGTAGCTGCCGCAGGCGAGTTCGAAGTAAGGCAGCCAGCCGCTCTTCCGCTTGTACTTCTTGACGGCGAGGCGCTTCTGCTGCGTGCCTTCGATGGCGTACTTGGGGGTGCGGACGAAACCGCTCTGCACACCGAAGAGGGCTTCGAGGACGGCGCGGGTGTTGATAAGGGTGAGGCCGACGCCGACGGCCATCAGCATGGGAAGCAGCAGGATGGAGCGTTTCCAGTCCTTTGGATTCAGTTCGCGCTGGGCGATGACGTAAAAGACCGAGAGTGACCAGAACGAGGCGACGATGAGCGGAAGATCGATCAGCATCATCTGCCAGACGCCCATGTAAAAGCGCACGATCATGACCGGCAGCATGAGAGCGGAGACGACGATCATGAGCGGATACGAGATATTCGGCGTGAGGTGCATGAAGGCTTCGGCCTTCACGCGGAAGGGCAGTTTGGCGCGCAGGATGGAGGGCAGCAGCTTTTTCGCACACTGCGTGAGGCCCTTGGCCCAGCGGAACTGCTGGACCTGGAAGCCGTGCATTTCGACGGGCAGTTCGCTCGGGCAATCGATGCGCGGGAGGTAGACAAAGCGCCAGCCTTTGAGCTGGGCGCGGTAGCTGAGGTCGGAATCCTCGGTGAGGGTGTCGTGTTGCCAGCCGCCGGCGTCGTCGATCATGGCGCGGCGGAGGATGCCGGCGGTGCCGTTGAAGTTGAAGAAGAGGCCGGAGCGGGAGCGGGCGCCGTGTTCGAGGATGAAGTGGCCGTCGAGCAGGAGGCCTTCGACTTCGGTGAGGAAGTTGAAGTCGCGGTTGAGGTAGCTCCAGCGGGTCTGGACGACGCCGACGCCGGGGTCGGCGAAGTGGTGGACGGTGCGGAGGAGGAAGTCGGCGGGGGGCAGGAAGTCGGCGTCGAAGACGGCAACGAATTCGCCGGTGGCGGATTTCAGGCCTTCCTGGAGGGCGCCTGCCTTGAAGCCTTCGCGGTTGGTGCGGTGGTGATATTCGATGGGGTGGCCGATGTTCCTGTAGCGCTCGCAGAGGGCTTCGGCGAAGGCGTGGGTGTCGTCGGTGGAGTCGTCGAGAACCTGGATCTGGAGGAGATGCTTCGGGTACTCCATTTTGACGACTTCATCGATGAGGCGTTCGAGGACGTAGCGCTCGTTATAAAGAGGAAGCTGGATGGTGACTTTGGGGAGTTGCTCGAAGCGGAGCTTCGGCTCATCGACGGCGTTCCTGCGGTGCTTGAAATAGGCGCGCACCATTTCGAAGCGGTGGATGCCGTAGACGGAGAGGAGCGCGAGGATCCCGAAATAGGGGACGAGGATGGCCCAGTCGAACCAGGAAAGCTGATGGATGCCCGCGAAGGTGTCGTCGAACAGCCCGCGGGAGATTTTGTCCATGGTGGACATGGCCAGTAACGCGGGTGGCGAAAAAAATTGCATACGAACTCCGGGTGCGCCGCGCCTGGGGTTGACGGGACCCGGCGGATGGACGCAGTCGGCTGAATTTCCAGCCGCATCTATATTTTACATGAGGGGTCCGGACGAGCACGGGCGGGTGGCCGGATTGGGCGGGGGAGGGGAGCGCGGGCGCCGGCATCCCGCGCAGGCGGTCCGGTCCAGGCTATACTGTTGGCATAGCTGATCGTCCTGGTGCTAGTTCTCAACGCAATACATTTTTCAGGGCCGCGCGGTAGATTTACTGCGCCGGCCCTGTTTTGTTTTGACGGAGCGGGCGGTTTTGGGGAGTATTCGGCTGTGATTTCTGTTTTGAGGTTTTTGTAATGAGAGAAAAAGGTACAGTGAAGTGGTTTAACGCGGCGAAAGGCTTTGGATTCATTCAGCGTGAATCCGGCGAAGATGTCTTCGTGCACTTTTCCGCGATCCAGACGAACGGCTATCGGTCGCTCGATGAAGGCGCGCAGGTGGAGTTCGAAGTGACCCGCGGCCCGAAGGGGTTGCAGGCAGCGAACGTTTCCGCCATCTAAGGGGACGGACGAAAAGCGGCGGGCCGGCCGTGCCAGACAACGCGCGGGCGGCCCGCTAACCAGGATCTTTGCAGCGGAAATCGAGGCAGAGAGAGATCCGGGCAGCAACGGTAAAGAGGTGGAATGAGTAAAGAAGACAGCATTGAAGTAACCGGCACGGTCCTCGAAAAATTTCCGAGCGGACTTTTCAGCGTTCAGCTTGAGCACGAAAAAGTGGTCCTGGCCCATCTGGCCGGGCGGCTGCGCCGCAACAGAATCCGTGTGCTGGCGGGCGATAAGGTCACGATGGAGCTTTCTCCGTACGATCTGACCAAGGGCCGCATTACCTTCCGCCACCGCTAGGCCGCCACCGCCAGCCCGCCACCGCCAGCCCGCCACCGCCACAGGCCGCCTGCCCCCTACGGGCTTCTCCGAAGACGCAACATGCTCCGCACCCTCTTCGTATTCGGCACCCGCCCGGAAGCCATCAAGCTCTGCCCATTAGTTCTCTGGCAAAAAGCGCACCCGGAAACGTTTGACGTTCGGGTTGCGGTAACGGGTCAGCATCGACAGATGCTGGACCAGGTGCTTGCCGTGTTCGGCGTGACGCCGGATTTCGATCTCAACATCATGCAGCCGGGCCAGACGCTGGCGTCGTCGGCATCGCGCATTCTGGCGGCGCTGGAACCGGTGCTGCGCGAAGCAAGGCCGGACCTCGTCTACGTGCAGGGCGACACGACGACGACGCTGTGCGGCGCGCTGGCGGCGTTCTACGCGCGCATCCCGGTGGGTCATATTGAAGCGGGGCTGCGGACGGGAGACATGGCGCAGCCGTTCCCGGAAGAGATGAACCGCGTGGTGACGGGACGGCTGGCGGCGATTCACTTTGCGGCTACCGAGGGCGCGCGGAACAATCTGCTGGCCGAGGGCGTGGATGCGGCGACGATTCATGTGACGGGAAATACGGGGATCGACGCGGTGCTGTGGGTACGCGACCGGCTGGCGTCGGGCGAACTGGCGGGGAGCGACTACAGCTTTCTGAATCCGGAAAAGCATTTGATTGTGGTCACGGCGCATCGCCGGGAGAGCTTTGGGGCGGGCTTCGATCACATTTGCGAGGCGATTGGGCGGCTGGCTGGGCGCTGCGACGTGGAGATTGTGTACCCGGTGCATCGGAATCCGCAGGTGACGGGGCCGGTTTATTCGCGGCTGGCGGGGCTTGCGAATGTGCATCTGATCGAGCCGCTCGATTATGTGCCGTTTGTGGACCTGATGCGGCGGGCGGCGGTGCTGCTGACGGATTCGGGCGGGATACAGGAAGAAGGGCCGTCGCTGGGCAAGCCGGTGGTGGTGATGCGGGAAAAGACGGAGCGGCCGGAGGCGGTGGATGCCGGGACGGTGCGGCTGGCGGGGACGGATCCGGAGCGGATTGTGGGTGAAGTGGCGCGGCTGCTGGACGACGGGGCGCTGCGGGCGGCGATGTCGCGCGTGCATAATCCGTACGGCGACGGGCACGCGAGCGAGCGGATATCGGCATTGTCGCTGGCGCTGGCGCGGTAGCGGCGGCAGCGGCCCGTTAACTGTCGGCAATGGCCGGCTGGCTACTTTGGCGATTATTGATCCTGCATTCCGAAGGGGCCATGATGGGGGCAGACCCGAATGCCGAACCCGACCCAGCAGGCAGAAATCCCAACGAGTTCACCCGCCGGCGGCCATGAACTGCGCATGGAACGGCGCAACACGGCCGATTGTTCGGTGGAGCTGACGTGGAGAGGCGAGGCCGGCGACAAGCGGCTGGAGCTGTGCCGCGCGGTGGATATATCGGAGGCGGGTGTAGGCGTTGAGTCTTCCGAGCCGCTGCCGCCGTGTTCGCACGTGGTGGTGCGGGCGCAGGAGTTCGAGATTGCGGCGCTGGCGAAGGTGACGCACTGTTCGTGGCGGCGCAGCATTTACTTCCTGGGGCTGCAGTTTGTGGCGCGCACATCGACGGGCGCAGCCGATGGCCGCGGACCGGATCATTACGAAATTCTGCGGCTGGGCAACGAGGCGGGGTACGAGAACATTGAGCGGGTGTACCGGACGCTGGCGAAACGGTATCATCCGGACAACGAAGAGACGGGAGACGCGGAGATCTTCCTGCGCATTTACGAAGCGCACCGGATCCTCAGCGACCCGGACCGGCGCGAGCGCTACGACAGGGAACGCAACAACCAGAAGAGCGTGGCGCGCTTCGAGTTCGGCTCCGGGGATTTCTTCGGCGGACTGAAGGGCGAGCAGAACCGGCGGCTGGCGGTGCTTTGCCTGCTGTACCGGAAGAAAGCGGTGGACCTCGATTCGCCGGGGTTGACGATGCTGGATCTGGAGGGGCTGTCCGGGCTGACGCGGGAAGAGCTCGGGTTCGGGCTGTGGTATCTGGCGGAGAAGAGATTCGCGGTAGTGGGCGACGATTCGAAATACCGCATCACGTCGCAGGGCGTGGACCATGTGGAGAGCCGCGTGGGCAGGGAGTTCGCCGAACTGAGCGCGATTGCGACGGCGCAGATACCGGCGCGGCAGCTGCAGATCGCCCGATAGCGCGACGGCGGGGCGGGGCTTTTCGGAAACAATTCATCCGAAACAACTCATTGAAAAAAGCTGAGAAGGAATGCGCTCCGGCGAATGGCCGGGGTGTCTTGTTGCGTCCGGAATTCCGTCCGGTCAGTTAGCCTGACGGTAATTCCGGCGGAGAGAAATTTGGGGACTTGTGACCCAGACAGCGCCCTCGGAGGAAAGCGTGCCTGCCGTGCCCCGGAGATCTTCCACGCGGTTTGAGCGGGGACTGAAATCCGCGTTCTCCTGCAACCAAGTATCGGAAATTTGGGCGCGGGAGGAAAGCGTGTTTGTACCGGTACGAGGGCTGCGCGCGCGCCCGTTGGTTAACTGTGCCGATGCCTCCGAAGCGATGAAGCCGGAGGAAACATACCGGCTGTACGACTTCCGGCATCTTGTGGCGGGAGGGCGAAATGCGCGTTACTAGTGGAGTCCTCCTTTTCGTTTCCGCCCTTCTCCGAGCGGCGACACCCCGGCCTGGGCCTCCTCCGCCCGGGCCGGGGGATCAGTGAAGGACGCTTCCCTTCCCGCCCGCAAATTCCGAAAACGACGTTTGGCCGTGTGCTGTTTGGGCGGCCCTCTATAATCGTTTTATCTCCGTATTTAAAGGATTCCTGTGACCGGTAACGATATCCGCCAGCGCTTTCTCGACTTCTTCCACGCCCGCGGTCACCGCGTGGTCCGCTCCAGTTCCCTGCTGCCGGGCAATGACCCGACGCTGCTGTTCACGAATGCGGGGATGAATCAGTTCAAGGAAGTTTTTCAGGGGCTGGAGGCACGGGATTACACGCGGGCGGCTTCGTCGCAGAAGTGCGTGCGCGCCGGGGGCAAGCACAACGATCTGGAGAATGTGGGGTACACGCGGCGGCACCACACGTTCTTCGAGATGCTGGGCAATTTTTCGTTCGGCGATTACTTCAAGGCCGAAGCGATCGAGTTTGCGTGGGACCTGATCACGAAGGATTACGGGATCCCGAAGGACAAGCTGTATGTGACGGTTTTCCGCGAGGACGACGAAGCGGAGCAACTGTGGCAGAAGGTGGCGGGGGTATCGAAGGACCGCATCTTCCGGCTGGATGAGAAAGACAATTTCTGGCAGATGGGCGATACGGGGCCGTGCGGGCCGTGTTCGGAGATCCATTACGACATGGGTCCGGAAGCGGCGGAGCCGGGGCGGGAGCATGAGCAGTTTCCGCTGGATGGCGGCGGGCGGTTTGTCGAGATCTGGAATCTGGTGTTCATGCAGTACAACCGGGATGCGTCGGGCGCGATGACGGCGCTGCCGCGGCCTTCAATCGATACCGGCATGGGGTTGGAGCGCATTGCGGCGGTGATGCAGGGACAGATTACGAATTACGAGACCGATCTGATCCGGCCGATCATTCTCAAAGCGGGCGAGCTGTGCGGGGTGGAGTACGGGGCCGATGCGAAGGTGGACACGGCGCTGCGGATCAATGCGGACCATGCGCGGGCGACGGCGTTTCTGATCAACGACGGAATTTTGCCGTCGAACGAGGGACGCGGCTATGTGCTGCGCAAGATTATGCGGCGCGCGATGCGCAATGCGCGGCTGATCGGGCAGCAGGATCCGTATCTGTTCAAGCTGGCAGGGTTTGTGGCGGAGCATATGCAGCAGGCGTATCCGGAGATGCTGGAGTCGATTCAGCGCGTGGCGAGGGTGGTGAAGGATGAAGAGCACCGCTATGCGACGACGTTCCTGGTGGCGGAGAAGGTATTCAGCGACGAGATTGCGAAGCTGAGCGACGGGATTGTGCCGGGAGCGGTGTCGTTCAAGCTGTACGACACGTACGGGCTGGCGCTGGATGAGCAGGAAGACATGGCGCGGGAGCGCGGCGTGGCGATGGATCGCGCCGGGTTCGACGCGGAGATGCGGCAGCAGAGGGAGCGCGCGCGGGCGAGCTGGAAGGGCGGCGAAAAGGGAGCGATTGCGCCGGCTTATCAGAAGCTGCTGGAAGAGAAGGGGCGGACGAAGTTCCTGGGTTACGCGGATCTGGATTCGGTATCGACGGTGACGGGTCTTCTGGTTGCGCAGCAGACGGTGACGGAGCTGGCGGCGGGGACGGAAGCGGAGCTGGTGCTGAATCAGACGCCGTTCTATGCGGAGACCGGCGGTCAGGTGGGCGACCGCGGGACGCTGATCAACGCGCATACGGGCGAGCAGGTGGCGGTGGTGGAAGACACGCGGCCGGGTGTGCCGGGGCTGACGGTGCATAAGATCCGGACGAGCGCGGAGATTCGGGTGGGCGATGAGCTGCGCGCGGTAGTTGCCTCGCCGGAGCGCTGGGCGACGATGCGAAATCACACGGCGACGCATCTGCTGCATGCCGCGTTGCGGACGGTGCTGGGGCCGCATGTGAAGCAGGCGGGCAGCGTGGTGGAGCCGCCGCGGCTGCGATTCGACTTCAGCCACTACGCGGCGATGGACGGGGCGGAGATTGCGGAAGTGGAGCGGCTGGTGAATCAGCAGATCCTGCGGAATACGCAGGTCTCGACGGACGTGATGCCGATCGATCAGGCGATTTCGACGGGCGCGATGGCGTTGTTCGGTGAAAAGTACGGCGAAGAGGTTCGCGTGGTTTCGATCCCGGACTTCAGCAAGGAACTTTGCGGCGGCACGCATGTGACACGGACGGGCGATATCGGCGTGTTCAAGATTACGTCGGAGAGTTCGATATCGGCGGGTGTACGGCGCATTGAAGCGATTACGGGCGAGACGGCGTCCACATACTTCCAGCAGGCGAGCGATTCGCTGCACCGGATAGCAGGGTTGCTGCGCGTGGCCGAGCCGGAGCTGGTGGAGCATGTGGATCGGCTGCTGGCCGATAAGCGGGACAACGAGCGGCGCATCGATGTGCTGAAGACGAAGCTGGCGCAGGGCGCGGCGCGCGACCTCGAAGCTCGGGCGAAGGAGAAGAACGGGGTTCGGTACCTGACGGCGCAGGTGGAGGATCTGGACCGTTCGCAGATGCGGGCGCTGGCCGATACGCTGCGCAACAAGTGGCAGTCGGCGGTGATTGTGCTGGCGTCGGCGGAGGATGGCGCGGTTTCGATTGTGAGCGCGGTGACGAAGGATCTGACGCAGAAGGTGCAGGCCGGCAAACTGGTGAGCGCGGTGGCGACGGCGGTGGGCGGCAAGGGCGGCGGACGTCCCGATATGGCGGAAGGCGGCGGCAAGGATGCGTCGGCGCTGCCGGCGGCGCTGGCCGCGGTATCGGCTGAGGTGGAAGGGAAGCTTTGAAGACGGATGTGCTGATTATCGGGGCCGGTCCGACCGGTCTCGCCTGCGGCATCGAGCTGAAGAAGCGCGGCGTGGAAGCGTTGATTGTGGATAAGGGTTGCGTGGTCAACTCGATCTACAACTACCCGACGCACATGACGTTCTTCACGACGCCGGAGCTGCTGGAGATCGGCGACATTCCGATGACGAGTCTGAACGAAAAGCCGACCCGGGGCGAGGCGCTGAAGTATTATCGGCGGGTTGCAGAGCACTACAAGCTGAATATTCACCAATACGAGCGGGTCGAGAGTATCTCGGGTGAAGACAATGCGTTTGCAGTTGCGACTACGGACAGGACCGGCACGAACCGAACTTACTCCGCGAGAAAGATCATCATCGCTTCGGGTTACTACGATATTCCGAACTTACTAAATGTGCCGGGTGAGAACTTACCCAAGGTTGAACATTACTATCGCGAGCCGCACCCTTACTTCAACCAGGACGTGCTGATTGTAGGAGCGAAGAATTCGGCGGCGATTGCGGCGCTGGAACTGTTCTGGACGGGCGCGCGCGTGACGATGGTGCATCGGGGGCCGGCGATTCATCATCATGTGAAGTACTGGATTAAGCCAAACATCGAGAACCGCATCAAGGCGGGCGAAGTGAAGGCTTACTTCAATTCGCAGGTGACGGAGATTCTGCCGGATTCGGTGCGGATTGCGACGCCGGAGGGTGAGGTCAGCGTTAAAAACGACTTTGTCTTCGCGATGATCGGGTACAGTCCCGACCTGAAGTTTCTGAACGCGACGGGGATTGTGCTGGATCCGGCGACGCAGAAGCCGCGGACGAATGCAGAGACGCTGGAGAGCGATCGTAAAGGGGTGTTCCTCGCGGGTGTCGTGGTGGCGGGGAAGCATACCAACGAGATCTTCATCGAAAACGGACGTTTCCATGGCCGGCAGATTGCGGATGCGATTGCGCAGCAGCTGGCTGGTTAGCCGGTGAAAGTTTTTTCATGCGGAAGCAGCGGGCGGACTGAAACGTTTGGCCACCCTGTGGTATCTAAGTGAGCGAGAAGGGGAGATGAATGTCAGCCTGGTTCGTCGGATTGTTTGAGATGTTCTTCGGTCGTATGTATCGCAGGGCACCGGTTCCGGTAAGAGTACGTCATTCATCGTTCCGTTCCGGCCGCTAAGAAATTTCACGCGGGCCGCGAGTAGAACTGGCTGATGGCGTCGAGGATTTCGCGGCCGAAGGACTGCGCCTTGCGTTCGCCGATGCCGGTTACTTCGAGCAGATCTTCGAGCGTGGCGGGCTCCTTGCGGCACAAGTCGGCAAGGCTGGCGTCGTTGAGGATCATGAACGCAGGGACGCCGCGGTCACGGGCGAACAGCCGCCGCCACTCGCGCATGTGCGTGAGGAGCGCGGAATCCGGCATGACGGAAGTTTTGCGTTTGGCGCGCGCGGGCGTGGCGACGGCGCGTTTTGCGCTCAGCCATTCCAGTTCGGGGGCGCAGATGTCGCAGGCATCGCAACTGGCCCACTTCGGAGTTTCGCCGAAGTGCAGGCAGATCTGGCGGTGGCGGCAATCGGGGCTTTCGGCGAAGCGGCGGACGGTGTGGTACGACTCCCAGGCGCGCTGTTGTTCTTCGCGATCGCTCATCTGCTCGATGAAGTAGGCGAGGAGGCCGGCGTCGCGCTTTTGCCAGAGCAGGACGCAATCGGCGGAGAGGCCGTCGCGGCCGGCGCGGCCGGCTTCCTGGTAATACTGTTCGATCGACTTCGGCAACGACAGGTGAATGACGGCGCGCACGGCCGGCTTGTTGATGCCAAGGCCGAACGCCACGGTGCCGACGAGGACGTTGACTTCATCCGACATCCAGCGTTCCTGATTGCGGGAGCGCTCGTCGCCATCCATTTTGCCGTGATAGGGGACGGCTTCGATGCCGTGCTGCTTCAGAAGCGCGACGGTTTCGCCGACGCGGGCGATGGTGGGCGAATAGATGATGACGGCGCTGCCGGTGTGGGCTTCGATGGCGTTCAGCAGAAGGCGGGTCTGTGATTTGGAATCGGTGAGCCGCACGTGGTAGTTCAGGTTGGGGCGGTGGAAGCTGGCGATGTACTTGTGGGGGTCGCGCAGGCTGAGCTGGTGGATGATGTCGTGGCGGACGCGGCGGGTGGCGCTGGCGGTGAAGGCGGCGATGGGCTGATCGGGAAACAGCTCGCGGAGGCGGCGCAGCTGGCGGTATTCGGGGCGGAATTCGTGGCCCCACTCCGAGATGCAGTGGGCTTCGTCGATGGCGAAAAAAGCGAGCGGCACGCGGCCGAGGAAGGCGATGAAATCCTCGCGCAGCAGGCGTTCCGGCGAGACGTAGAGCAGGCGGTACTCGCCTTTGGCGGCGCGGCGCATGACGTCCTGCTGCTCCGGCCAGCTGGCCTGGCTGTTCAGAGATGCGGCGGGGATGCCCATCTGCTCCAGCTGCGCCGCCTGATCCTGCATGAGCGAGATGAGCGGCGAGACGACGACGGCGGTGCGGCCCGAGACGACGGCGGGCAGCTGGTAGCAGAGCGACTTGCCGCCGCCGGTGGGCATGATGACGGCGCAGTCGTGGCCGCCGATGAGGCTGTGGACGATGCGGCCCTGGAGGGGGCGAAATTCGCCGTAGCCCCAGAATTTGCGCAGGATTCCGTGGAGATCCGGCGGGCTAGCTGGTGGCGCGTTCAAGGATGTTCCAGAACTCGGGGAACGAGACGGAGGCGGCGTCGGCGTTGTCGATGGTCGATTCGCCGTCGGCTGCGAGGGCAGCGACTGCAAAGGCCATGGCGATGCGATGGTCGCCGAAGGAGTCGAAGGCGGCGGCGCGGAACTTCTGTTTGCCGGGCACGCGCATGCCATCCGGGGTGACTTCGACGGCGATGCCCATGCGGGCGAAGTTGTCTGCGACGGTGGCGATGCGGTCGGTTTCCTTGATGCGCAGTTCCTGGGCGTCGCGGATGACGAAGCCGGTTTCGGAGGCTGCGCCGAGGACGGCGAGGACGGGGATTTCATCGATGAGAGCGGCTGTGAGCTCGCCTTCAATGACGCCGCCGCGAACGGGGGCGTGTTTGACGACGATGTCGCCGATGGGTTCGCCGCCCGAGGATTCGATGCGTTCGATGGAGACCGACGCGCCGATGGAGAGAAGGAAATCGAGCAGCGCGGAGCGGGTGGGGTTGAGGCCCACGTTCTGAATCACGAGTTTGGAGCCGGGAACGAGCAGGGCGGCGACGAGGAAGAAGGCCGCGGAGGAGAGATCGCTGGGGACGATGAGTTCGCGTCCGGTGAGCGTGGGGCGTCCCTGCATGGTGATGACGCGCTGGATGACTTTGAGGTCGGCGCCGAATTCGCGGAGGGCGATTTCGGTGTGGTCGCGCGAGCGGATGGGTTCGCGGACGATGGTTTCGCCGTCGGCAAAAAGGCCGGCGAAGAGCACGCAGGTTTTGACCTGGGCGCTGGGGACGGGCAGCGTGTAATCGATGGAGTGCAGCGGACCGCCATGGATGGTGAGGGGCGGGAAGCGGTTGTCGCGCGCTTCGATGCGCGCGCCCATTTGGGCCAGCGGCTTCATGACGCGATCCATGGGGCGGCGCGAAAGCGATTCGTCGCCGGCGATGCGGCTGGTGAAGGGCTGGGCGGCGAGGAGGCCGGCCATCATCCGGATGGTGGAGCCGGAGTTGCCGGCGTCGAGTACGCCAGCCGGTTCACGCCAGCCGTGCAGACCCTGGCCGTGAACGGTGACGGTGGTGCCGGCTTCTTCGACGCCGATTCCGAGGGCCTGGACGCAGCCGAGAGTGGAGTGGCAATCGGCACCGGTCGAGTAGTTCGATATTTTGGAGACGCCTTCGGCGAGAGAGGCCAGCATGGCGTAGCGGTGTGAGATGGATTTATCGCCGGGAAGAACGAGAGATCCGGAGAGGCATCGCGCGGGGCGAATGGTCTGTTGCATGAAGCTCCATTGTAGACTTGTAACTTCGATTCAGAAATTGAAACCACGCGAGTACGCCGGGGAATTTACGGGCTGGTAGTTCGGTCCGGAACGGCGACTCCAGTGGTAGCCGGGAGCCGTGCGAATGCGCGCCGGAAGCCGAGGCTGAACTTCCGCAGGTTTGACGCCGAAAGGCGGCGAAGGAAGAAGCCATCGCCGGGGCATGAGTTGCGTCCATAAGTCGATGAGGGCCGGGGAATTAACGGCGGCGACCGGTGAGAAAAAGTTGGTCCCGGACCAACTACTGGATTCAGGACTCGACGGAGCGCCCGGGTTCAGCGGAAAAATGCCCGGTTGCAGTCGGGTAAAAAGTTCGGGAAAGTAAGCGGCGTTTTTGGGGAAAACGGAAGCGATGGAGCATAATAACCTCTTAGCCGTTTTTTCCCATCGATTGGATGCGGCCGGGGCCGGGAAGTTTCCGGGTCTGCGCTGATTTTGTGTTTCAGCAGGAACCTGGTCCCGGGTTGGGCGCCAGGGCGGATGAACCGGATGCTCGTGAAGAGCAAAAGGGCGGAGCGTAACTGAACTTTACATGTCTCAGATATTCAAACCCAGCGCGAACCAGCTATCACGGATGAGCATTGTCATCGGCGTGATCGTTCTCGGCGCCGCCGGTGGCGCACTGTTCGAGCTGATTGCCGATTCCCGGTACGCGACGCGCCAGGGCGATGCGCGCGAACAGCCGATTCCGTTCAGCCACATGCACCATGTGGGATCGATGGGCATCGATTGCCGTTACTGCCACACGTCGGTTGACAATTCCGACTGGGCGGTGATTCCGCCGACGAAGACCTGCATGAACTGCCATTCGCAGATCTGGGTGGGCAGTTCAACGCTGGAGCCGGTGCGGGAAAGCTACCGGACGAACCAGTCGATCAAGTGGACGAAGGTTTACGATCTGCCGGATTACGTTTACTTCAACCACAGCATTCACGTGAAGAAAGGTGTAGGCTGCGAGACCTGCCACGGACGTATCGACCAGCAGGCGCTGACCTGGCAGGAGCCTTCCCTGCAGATGCGGTGGTGTCTCGATTGCCACCGGAACCCGGCGCCGAATCTTCGGCCCGCGGATAAGATCACGACGATGGGATACGTGCCATCCGAGCCCCAGGAAGTGCTGGGCGCACGTCTGATGAAAGAAAATCACGTGCAGAAGCTCGATACTTGCTGGACATGTCACAGGTAGCCGACTAGCGATGAGCGAACAAAACGAATCGTTGAATTTAACGTCGATCCAAAACAAGCTGGAGCAGGCCAAGGGCTCCGGTTACTGGCGGAGTCTCGACGAACTGGCATCGCTCGATGGCTTCAAGGAATTTCTGCATCGCGAGTTTCCCCGCCAGGCTTCGGAATGGATTGACGACGAGGGCCGGCGCAACTTCCTGAAGATCATGGGCGCGTCGCTGGCGCTGGCCGGACTTTCGGCCTGTACCAAGCAGCCCACCGAATACATTCTGCCGTACGTGGAAACGCCGGAGCATCTGATTCCGGGCAAGCCGATGTTTTACGCCACCGCGTTTCCGGTGAGCGGCATTGCGAATCCGGTACTGGTGGAATCGCACGAATTCCGCCCGACGAAGGTGGAAGGCAATCCGGAGCATCCGGCCAGCATGGGCGCGGCGGATGTGCCGACGCAGGCTTCGATCCTGGGGTTGTACGATCCGGACCGGCTGCAGTCGGTCAGCTATATCGGTGAAATTCGTTCGTACAGCTCGTTCCTCGAAAACTTCATTGGCGTGCTGGAGAAGCAGAAGGCGAAGAACGGCGCGGGTCTGCGGATTCTGACCGAGACGGTGACGTCGCCGTCGCTGGGCGCGCAGCTGCAGGAAGTGCTCAAGGCGTATCCGGGCGCGAAATGGTATCAGTGGGAACCGACCGGCCATGGCCGCCGCATGGGCGCGCAGCTGGCATTCGGGCAGTTCCTGAACACGACTTACAAGTTCGATCAGGCGGAAGTGGTTCTGTCGATCGACGCAAATTTCCTTGGCAACGGGCCGGGCGGCGTGAAGTATGCGCGCGATTTCATCTCAAAGCGCGCGGTGCGCGGCGGGGTGCGGACGCAGAGCCGCTTCTATGCGGTGGAAACGACGCCGACGGCGACGGGCGTGAAGGCCGATCACCGGCATCCGATTCAGCCTTCCCATGTGGAGGGATTTGTCCGCAATCTGGCGGCGGTTCTGGCCGGAGGTTCTCCGTCGGCCGACGCACCGGTGCCGGCGGAAGCGGCGAAATTCTTCGGCGCGCTGGTGAAAGATCTGCAGGCGGCGAAGGGCAAGTCGATCGTAATCGCAGGCGAAGATCAGTCGCCGGAAGTTCACGCGGTGGTGCATTACATCAACCAGCTGCTGGGCAACAACGGCACGACGGTTGTACTGACGGCATCGCTCGAGCAGAAGCCGACCGATCAGATGGCCGACCTGAAGGCGCTGATTGCGGATCTGAATGCGGGGTCGGTGGATGCGCTGCTGATTCTGGGCGGCAATCCGGTTTACAACACGCCGGCGGAGCTGAATCTGCGGGGTGCGATCCAAAAAGCGAAGCTGCGGATCCGGCTCGGCATGCACGAGGACGAGACCGCGGAAGTTTGCCAGTGGAACGTGCCGGAAGCGCACGCGTTCGAACAATGGAACGACGTACCGGCGTATGACGGAACGATCTCCATTGCGCAGCCGCTGATTGCGCCGCTGTATGGCGGGAAGTCGCTGCACGACATTCTGGCGGCGTTCACGGAGACACCCGAAAAGTCCAGCTATCAGGTGGTTCGCGAATACTGGCAGGCGAAGCATGCCGGCGCGGATTTCGACGCCTGGTGGCGGCACTCGATTCACGACGGTTTCGTGAAGGGTTCGGCGGCTGCTCCGGTGAATGCAACGGCGAAGCTGATTGCGCCGGTGGCTGGCGCGGCTGCTGCCGCGGGCGGGTACGAAATTTCGTTCCACTCCGATCCGTACATTCTGGACGGACGCTATTCGAATAACGCGTGGCTGCAGGAACTGCCGCGGCCGATCTCGCGGCTGACGTGGGATAACGCGGTGATTGTGAGTCCGAAGACGGCCAAAGAGCTGGGCGTATCGGATGAAGAGCGGGTTTCGATCGATTTCAACGGACACAGCGCGTGGGGCTCGATCTGGCAGGTGCCGGGTCAGCCGGATGGTTCGATTGCGCTGACGCTGGGTTACGGCCGGCGGCGCATTGGACGGGCCGGCAACGGCGCGGGCTTCGATGCGTATCCGCTGCGCGCGGCGGCAACGCCGTACTTCGCGCGCGGCGCCAAAGTGACGAAGCTGGGCGAAACGTTCCGGCTGGCCGCGGTGCAGCATCACTTCGCGATGGAAGGGCGCAATCCGGTACATGCCGGCACGCTCGATGAATTCAAGAACGACCCGTACTTTTCGCAGCGACAGAGCGAGCTGCCTCCGAAGGGGCTGACGATTCTGCCGGAGACGTTCAAGTACGAAGGCTATGCGTGGGGCATGGCGATTGACCTCACGAGCTGCATGGGATGCCATGCGTGCGTGGTGGCCTGTCAGGCGGAAAACAACATCGCGGTGGTGGGCAAGGAGCAGGTGCTGAACACCCGCGAAATGCACTGGCTGCGGATTGACCGCTACTATCGAAACGAAGTTGAGAATCCGCAGACCTACTTCCAGCCCGTGGCCTGCTCGCACTGCGAAGATGCGCCGTGCGAAGTGGTTTGCCCGGTGGCGGCGACGGAAACGGACGCCGAAGGTCTGAACAACATGGTTTACAACCGCTGCGTCGGGACGCGGTATTGTTCGAACAACTGCCCGTACAAGGTTCGCCGGTTCAACTTCCTGCTGTACACCGACTGGGAGACCGAGAGCCTGAAGCTGCAGAAGAATCCCGATGTGACGGTTCGCAGCCGCGGCGTGATGGAAAAGTGCACGTACTGCGTGCAGCGCATCAACTACGCCAAGATTACCGCCGAAAAGCAGGATCGCAAGGTGCAGGACGGCGAAATCGTACCGGCGTGCGCGGCGACCTGCCCGACGCAGGCGATCATGTTCGGAGATCTGAATGACCCGAAGAGCCGGGTTTCGGAGTGGAAGCGCGAGAGCACGAACTACTCGCTGCTGGCGGAGCTGAATACGCGCCCGCGCACAACGTATCTGGCCGATATTCGCAACCCCAACCCGGACGTGCCCAGCACGGAAGCACGGGGAACGGAGAAGAACAGCTAACATGTCACAGCCGGTCGAGCTGCCATCGGAAATAAAAGTCGGCAACGTTATCGACGAAGGGCACAGCCTTGCGTCGGTATCGGACAAAATTGCCGGAATCGTTCTGAAGCGGAAGACGACGTTCGGGTGGATCGTCGGTCTGCTGATCTCGTTTGCGGTGCTGCAGTCGCTGATGGCCGCGGCGACGATGTTGTTTGTGAAGGGCGTCGGCGTCTGGGGCATCAACATACCGGTCGGCTGGGGCTTTGCGATTGTCAACTTCGTCTGGTGGATCGGTATCGGCCACGCCGGAACGCTGATCTCGGCAATTCTGCTTCTGCTTAATCAGAGCTGGCGCAATGCGATCAACCGCTTTGCTGAAGCGATGACGCTGTTCGCCGTGATGTGCGCGGGCATGTTCCCGGTGCTGCACACGGGCCGTCCGTGGCTGGCGTACTGGCTGCTGCCGTATCCGAACACGATGGACCTGTGGCCGCAGATGCGGAGTCCGCTGCTGTGGGACGTGTTCGCGGTGTCAACGTATCTGACGATTTCCGCGGTGTTCTGGTTTGTGGGGCTGATACCCGATCTTGCGACGCTGCGCGACACATCGAAAAAGCGCTGGCAGCAGGTTCTGTTCGGCGCTCTGGCGCTGGGCTGGCGGAGTTCGGCACGGCACTGGCAGCGATACGAAAAGGCTTCTCTGTTGCTGGCGGGTCTGGCAACGCCGCTGGTGGTCTCGGTCCACACGGTGGTCAGCTTCGACTTCGCGGTGTCGATGATTCCGGGCTGGCACACGACGATCTTCCCGCCCTACTTCGTGGCGGGCGCCATCTACTCCGGTTTCGGCATGGTGCTGACGCTGATGATTCCGGTGCGGAAGTTCTACGGGCTCGAAGACATCATCACGATGCGCCATCTGAACAACATGGCGAAGGTGACGCTGGCGACGGGCATGATCGTGAGCTACGGTTATGCGCTGGAAGCGTTCTTCGGATACTACAGCGGCGACATGTACGAAAAGTACATGATCCTGAACCGCATGACGGGGCCGTACGCTCCGTTCTACTGGTGCCTGATCCTGTGCAACATGATTACGCCGCAGTTCCTGTGGTCGAAGAAGATCCGGACGAATCCGCTGATTCTGTGGATCATTTCGATCATCGTGAATATCGGCATGTGGCTGGAGCGGTTCGTGATTGTGGTCACGAGTCTGCACCGCGACTTCCTGCCTTCGAGCTGGAGCATGTACTGGCCGACGGTGTGGGACTGGGCCACGTATATCGGTACGATCGGTCTGTTCATGACTTTGATTTTCCTCTTTGTGCGGGTGCTGCCGATCATCACGATCTTCGAATTGCGCATGCTCCTGCCGGGAGCGCGTGTTAAGGAGCCTGTGGCGAGATGAGTTCTCACTCCACTCTGGACGTACATCCGCTGTACGGAATTATGGCCGAATTCGCAACCGCCGGCGAGCTGGTGGCGGCGGCGCGCAAGACGCACGAGGCCGGGTTCCGCAAGTTCGACGCGTACACGCCGGTGCCGCTGCATGAGCTGGACGATGCGATGGATCTGCACGACAACCGCGTGTCGCTCTTTACTCTGATCGGCGCGATTCTGGGCGGGTCGGGCGGCTTTACCTTGGCGAGCTGGATTTCGGCGAAGGCGTTGCCGCTGAATATCGGCGGGCGTCCGCTGATCAGCATCCCGATGTTTATTCCGGTCACGTTCGAATGCACGATTCTGATTGCGGGTCTCACGGCGGCGATCAGCATGATCATGCTGAACGGGCTGCCGCTGCCGTACCATCCCGTGTTTAATGTGGAACGTTTCGGGGCGGCATCGAAAAGCAAATTTTTCCTGTGCATCGAAACGGACGATCCGAAGTTCGACCACGCAGCGACGGTGAAATTTCTGGAAAGCCTGAATCCTGAAGAAGTGGCGGAAGTGGCGCGATGAAGATTTCGCCGATTGCAGCATCAGCACTGGCGGTCCTGAGCTTCGCGGCGCTTGGGTGTTCGCGTCTCGACATGCAGGATCAGCCGAAGTACCGGCCGCAGCGGCCGAGTCAGTTCTTTGCCGATGGACGCAGCGAACGGCAGCCGGTGGAAGGCACGATCGCGCGCGGGACGCTGGACGAAGACACGGCGTTTTACCAAGGTAAGGACGCGGCGGGTAAAGACATCGAAGCGTTTCCAATCGCCGTCGATAAGAAAGTGATCGAACGCGGCCAGCAGCGCTACGACATCTATTGCGCGCCGTGCCATGGACGGATTGGCAACGGGCTCGGCATGATTGTGCGGCGCGGATTCAAGCAGCCGCCCTCGTATCACATCGATCGGCTGCGTCAGGCGCCGGTGGGACATTTCTACGACGTGATCACGAACGGTTACGGCGCGATGCTGAACTACTCGGCACAGGTGGAGCCGCGGGATCGCTGGGCGATTGTGGCTTACATCCGGGCCCTTCAGTACGCGGAGAACGCCAACATCAACGATCTGCCGCAGGAAGCGCGGTCGCGGATCCCCGCAGCGGGCACCGCGCCATCGAAGGCTCAGCAAAGCGAGCCGATCGCACCGAACGACACGGACTTCAGCAACTTCCCGGCGGTGCCGGCGACGCCTTCGGGTGTGCCGGGCGCGGCGGGCGCGGGGGCGGCTCCATCGAACCAGCCGGAAAGAAAATGACGACGACGGAACAAAGTTACGCAATGTCTCCGCAGCTTGCGGACACGGTCAAGAAGTACCAGCAAACGTCTGCCTTCGTCGGTCTGGTGTTTCTGGCGCTGACGATCAGTGGCTATTTCTTTGTCGGCGCACAGCAATTCCTTCGCGCGTATCTGGTGGGCTGTTTCTTCTGGTTCGGCGCGGGTATTGGCTGCCTCGGGCTGCTGATGGTGCATCTCGTCACCGGCGGCGCGTGGGGCATGATGATCCGGCGGCCTCTCGAAGCCGGTACGAAGACCTTGTATGTGATGTGGCTGGCGTTTTTACCGCTGCTGCTGATGGCACCTAAGCTGTATCTCTGGGCTGACCCGGCGCACGCGGCCGACAAGATTGTCCAGGCCAAGGCGCTCTATCTGAACATGCCGTTCTTCTGGCTGCGCTGGGTAATTTACGGCGCGGTGTGGCTGGGGCTGACGACGCTGCTGAATAAGTGGTCGAAGCTGGAAGACGAAACGAAGTCCACGGATTACTCGAAGAAGCTGGAAGCGCTGAGCGCGCCGGGCATCGTGGCGTTCTTCCTGACGATCACCTTTGCCTCGGTCGACTTCCTGATGTCGCTCGATCCGACGTGGGCATCGACAATCTATGGGTTTATGCAGGCTGTGGGGGCTGGTCTCACGGCGCTGGCGCTGATCATTGCCGTGCTGGCGATGATGACGAAGTACGCACCGATGGATCACGCGGTGACGAAGAAGCATCTGCACGATCTCGGCAAGCTGATGTTTGCGTTCGTCATGCTGTGGGCGTATCTGAATTTCTCGCAGTTGCTGATTATCTGGTCGGGCAATCTGCCGCAGGAAATCACCTGGTACATCCGGCGCCTGAACGGCGGCTGGGAATGGGTGAGCTTATCGCTGCTTCTGCTGCATTTCGCGCTGCCGTTTGCGCTGCTGCTCTCGCAGTCGCTCAAGCGCAATGCAAACACAATTTCGCGGATCGCGATCTTCATCGTGTGCATTCGGGTGGTCGACCTGATCTGGCTGGTGGAACCGAACTTCACAAGCGTGGATCATCCGCTGCTGGCAATTTCCTGGCTGGACCTGACCGCGCCGATTGGATTCGGCGGACTGTGGCTGGCGTTATTCTTCCGCGCGCTTCCGGAGCGGCCGTTGCTGCCGCTGGGAGCCCCGGATCTTCAAAAGGCATTGAACCATGGCAGAGACCACTAAGAAGACAGGCGGACATGAGCCGGGCCACGGCGGCCACGGACACGACCATTCGCAGGGAAACGCAGACGTCTCCTTTGAACGGAGAGACGTGGACATTTTCCAGGTCTCGGCGTTCGGTATCGGTCTGCTGATTGCGTGCATTGTTGTGGTGTTCGGAATGGTCGGCATGTTCACCTACCTTTTCAAGGTAGAGGACAAGAAGAACGAAGGTCTGACGACGCGCGGCATGCTGAGTGAGCGCGCCAAACTGCCGGCTGAACCGCGGTTGCAGGGATTCCGCGACGAAGAGGGATACAAGGCTCCTCCAAAGGTGGAACTGGAGGACATGCTTGCGGCCGAAAATGCCATTTTGAATGGTTACGGGTGGGTGGATCCGAATAAAGGAACGGTGCGAATTCCGATCGATCTGGCAATCGACATGGTTGCGAAGAAGGGTCTGCCGGTGAAGCCATCTCAGGCCGGAAGCGACAACGACGGATACCGTGTCATCCCGATGGATTCGAGCAGCGGCCGAACGCTGGAAAAGATAGCGCAATGATCCTGAGGCAGTCCAATCCGGTACTGGGTGTAACGCTCTGCGGCGCATTTTTGCTCGCGGGGGCGTTGCAGGTGTTTGCCCAGACGCCGGCCGCGCAGGGATCGCGCGAGATTATTACCGGACCGCTCGCGGCTGCCGGCGAGACGCCCACGATCAATTCGGGGCGCAATGTGCCGGTGCCGGATCTGCTGAACATGAAGGGCGGGGACCGGCCACTGCCGCTGAAGGACATCGGAATCGAACAGCGCCTTGGCGCGCAGATGCCGATGGATGCCCTGTTTCGCGACGAGAACGGGCAGAGCGTACCGCTGGGACATTATTTCGGCAAGCGGCCGGTGGTGCTGGCGCTGGTCTATTACGAATGCCCGATGCTGTGTACGCAGATTCTGAACGGACTGGTGCGGGCGGCCAAGGTGCTGTCGTTTAAGCCGGGTCAGGATTACGATGTTGTGGCGATCAGTTTCGACGCGCGCGAGACGCCGAAACAGGCGCTGATCAAGAAAGCCGTTTACGTGAAGGCTTACGGGCACGAAGAGACTGCGGCAGGGTGGCACTTCCTGACCGGCGACGAAGCCTCGATCAAGCGCGTGACGGAAACGGTTGGCTTCCGCTACAAGTGGGATGTTCATATTGCGCAGTTTGCGCATGCCAGCGCGATTTACGTGCTGACGCCCGATGGGAAGCTTTCGAAGTATTTTTACGGGATCGATTACTCACCGAAGGATATGCGTCTCGGGCTGGTGGAGGCGTCGCAGAACAAGATTGGAACGGCGGTCGACCAGATTCTCCTGTTCTGCTATCACTTCGATCCGACGTCGGCAAAATACACGCCGGTAGCGCTCGGAATGCTGCGAGTGGCGGGAGCCGCCACTGTGCTGACACTTGGGGGATTTATTTTTATCATGCTGCGTAGAGACAGCAGGCAGAAAGGGATACGGGCCGTCTAACCGATATGGAACCGAGAAGTTTCCAGCTTTTTCCGGAAGCAGCGTCTAACTTCGCGGGCCAGGTCGACGGGCTTTATGCCTTCCTCGTCCTGACGAGCGCGTTTTTCTCGCTGATCATTGCGTTTTTCACGGTATTTTTCGCCATCAAGTACCGGCGAAAGGACAATACCATTCCGACGCCGATTGATGAACACGGCATTGGCGGCATGATCCTCGAAATCACGTGGTCGGTGATCCCACTGGGACTGTCGATGGTGATGTTTGGATGGGGCGCGGTCATCTTCTTTACCGAGTCACGGCCGCCCGCCGATGCCATGAACGTTTACGTGACGGGCAAGCAGTGGATGTGGAAGATCCAGCACCAGGAAGGTGCGCGCGAGATCAACGAACTGCATATTCCTGTCGACCGCGATATTCGTCTCACTATGACTTCGGAGGACGTGATCCACGATTTCTTCGTGCCCGCGTTCCGAACGAAGTCCGACGTACTGCCCGGGAAGTACACGACGGAGTGGTTCCGCCCGACGAAGATCGGCGCGTATCACATCTTCTGCGCCGAGTACTGCGGAACCAAGCACTCCGGAATGATCGGCGTGGTCTATGTGATGAGCCAGGCCGATTACAACGACTGGTTGGCCAAGGGCAGCGGCGAAGGCTCGATGGCAGAGCAGGGCCAGGCGCTGTTCAATCAGCTGGGATGCGGGAACTGCCATCCGAGCACGGTGCAGCGTACCAATGGCCGGGCACCGAATCTGGCGGGAATCTACGGGACCACGGTCGACCTGAAGGACGGAAGCCGAGTTAAGGTTGACGAGGCCTATATCCGTGAGTCGGTATTGAATCCCGAGGGGCGGATTGTAGCCGGATACGACAACATCATGCCGACATTCAAAGGGCTGATGACAGAAGACGGCCTGCTGAAACTTGTGGAATACGTGAAGTCGCTTGGACCGGCAAACGGAGCACCGATGCCGGCTGTTCCTGGAACAGTGGATCTGAATCCAAAGCAGACGCAGCTAAAGGCCGGCGGAACAGCCGCGCAGGCTGGGAAGAAATAGACGAAGGAAAACCAGTATGATCACGGCGCCTTCACCGGTACTAACAAAAAAGAATTATCTGAACGAGGCTCACAGCCTTAAGAGTTGGTTGCTCACAAAAGATCACAAGAGGATCGGCATTCTCTATCTGATCAGCGTCACGTTCTTTTTCATGCTCGGCGGGCTGTACGCGGCAATGATCCGTCTGGAACTGATGACTCCGGCGGGCGATCTGCTGGAATCGAACACCTACAACAAAGTGTTTACGATGCACGGCGTGCTGATGGTGTTCCTGTTCCTGATCCCATCGATTCCGGCGGTGTTGGGGAACTTCCTGTTGCCGCTGATGATCGGGGCGAAGGACGTGGCTTTTCCGCGGCTGAATCTGCTGAGTTATTACGTGTATCTGGCGGGCGGCCTGTTTATCTTCACGTCGCTGATCCTGGGCGGAGTCGACACGGGGTGGACGTTCTATACACCGTTCAGTACGTCCTACTCGAACGGCTATGTATTAACCACAGGTCTTGGCATCTTTATTGCCGGTTTCTCTTCGATTCTGACCGGGCTGAATTTTATCGTTACGATCCATCGCATGCGTGCACCGGGGCTGACATGGTTCCGTCTGCCGCTCTTCGTTTGGGCGCATTATGCAACGAGCATGATCCAGATTCTGGGTACACCGGTGGTGGCGGTCACGCTGTTTCTGGTTGTACTGGAGCGGGGGCTGCACATCGGATTTTTCGACCCGGCCTACGGGGGAGACCCGGTGTTGTTCCAGCACATGTTCTGGTTCTACTCGCACCCGGCGGTTTACATCATGATTCTGCCGTCGATGGGTGTGGTGTCTGAAATCATCTCGACGTTCAGTTCGAAGAAGCCCTTTGGCTATACGTTCATCGCGTTTTCCAGCCTGGCGATTGCGGTGTTTGGCTTCCTTGTGTGGGGCCATCATCTTTATGTCGCGAGCCAGTCGGTTTACGCCGGGATGGTGTTCTCCATTCTCACGTATATTGTGGCGATTCCTTCGGCGATCAAGATCTTCAACTGGCTGGCGACCATGTACAAGGGTTCCGTCCGGATCACAACGCCGATGCTTTATGCCTTCGGGTTCATGGGCTTGTTCACGATTGGCGGTCTGACGGGGCTGTTCCTGGCGTCAATCGGACTGGACGTGCATCTGACCGATACTTACTTCGTGGTTGCGCACTTTCACTACGTGATGGTGGGCGGCGCGATTATGGGCTTCCTGGGCGGGATCCATTTCTGGTGGCCGAAGATCACGGGACGAATGTACCCGGAAGGATGGTCGAAGCTTTCGGCCATTATGGTGTTCTGCGGATTCAATCTGACGTTCTTCCCGCAATTCCTGGTTGGCTACATGGGGATGCCACGGCGGTACCATGTGTATCCCCCGGAATTCCAGGTTTTTAACGTTCTGTCTACGGCCGGTGCCGGGTTACTGGGCGTCGGCTATTTTGTTCCGTTCATCTATCTGCTGTGGTCGCTGAAATACGGCAAGTTGGCGGGAGATAATCCCTGGGGTGCGACCGGACTGGAGTGGAAGACGTCGTCGCCCCCGATTCACCAAAACTTCGAGGTAACGCCGGTTGTGACGCAGGAAGCCTATACCTATACGACTGAGGAGGTTGCGCACATTGGCTAGCCAATCGACCGCACTACAACATCATTTCGAGAACGCGGAGCAGCAAAAGGACGCTTCGACTATCGGCATGTGGGTGTTTCTGGTCACCGAAATCATGTTTTTCGGAGGCCTGTTTTTGGCGTACATGGTGTACCGTCAGGCATATCCGGCGGCCTTTGCATCTGCAAGCAATAAGACCGACCTTTGGCTCGGCGCGGCGAACACGACGGTACTGATCTGCAGCAGTTTAACGATGGCGCTGGCGGTGCATTATGCGTCGATCGGGAAGAAAAACCTGATCGTGTTGTTTCTGGTCCTCACCCTGTTGCTTGGCGGCACCTTCCTCGGCGTGAAATCCGTGGAGTATCACGACAAGTGGGTCCATCATGAAATCCCTGGCGCCAACTTCGAGTGTGAAGGTTGCGCCGATGCGCAGCACGCAAGCTTGTTTTTCGCCTGCTACTTCGGGATGACCGGCCTGCACGCGACGCACATGATCATCGGGATCTTCATCATTTTGTACCTGATCGTAAAAGCCCGCAAGGGCGATTATGGTCCCGAGTGGCATACGCCGGTCGAAATGTTCGGACTTTACTGGCACTTCGTGGATATCGTCTGGATTTTCCTGTTCCCGTTGCTTTATCTGATCGACCGCTCAGGCGGACTCAAGGGATAAGACTATGGCCGATCATACTCATCACATCGTCCCCAAGCGGGTTTATTTTGCAGTATTCACTGCACTCATCGTGCTCACCTGGGTGACCGCCTGGATATCGACTGTCGACCTTGGGCGCATGAATCTTGTTGTCGCCCTTTCGATCGCAGTGTTCAAGGCCTCGCTGGTGGTCCTGTTCTTCATGCATATCGCTTATGCAACGAAGCTGACCAAGATGATCGTGTTCAGTGGTATCTACTGGCTGATTCTGCTCCTCTTCATCACCATGGAAGATATTTGGACGCGCGGCTGGATGGGCGTTCCCGGGCGTTAAGTCCGGGTTCAATCGTAACGTCCATCTGCCCGGCAAGGTTTGGTCTTTGCTGCGGCCGACTTAAATCAGGCCAGTAAGTTTCTCCTTGATCTGTTCGGCGGTGAACGGCTTGCGCACGTAGCCGGTCGCCCCCAACTGTACGGCTTCCATCACTTTTCCATGACCACCTTCGGTGGTTATCATAATCACAGGCACATTTTTCAGGTGCTTCATTTCCTTAATTCGCGCGAGCAATTCGAGGCCGTCCATCTGGGGCATGTTGATATCCGAAAGGATAAGACCGAAGCCCCGCTTCTGTAAGATGTCTACGGCCTCCGTCCCGTCCCCGGCCTCTTCAATGTCTCCGAGGTTGAGATCCGTCTGACGAAGGACTCGTTGCAGTATTTTGCGGATCGCGGCTGAATCGTCGACGATCAACACATCCAGGGGCGTGGTGGCAGTCATGGTTTCCTCTGAATGTATATCGGCAGAACCCGTCCAGCAGGATAGACCAGCAAGGATGTCAGCGCGAATTGGCTCTAAGAACCCGGAATGCCGCCGAAATGAACTTCAGATGGGCGGAGCCGGATCCCTGGAAAACGCCGGATCGATACCCGCCTGTCCACGATCAGAAGCAACCACGGGAACCTCCGCATGAATCCATATTTTGAACAAAAAATACTCGGTGCCGCGCCGCTTGAACTCGTGACTTTGCTGTACCAGCGTGCAATATCGTCAGTGCAGGACGCGCGAGTACATCTGAGGGAGGGCAGAATTGCGCAGCGCGGAGTAGCCATATCCAATGCGTACGCCGCAATTGCAGAGCTGGTCTCATCACTGCACGACAGCGCGGCGCCGGGGCTTACCAAAAACCTCCGCGACCTGTATTTCTATATGCAGGGACGATTGTTGACAGCAATGCACGAACAGTCCGACTGCCCTCTGGTTGAGGTCCGGGAATTGTTAATGACCCTCGCCGATGCATGGAATACGATCGAGCGCCAAATCGGACCAAGAGGTGGGGAACTCAACGCCGAAAGCCAGAAACTGAATCAAACCTTACCCAGCAGTGCGCCGCGCCATTTCGAAATCCGGGTCTGACTCAACGGGAATTCGGACCTTCCAAAGCGTGCGAGTGTTCTGAGGTCGAATACGAATCGCCAACAGCAACGCGGCTCGAATCATCCCCGACCGAGCGCTCGATACTGTGTTGAATCATCTTGCCAAGGCCGAAGCCACCTGAAGCGGAGATCGCCCTCGCGAGGCTCTGCTCGCCCAGACCGAACGCAGTTGCGCTCGCGTCATCACCGTCGGTACCGAGCCAGCCAGAGCCAGCCTCCCGGATAGTCTTCAACATACCAGCAATCAGCAGTGCCTCAAAATCCGCCGCGGCCCCAGCCGTCCTGGCTGGGTCCGGCGAATTCAAGTGGCCGAGTTGATGATTCACACTAAGGGAAATCATATAATTTCAAGCTCCGCATTCAGCGCGCCTGCAGCGCGCAAATTTTGGAGAATCGCGATGATATCCCGCGCCGTCGATCCGACAGCGGCCAACGAATGCACCAACTCCTCAACTGTGGCGCCCTGCTTCAGGACGACATTTTTCGCTGCCTCGCTGCGAGCCACCACAGTTTGTTGAGGAACCACCTGAGTAGTACCGGTGGAAAACGGAAGCGGCTGAGAGACGGAAAGACTTGTCTGGATCTCGACGGAAAGATTGCCATGAAGAATCGCCACCGGGGAAATTCGAACATCCTTCCCGATTACGATAGTCCCGGTACGTTCATTTACCACGATACGCGCGAATGAATCGACCTCAACCGTGAGGTTCTCCAGCGCTGAAATAAATTCGGCCATCCTGGGCCTCCACGCTGCCGGAGATTCAACACTTAGCAGGGCCGAATTATCGGCATGGGCAATTACATCACCCTCACCCAGCCCGCGATTAATAGCCTCGGCAATCCGGGACGCTGTAGTGAAATCAGCAATGCGCAACTGGAGATGAATACGATCTCCTGGCTCCACGGACGGCGCGGCCCGTTCAACAGTCGCGCCCCCGGGAGAACGCCCAACAGTGGGATGGTTCACCGTCTGGCTGACTCCGCCCTGGCCCGCGACGAATCCGCCAGTAACTACCGGCCCTTGCGCGACCGCATACACGAGCCCATTGGCACCGCGAAGCGACGTCATCAGCAGAATGCCCCCTTGAAGATTGGTCGCGTCCCCGATCGCAGCCGTAGTCACGTCCAGTTTCGTGCCCGGCTGGGCGAACGGCGGGAGCGTAGCTGTCACCATAACCGCAGCGGTATTGGCCACCTTAATAGCACCGGGTACGACTGAGACACCCATCTTGTCCAGCATATTCGCAAGACTTTGGGTGCCAAAAATTGTCTGCTGCTTGTCTCCTGTCCGATTCAACCCAACGACGATACCGTAGCCGACCAACTGGTTCTCCCGAACACCCTCAATCGACACCAGATCCTTTAGTCGCGATGCGGCGCTAAGATTCCCGATCAGACACATCCACCCAAGCAGGACAAACACGATACGCATATCAAAAAGGAAGCAAGCCCAGAAGAAAACGATACAGAGCATTGGGCCGTCGGACCGCGTCGCCGACAATGCCCTTGCCATTGACTCGAATCTCCATGTCCGCGATCTGGTTGGACGGAACCGTATTATTCGTCGTAATATCCGTATTCCGGACAATTCCCCGAACAGTGATAAGCTGTTGTTCGGAATTTACCTGCAAATCCTTCGAGCCCTCAATGAGAAGAAGTCCCCCGGGCAGCACGGAAATAACCCGCGCCGAAAGAACAGCCGAAAGTGTTGCGGCTCGCGAGGTGGTCCCGGTACCGTTGAGCTTCTGATCACCCGAAAGATTTGCCAGATTTGACAACGCTGTCGCCCGGGGTCCGGCAAGCGATGTAATCGACGAGTTCGCGCTCGACGCACGCTCCGTCGTACTGGCACCACTCGCTACAGCATTGACGGTCTCGGTCACTACGATCGTCACCAAATCATTCAACTGACTGGCGCGCGAGTCCCGTGCGAGGTCAGTAAGGCGCGCAGACGCCGACCAAAGAGAGCCGGGAGCGGCGCCATCGGCGTCGAGAGCAGAAACCGAACGGGCGCTGGTGACATAGCGGTCAAGCATCGACGGTTCGGGCTGAGGCTTCTCCCTTTTCCCGGACGACGAAGTGCTTGCCGCCACGAGGCCGCGAGCTGTCAAAACAACGCACAGACACTTCACTGGTATAGACATCAAGTAGCCTCCTGCAAAGAACCGGTCCAACGTATTCCTTTTTCCAGGGCGAACCAATTCACCAACCGCAGCAGAAACTCATTCGACCGACCATTCACTTCGTAAGATTGTTCACCTGCTGGTACATATCGTCGGCAGCCTTTACAACCTTGGAATTTGCCTCATAAGCACGCTGGCTGGAAATCAAGTTAATAAACTCATCCACCACGCTGACATTAGATTGCTCGACGTATCCCTGCAGCAGCGTGCCCTGGCCCTCAGTTCCGCCCGGAGGTCCCACAACGGGCTGGCCCGAGGCGTCTGTCGGAAGGTACAGACTCTGACCAACCGAATTGAGACCAGCCGGGTTTTGGAAATTGGCAAGAGTAATCTGGCCTGCAGTTTGGGCAGCTGTTTGACCGGGCAAAACGTAGCTAACGGTACCGTCGGCGGCTATGCTTATGGACTGGGCGGCAGACGGAATCGTAATCTGCGGCTGAATCGGATTTCCATTCGAAGTAACGATATTGCCGGACGCGTCCATCTGAAAGTTGCCGGCGCGGGTGTAGGCGAGCTCTCCGTTCGGCTGCTTTACCTGAAAAAACCCGAGCCCCTGTATGACGAGATCAAGTGGATTCCCCGTGCTCGAGAAATCGCCCTGCTGAAAAATGATCTCATTGGATGACGTCTTCGTTCCAAGGCCCAACTGGAGCCCGGTCGGAACGGTGGTCGACTGGCCAGACTGCGAGCCCGGTTGCACCAGAGTCTGGTACAAGAGATCCTGAAACTGAGCACGCCTCGACTTGTAGCCGACCGTATTGGCATTCGCCAGATTGTTGGCTATATTGTCAACGTTCAATTGCTGTGCCGTCATGCCGCTTGCGGCGCTATAAAGTGCGCGAATCATAAATTCCTCCAAACTTTTTCGAAGTGCCCGCAAGAACTAAGCAGACACACGAGCAACCTCTTCTATGGCCCGACGATTGAGCTCGTAACCGACATTGGTGGCCCTTTGCAACATTTCAAACTGCCGCATAATGGAAACCAGACGCACCGAAGACTCAGCGGCTCCAACATTCGATTGCTCAAGTTTTCCCTGACTAATTTCTCCAGAAGCTGGCGAGGCCTTCACTCCGTCAGCCGCCCGGAAGTAGTTGGCACCAGCTCGCTGCAGGTTCCCGGAATCGAATTGAACCAACGCAATACGCCCAACCGGCACTCCGCCCTGCAGCACTGAGCCTTCGCTCTGAATATGAACTGGTACGCCGGGTTGAAGGGATATGGTGCCGCCGTCTTCGCCGAGTACAGGATTGCCATCGCTCGCCGCAAGCGTACCGCCCGCGCCGATCCGAAACGTTCCGTTGCGCGTGTACCGAACTCCCTGCGGCGTCCGGATGCTAAAGAGTCCCGGGCCCTCAATAGCGAGATCTAGGGGATTAGCCGTGTCGCGAAAGCCACCTTGAGATGAATCAGTCCAGCGGCTCTCCACCAGAGGAAGCACCGCGGCATCACCCGTCCACGGGTCGACGGAGGCGTCGGAGCTGGTAAACACACTGAACTCCTCCCGATCGGCTTTATACCCGCCAGTCTCGACGTTGGCCAGATTATTCGCAAGCAATTCGAGAGATTGCATCCTGGCCTGCATTCCCCCGGCAGCGGCAGTTAAGATCGAATCCATAGCGACTCCAACAGCGCAACCGCAAGCAAATGGCCGAAACGCCAGAGCCGAAGAAAAGTCTATACTTTCAGCAGTACAAGCCGATAAGTCCAATGTAGTAGATACCGAAACGCTACAACTTTCTCCCAAATCGGCACAACATCCCCGAATGGCCACCGGATCTGCACGCTAAAACGTTGCAAACCCAGACGCGCCGGTTTGGCAACGAGTCTGCTCAGTGGGATGCGTGGTTTCACTGCCCGCAGTCACTGCACCAAGCCTACGACCCGCACTGCTTACTCAAGGCGCAACTCCCTTTGCTGTTGGATTCGCCGGCGTAATGGACAATGCCGGCGTAGAGACCAACAGTGAAGCCACCGGCGACGGGCAACACACAACAAAGAACAACGGCACACACACAACGCCGGAAGAATTCCTTCGAGCAGCCTCTATCAGAAACCGCCCAGGAGCCGCATCGCAGCCATCACTCTTGAATAAAAGTCCGATGGAGGGCTGGTCAATAGCACCCACTGCACACTACCGCACTGCCAATCAAACGAGCACGTCCGTTCCCAGTTCTCTCAACGCCAATAAAGACGATTCGCCAAGTTCGCCGGGAGTGCCCAACGAACAACAGACCGCTACAGGAAAGCCGACGGAAGCGGGTGCCAACGAGAGCGACCATTCAGAGACGACGACTACAGCTAACCCAGACGCAGACACGGTGGCCCAAGCCCCTGTGTTGCCGAGCGCTCCCGGGGCCGTCGCGGAGCAACGCCCGCGGCGCGCCTCACTCCTCCCGCCAAATCATATTGGCATACGACTCGAACCTTCGGCTCAACGAGTTAAGCAAGACAGAAATGATTTGGCAGTTCCATTTCCCACTGTCGCGCCTCCAGTAAACTTCCAGCCCCGAAACTCATCGAAAGTACAGTCAGACGATACGACTGAGAACGATAACGCAACCGAGAAAGCTACAGGAGTTCAATCAGAAGTGGAAACGGCTCCCCGGATCGCTGCGCCGGACACGGTAATCGAGCTTCGGCTGTCGAATGCGGTACACGCAGCAGAGCCAAAGCCCACAAATGCGGTTCCGGCGGAATCCAAAAGCGGAGTCTCTACCCCGGATGGCCTGGCGGTTGCTACCCGGACGAACGAGGATGTGGCGACGCATAAAAGAACATATACGGCGGAATCTCTCGCGGACAACGACCGCGCACAAACGCCGCCATACCACGCGGAAACTCCAATACCGCACACATTACAGTCGCGACCAACTGGTCTGGACCTTAACCCGAGCGCAGCGTCGAATCGCCCAAACCCTAAGTCCTCAATTCCCGCCGCGGTTCAAGCCCAGATGAACGCCGACCACATTCCGGAGGCCCCAAAGCAAACCATCCGCTCTCTCGCGCTGGAATTGACACCCGACGGAACAAGAGATCTGCGTGTCCGAATCACAGAGAACGCAGGAAACGTGCATATTTCCCTCCACTCAACTGACACCCTTTTGAGCGGCCGCCTGCAGGAAAACGTGGGAGATCTGGTTAACACGCTAAGCACCGCCGGATACGACGCAGACGGTTGGACGCGACAACAAGGAAAACACCGCCAAGAACCCCAACCGCGTCCACGCAGAGAGCGAGACAACAGTTCTAAAAACTCCAACACACCATCCTTTATAGGAATGATAGACGCGACACAGGACATCTCATGAGCTCAACCCTAACTTCTATCGCGGCGGCCTCCCAGTCGCCAATTACAGCCCAGACCACCAGTTCAGTCGCACAGCAGGCAGTGGCGTCCGGACCGCTCGCCAACGAGTCCACCTTCCTTACGCTCCTGGTCTCGCAACTGCAAAATCAGGATCCCCTGAATCCCACAGACAGCAACCAATTCGTCTCGCAGTTGACGGCGTACAGTCAGCTAGAACAACTGATAGCAATCAATCAGAATACGGCGCCCGCTTCGACCCAAACCGCCACGCCCGCGACTTCAGTGACCGCCCCAACAGCCACTCAGAGCGGATCAAACAGTATCGCCACTTCCGCAATAAGCAAATAGGCAGGAGAACACAAGCATGTCAACAGCATTGTCCAACGCGCTGGCAGGACTCAGCGCGAACGCGCAGGCAATAAATATTGTCAGCGCGAACATGTCGAATATTAATACAACCGGATACAAGAACCAGACAGTGTCTTTTGAAGACCTTATGAGCCAGAGCCTAAATGGAGGAAACAGCGCAGCTCAGGCTGGCGGAAACACCGTAGCCATCAGTTCACGCCATTTCACTCAAGGATCTGTTCAGACCACCGGGCAGGCTTACGATGCTGCGGTCCAGGGAAATGGATTCTTTGTACTTCAATCGCCCGCAGGCCAGCAAGTGTACTCCCGGGCCGGAACATTCTCTGTAGATTCATCGGGGAATCTGATCGCACCCGGCGGACAAAACGTTCAGGGCTGGAATGCCAGCGCGGGCGTACTCGACACGTCGGCAGCATTGAGCAACATCACTCTCCCTGTCAACGGAATTCAAGCACCGAAAGCGACGTCAACGTTTTCGGTCAGCGCCAACCTCAACGCGAGTGCAGCCGTCGGTTCAAGCGATGGAACGTTCAGTACGCCGATTCAAATTGTCGATGCACAGGGAGGCCAGCACGTGCTCACCATTACGTACACAGAAACGTCTCCCGACAACTGGGGCTATCAGGTAACAATACCAAGCTCAGACCTGACATCAGGCACCGGAAGCACGACAACACTGTCTTCTGGCACATTGACCTTCAATAGTTCAGGGCAGTTGACCACTCCAGCAGCATCGGCAAAGCCGATCGCAATACAGATCAGCGGCCTGGCAAATGGCGCGGCGGACACGACGGTAAACTGGAACCTCTACGACGCCAAGGGAAACGCCTTGCTGACCTCGTTCAACCAGCCTTCTTCGAACCTGTCCAGCCAGCAGAATGGAACTCTCGCATCACAGGTTACAGACATCAGCATTGGCACAAACGGTGCAGTTCACGCCAATTACTCCGATGGTACCTCCGTAACGGTCGCACAATTAGCACTGGCATCAGTGCTTAACCCAGGAACAATGCAGGACCTGGGAAACAATATTTACGGTGCGACGGCTGCAACGGCTACTCCAACCGTTGGCATGCCTGGCACCGGCGCGCGGGGACAAATCGTGGGCGGAGCACTGGAGTCGTCGACTGTCGACATAGCGACCGAGATGACCCACCTCCTCACCTATGAACGCGGCTATCAAGCCGATTCTAAAGTGATCACGACTGAAGACGAAATCTTGCAGGCAACAATCGCCCTAAAGCCCTAGCTCATGATGCCGATAGATGAGGTTGCCCACATTGCAACGGTGCCAATCGAAATAGAAGTGCAACTGGACCAGCAATGGATGTCGCTTTCGGACATTCTCGCACTCGAAGAAGGCAGCATCATTGAATTGCGACGCTCCGCGGGGGAAAACATCGACATCCTGTTAGGCAGCCGACTGGCGGCATTTGGAGAAATCGTAATCATTGAAAGTCAAATGGGAGTTCGGATCACCGACTTCAATGTTGAACGGTGATCGTGCTGAAAGAGGACCGCGGTCGTGATTGAAATATGGCCTAGCGTGGCAATTGTAATTGTTCTCGCTTCATGTTTAGCTGCGAAATATGCACTGCACAGATACGGTGCTGTCGGAACCGCAATAATGAACACAAAAGCCATCGATAAGCGTCTCGAAGTTCGCGAGCGGGTAATGTTGAGCGCTAACCATAGCCTCTATCTGATTCGCGCGGACGATCAGACTCTTGTGCTTGCCGTAACGCCTGCGGGTTGTCAGGTCCTATCCTCGTTTGCCGCACGGGAGGAAACGCGATGAAATGCGCATGTCTCCTCGTGTTCCTGACAGCGACTCTCGACGCGGCTGTCAGTTCTCCGCCTCAGAACGCCGTGAGCATTCCAATGCAGGTCGTCATCGGAATGACAATCCTCACGTTTCTTCCGGCAATCGTAATGTCCGTAACGCCGTTTCTGCGAATATCTATCGTTCTCCACTTTCTGCGGCAAGCGCTGGGTACTCAGACAACACCGTCAAACCAGGTTCTCACCGGGATCGCCCTGCTGTTAACGCTGACGACGATCCAGCCAGTCGCAAGCCAAATTTATCGCGAAACCATAAAACCACTGGAGCGCGGGGAAATGACTATGGAGCAAGCCTACTCCCAGGGAGCGAAACCACTCGCGGAGTTTCTGGCGCGCTTTGTCAGGGAAAAAGATGTGAGACTGTTCCTCGACCTGACCCACTCATCCGAACCGCGCTCCGTCCAGGATCTTGGTATCGAGATTCTGGCACCCGCCTATATGCTGTCGGAAATCCGAGCAGGCTTTCAGATCGGCGCGGTCATTTTCTTACCTTTCCTGCTAATCGATATAGTCGTCGCCTCCGTTACGCTGTCGATTGGAATGGTGCAACTGCCGCCGGCAATGGTCTCGGCTCCGTTCAAGATTCTACTGTTTGTACTGGTCGACGGGTGGAACCTTACCGTCGGCTCCCTAATGAAAGGCTTCTACGCATGACCCCGGACGGCGTCGCGCGCATGGTCGGGGATATGTTTATTGCCGCTTTCTGGATCAGCGCCCCATTGCTACTGATCGGATTAGTTACGGGTATCGTGATGAGCCTGATACAGATCGTGACATCTATCCAGGACAGCGGCTTCAGTTCAATCCCGCGATTAATTGCGTTTCTCGGCGGCTGCCTGCTTATGATGCCCTGGATGGTCCACAGAAGTATGGCATATGCCAGTAGTATTTTGGGGAATCTAAGCCATTATGCCCGCTGAGCTGCAGATCAACTACGCCGGCGTTCTTGGATTTCTTTACGCCTTCGCCCGGATTTCCTCCGTGTGCGCTTTCTTGCCCCTCGCCGCTTACAGGGCCACACCCGAGCCCGGCCGAATTGTACTTTCCTTTGCATTTACTGTCATGCTCCGGTCGTTCTGGCAGAGTCCCATCGCAGGAGAAATAACGTTCGGCCGAATCGCTCGAGGTGTGGTGACGGAAGCGGCGATTGGGCTCGCGATTGGAATCTCGCTGGCTGTCGTCCTTGAAATATTTCAATTTGCAGCCCAGGTGACGAGTTTGCAGGCAGGGCTCGGCTACGCTTCGACAATTGACCCAACCAGCGGGGCGGACTCCACAGTTTTGCTTACCGTGGCGCAAATCACCGCTGGGGTCCTATTCTTCGTTTCCGGAGCGGACCAGTTGCTCGTTCGTGCCCTGGCGGAAAGCCTTCGCCTTCGGCCACTGGAATCATTCAGCATTCAGCCGCACTGGAGTCTCGCGATCGCTCAGTCTTGTGGATCGATCTTCCGCGCAGGTCTGCGTATGGCGACGCCTGTCGTGACGCTTCTGCTGCTGGCCGATGTCTCAATGGCCGCATTGGGCCGGTTACAGCCACAGTTGCACCTGATTGGGATGACAATGCCGGTGAAGTTGGCGGGGACAATGCTAATTCTCGCACTGTGCATTAGCGTTTATCCATCGTTTGTGGACTCGATGATCATGACGTGGGCGCATCTGGTGCACGGAATTGTAGGCCAAGCCAATCATGGCTGACTCCTCTCAGCGCACGGAAAAGCCCACGCCGCGACGTCTCGTGAAGGCACGCGAGCAGGGCGACTTCCCGGCAGCCCGGGAATTTGTAAGCGCAGTTCAATTTCTCGCCTTCATTGTGCTCGCGTCCAACAACTTTCCACAGTGGCTCGTCAGCGTCCAAGCCGCATTTCGATTTAGTCTGCGCCGCGCATATTCAGTGTCACTCACACCAGGAGATCTATGTGCAATCCTGGTAAGCCTTTCAGGGCTGATACTCCGCCCGCTGGCGGCACTGGGAGCAGCACTTGTGGTCATCACGTTAGCGATCCATATGGCGGCAACGAACTTCGGCTTTAGTTTCAATAACATCACGCCGAAGTTTGAGCGTCTTGCCCCAGGTGCGCGCTTGAGCCGCTTGCCCGGCAACAACATTGCCGCCTTGTTTCAGGCTCTGTTCATGATTCCAATGATGGGACTTCTGATATGGACGCTTGTGCATGATCGATTGGCGGAACTGGAAAGGCTTCCGCTAATTTCGCTCAATGGTGCCGCAACTATCGCTGCAGGACTTATCCGGGACGCCATGCGCAAGACAGGATATCTGCTCTTTATGATCGGTGCGGTCATCCTGATGCGAGAACGATTCCGGTATGCAGCCCGCCTGCGTATGAGCAAGCAGGAAATTCGAGAGGAAGCCAAGGAGACCGACGGCAATCCCAACACCAAAGCCAGGGTGCGCCGACTCCAGCGGGATATGCGGCGACGCAACATGATGCGGGAGGTCCGAACCGCCACCGCAGTGGTAGTGAACCCCACCCATTATGCTGTGGCCATCCGTTACGACCGCGGCCAGACCGGAGCACCCGTCGTCGTCGCCAAAGGAAAAAATTATCTGGCGGCAAGAATCCGCCTGAGGGCTGTCGAAAGTCAGGTCCCGATTATTGAGAATCCGCCGCTAGCCCAGGCTCTCTATAAAACAGTTGAAGTCGGGCAGGAAATTCCCGCTCAGCTGTATCGCGCAGTCGCCGAAGTTTTGGCATACATCTTCCGCCTGATGGAACGGAGTAGTGGGGTGCGATGAATACCAGTCCAACTCCCGGTACAGCAGTCCTTTCTGACCGAAAACTACGAATGGAAAACGCCGGTGAGCTGATCGTGCCCGGCGCGGTTCTGGCAATTGTTGTGGCGCTTATCGCGCCAATGCCGGGCTTCCTGCTCGATCTGTTGATCGTTACAGACATCATGATGTCTGTAATCGTGATGATGGTCGCTATGTACATCACCCATCCTGTGGAATTCAATGTCTTTCCGACCACTCTGCTTCTGCTGACTTTGTTCAGACTCGCCTTGAACGTGTCTTCGTCGCGACTAATCCTATTGAACGGACACACAGGCACATCGGCGGCGGGGGACGTGATTCAGGCGTTCGGGAATTTCGTCGTAGGCGGCAACTACATTATCGGCGCAGTGATATTTCTTGTTCTGATCATGATCCAGTACGTTGTCATCAACCATGGCGCCGTACGCATTTCAGAAGTGACAGCACGGTTTACGCTGGACGCCCTTCCCGGCAAGCAGATGTCAATCGATTCCGACCTGAACTCCGGGCTGATTGACGAGGCCGAAGCTCGCAGAAGGCGCAAGCAACTGGCCACCGAAGCAGAATTCTACGGCGCGATGGATGGCGCCAGCCGTTTCACTCAACGGGATGCCGTGGCCGGCATCATGATCACAGGCATCAACATTGTTGCCGGTCTGTTGATTGGCGTGTTTCAACACGGCGTCGATATAAGCCACGCACTTCAAACCTATACAGTTCTGACAATTGGCGACGGACTCGTAACCGTGATACCAGCTCTGATGATCTCGATAGCTGGCGGACTGATCACGACGCGCGCAAGCTCCGACAGCCGGCTTGGGGCAGAGTTTCAAAAGCAAATATTCGGTGCGTCTCGGCCGCTTCTTTTGTCGAGCGGTGTGCTCATTGCACTTTCGGCATTTCCCGGACTGCCAAAAATCCCATTTATATTGCTCGGTTCGGGCCTGGGTGCCGTAGCCTGGAATATGACCAAGAAAGATTCGCTGGCCTCAAACGCGGCAGATCCTGAGCCAGCGCGGCCGGTGCGAGAAAATCTGGAGGATCTGCTCCGAGTGGAATCGCTTTCACTGGAAGTAGGAGTAGGTCTGGTTTCCTATATTGCTGAAGGCGTCAACTCGCCCATTCTTCGCAGGATCGGCGCGATACGCAAGCAACTCGCCGCCGAGTTGGGATTCATTATCCCATCAGTACGGGTTACCGACAATCTGAAGCTAAAGCCGCGTGAGTATTCAATTCTGCTGAAAGGAGTCGAACTTGCTAAGTTCGAATTGCCCCCGGGCGCAGAACTGGCGATTGCCGTGACAGCCACAGAAAAGCCGCCGGTGGGCCGGGCAACCACGGATCCTGCGTTTGGGGTGCCCGCGTGGTGGATCTCGACTCAGGATGCCGATCAGGTTCGGTCGATGGGTTATACCGTGATAGACGCGCTCAGCGTAATGGCAACTCATCTGGGGGAACTCATCAGACGTTCCGCGCACGAGTTGTTCACCAGACAAGAGGCTAAAAAGTTTGTGGACCGGGTCAGCGCTGATAATTCCAGGGTCGTTGAGGACCTGGTGCCAAAGCTGTTGCCGCTGGTGACCGTTCAGCGCGTAATCCAAAATCTTCTCCGGGAAAGAGTGTCGATTCGTGACGCGGTCTCAATTCTGGAAGCTCTGGGTGAAGCCGCGGCAGCGACCAGGAATCCAATTTTGTTGACGGACTACGTAAGACAATCCATTCGCAGGGTGGTTGTGAAACCGTATCTCAACGGTAGTGGGGCGCTTGCTGCGTGGTTTATCGAACCACAGCTAGAAAGGCTGCTGGAGAGCGGAATTGATCATGGCGAATCAAACAGCTCCCTCGCACTCGCGCCGAATGTCCTGCGCGATTTACTGGAGCGGGTCGCACGCTCGGTTGGACCGCTCGAAGCGCCGGTCGCCGCGATTACAAGCTCATCGTGCAGATACTTTTTCCGGCAGGCGGTCGAAGCATCGATTCCGAACCTCTACTTCGTGGCGCACAGTGAGATACCAGCTGGCGTGAAAGTCATTCCCTTAGGAGTAATCCAATAGTATGGAAACGAAGTCCTATTTCGCCAGCAGTGTTCCGGCTGCACTCGAAATCGCAAGACGAGAACTCGGACCGGAGGCGCTCCTGGTCGGGTCCAGACCGGCACCTCCGGAGAATCGCCAGTTCGGGCGTCTCGAAGTCACGTTTGCATGGAACCAGAGGCCGGATATGTCCCGGAGCGACGTGCACGGCAGTCTTGCCGGCGGCCGGCAGGGACGAGGCACCGAGCACGCTTTAAATGTACAGTCTTCCAGCGCTGAAATAGAAGATATCCGGCGGCAGATCAAGGCGTTGCGGACGGTAGTCGGAAGAGCCGCAACTGCGGTCAAGGGCCCGGATATCCTCGAGCGATTAACGACGGCGGGACTGGATCCTCACCTGGCATCAGAATTGATCGCTGAGGCCGGCAGTCTTACCGGAGATCCGGAAGCACGACTCGTTGGTCTGCTCGAAAAGCATATCCACGTGGCTCCATTTGCGCCCCTGCGATCCGGCGAGAACCGGACTCTGGCGTTTGTCGGCCCGCCCGGGAGAGGCAAGAGCACATCTTTGGTGAAATTCGCGCTGTCTCGTGCATTGGCTAATCGAACGCCTGTCCGCATCTACACGGCTGGTCCGCATGCTGTAGGCGACAGCGACAAAATGGCCCGCTATTGTTCCGTACTGGGTGTTCCCCACCAAACTATTGAATCTATTCCGAGTCTGGAACTAGCCCTTCGTGGCGAAGCCTGGAATGGTTTCACCCTGATCGACACGCCGGGGCTTTCTCCTTCCGACCACTGTATTACAACGGCGTTAGGGGAATTCCTTCACCGGCGTCGGGAAATTGAAACGCACCTCGTCCTAAGGGCTGAGTCGCAATACGCCGATATGTTGGCAGCGACGGAACGTTTTGCCAGCCTGCGGGCAGGCCGGCTATTGTTTGTCGGAACGGATGAAACCAGCAACTATTCCGCAATGGTCAATCTGATAGCGCGAACCGCCATTCCGGTAACGTTTGAAGGTACCGGGCCGAGCATACCCGAGGATCTTGTGGATGCAGATGCCGCCAGCCTTGCTGGTCGTGTACTGGCTCAACGTGGCCAAGCGGCCGCGCCCAAAGTCCGGCGGGCCGTGGCGGCTTAAAGAGGCAACTTGTCCGCAGCAGCATACTATTACTCTGTTGGCGCCGCGTCGGACGATGAGCGAGAACGGCTCATCCTCGAGCATCTGCCGCAAGTCCGCCTGATTGCCAGGAAGATTCATGAGCGACTACCGAACACAATCATTCTGGACGATCTCCTCTCTGCAGGAGTAGTTGGCCTGATCCAGGCCATCGACAATTTCGATCCGCGCCAAAACGTAAAACTGCGGACATATGCCGAATTTCGAATCCGCGGAGCAATCCTGGACAGCCTGCGGGAATCCGACTGGGCGCCGCGAATGAAAAGGAAGCTGGCCCGCGAACTGGAATCCGCGGTCTCACGGGCGGAGCAGAAGCTGGGCCGGATTCCTGAAGAAGCTGAAATAGCTGCTGAGCTTAACGTAGGGGTGGACGAATACCGGAAACAACTAGCTGAGGTCGAAGCGCTTAATATCGGTGAACTGGAATACCTGAGGGATGAGGGCGACGCTCCTTCGCTCATGCGCTATGTTGCCTCGCCGGAAGCAGACTCACCTGCACTCACGCTGGAGCGGGCTGAACTGGAGCGCCTGATAGCCGTATCGCTCGATCGAATTCCCAAGACGGAACGCACTGTTCTAAGCCTCTATTTCTATGAAGAGTTGACGTTGCGGGAAATCGCCGACATCATGGGCGTCCATCTCTCTCGGGTGTCACAGATAAAAACTCAGGCAATCGTAAGGCTTCGCGCGGCTCTGGGCGCCCGTTGGCCGGGGATGCGGACATAATAGCCGAATGGAGCAGATTGCAATCAGATTGGAGCACAGAAGGCGACTATGAACATCCTGGAACAACCAACTCCATTAGTCGGCCAATTTGAGTCGGCGCTGGGTCAGGCGCTGGCGGGTCTGACAGGTATAGAATTCGCCGTCTTCGGTTCGCTCACGGAAGGGGCGCCCCGGGATGAACTCGACCGGCATGTATGGGAGCAGACTATATCTATTGTGGACGGTCCTGCGCTATGGCTTGTAGCCGGCGGTGACGTCTGGACGTCGCTGGCTGCGCGCACGCTTGAGGCGGCCGGACTCGGCGATGCGACCGAGGAGGATCTGCGATCAACGTGGCAGGAACTGGTCAGCCAAACCATGGCAGGGGTGGCCGACAGTCTAACGGCGCAAACCTACCGTGAAGTGACATTGTCGGGTGGGAAAGAGATCACATCGCTGCCAAAAGACGTGTCATGGGCAAAGTTCACCATCCAGGAACCGAATTTCGGAAGTCTGATGGTCTTTGCTGGCTGGTCCGAAAGGCTTGCCAGTATACTGGCTCCGCCGCCAGACGATCCAAGACCCGCGAACGGAAAAGACAGCAAGGTCTCAAAAACATTCGATCTTCTTCTCGATGTGGCGCTCCCGGTCAGCGTTTCATTCGGTCGAACATCGCTCCAGATCCGCGAGGTTCTTAAGTTGAACACAGGTTCCATTGTGGAACTCAATCGGCTCGTATCGGATCCCGTTGACGTTGTCGTCAACGATTGCGTGATCGCCCGGGGTGAGGTGGTGGTCGTCGACGGAAATTACGGAGTTCGGATTAATCAGCTGGCGAGCCGCGAGGACCGGCTGCGATCAGGAATGGCCCAGGCTTCGGCGATAGCGGGGGCAAGGTGATCTACGCCGATCGGACGGTACTGCTCCACGTACTCGATACGATTTGCCGGGCCGGGTCAGTATGTGGAGTGACTTGCCTCATCCTGATGTACCGGCACCGCTCCCATTACAGGCAACTGTGCCAAAGAAACGTGTCGATGCTGCAAGCGGTCATTGACGAGCGCACCGAGATACTTGCCGGGCACGTCGCCGCTCTGCGTGCCGACGTACTGCGGATAGAGTCGGGACCGCTCAGTCTGGCGTCCCCGGCTGGCGGACCCATCGGCCGGGGTGTGCGATCCCAGGCGATGAAATTGCTTCGCAGTGGAACGCCGCGTTCGACAATTGCGCAAAATCTTCAACTAGGAGCAAAGGAAGTCGATTTGATTGCGGCGATGTCGGAAGTGTTGTCTCTGCCAGACGGGAATAAGGATGGCGGAGCGTTGCAGCAACGGATTCGCTGGGCGAAGAAGTAATCGCATACTGGCCATTGTTTGGCTGCCAACGTGCAGTGATCCTTCTCAGAAAGATCTCTATTTTCATAATGACACTTCTTACGCAAAAGAGCCCGACGCCAAAGCTGAACAACTCCCAATAGTGATTCGACCAGCACTTTGACGGCGGAGATTCAAAGCACAAGGCAAGTAGTGCGATTTGAGTGCCTCAAAGGCGCCGGCGGAGCCGAATAACGTACTCGTAAAAATCAACCGAATATGCGACTACAACTGGATACGCTTTCTGGCTCGACCAACGACGTCACATCGGTCAGTACTTCTGGTTCTGGGAGCACGGCGGAACGCGGGAAATTCGCGGCGACCCCGGACAACGTTTCCGTATCGACTCTGACGACAAATCTAAATCTTCTGGCCTCCGATCACGCCGCCAAGCTTAAACAGATCGCCAGCGCTGTGGCTGACGGTTCTTATCGGATACCAACTTCAGCACTTACAAGCGCGATTATCAGCTATTCACTGGCTTCAAAATAATGGGAGGACTGTTTTCGGCATTAGGCACGTCATCGATTGCCTTGGAGGCATTTACTCAGGCCCTCGGCGTTAGTCAGCAGAACATCGCCAATGCATCGACCCCTGGTTATGCGGCGCAGCGTGCAGCCATTCAACCAATTGGCGACTCGGGCATCTCAGCGGGAGCTGACCTGGTGGAGCTGAGTTCCACGGGCAGCGCGCATGCGGATGCTCTGGTTCAGTCCGCCAACTCGCGGGCCTCGGCCAGCCAGAATGCTGTGACACAATTGACGTCGCTCAATCAGGTTTTCGACATCACAGGCTCGACGGGAATTTTGGCTGCGCTCCAGAATTTTGGCGCTGCATTTGCCAGCCTGGGCGTCTCTCCAAATGACTCTGCGCTGCGGTCCAATGCCGTCAATGCGGCGGCCGGCGTTGCTTCAGCGTTCCAGCAGACGGCGGCGAGTCTCGAATCACTTGGGACCAGCGTCAAAACACAAATCGGATCGACTGCCGACGAGATCAATGCTCTCACTTCCAAAATTGCGGGGCTAAACCGACAAGCTACGGTCAGCGCGCAAGGAAGTGCGGCGACCAATGCAAGTCTCCGATCTGCGCTGGACCAGCTTTCATCGCTGGTTGACATCAATGTAAGCACGAGCCCGGATGGTACTGTGTCAGTTCTGGCAGGAGGCCAGCTGCCGCTTGTCATCGGTGGCAATTCTTACGCGCTTTCGGTGAACCCTCAGGCGTCTGAGGGCGCGCAGGTGGCGTCCTCCGCGGGAGGCCATTCCCCGACGTCTTTCTCCGGACAACTCGGAGCGCTCCTCGATACAGTTAACAATGTTCTGAACCCGATTCTCGGAACCGCGACCAGCGCCGGATCCCTCAACACACTGGCTGCAGGGTTTGCCTCTCGCGTCAATACCCTGCTCGGGTCCGGTACGACGGCAAGCGGGACAGCGGGACCGGCGTTGTTTTCGTACGACACGAATAATCCGTCCGACGCAGCAGCCAGCCTCAGCGTCGTCGCTTCTTTCAGCCCCGATCAATTGGCACTGGCGTCAGGTGGCGCCTCCGGCGAATCAAACGGCATTGCCAATCAACTCGCGGCGCTTCCGGCTTCCGCAGATCCGGCGGACCTCATTGACGGCAAGTCAGCGCAAGACTGTTTTAGCTCAATCGCCGCCGGAGTCGGAGGACAGCTTTCGTCCGCGACCGCACAATCGGCCGAAGCTCAGACGGCGTTGACCGCCGCACAGGTCGCTCGGACCCAACGGTCAGGCGTATCGCTGGATCAGGAAGCGATCAACGTGACCAATCTACAGAATGCTTATGCGGCTAACGCCCGGCTCGTTGCGATCCTCGACCAACTGAGTGCCGACGCCGTCAATCTTCTGACTCCGACCGCCGCCTGAGTGGGTGGCTGAGCAAAAACATCAAATGCCAGTGAATAGTGTCACAGGAATAGGTTCCGAATGGTTTCTCAGTGGACTGGCAACTCTCCAGGACAGAGAGATTGCGACCCAACAGGAGCTTTCGTCCGGTTACAGGGTCCGCAGTGCCGCCGACGCTCCGTCGCAGGTCTCCGAACTGGTCGAGCTAAGCTCATCTCTGAGCACGTACCAAAATTGGAATACCAATCTCGGTTCGGTACAGGCCGAAGCGCAAACGGCGGATCAGGCCATTGGCACGGCGACATCTCTTTTGCAGCAGGCGGCAACGCTTGGAAGTCAGGGTGCCAATTCAACCGCTACAGCCTCCAGCCGGCAGGAATTGGCGGCGCAGGTGCAGAGCATCCAACAGCAATTGATTCAGGTCGCCAACACGAAGGCCGGCGGTCGCTATATCTTTGCGGGGGATCAGGATCAAACAGTTCCTTACCAGGCAGACAGTGCCAGTGTAACCGGAGTCGATCAACTGGTTTCGGGGACTTCCACGCGAACGATCGTCAATCCCGCGGGCGAGTCGGTCTACGTGGGACTGACAGCACAGCAGATCTTCGGTCCGGTTGATTCGTCGGGCAACCCGTCCGCGACCAACGCGTTTGCCGCGCTCCAGTCTCTTGCCACGGCGCTGAGTGCCAATGATCAGGCCGGGATCACAAACGCGATGTCGTTGCTGACTACCGCTTCCGACTGGGTCAATCAGCAACAGGCTTACTACGGAAATGCAGAACAGCGAATTGTCGCCGAACTGACAACGGCCGGGAATCAGCTCACTACGCTGCAAACGGAGGTTGGAAGTATCCGGGACGCCGACGTCGTGCAGGCTGCCACTGATCTGTCGCAGGAAAAGATCGCCGATTCCGCAGCGTACGGCGCGGAGGCGGAAATCTCGCAAACCCGCAATCTGTTTAGCTACCTGGCCTGAAGGAGAACATTTCATTGAGCCGACAACTCAGCCAGCAGGAGATCGATGCGGTTTTCCAGAACACGCTGGGACGCAAGACGGAACGCCCCGGCACCCGGAGGGCGGCGCCGTTCGATTTCAGGCGCCCGGATCGGATCGCTAAGTCGCAGCTTCGGGCGATTCATCAGCTGCACGACAATTTCGTGCGTAATCTTGTTTCGAGTCTTTCAGCTTATCTGCGGTCTTATCTGATCATTAACCTGGTTAGCGTTGAGCAATTGTCCTATTCGGAGTTCCTTGAGTGCCTTCCCTCACCTACCTGCATTGCTTCCATAGGGCTTCGGCCGTATGACGGGAACGCAGTTCTCGAGCTGAATTCGTCGCTGATCTTTCCGATATTGGAAATTCTGCTCGGTGGCGACGGCAAACTGCAGTTCAGTTCACAACGCGAGATCACGGAAATAGAGCAAGTGCTGCTGGACGGCCTGTTTCGCCTCATCCTCCGCGACCTCCGTGAAGCCTGGACATTTGTGACAGACATCGACTTCTCAATCGACACGATCGAGACGGAGCCTCAGTTTCTCCAGATCCTTGCACCCACCGAGGCCGTAGTCGCCGTAGCTATCGAAATACGGATCGGCGACTCGATCGGCATGATGAACATCGCAATGCCGTCCATCATCATCAAGATGATGCGCCAGAAGTTCGATCAGCAGTGGTCGCTGCGAAAGAGCGTGTCAACCGATCAGGAGCAGGCCCGGATGCTCGATCTGATCCGGGATTCGATTCTGCCTGCCGAGGTAGTACTGACCGGGCCGCAGCTACTCCTCCGGGATTTAATGAACCTCGAGGAGGGGGATGTCGTCAATTTCGAAACTGTTGCGTCGAAGCCAGTCGATCTGTTGCTGAACGGAGCAAGGAAGTATCGCGGGGAAGTTATGAGAGCAGGGCGCCGCGCCGCGTTTCGGGTTAGCGAAAAAACCCGGGAGTCGGTACCGTGAGTTTCGCAGGTACCGGCCTTCGGGCGGCACGCCAACCCAGTGGTCTCCAGTCGCCCGCGAGCGTAAATCGGAATATTCACACCCCCTGGCTGGGAGTAATAGAGTGGGCAGCATCCGCCGAACTTCTTTTCCCCCTAGGTCTGCCCGGCTTTGAAAATGAACAGCGGATCTTGCCGGTCGAAATACCTCTTCAGCGCCCCTTGATCTATTTGCAGAGTCTTGAGCGACCGTCGGTCTGTTTTCTCTCGCTGCCCGTTCTGACGATCGATCCGGCGTTCAGACTCACTTTGTTGGATGAGGATCTTCTTACGCTCGGACTGCAGCCGGGCGTAGCACCTGTACTCGGAGAGGATGTGTTGTGTCTGGCGCTGCTCGTTCCCGTCGAGGACACGGTTGAGGCGAATCTGGCGGCGCCCGTTGTCATAAATCTGCACCGCGGAGTCGGGGCACAATGCAGGCTGCAGCAAGGGCCTCGGCGATTCCGGCTGGACACGCGAGGATGGGCGCAAGCGTGTTAGTCATTCGCAGAAGACAAGGAGAAGGGATTGCGATCGGAAACGACATCCAGATAGACATCATTGACGTCTCCCGGACGCGGGTCAAGCTCGGAATAAAAGTCCCCCGCCAACTGGAGGTGAAACGGCGCGACACGGATGTTTGTGCGGTGGAAAACCGAAAAGCTTCCGCGCTGCTTTCTGAGTCGAATGTGCTCGATCTGGCGGGAATGGCGGTCCGTTTGAGGAAGGCGTCGCAGATTCCGCCTAAAACAGGAGCACTTTGAGCCGATGAGTTAAACGGAAGATACAGCGGGTATCCGAACCGATTCGTGAGAACCCCACCTGGCAGGATGCCGGGCGCGTATCACCCAGTGAAGGATCAGAACATGTTATCGATTCAAACCAACGTAGCTTCGCTCCTCGCGCAAAACGACATTCGCGTCAACACGAACTTTCAGAGAAACACCATAGCGCAGCTTTCGTCCGGCTATCGCATTAACTCTTCCGGAGACGATGCTGCAGGCCTTGCGGTGGCAAATCAATATGCTGCCCAAACGGCGCAACTGAATCAGGGCGTGCTGAATGCCAACAACGGTGTGAGCGCGCTTCAGATCGTCGATGGCGGACTAAGTAATATTTCAACGATCCTGGATCGGCTGCAAACCCTGGCGACGGAGTCGGCGTCCGCGACGTTCCAGGGCAACCGCTCAACGCTGAATACCGAATACCAGGGCTTGCTTTCGGAAATCAATCGCCAGGCGGCGAATGTCAACCTCAATACCGGGGGAGCCTTCAATACAAATCTGGTGACGTACGTGGGCGGCGGCAGTACGCAGGCAAACTCTCAGGTTTCCGTTAACCTGAGCGGATCCAATAACGCGGTAGACAGTACAGCGCTTGGAATCGCGAACACGAGCATTGCGGGCGGTGGCACGGAACTGACCGGCAACACCGTAAACCTGAGCGATTCCGCTGTCTCATTCCTTGCCGGCAATAACACCCAAAGCTACACCTTTCACGTCGGAACGGCGACCGGCAATCAGGATATTACGGTGGCCCTTGCGGGTGGCAGCAGTGGCCTGACGGGCTCACAGGTTATCAACAGCCTGAATAGCCAGCTCTCGTCCTACGGCATTACTGCCGGAATCGCCAGTGACGGGGGGGTCCAGTTCAGCGGCAGTACCGCGTTTTCAGTAAATGTCGCCGCCGCCTCCGGCGGCAATGCAACCGCAACGAGCACATCGACGGCCGTCAATACGGGTGACTATAATCTCAACAGCGCCACAGTCGCCGGCGGGGGCGGGGCATTTGCGGCATTCACCGGCTCAAGCGCTGAAACAGTTGTATTCCAGAACGCCGGTTCAGCCATTTCGGTTACGCTGAACAGCACAAACGCAGGATCGCTGACCCAGACTCTTTCCACTTTGAATTCAGCGCTGAATGGTGCCGGGATCTACGCCGTGAAGGCGGCAAACGGAACTGATATCTCCTTTCAGAGTGCCAATGCTTTCAGCGTAAATGAGACAAATCTAACGGCCGGAGGTACAGGTAACCTTTTTGGCGTTACCGGTGCAATAGCGGTTACGGCGCCTTCTGCCACCGCATCCAGCACGGGTGCTGCCGAGAGCGCTATTACTGCACTCAACGCGGCCGTCCAGAACCTCGGTCTGGTACAGGGCGTGGTCGGTGCCGGTGAAAACAAATTGAATTATGCGGTGAACCTCGCCCAATCCCAAATCACGAACTATTCGGCCGCCGAGTCGGGAATTCGTGACGCCGACGTCGCCGCAGAAGCGGCCAATCTGACGAAAGCCCAGGTGCTGCAGCAGGCGTCGCTGGCCGCGCTGGCACAGGCGAATTCGGCCCCGCAAGCGGTACTTTCGCTCCTGAAGGGTTGATTCCACTGAATAGTTCCGCCGCCGGAGAACGTTCTGGAACCCTCCGGCGGCGGACGAGACAGGCATGTCGATTTCAATCACATCTCCGGTTACGGTTTCAAGCCCCGGTTTCTCCGGCGTCAGTAAGTTCGCGCCGAGTTTGCAACAGGTATTGAGCCGGGCCGAGAGCATCGCGTCATTACCGCTTCAGTCGCTCCAGGCAAGCCTGAACACGTTCGACAGCCGCCAAGCTGCCCTGCAAAGCGTCGATACGGTATTTTCGACCCTGCAGAACTCCGTTGCTGCGCTGGCAACGGCGGCACGGTCCAGCATCCTCACCTCATCTGTTTCCGATGCAGGCGTTTTGAGCGCGAACGTTCAGGCTGGCGCGACGCCCGGAAGCTATTCGGTGCAGGTGGACAATCTCGGCAGTTATTCAACGGCGATCAGTGTAGCGGGAGCCAGCACGATTACCGATCCTTCCACGCAGGGCCTGAACGGGTCGACTACGTACACGCTTACGGCGGGCGGAGGAACGACCTCTGTCACGGCAAAGACTTCGTCGCTAAACGATCTGGTCACCGCGATTAATACTCAGGCCGGAGGGCAAGTGCAGGCCAGCATTGTGAATGTTGGATCGACTGGAACGCCTGATTACCGGTTGTCCCTTCAGGCGGCCAGCCTCGGCTCCGATCCGATCGATCTAAGCAACGCTGCCGGCAACCTGATTTCGTCGGCGAATGCAGGTACACTGGCAAGCTATCAGATCAATGGGCTTCCCAGCCTCCTGACGAGCGCATCGAGGACTCTCACTCTGGCCCCGGGTCTTTCGGTTACGTTGCTGGGCCAAAGCACGAGCGGACAGCCAGTTACCGTTACGGTCGGCAACGACCCGTCGGGGCTGGAGTCGGCATTCCGTAATTTCGCCTCCGCGTATAACAATGCCCAGAATGCTTTGGTTCAGCAGCGCGGGAAGAGCGGGGGCGCGCTGTCGGGCGACAGTCTTATCTACCAGCTCGGTGGAGTGCTCAACCAGCTCGGTACCTTTGCCAACGGCTCCTCGGACCAATCCCTTGCAGCATTCGGAATCACGCTGGACCAGACCGGACAGATCTCGGTCGACAGCGCCGCTTTTGGAACTGCTGCGAATGCCGGTTTCTCTAACCTGCTCTCCATGCTGGGCAGTCCGACTTCGGGCGGATTTCTTGAGGCCGCGACGACCGCATTAAATGTAGTGGAGGACCCCGTTACCGGGTCGATAAAGTCGGAGGAAGGAAGCATCAATACGCAGATTGCGTCCCAAAACAATAAAATCAGTGATGAACAGAATACTTTGACCCGGCTGGACAACAGCCTCACGGCCCAGATTGCCAGTGCTGACTCGGCGATCGCGCAACTGGAAAGTCAGGTGACTTATGTTACCGGATTGTTTGCGCAGTACACCGGCAGCAGCAACACGAATAGTTCAAATGGATTGCCTACGCTCTGATCAGGTCGCGGTTTTCAGTGTCATGGAAGAAGCGATCCAGGCCGGGGCTTGGCGCAGACTTGACGATGCGGCCCGGACGCTGGCCGCGATGCCACCACCGCTTAACGCCGGATCAGCCGAATACCTCCTTCAGCGGCTCGGCGTAATACTGGTTGCGGCTCGCGCAGCCCGCGCTCAGGCACTGAAGTCTCAAACGCGAATCCGGGCTGCGGCCAGATTCCATCCCGGGACGGGATCCGGCGGGCAGTGAGTTTGGAAGCACTCGTGCACATCAATTGCCGTGCAACTGAATCGTGCCGGTTTGGAACTCGGCCAATACCTCAGCTATCTGTCTGTCCGGCAGGAAGTCATTGCGGCCAACATCGCGAACGCTGATACACCTGGCTACAAAACGCTGGATCTGGAACCGCCCGGTGATTTCCTGTCCTCGCTTGTCTCGGCCGCCGCGATTGTGGAGGCGCCGGGCCTCGCGTCGCACAACGACGGGAACAACGTCTCGATCGACCGCGAAGCGAGGCTGCTCGCCGAGAATGCACTTCGCTTCAATATAACCGCGCAAGTGCTTCGAAGTCAGCTGCGCATGCTTCGTTCAGCTATCGAGGAGGGCCGCTCTGCATGAGCCTTTTCAGCGCAATCGGAGTGAGCGCATCCGGGATGGAAGCGCAACGCAAACGGGCCGAACTGATTACTGAAAACCTTGCCAATGCCGAGACTACGCGGACTCCGGATGGGGGACCTTACCGGCGCAAGGATGCCGTTTTTACGACGGCGCCGGCCGGCGAATCGTTCGCCGGAATTCTGGAGGCCTCGGGAAGCCCGGTCCTGGGGGTAAGGGTTTCGGACGTCACGATTGACGACCGCGATCCGGAAAAGCGCTACCTGCCCGGCCATCCAGACGCCGATCCGGAGGGATACGTGGCCTTTCCGAGAATCGATCCGGCAACTGAGATGGTCGACCTGCTCGGCGCCTCGCGAGGTTATCAGGCAAATGTAGCCGCAATTTCAGCGGTAAAAGATATGATTTCCAAATCCATCGATCTGTTCCGCTAGCGAGAGCGCGGATGACTTACCCCGTCAATTCCAACACGCCAACTTTACCCAGACTGGCTGCCCCTTCCGTCCCGTCTTCGAACGAACCTGGTGCCTTTTCTGGTGCGCTCGCCGGAGCGATCGGAGAAGTGGAACAGTCGCAGCAAGCCGCGCAGACGGCGGTGCAGGCATTCCTGCGCGACGGTCAGGGCGATGTGCATTCTGTGGCGCTGGCGACGCAGCGGGCGGAACTAACGCTGGAGCTGTTCCAGCAGGTCCGCAACAAGATTGTATCGGCATACCAGGAAATCATGAAGACGCAGATTTAGTCTTATCCGCTGATACGTCATGAATCAATTGTTCCGGATATGGGCATCACTGAGTCGAGGGCAACAGATATCGCTCGTGCTCGGTCCCCTGCTTCTTGCGGCAATTGGATGGGGCGGACTCCAGTGGAAGCACGACAGCGACTTCCGCCCCCTCTATTCCGGACTGGCGGCCGAAGACGCGGCGGCAATAACGCAGAAAGTCCGCGAGGCCGGAATCGAATACAAACTCGATGAATTCGGTGGCACTGTTATGGTGCCTTCCACCCGGATCGCTGAGGCCAGGCTCGCTCTGGCTGCCGTCGGCCTTCCGAAAAGCGGGCATATTGGATTCGAGCTATTCGACAGGAACAATTTGGGAGCCAGCGATTTTGCCGAGCAGGTAAACTTTCGCCGGGCTCTCGAAGGGGAACTGGAACGTACAGTGGAGACCATTGCCGAAGTGGAACAGGCGCGTGTCCACGTGACTTTTCCCCGGGAATCGGTATTTCTCGATGAGAAGAAGCCGTCCAAGGCGACCGTTGTGCTCCGCGTTCGGAGGAACGCCCAGCTGAATGCCGCGAATGTAACGGCTATCGCCAACCTTGTGGCCAGCGCGGTCGACGGGCTTTCGCCGCAGGGTGTTGCCGTGATCGATTCCGCCGGAAGACTTCTGAGCCGACCGCAGGTAGGCGGTGATGGCGATACGCTGCTTGCGGAATCGAATCTGGAATATCGCCATCAGGTTGAATCCGAGCTGCTGGCAAAAATTAACGCCGAGCTCTCGCCATTGCTGGGGGGTGACCGCTTTCGGGCCAGCGTTAGCGTGGATTGCGATTTTGCCAGCACGGAACAAAGTGAGGAAACCTACGATTCGGCGAAATCGGCCGTGTTAACTTCACAAAGCACCGAAGAATCAAGCGGCGCCGGATTGGCAGGGGGAACTCCGGGCACGGCGTCAAATCTCCCGCGGCCTCAGGTAAAGGCGGCAACCGGTAGCGCGGGACTGGTGCGCAGGACAGACAACACGTCCTACCAGCCGAGTCGTCTCGTCAAGAGGACGGTTCTGCCCAAAGGCACAATTCGGCGCGTTTCCACCGCCGTGTTGGTGGACCAGACCGTTCGCTGGGAAGGGACGGGTTCGAAGGCGAGGAAGACGCTGATACCCCCATCGGCGGAAGTGCTGAAGGTTGTGCACGATATTGTCGCAGGTGTTACAGGATTTGCGGAACAAAGAGGCGACCAGATTACGATCGAATCGCTTCCGTTCGAAAGCACACTGGATGCGGAGCCTCCGGAACCAACGGTCGCCCGTTTGCCGCAGCCGAAGGGGCTCGATCTTAAGCAACCGGTTGTGATCGGCGGACTTGTCGGCTGCGTTTTGCTCCTTGCGGGTCTTGTCTTTCTCCTCACCCGAAGACGCGCCGCCGCTCCGGCCCCGGTCGACACGGCCGCAACCCCAATTTCCTCGCCGGAATCGGCAGAAGCGCATCTTCCGCCTCACGAAGCGCGCGCCGAAGTGGAACGAAGGATGGAACAACAGATTTCCGAGAATGAGGTCACTCAGGCACAACTGGAGGCCGACGCACTCAGCCGCATCAAGCTGCCGGACCACACGAAAAAGACAGAGGTGCTGGTCCGGCACATCCGTGAATCCGTGCAAAAGGACGCCCAGACAGCAACGAACGTACTCCGGAGCTGGATGTCTGAGCCATCCGGACCGAGGACAACATGAGTGCCGGTGCCGTAGTCGCTCCCGAAAATCTCTCCGGCGTGAGAAAAGCTGCGATGCTCCTCATCCTGTTGGGCGACAAGGCCTCGGCCGAGATCATCAAGCAGCTCTCCGACGAAGAAGTCCAGTTGGTCAGCCGCGAGATCGCACGCCTCGACGCTATATCGTCGGAACAGGCAGAAGTCCTGCTGGAAGAGTTTTATCAGATGAATCTGGCGCGCGACTTTGTTGTGCGCGGCGGGCTGGATTATGCCAAGAAGATGCTGGTCCAGGCATTTGGCCCGGAGGTGTCCAAGAAACTGATCGACCGCCTCACGAAAGCGATGGGCGGTGAGTACGCGAATCTCGATATTCTCCAGAAGGTTGATCCGCAGCAGTTGGCGAAGTTCATCCACAACGAGCATCCGCAGACGATCGCGCTGGTGTTATCCCATCTGAATGCTTCTCAGGCCGCGGCACTTCTGATTTCACTGCCGCCGGAGCTAAGGGCCGATGTGGCGCTCCGAATGGGGAATCTGGATCAGATCTCTCCTGAAATTGTAAACAAGATCGCGGCGGTGATCGGCCAGAAACTCCAGGCGATCGGCGAGTTTAGTCGCGAGTCCTACGGCGGCATCCGCGCCGTCGCCGAAATGTTTAACAGACTTGATTCCGGAACAAGCAGGGAAATCCTCGATGTCATCGAGCACCATAATCCCAACCTCGTAGAGACGATCCGCCATCTCATGTTCGTCTTTGAAGACATGCTCATGATTGATGTGAACCAGCTCAAGGAAGTGATGGCCCGCGTGGACCGCAAGTCGCTGACGATTGCTTTGAAAGGTACCAGCGAACAGTTGCGCGATCACTTCCTGCAAACCATGTCGGCCCGTGCGGCGGAGATGCTTCGGGAAGATATGGAGGCACTGGGGCCGGTGCGGATTAAAGAAGTTGAGACCGCGCAGCAGCAGATTATCGCGCTCGTCCGCCAGTTGGAGTCCGAAGGAGTGATTACGATCAAGGGCGGCGTCGGGGATCAGTATGTTGTCTAAAGTTCTTCCGAAGTCGGAGCGGGGGCTCGCACAGCCTGCCATCTTTCCCAGCATCGGTGAGCCCCCGGCCGGACCTGTTCAGACGAAGATCCCCTCGAATGCGGATGCGGATTTGTCTGCCAGGGTACAGGATCTGGAGAGACGCCTGCAGATCGAGAGAAAAGAGGCGTTTACCGCCGGGTTGGCAGAGGGTGAAGAGAAAAGCCGAGCGGAACTGCAGCCTGTTCTGGAACGTCTGAATCGTTCCGTTGCCGAAACAGTAACGGCGCGATCGGAGATGAGGAGACGGGCTGAGCTGGACGCGGTCCGCCTGGCGCTTCTCATCGCGAGGCGGGTACTGCACCGTGAACTCAGTGTCGACGAGGGTGCCCTCGCTGCCGTAGCCCGCGTCGCATTTGACCGATTGACCAGATCCGAGTCGTATCGCGTGGTTGTCCACCCGCGCTTTGCTGCATCGGTAACCGGTGCGCTTCCGGCCGGCCGCAGCGCGCAGATCCGTGTGGACCCCGACCCCGGTTGCGACCCCGGTACGCTGATTATCCACACCGCTGAGGGAACCGTCGATGCGTCAATCGATGCACAGCTGGATGAGATCAGCCGCGGTCTTGCCGACAGACTTGTTTAAGCGCTCTGAATCGAAGGAATTTGCCAGTATGCTTCCTGCTTCGGATATAAATCTTAATCGCTATGCAGAACTGGTGAATCGCATCGATCCGATGTGTCTCGAAGGCGAAGTCGTCGAACTCGTCGGACTGATCGTCGAGTCCCGCGGCCCCGTCGCCGCGATCGGCGACTTCTGCGAGGTCCGAACGCGCGCGGGTCGAAGGATTCGGACCCAGGTTATCGGATTTCGCAGAGGACGCGTCCTCTCCATGCCGCTTGAAGAGACGGACGGACTTTGTCTCGGCGACCGGATCTTGGCGCGAGGAGGCGATTCCGAGATTGCCGTATCTCCCGCTTTGCTGGGGCGCGTGCTCGATGGTTTTGGGAAACCGATCGATAAAGCGCCTGCCGCCCGGCAGGTCGAGACAGATGACGCCGAATTCCGCAACCTTTACGCAGCGCCCGCCGGACCACTCGAACGGGCGCACATAGAAGACCGTCTCGCAACCGGCATCCGCGTGATCGACGGCCTTTTGCCTTGCGGAAAAGGGCAGCGCATCGGGATTTTCGGCGGCAGTGGCGTCGGCAAGAGCACGCTTCTTGGTTCGATGGCCCGATCGAGTTCCGCCGGCGTGAATGTAATCGCCCTGATTGGAGAGCGAAACCGCGAAGTACGTGCATTCCTCGAGCACGACCTCGGTCCGGAAGGGATGAAGCGCTCGGTCGTGGTCGTTGCGACGTCAGACCGCCCGGCGCCGCTTCGTGTCCGTGCATGTTTCGTGGCTCTGGCCATCGCAGAATATTTTCGCGACCGCGGGGAAGATGTGCTGCTGGTTATGGATTCCGTCACGCGCCTTGCGATGGCCCAGCGGGAGATCGGTCTGGCCGCCGGTGAACCGCCGAGCCAGAAGGGGTATACCCCTTCCGTATTTAGCCTGCTGCCGAAAATCTGTGAGCGCGCCGGCAACTTCGAACGCGGGTCGATCACGGCATTTTTTACCGTTCTGGTGGAAGGCGATGATTTTAACGAGCCTATCTGCGATGCCGTTCGTGCCATTCTGGATGGCCATATTACGCTCTCCCGGGAGCTTGGCGCCGCAGGCCACTATCCGGCTATCAATGTTCTGGATTCCGTCAGCCGGCTGCAATCGCGCCTTTCAGAACCGAACCAGGCTTCGCATGCGCGCCGTATCCGGGAAGCGCTTGCCTTGTATCGCCAGTCGGAGGATCTCATCAATCTGGGCGCTTACGTGGCCGGATCCAATCCCCGGCTCGACGCCGTTATTCGGTCGCGGGATGAAATGATGCAATTCCTGAGACAGGGGCCCGCAGATATCTCGCCGGTCCACGAAACACTCGCTCAAATGCAAAAGATTGCGGACCTGGTCAAATGAAGGCCTTCAACTTCCGTCTCGCCCAGATCCTCCGCTGGAGAAAGCAGGGCGTTCTGCTTGAAGAGGCCCGCCTGGCCGCCTGCGCTGCGAGGATTGCGGAGATCGGGATGGCGCGGCAGGATCTCGATGCCCGCCTGGCTGCGGCTTCCCGCGCAGTGGCAGCAGGCAATAGCCTCGCAGTGGAGGGTTACGAGGGATTCCTGAAGCTTTGCCGGCGGCAGCGCGGGATACTGGACGGGCAGGACGCTGCCGCCAAAAAGGAACATGCGCAGGCGATGACGCGACTGCTCGAAGCGACGCGCAAAGTGCGGCTTCTCCAGAATCTTCGCGATGAGGCTCACCTCGCCTGGCAGCGGGATTGCGAGCGCGAACTGGCCGACTTCGCTGGCGAAGCCTTCCTGGCCCGGCATTCGGCTCTGAGCCGCGCGGAACTCGGCGAGCAGGAGTACCTGCGGTCGCCGGCAGAAACTTTAATTTCGGCGCATCGAAACGGTACAATCGAGAAACGGACGGGCGCGTAGCTCAGGTGGATAGAGCATCAGCCTTCTAAGCTGAGGGTCGCTGGTTCGAGTCCAGCCGCGCCTACCAGGTTCTCCGCTGCCCGTTTGCTATCGGTTCTGTGGAAAGCCCAGGTCTACTTTACTCGTTCCGGGGTCAGGCCAGCGGCTCGTTACCACTTTGGATCGGGTATAGAACTGCACGCCCTCCGGCCCGTACATATGCAGGTCGCCGAAAAGAGATCCTTTCCATCCGCCGAAACTGTAATACGCAACCGGGACCGGAATCGGCACATTGATCCCCACCATGCCCGCATCGCAATCGAACTGGAACTGCCGGGCCGCGCCACCATCGCGCGTAAATATCGCCGTCCCGTTGCCGAACGGATTTTCATTGATCAGCCGCAGGCCTTCGTCGTAACTGTCGACGCGGCAAACTGACAACACGGGCCCGAATATTTCGTCCTCATAGCAGCGCATCCCGGGTTTCACATCGTCGATCAGCGAAGCGCCCAGAAAGAAACCCGGGCGGTTGCACACCGGGTCGTTGCGGCCGTCCACCGCGACTCGCGCGCCATCAGCCGCGGCGGCATCCAGGTACGAAGCCACTTTGTCGCGATGTTCCCGCGTAATCAGCGGCCCCATCTCGTTGCCCTCGTCCATGCCCGGCCCTGTCCGGATCTTCGCCATCCTCTCGCGGATGGCATCGATCAGCGGGTCGGCCACCTTACCGACCGCCACGACAACGGAAATCGCCATGCACCGTTCCCCGGCCGAGCCGTACGCTGCCGAGATGGCCGCATCGGCAGCCATTTCAAGATCGGCATCAGGCAACACGAGCATGTGATTCTTGGCTCCGCCGAGAGCTTGTACCCGCTTGCCGTTGCGCGTGGCCGTCTCGTAAATAGCCTTCGCCACGGGCGTCGACCCCACGAAGCTGACCGCCTTCACGTCCGGGTGCTCCAGCAGACGGTCCACGGCAATGCGATCGCCCTGCACCACGTTAAAGACGCCGTCAGGAAGTCCGGCGCGCTGCAGCAGATCGGCGATAAACAGGCTCACCGACGGGTCCTTTTCCGATGGCTTCAGGACGAACGTGTTACCGCACGCGATCGCGTTGGCGAACATCCACATCGGCACCATCGCCGGAAAGTTGAACGGCGTGATGCCGGCAACGACGCCGAGCGGCTGCCGGATCTGATACACGTCCACCCCGCGACTCGCCTGTTCAGAGAAACCGCCCTTCAGAAGGTTTGGAATCCCGCAGGCGAACTCAATGTTTTCGAGCCCCCGCGCCACTTCGCCCATCGCGTCCGGCAGCGTCTTGCCGTGCTCGGAAGTCAGCAATTCGGCAATGCGGCGGCGATTGGCGTCCACCAGCTCCCGCAGACGGAACAAGATCTCAGACCGTCGTGAAAGCGGTGTCGCGCGCCAGTCCGTGAAGGCCCGCGCGGAGTCGGCGACGGCGCGATCCACCTCGTCCGCGCTCGCGAATGCCACATGGGCCTGTACTTCGCCGGTTGCCGGATCCCACACCACTCCGGATCTTCCCGATGTCGACTCAACCGGCCGTCCACCGATCCAGTGATTGACGGTCCGGACTCCAGCCGCTGTGTCAGCCGTTGCCATTCTTACCTCCCGATCCACTGCGCAGTCTTTTCGGCCAGCCGGGCAAAGGCGGCCACCGCCAGTTCCAGATGCTCTTCCTTCGTGTCTTCGATCCTGTTGTGACTGATGCCCCGCAGCGACTGTACGAACATCATCACCGTCGGGACGCCGGCGCGGCAGACCTCAGCCGCATCGTGCAACGGGCCGCTGGGCAGGCGATGCACTACGCCGGCTGTCTCCTGAATCGCTTCGCTGCAGAATTCGATCAGCGGCGGCGCGAACGGCACCGGCTCGATACTCCAGATGCGCGACCATTCCACGGTGCAGCCCTCTTCGGCGGCAAACCGCTCGCTCGCCTCGCGCGCTTCGGCATACATACCCGCAAGAACGCCTGCGTCGAGATCGCGCTGATCGAGCGTGGTTTCGCAGCGCCCCACCACCGCCGTGACGATCCCCGGAAATGTCTTCACGCTGCCCATCGTGCAAACGGCGTCGGGATGCTTGCCGGCAATCGCGCGGATCTCCAGCGCCAGTTTCGCGGCGGCGGCGAGTGCATCGCGGCGGACCTTCATCGGCGTCGAACCGGAGTGTGCTTCCTGCCCATGGAACGTGACGGCATGCCGCTCGACACCTTTGGTCCCGAGCACCACCCCGAGCGGCAGTCCCAGCCCCTCCAGCACCGGACCCTGTTCGATATGCAGTTCCAGATATGCCGCGGCATTCTTTCGTTCCGCCTGCGATTCGGGGAAGCGATCGATCTCCACGCCGCAACGGCGCAGCGCATCTTCGAGCCGCACGCCGTCGCGATCCATGCGGCTGCGGTCGGCTTCAATGCTGTGTGTGCCGGCGAAGGCCGACGAACCCAGAAGACTGCGGCCGAAACGCGCGCCTTCTTCGTCGGCCCAGTCAACCAGTCGGATCGTCACCGGCGGGCGGCCGGCGTACTTCGCATGGAAACCGCGCAGCACTTCCAGCGCCGTCATCACGCCGAGGCATCCATCCAGCCAACCGCCGTTCGGCACCGAATCGAGATGACTGCCAATCAGCAGAGCCTTTTCCGATTCGCCTCGCAGCGTGACCCAGCGATTCCCCGCCGCATCGGAATGAACTTCCACCGGCAGGTCCGCCAGTTTTGACAAAAACCAATCGCGCGCCTTCAGCCATGTGTCGCTCCACGCGAGGCGTTGCGCGCCGTTCTCGTCCGCCGTGAGCGCGCGGAGTTCTTTCAACTCCCCGATCGTGCGTTTCGGATCGACTGTCATGCCTCTCCTTAGAAGTACGCCGGTTGCCGCTTCAGCATCCGCCCGCGCCCGCGCTCGCCGACGAACTTTCCGTCGCGCACCTGCACCTTGCCGCGCACCGTGACGACTGCCGCGCGGCCCTCGATCTCCATGCCTTCGAAGCCGTTGTAATCGCAGTTCGTCTGTTGCGCCGCCGCGGTCAGCCTGCCGCGATACGCATCGTCGTAGATCACGAGGTCCGCATCGCTGCCCACCGCAATCGTTCCTTTGCGCGGAAACAGTCCAAACAGCTTCGCCGCACGCGTGCTTGCCGCATCCACAAAACGGTGCAAGCCGAGCGTGCCACGTTTCACGCCGTACGTGTACATCAGATTCACGCGGTCTTCAATGCCCGGAATGCCATTCGGAATCTGCGTAAACGCGGCAGCGCCCATCAGTTTTTGCGCCGTGTCGAACGGGCAGTGATCGGTTCCCACCGTATCGACAAAGCCCTGTGCCAGCGCATCCCACAGCACCTTCTGATTGCGCTTGTCCCGCAGCGGCGGCGACATCACGTGCTTCATTCCTTCCACGCCCGGCCGCTCCGCGTATGTCTTATCCAGCAGGAAATGCGGCAGCACCGATTCCACCCAGATCCGCACGCCGCGCGATTTTGCCGCCATCGCCGCTTCCAGAGCGCCCTTCGAAGACAGATGCACCACATACCCTGCGGCGCCGGTGTTTTCGAGAAAAGTCGCGAATCGCCCGGTTCCTTCCGCTTCCACCGATTCCGGCCGGCTTGGCTCGTGGAACTCAGGTCCCGTCTTGCCGGCCGCGATCAATTCCTGCTGCAGACGACCCACGAGCTCCGCATTTTCGCAATGCGCGGTGACGATAACGCCCAGCTTCTTTGCCAGCGTAAGAGTCTGGTACATCTCGTCGTCATCGACGCCGAAGAAATTCTTGTATGCGAGGAAGATCTTGAACGAAGCCGTGCCGTCCGCCACGATCTCGCGCAGTTGCTCCTCAGTGCGGTCGTCGAAGCGCGTCACCGCCATGTGGAACGCGTAATCGCAGGCGCTGCTGCCGGCGGCCTTCGACTTCCACAGCTGATAACCCTCCAGCGCGTCGTCGTTGCGGGAAGGACACACCATCTCGATGTACGTCGTCGTCCCGCCCGCCAGCGCCGCGATGCTCCCGCTTTCGTGCGTGTCTTTGGCGAAGGTCGCCATGAACGGCAGGTAGATGTGGACATGCGGATCGATGAATCCCGGGAACACCATCCGCCCTGCCGCGTCGATGACCTCCGCGTTCGGCGGCGCGTCCAGATTCTCGCCGATTCGCGTGATGGTTTCGTTCTCGATCCAGATGTCGCCCTTCGAGCGCGAGTCCGCGTTCACGATATCGGCGTTGCGAATAAGCAATCCCATGGCTGTCTAGTGAACCTCGATCCCCATCTTCTTACGGTACGCTTCCATCGCGTCCCACTCTTCCGCCACGGCGGGATTCGCCTTCACCAACTGATCCCACGTGACGGAATCGCGGCCCGACGGCAGCTCCGCCATCTCAATGCACTTCTCCACCGGGCAAACGTTGTAGCAGAGCCGGCAGCCCACGCAATCGGACTCCCGAACGACCGGCTGCGGCCGGCTTGCGACCGCTTCCGCCCGTCCGTTGGATCGCGCATCCCACGCGTACGGCGGCACAACCGCGCCGCTGGCATCCATCAGGTCGATGCACTGGTGCGCCGTGTCGTTGCAGGCCACGTAGCACAGGTCACACTTGATGCACTTCGCCGGGTCGATGCGCGCCACGGCCCGGAACGACAGGTCGAAGTCCTTGAAGTCCGATAAGCGCGCCAGGCTGCGGCCTCTAAATTCGGCAATCGTCCCGAAGCCCTTCTCATCCATCCAGTTGGAAAGGCCGTCGCAAAGATCTTCCACGATGCGGTAACCGTAGTGCATCGCCGCCGTACAAACCTGCACGCTTGTTGCGCCCAGCAGCAGAAACTCGGCAGCATCTTTCCATGTGGAGACGCCGCCCATTCCGGATATCGGCAGGCCGGCCTGCCGGACCTCTGAGTCATTCGCCACCGATGCCAGCATGTTCAGCGCGATCGGCTTAATGGCGGGTCCGGCGTAGCCCCCATGCCCGCCCTTGCCGCCGATGCTTGGCGAAGTTTCCAGCGTGTCGAGATCGATGCCCGTGATCGAGTTGATCGTATTGATCAGCGAAATCGCGCTTGCTCCGGCTCGCACCGCGGCGCGCGCCGGATACACCACATTCGTGACATTCGGCGTCAGCTTCACGATCACCGGAATCTTTGCCACATCCATGACCCAGCGCGTGATCTGTTCGCAGTACTCCGGGACCTGGCCCACCGCCGCGCCCATGCCGCGTTCGCTCATCCCGTGCGGGCAGCCGTAATTCAGCTCGATACCATCCGCGCCCGTGTCTTCAATCTGCCGCACGATCGTATGCCAGGCCTCGGGCTTCGATTCCACCATCGCTGAAACGATTACCGCGCGATCCGGCCAGGCGCGCTTCACGTCCCGAATCTCGCGAAGATTCACGTCCAGCGGGCGGTCCGAAATCAGCTCCACGTTGTTAATCGCCAGCATCTTCTGCCCGCCGTAGTGCCATGCGCCGTAGCGATTCGACACGTTCAGCACCGGTGCCCCAATCGTCTTCCACACCGCGCCGCCCCAGCCCGCCTCGAACGCTTTATGGATTTGCGCGCCGGAATTGGTCGGCGGCGCCGACGCCAGCCAAAACGGATTCGGCGACCGGATGCCGGCGAATTCAATGCGCAGATCAGCCATGGTTTGCCTCCGCCCGCCGCAGGTACTTGTGAATCGCCTCCGCGGCAAGCTTTCCGTCCTGCACCGCCATCACCGTGGACGCGGCATTCTTTGCCCGAACGCAGTCGCCCCCCGCGAATACTCCGGGAATGCTGGTCTCGAGTTCCTCGTTCACTTTGATATAGCCACGCTCCGTCGCCAGCCCGAGTTTTGTGAACAGCGCCGGCTTCTGCTGCCCTACCGCTTTGATCACCTGATCGGCGGCAATCACGAATTCGGAATTCGGAACGGCCCGGGGCGCACGCCGCCCGGAAGCATCCGGCTCGCCCAGTTCCACGCGCACCGCGCGGAGTCCGGTGACGAGATCGCCATCCGCAACCACTCCCACGGGCTGAGTCAGAAAGCGAAACGCCACGCCCTCTTTCTTAATGAAATCGTACTCGTGCAGGTAGGCAGTCATCTCCGCCTCCGAACGCCGGTAAATCATCGTCACCTGTGGCGCGCCCTGGCGTCGCGCGATGGTCGCGCAGTCGATAGCCGTATTCCCCGCCCCGATCACCACCACGTTCCTCCCGGTCTTCGGCCCCTCCGGCGTCAGCTTGCTTTGCTCAATGTAGCCGAGCCCGTCGACAACGTGCTCTTCGCCGGCAATCTCCATGCTTGTGGTCGCCCCGAGCCCCAACCCCAGAAACACCGCGTCGAAGCGCCCGTTCAAATCTTCCAGCGTCAGCCCGGCGCCGAGTTCGATCCCCGTTTCCAGTTGCACGCCCAGGCTGCGGATCATCTCCACTTCCGCCAGCGAAGCCTCCACCGGCTCGCGCAGCGAAATGATTCCGTACGTCGACAGCCCGCCCGCCAGTTCACGTTTCTCAAAAACCGTCACGCTGTGTCCGCGCCGCGCCAACTCGCCCGCGCAGGAAAGTCCCGCCGGCCCCGATCCCACCACCGCCACCCGGCGTCCGGTCGGTGCCGCCACCTCCACTACCCTGAGCCCGCGCGAGTACGCATGGTCCATAGAGAAGCGCTGCAGACGGCCGATCATGATCGGCTTATGGTCCGACCCCAGGACGCAGGCCCCTTCGCAGAGTTCCTGCACCGGACAGACTCGCGCGCAGGTCGCACCCAGCAGGTTCGAATCGAAAATCGTCCGCGCCGAGCCGGTGAGATTCTCCGTCGATATCTTCCGGATGAACTTCGGGATATCGATATGTGTCGGGCAGGCGTGCGCGCACGGCGCATCGTAGCAGAAGAGGCAGCGGTTGGCCTCGACGAAAGCTTCGTGCGCAGTGAGCGGCGGAATATGTTCCGCCAGTCCTTCATTCCCCGTCTTCGGCACGATGCGCGATCCCCCTCGTCTCCACCACTTCCAGCGGCGCTCTCCTGCCCATCATCGCAACATAGACGATCGCCGAAACAGCAAAGCCAACAAACCACGCGTAGTCGTAGAGGAAACGCAGCGCCGGCACCGCCAGTCCCACCAGCGCCACCACCACGCCCGCGCCCAGGCTGACCAGCGCCTTCGGATTCACTCCATTGCGATACTCATACTCACCGCCGCGGCGGTAAAGATCGGGCACGTTCAGCTTGCGGCGGCGCACGATGAAGTAATCGGCGATCATGGTTCCCGCCACCGGTCCCAGCAGCCCCGAATAGCCCACCAGCCATCCGAATATGTAGGAACTGAAGCTGCCCAGCAGCTTCCACGGCATCATCAGGACTCCGGCTACTCCCGTGATGAGACCGCCCGTGCGAAACGAGATCAGTCGCGGGTTGAGATTGGAAAAGTCATTCGATGGCGAGACCACGTTGGCCGCCACATTTGTGTTCAGCGTCGCCAGAAGAATCGCGATCAGCGCGATGAACGCGATCAGCGGCTGGTGAAAGCGCCCGATCAGCGCCACCGGATCCCAGATCGGTTCGCCGAACAGCACCACCGAAGCGGATGTCACCGCCACTCCGATAAACGAATAGAGCGTCATCGCCGTGGGCAACCCCAGCGCCTGGCCGAGCGCCTGATCCCGCTGGCTCCTGGCGTACCGGGTGAAATCCGGAATGTTCAGCGCAACCGTGGCCCAGAATCCAACCATGGCCGTGAGCGACGGTATGAAGAACTTCACGAATTCGCCCGCGCCGCGAAAGCGGCTCGGCGTGCTGAGCACCGGTCCCAGGCCGCCCGCTTTGCCGGTGATCCAGAACAAAAGCAGCAGCCCAACTGCCAGCATGAACGGCGCCCCAATTCCTTCCAGCCGGCGGATGGTCTCGATTCCGCGCCACACCACCACCATATTCAGCGCCCAAAATGCTCCGAAACAGATCCAGACCACGCCCGGACTCGCCGCCGCCGGCCACAGGATCTGCAGCATCGAATGAATCGCCTGTCCGCCGATCCAGCACTGAATACCGAACCACCCGCATGCAACCAGCGCGCGCAGCACAGCCGGAAGGTTCGCTCCCCGCACGCCAAATGAAGCGCGCACGAAAACCGGAAACGGGATGCCGTACTTCGTGCCCGCGTGCGCATTCAGCAGCATCGGCCCCAGCACAATCAGATTGCCGAGCAGGATCGTGCCCACCGCCTGCCACCAGTTCATCCCTCCCGCGATCAGGCCGGAAGCCAGCATGTAGGTGGGGATACAGACGCTCATCGCAACCCACAAGGAAGCGTAGCTGTACAGCCCCCAAGTCCTCTTCGCAGGGGGCACCGGCGCCAGGTCGTGGTTGTACAATCCCGGGTCGTATGAGGACGCGGGATCGGCGAAAGCGCTCATGGCGAGATTCTCGCACAATCGCCATGCAGCCGTCGGAGAGCACGCGGGCGGAAAGTGCACGGGCTTTACGTGCCGCCACAATACCTATATGATGTCCACTGGATCGCGCCCGCAATCCACCCCTGTCTGGTCCACCCCGCTGACGGACGCAAACAGGAGACAAGGTGAATCCGTGAAGCTGTTTCCTGGTTCGATGCAGTCGCGCCGCCGGATGTCCGGTATCGTGTTCGCCCTGGCCGTCATCGGCCTTGTCCCCGTCGCGTGGCCGCAAACCGGCGCCAACGCGGACGCGCTCGATGTCGTACAGGTCCGGCCGAACTTCTGGCTGATTGCCGGCGCGGGCGGCAATGTAGGGGTGGAGGTCGGCGCCGATGGCGTCGTACTCACGGACGCCGGCAGCGCCGCCGCGGCCAGTCGTCTCATTGCGGCAGTGGCGAAACTTACCGACAAACCGATCCGCTACATCATCAATACCAGTGCGGATGCCGATCACGTCGGCGGCAATGCCGCTCTGGCCAAAGCGGGCAAGACGTTTTTCAACGTCTCCGGGCCCCGGGCGGATATGGCCAGAGCAATGACCAACGGTGGCGCCGCCGCGGTCCTGGCATCGAACGACGTGCTGCGGCGGATGAGCGAAACCGCCGGCAAGGGGACCGCATTCCCGGCCGACGGCTGGCCCACCGAGGCCTTCTTTCAACCCCACAAGACGCTCTACCTGAATCCCGAAGGCATCGAAATTTTTCGCGCGCCGGCCGCGCATTCCGACAGCGACAGTTTCGTCCTCTTCCGCCATGCCGATGTCATCATGGCAGGCGATGTTCTGGACACCACGCGCTTCCCTGTAATTGATACCGCCAAAGGCGGCACGATTCAGGGGGAGATCGCGGCTCTGAATCGCCTGATCGATATGGCGATTCCGGGCGAGCCGCTCGTCAACCAGGGCGGCGGCACCTACGTGATCTCCGGCCACGGCCGCGTCTGCGATCAGGCCGACGTTGTCGAATATCGCGACATGGTGGTGGTCGTTCGCGACGTCGTGCAGGACATGATCAAACGCGGCATGACGCTCGATCAGATCCAGGCCGCTTCGCCCGCCCTGCCGTTCGAAACGCAGTACGGAGTTGTTCCGGGCGCGACGAAGGCGTTCGTCGAGGCTATTTATAAGGGTCTGACCGCGAAGAAATAGCTGGACCCCGCAGAGAGGTCATGACCAGAATGACGAAATCGACTCTTCACCACATTCCGCGGACCCTGCAATGCCGGCAACTGCTGGTCCTCGCCGCCACGCTGGCCGCGATTCAGGTCCAGGCTCTCGCCCAGGGTCCGCCCGGCGCTCCGGGACGCGGCGGACCCGCCCAGCCCGCGGTGCCGCCTTTGGTGCGGCCGCCGAGGCCGGTCGATCTCACCGGATACTGGGTTTCCGTAGTCACCACGGCGGACTGGCGTCTGCGCATGGTCCCGCCGCCCAAAGGCGACTTTGCCGCCGTCCGCATGACGCCTGCCGCCATCAAACTCGCCAGCGCCTGGGATCCGGCGATGGATGAGGCGGCCGGCGAGCAGTGCAAGGCCTACGGCGCGGCCGGCATTATGCACATTCCCGGACGGCTCCACATCACGCAGAAAGACGAAAAGACCCTCCAGGTGGACCTCGACGCCGGTACCCAAACGCGCTTGTTCCACCTCGGCGACTGGAAAGCTCCGGCGGGCGAGGCGACCTTACAGGGTGAATCGCTCGCCCAGTGGGACACCAGCGGTACCGGCGGTCTCAAGGTCGTGACGAATCGCATGAAGCCGGGCTACTTGCGCAGAAACGGCGTGCCTTACAGCGGGAATGCCGTTTTGACCGAGTATTTCGATCTGGTCCGCCAACCCGCCGGAGACCAATGGCTGATTCTGACGACCGTGCTCGAAGATCCGGCAAATCTGGTACAGCCTTATACCGACAGTATTCAGTTCCGGAAGCAGGCGAACGGTGCCGGATGGGATCCCACACCGTGCTCCGCGAAATGGTAGCGCCGCAGCATGACTCTGACGGAAGGTCTATAAAAGCATGAAGATTTCATTGCCCTTCGTTCTCATCACAGCGAGCCTTGCCGGCCTTTGCCAGCCCGCGGCCGCGCAGATCGATCTTTCCGGGACCTGGGTCGGCACCGGTCAGGAGGGTGAACTCCTGCTGGGCGATTTCACCGGCATCCCCTACAACGCGGCCGGTCGCGCGCGCGGCTACAGCTACTCCCAGTCGCAGCTTTCGGAACCCGAACGCGTGTGCCTCTTCTATACTCAGACGCAGCTGTTCAACGGTCCATTTGGACTGAAGATCTCGAAGCAAACCGCCCCCGGCAGTGACAAGGTCATCTCCTGGACGCTCGGCGGTTGGGAAGACCGCGCGCCGATGATCATCTGGGTCGATGGCCGCCCGCAGCCCTCGAAGAATGCGCCCCATGAACGGACCGGCTACACCACCGGGCACTGGGAGGGCGACACGCTGGTCAGCTACACGACGCACATGAAGGCCGGCTACCTCCGCCGCAACGGTTCGCCGCACAGTGATCAGGCCACCATGACGATGCACTTTCTCCGTCATGCCGACCTGTTGATTCTGGCAGCCGAGTTTGATGATCCCGTCTACCTCACCGAGCCGCTCTATTGGTCGCGATCCTTCCGCGCGACCCGCAATGCGGTGGAGATGCTCGACGGTCCCTGCATCCAGGGTGACGAAGGCGTGCCCGAGGGCGCCGTGCCCCACTACCTGCCGGGCAAAAATCCGTTTGTGGACGAAATGAACCGCGTATTCCACATCCCCGTGATCGCTTCGCAGGGAGGAGCGGAAACCATGTATCCGGAATTCCGCAAGAAGATCAAGGATACGTTTGTGCCGGTCGAGCGGTGCCTCACGTGCGGCGGCCGCGGTGGACCGCCTGCCCCGCCCGCGGCACCGCCCGCACCCGGTGCGCCGGCGCCGCCCCGTTAATTTCGGCGAACAGTTGCGGAGTTAAAAAGGCCGCGCGCTAACAGGAGCCGGGGCTAGCAGGAACCGCCCTTGGTCCCTGCGCAGGGGCTGGTCGGCTTGTAATTACCGCCGTAATTGCCGGTGATGGTCAGCCATTCGTGCAGTTCGTCCCACTTTACGGTGACTGCTCCTATCACTGTGTCACCCTGCTTTACCGTGTACACGGCCTGTGCTGGCGAGCCCACGGTGATGACAAGTTCTTCCTCGTATCGCTGCTGATCCTTCACCTGGCAAGGCGGCTGATATGTGGCGGGCGGCGTCAGGGTGGTGAGGATGCACGCCTTTCCCTTGCTGGCGTCGGCCACGGCAAAGTGAAGCGTGCAGTGGTACTCAACGTGCGATTCTTCGTAATAACCGTCCGGCGGTTTCACCGTCTTGCACTGATCGATCGCGACGTAGTTGTCGGGCTTGGCGCCGTTCGCTGTAGCGGGCGATTGCGCCTCCACCATTACGGCCCCAAACGCCATCGCAAGCAACCACATCAAACCTGTCAGTCTTTTCATCGCAAATCTTCCTCTCGCCGGCTCTGCTTTACTTGCGCTTACAGATCTCGCGCGTAAAATTCTCGCGCGTAAAATTCCTGCGCGTACAGTTCCGCGCCCACGATTTTATCCCACCGGACTGGACCGCGCCCGCCTGGCCGCGCCCGCCCGGAGACCGTCCGCCGCGCTGATTACTCCGGACCGCACGCAAAAAAAAGGCCGGTGAATTATGACGTACTTCGTCACAACCCACCGGCCTTCCCGTTTGCTGTTGCCTACTTCTTCGGCAGGTCGGTAATCAGATACTTCGCGGTGAGGTCATGGCCCTTAAACGCGGAGTAATCCGGAGCATACCGATACGCGCGGAACACCTGATTGATCATCGGCAGTTCATCCGGCTTCACCTTGTACGTGCCGTCTTTCGTCACCGGGCTGATGTATTCCCAGACCAGCGTGCCGTCGGCGGTCACTTCGAAGAAGTGCCCTTCGGTGTCGGAGCAGATCAGCGTGTTGCCGTTGGGCAAACGCTGGCCGCTGCTGCCGATCTGCGCGAAGAAACCCTTGTTGCTCTTCGACTGGTAGTACCACACGATCTGCTTGGAAAGCTTGCGCTCCAGGTTATGCGTATCCGGCGGCGACCGCAGCGAAGTGTAGCCTGCATCCGGCGGATTCACGTACTTACCGGTATCGCGCCCCGATCCATCCAGATACGGATTGATTTCGAGGATCTGCGACTGCGGCGTGTGCTGATACAGATACTGGCCGTTGTTGAACACCATGATGTGTCCCGCGCCGGGCATCCCGGGCTCGATCCAGTGAGCGTTGTGTACGCCGCCCAGCTGGCGCGTGCCAACCGTGTAGTTGTCCCAGTTCTCCAGAATGCGGGGAGGATCTCCCTGCTTGTAGCGCGCCGGATCGCCGAAACGATAAATGAAGTCGCCCGCGGGGCTGGCGGCCTTCGCAATGCTCGCCTTCGGATCGCCCGCCACAAACGTTGCGCCGTGATCGATCACATAAATTTCGCCCTGCACCGAGCTCGTGATGACCTGGTCAAGAATCGGGTTATAGTCGAGCGAATTGCAGTGCAGCCAGTCGCGCTTCAGCGGCCGTCCCGGCAGGTTGAAGTTCAGGCGGTTCGGATAGTCGGCGATGGTCTTGCCCTTGCCAACATAATTCGCCTTCGTGGGATCCACGTCCTGAATGCCGTGGTCGAAGAACCACCATTCCCACACCACATTGCCCTGCATGTCGACTTCGACCAGCGTGTCCATCTGCCCATCGGTAAACGGGCCGTTCTTCGGATCGAAACCAGCCGCGATCGCCTGCTCATTCGACACCGACTTGTTCGCGATGAACATCGTCGTGTACTGGTTCAGCTTCTTGTTGAAGACGCGGATGTGGTCGTGGTGCGGACTGTAATCCTTCCGCTTTTCCGAATAACGCCACACCACCTTGCCGTCCCAGTCCACTTCGGTGAAGCCGCTGAGGCCGCTCTGCGGGTCTTTGCCCGAGCTCAGAATATGGCCGTCCGGCAGCAGTTTGGGATTCCCGCCGCTCGGCCACGTGTGGGCGACCTTGCCTTCCATGTCGATCAGGTATGCCGTCCCGTAGGCGCCAAAGATCGTGTAGCCGTTGAAGGCCTTCTCTTTGTTCCAGTAACGGAATTCGGTCGGCCCCTGCAGCTGTTCAATGGCGTAAAGCGAGCCGGTCAGGAGGGTGATGCCGGTGAGCGCGATCGCCGCCGCGGTGCGCAATTTGATTTTTCGAATATGCAACATGCGTGTCCTCATTCGTCGCCATGCCCGGAAGGACAAGGCTTGTCTATTTTATTCAGGAAGTGTGAGGATTTGGTTAAGATGTGGCGAGGAACGAGCGGAACAGCAGGAGGCAGAAGGATGCGGCGCGACACGCGATCGGGCGCGCCGCATCCCGGCTGGGTAAGGCTTATTTGGGCGAATCCTATTTGGGCGAGTAGTGCTCTGCCGCTTTGTTGTTCTCCGCGCAGATGAACTCGATCAGCTGGTCGGACGGCATCAGCTGCTGATTCACCTGCACCGTGAACGGTCTTGTGTAAAACTTCGGGTCGGTGACCGTCATTTCCACGTGCAGACTTCCGTAGTTGGGCCGTGTAAACCGCTCCGTGAGGTGCGCCCCGTTGCTCAGCGGACTACCGTTTTCATCGATCCACGCGTCGTCGAGGAAGCCGATGGTATCCACCACCAGCGTGTCGCCTTCCCACTTCCCGACTGAGTAGGCAAACCACCACGGCTGTACGTCCTCCACCTTCGGCAGCGTGCGGCCGTCCGTAAAGATCTGGCGGACCACGCTGTTCGCCTCCGCGATAAAGACCAGCTCGTTCGGCGTCTGCACCAGCTTCCGCGGTTGCGGGTGGCCCCAGATGTGGATCGGGTTAATGGGCAGGCAATGGGCATCGGGATGGTCGATGCTGTGCCGGTTAAAGCGTTCTGTGCGCAGCTTCAGGCCGGCGGGCGTATAAGGCAGCAACCCGCCTTCGAATTGTCCGCCCAGGTTGATGTAGTTGGCCGCCGGAATCGTGCCCGGAGCCGCCGCGGCAGCGCCGCGTCCCGCTCGACCCGCCGCCGCGGCTGCAGGGGCGCCCGCCGGAGGACCGCCCGCGGCAGCACCAGCCGGAGGTCCGCCGCGACCCGCCGCCGGGGCGCCTTCAACCGGCGCGCCACCGAGCCCCCCGCCAGCCGGCGGACCGCCACGGCCGACCCCTGTCCACAGGCCGGACAAATCCGGTTTTCCATTCGCCAGCCTCGGTGCGGGCGCGTTCATATCGACCTTGCCATCGGCGGTCCTGGGCGTTCCCGGCGGCGTATAAGTGGGCCACTGGGCAACTACCGCAACAGGCAGCGCGGCGGCAATCAAAATCGCCGCGGGGAAAAATTTCGTCTTGAACAGGCTGCTGATATTCATAGAGGGCACCACAATGCTAGCCCGGGGCAGTAAAGAACGTGTTTGCCGGCAGGGTAGTTTTGCTAAATATTCGTTAAGTTTGCAAAGATTCCGTGTCCGCTCAGCCCACCCGCGCCAGGCGGATTTCCACCGCCAGTCCGTGCGGCTGCACGTTGAAGCATTTCACCGTCCCCCGGCAGGCTTCGATGCAGGATTTCACGATCGCAAGGCCCAGACCGGCACCCCCTGTATCGCGCCCTCGTTCCGGCTCCAGCCGGTGGAAAGGCTCGAAAACCTGTTCGAAGGCCTCCTCGGGCAGGCCCGGCCCCAGATCGGAAACGGTAATCAGAACCTGGTCCTGCTCGGATTCCGCCGAAACCTGAATCGGTCCCGCCGCACCGGCGTACCGGATACTGTTGCGCAGCAGGTTGGACAATGCGCGGAACAAATACTCGGGATCGGCCAGAACCACCAAATCCTTGCTGACGCTGACGTTCACCAGCGTCCCGGCAGACGACTCGCGCGCCACTGCGCGCTGCACCGTCTCTTCGAGGCAAACCTCAGTCCGATCCACGTTTCTCGGCTGCATGCCCGCCTTGGAAAACAGCAGCAGTTCGGACACCAGCGCCGACATATGTTCCACCTCGTCGCGCAAATCCTTGAGATGTTCCGCCGGCAGCGCAGCCGCCTGATTGGCCTCGGCCGGCGAGTCTTCTCCGGATAATTCCAGAACTCCCAGCGCCGCCTGCAGACGGGCGATCGGTGAACACAATTCGTGGGCGATATCCCCGAGAAACCGCTTCTGGCCCACCACAAAACCGCTGAGCCGCGTCCCCATCTGATTGATCGCGCCGCCGAGCCGCCCCAGTTCGTCATCCCGGTCGGCTGAAACATGCACATCGAAGTTTCCGTCCGCAATGCGCTGCGCCGCGAACGTCATCTGCGACACCGAGCGCCTGACCCCGCGGATCAGCGGAATCCAGCACGCACCGGAAACCAGCACCACCAGCAGCAGGATCAGCCCGATCAGCGTGAAATCGAGAAAATAAGGATTGCCGAAAAGCGAAGTCGACGTCATGATCAGCACGCCCGGCAAAGCATCCCTCGAACCGGGATTACCGATCGGCGTCCGGACGCCAACCCAGTAGCGCGTCGGATTCCGCGTCGTAACGAAGAAGGATTCGCTCAGCCCTCCGCCCGTAACCCGCGCGTGGACCACCGGCGGCAGCATGAGCCGCGGCCCCGCTACCAGTTCAGCCCCGCTGGTAAAAAGGTAAAACGTGACCCCGCGCGCGCGGGAACGATCGGCCAGCAACTGGTCCCGCGAATCCTTCGGCGTGCTGGCGAGGTCCAGTGCCAGCAGCCGGGCATCGGCCAGAATTCGGTCCCGCGTCGGTGCCAGCAGCAGAGTGCTCATATTCTGCAGCTGAACACCTGCCAGGCCGATGAGCGTTGCCCCCAGCAGCAAAAGATTAAGCAGAGCCAGCGAGAGGATCTTTGTCGAAAGAGAAAGCGGTATTTTCATGGCCGCATTTCCGTCTCTACGACACGGAATCCGGATTCGGCTTCACAAGCATGTAGCCGACCGACCGGATGGTCTGAATAAAACGAGGCGCCCGCGCATCGTCGCCCAGCTTACGCCGCAGCGAGTGAATGTGGACGTCGATCGACCGGTCGAAAATTTCGAAGTCGCGGTCGGCCGCTTCCAGCAGCAGATGTTCGCGCGTCTGCACCCGGCCGCAGCCCCGCGCAAGGCAGAGCAGCATGTCGAATTCAATCGGCGTCAGCGTGAGCGGCTTGCCGTCCATCGTCACCTGCCGCGTCTCCTGGCTGATGCAGAGCGGTCCCACCACGATCGGCGCGCTCTGGGCCCGCACAATGCCCATCCGCGAGCGGCGAATCAGTGCGCGCACGCGGGCCAGCAACTCGCGCATCGAACTTGTTTTTGAAAGATAATCGTCAGCGCCGATCTCCAGCCCCGCCACGCGGTCGGCATCGTCGCCAAGCCCGGTGAACATCAGGACCGGCACATTCGACTTTTCCCGCAACCGCTTGAGCAACTCAAATCCATCGAGCCCCGGCAGCATGATGTCGAGAATCACCGCGTCGAAATCGGGAGCGCACGCGAGCGCAAGACCTTCCGGCCCCGTGTGTGTCGTCGAAATGGTGTAGCCGAAACGCTCCAGGTAGGTTTTAACGAGGCCGCAAAGTTTGCGGTCATCTTCCACGAGAAGCAGTCTGGCGCAATCGGAATTGGCCGCTACCACGTCCCTCATCTTAATCCAAACGAAACTTACCTCGGAGCAATTTACTCCTTCTTAACAAATCGGCAGCTCTTCAACACCGAATTGTTACAACAGAACGATACCTTTGATCAGACTGGCGGCCCGCGCCCGGAACACGCGCGGCCACCACCTTCTGCCACGGAGAAACGAACTCACCATGAAGCGATTGATTACGCGGCGTCAGGCGATTGCCGGAGCAGTTTTGGCGCCGCTTGCGTTTCAGAGAAACAAACTCAAGGCCCAGTCGGCTGCGAAGCCAAACATCGTCTACATCATGGCGGACGATATGGGCTACGCCGACCTTTCCTGCTACGGCCGGCCCGACTACACCACCCCGAATATCGACCGCCTTGCCGCTTCCGGCGTCCGCCTCACCCAGGCCTACGCCAATTCGGCCGTTTGTTCGGCGACGCGAACGGCCCTCATCACCGGCCGCTACCAATACCGCCTGTCCGTGGGCCTCGAAGAGCCCATCAACGGCCGCAGCCGCGAAAACGTTGGACTTTCCCCCAGCCATCCCACCATCCCGTCTTTATTAAAAAAGGTGGGCTACGGCACCACGCTGATCGGCAAGTGGCATCTCGGCAACCTGCCCGACTACGGTCCGCTCAAGAGCGGCTACGACCATTACTGGGGATTCCGCAGCGGTTCGGTCGACTACTTCACCCACGGCGGCCTGAACGGCAGCGAACTTTGGGACGGCGACACGAAGGTCGACGAGGCCGGCTATCTCACTGACCTCATCGGCAACCATGCCGTCAACTCCATCGCAGCCTACGCCAAAGCCAGGCAGACCTTCTTTATGAGCCTGCATTTCAGCGCCCCGCACTGGCCCTGGGAGGGTCCCAACGACCAGGCCGAAGGCCAGCGCGTCCACGGCGGCCCTGACTACGACGGCGGATCGCAAAAGACCTACGCCGAAATGGTCACCCGGCTCGACTTCCAGATCGGCCGCGTCCTCAAGGCGCTCGAAGCCGGCGGCATCCGCAACAACACCATCGTCATCTTTACCAGTGACAACGGCGGCGAGCGCTTCGCCGACACCTGGCCCTTTACCGGCAAGAAGACCGAGCTGCTCGAAGGAGGCCTGCGCATTCCCGCAATCGTCAGCTGGCCCGGACACATCAAACCGAAAACCACCAATGAGCAAACCGCCATGTCCATGGATTGGCTGCCCACCCTCGTTGCCGCGGCCGGCACTCAGCCCGACCCCGCGTATCCGCCCGACGGCATGAATCTGCTGCCCCAGTTGACCCAGGGCGTCGCGCCCGTGAGCCGCAAACTCTTCTGGCGCTACAAGGCCCGCAACCAGCAGGCCATGCGCGATGGCGACATGAAGTATCTCAAGATCAACGAGAACACCTTCCTGTTCAACGTCGTGGCCGATCCGCTGGAGCGCGCCAACCTGAAGAACCGTCAGCCCGAAGTCTTCAAACGGATGGTGGCCGATTACAACGCCTGGAACGCCACCATGCTGCCGGAAGACGGCGGAAATTCCGATTTCTTCACGCCCGCCGAGCTGGCCGATCACTTTAACTCGCCGACGCCGGCAGCTCCGGCCGGTGGCGCGGGTCGCGGAGCCGGTCGCGGTGCAGGCACCGGCACGCCGCCAGCCAACTGATGCGCCCGACCGCTTGAATCAACCGCCCGAATCAACCGTCTGCATCAACCGCCTGAGAAGATAGTCACCAAATGAGACTGCTGCTGCTCCTCGCGCTGGCCCCGGTTTGTCTGTCCGCTCAAACCTGGAAGCCGCCGGCGGAAACCGACCGCTGTCCCTCCAAATGGGGCGCCGGCGACCAGCGCGGCTCCGGCAATCTCATGACGCCGGAGAACACGCTCCGTGCGGCGCGCCTGATCCGCACCGGCGAAAAATTCGAACTCGGCTTCGATCTTTCTTCCGAAATTCCCTTCTACGGCAACCGGCGGTTCGACGTCTTCGTCAAGCGCACCAACATCACCACCGGCACCAATCAGCGCGAGGCCAACGAAGAGCTCGTCGTCAGCGAACTCGGCCAGGTCGGTACGCAGATCGATGGGTTTACGCACCAGTCCATCGGCAACAGCCTCTACAACTGCTTCCGGCTCGATGAAACCGCCACCCGTACCGGATTCACAAAGCTCGGCATCGAAAACACGGGCACGCTGATGACGCGCGGCGTGCTCATCGACGTGGCCGCCCTCAAGGGAGTCGAAATCCTCCCCGACGAGTACGAAATCACCGCGCAGGATCTTCAGGACGCATTGAAACGCGAAAATCTGACCCTGCAGCCTGGCGACGCCGTGATCGTCAACACCGGCTGGGGCCGTTTGTGGATCAAAGACAACGCGCGCTACCTGAAAACCGCTCCGGGCATCGGCATCGGCGCGGCCGAGTGGCTGGTGAAGCAGAATCCCATGCTGATCGGTTCGGACAACTGGTCGGTCGAAGTGGTCCATAATCCGGACCCGCTGCTCAACGAACCGGTCCACCAGATCCTGCTCGTCGTCAACGGCATCCACCTGGTGGAAAGCCTGAAGCTCGACGAACTCGCCGCCCAAAAAGCCTGGGAGTTCGCCTTCATCGTGCAGCCGTTGAAAATTAAGGGCGGGACCGGCTCCACCATCGCTCCCATCGCGATCCGTTAAGCTGGAAATTAACGAATCTTAACAATATTGCCTTGTTTTCGGGCCGCGCATTTACAAGCAGTGACTATGATAAAAAGTTCGGGCCTTTTTTAAGCTGGTCCGGCACAACCTCGCAGGGAGAACAACGAATATGAAACAGATCAATGTAGGTATCATCGGGACCGGCTGGTGCGGAGGCATCCGTGCCGTGGCCGCTTCCACCAGCCCGTGGGTGAACGAACTCCACATCGCGGAAATTAAGGAAGAGCGCCTGAAGGAAATGGTCGCCCAGACCAACCCTGTTACGGCCAGCACGGACTACCGCGGCATCGTCGCCAATCCGAACATCGACGCGGTGATGATTTCCACCACGCCGGAACCGACCCACTACCCGATCGCCAAGGAAAGCCTGCTCGCCGGCAAGCACGTGTTCCTCGAAAAGCCCATCGCCATGGAAATGGAAGAGGCCGATGAGCTGATCGCCCTCGCGAAGGCAAAGAATCTCAGCTTCACCATCGGCTACTCGCAGCGTTTCAACCCCAAGTTCGCGTACGTGAAGCGCAGCATCATGGATGGCACCATCGGCGAGCCCTGCAGCGCTCTCGTCAGCCGCCACATCACCCGCAACCTCGGCCGCAAGATCGGTGGCCGCGTGAAGCTCTCGCCCGCCGCCATGGAAGCGACCCACGACATCGATTTTGTTCTGTGGTGCCTCGAACCGCGCAAGCCGGTACGCGTGTACGCGCAGGAAGTCCACAAGATCATGAAGGGCCAGTACAACGTGCCCGACAGCGTCTTCATCATCGTCACCATGGATGACGGCTGCGTGTTCAACATCGGCGCGGGCTGGGTCCTGCCGCCGGCGTATCCGAACTTCTCCTCCACCTGGATCGAAGTCGTCGGCACCGAAGGCGCTGTGATGGTGGACGACACGCATCGCGACGTCTACGTCACCACCATGACGCAGGGCATCCAGAACCCCATCTCCACCATGCCCGGCGAAAAAGTGAATCACGTCTACGCCGGCCCGATGGAAGCCGAAACGCTGCACTTCCTCGAATGCGTGGCGACCGGCAAGCAGCCGCTCGTTACCGGCGAACAGGCACGGCTCGCGATGATGGTCTATCGCGCGGCAGACCTTTCGGCCGAAACCGGCCGTCCGGTCGACATCGTGCACAACACCGTTCCCGAACTGGAACCGGCGCTTCGGTAATCCGCCGCATTCGGGCGAAGGAGCTCTATGGACTCTCGGCCAGTCGAAGTTTCATCGCCCGAAATCCCCCCGGTTGGCCCGGACGGCCAGCCGACCCGCCGGCGCTGGTGGATCCTGTGCCTGATCAGCCTGATGTATCTGATCTGCTACATGGATCGCAGCAACATCTCCATCGCGCAGCCTGAGATCGCAAAGCAGTTCGGCCTCAGTAAGACCGCCATGGGGCTGGTGCTGGCCGCGTTCACGTGGGCCTATGCCATGGGCCAGGTTCCGGCCGGCTGGCTGGGCGACCGCTTCGGTCCCAAGAAAGTCCTGACGGTCATCATGACGTGGCGAGCCGTTGCCGCCGTGATGACCGGCGCGGCGCTCGGAGTGAACATGCTCTACGGCGCGCGCATCCTGCTTGGATTAGGCGAGGCCGGCGCTTTTCCGGTCGCAAGCCGCGGTATGCAGTTGTGGTTCCCGAGGTCCGAACGCGGCCGGATTCAGGGAACCACGCACTTCTTCAGCCGTTTCGCCGTCGCCGTAACGCCCTTTCTGGCCGGCCAGGTTCTGATCGCCTTCGGATGGCGTGCAACTTTCTATGTCTTCGGCTCGCTCGGCGCGGTCTGGGCGCTCGTCTTTGCCCTGGTCTACAAGAACACGCCCGAGGAAGTCGCCGGCGTGAACCAGGCCGAACTGGCGCATATCCGAGGCCTCAATCCGGATGGCACAATCAAGCAGCTCAACGTCGTCCGCCCGGCCGTACCGTGGGGCACGATTCTCGGCTCCCGTAACATGTGGGCCATTGCGCTCGGCTACTGCTGCTTCTTCTTCGGTACGAACTTCTATCTCACCTGGTATCCCACGTATTTACGCGAGCACCGGCACCTTACTGTCGCCGCCCTCGGAATTATCGGGTCAATTCCGCTTTTCGCCGGCATGCTGGGAGATCTGGTGGGTGGCGCGCTGACGGACATGGCGTTCCATCGCACCGGCAACGCCCGTTTTGCCCGCCGGATCGTTGCCGCGCCGGGCTTCGTACTGGCCGGAGTCTTCGTGGTGCCGGCAGCGCTCACGGAAAGCGCCGGAGTCTCCATCGCCTGCCTCGCCATCTCTTTCTTCTTCCTCGAATTCGTCATCGGCCCGTCCTGGGCGGTTCCCATGGACGTCGGCGGCCAGTTCAGCGGCACGGTCACCGGCGTCATGAACATGGCCGGAGCCATGGCGGCCTCGCTCACGCCCATCATCTACGGCGGCCTGTTCGAACGAGGCTACTGGATTGCGCCATTCGTCGTCTCAGCCGGGGTCATGTTCTTCGGCGCGCTGGTCTGGACGTTTTTGATCGACCCGGAACGTTCGGTGGTCGAAAAATAGCCACTCCATCCAACCAATGCGTTTTGCTTTACAATCGGGCTTTACAATCGGGCTTTACAATCGAACGAGCGGTCTTAACGAGTCTTTCACACGAAGCCGATATCCTCGGGGGTTGCTTCGAGGGAACCGCTTCGGTCCGCCTGAAGTCGCGGACCACAAAAATCACTAAAGGAACGGAAGTCACACCATGAAATCAGTCCGAATTGCGGCTTTTTTGATCGGTCTCACCGCCTCCATGCCCCTCGCGTGGGGTCAGGGAAAATGGGTCAATCTCGCGCCCGTCCCTGAAGAACATGAGGAAATGTACGGTGCCAGCGCCAACGGCAAAGTGTACGCGTTTGGCGGGCTGATTCCTCTGTGGAAGCCGGCGGGCGTGGTGCTCGAATACACTCCGGCAACCAATACCTGGGCCAAGAAGAAGCCCATGGCGCTGCCCGCCCACCATCTGGCGCTCACCGACTACAACGGCAAGATCTACATCTTCGGCGGCTTCGTCTATCCGAAGGTCGGCGACGCGGCCTGGGTGCCGATCAATAATTCGTGGGAATACGATCCGGTGAACGACAGCTGGAAGGCTCTCGCCCCCATGCCCATCGCGCGCGGCGCGGCCGCGGCAACCGTGGTCGGCGACAAGATCTACGTGGTCGGCGGCGCGGCTCTCGCCCCCGGCTCCACCGAAGGCTATCTGAACTTCCACACCCGTCAGAACGTGCTCTCCACGGTCCAGGAATATGACATTAAGACCAACACGTGGCGGGAGCGCGCTCCCATGCCCACGCCGCGCAACCACGTCGCCATCGGCACGGTGAAAGGGAAGATCTACGTGATCGGCGGCCGCGTCGGCTCGGCCTACATCTCCATGAGCTCGGATATTTCCCTGGTCGAAGTCTACAATCCGGCCACCGACATGTGGGAAGCGCAGGGTTCGCGCATGCCAACGGCACGCAGCGGCGTCGCTTTCGGAGTCTACAATGATAAGATCTACGTAGCTGGCGGTGAGTGGCAGGATACCGTCGTCCAATCGGCATTCCGGGTCTTTGAAGCATATGATCCGGCGACCGATTCGTGGGAGACGCTACCCCCGATGGTCATCGCGCGGCACGGAATTGCAAGCGCAGTGGCTGGAAACCGCCTCTACGCGGTAAGCGGCGATGTACAATCGTCAGGAACCGGCATACTGGCCTCCACGACACGTGTGGATGCATTCGAATTTACGAAGTAATCAGGAAGAAAAGGACAACATGAGCTACAACCTTGATCAATACTTTATTACGCATCCGCACGAGTACGACCCGAAGCGGTTGTATAGCCAGAACAACGCGGACTGGCAGTATCGCGTCGATCACGACCGCATGCGCAAGGAACGCCTCGCGAAGCTCCAGGCGGAGCTGAAGAAGCGCGACATCGGCGCCATCGTCGTTTACGCCGGCGCGAACGTTCGTTACGCGACCGGTTCTTACCAGGGCAACTGGAAGTACAACATCAACATCCGCTACTCCGTGGTTCCCGCGCAGGGCGACCCGGTGCTGTTTGAAACCGCCGGATCCGACTTCCACTGCGCCCACATCGATCTCCCCTGGATGGGCAGCAACAACATCCGCCCCGCGATGACGTGGCAGTGGGCCGAAGGCGCCGTGCCGCACATGGTGCAGAAAATGGTCGGCGGCATCGTCGACGTGCTGAAGGAACACGGGTTGCAGAAGGAGCGCATCGCGGTCGACAACCTCGATATGGCCGCCCTCCGTGGTTTCCAGGAAGCCGGCATCAACATCACCGACGGCTGGCCGGTTATCTCGGCCGCGCGCGTGATCAAGACCCGCGACGAAATCGAACTTCTGAAGATGGCCTCGTCGATCGGCGACGCCGCCATGTGGAAGATCAAGAACGAATGGCTGAAGCCGGGCGTTCGTGAACGCGAAATCGAAGCCAAGGTGCACGAGTTCATGCTCGAGCGCGGCTGCGAAATCATCTATGACATCATCGTCGCCTCGGGCGGCAACACCAGCCCCTATCGCCGCTGGGCGACCGACAAGATGATCCGCCAGGGCGACATGGTCATCGTCGACATCAACGCCGTCGGGCCGGGTGGCTACTTCATCGACTTCGTCCGCAACTTCAAGTGCGCGCAGAAGATGAACCAGCAGGAAATCGATCTGTACAAGGAAGTCTACGACTCCATGTACGCCGGTATCGAAATGCTGAAGCCGGGCAACTCGACCGCCGACGTTGTCTCGAAGTTCCCCCAGTACGACGACGACGTTTACGGCACCTGCACCCTGCAGCAGTTCGCTCACTCCATCGGCCTCACGCTGTATGAAGGCATGTGGATGTCCCGCGGTTACTCGATGGAATTCCCGGCCGAGATCAAGGAGAACATGTACTTCGCGATCGAGACCTTCGCCGGTCATCCGAAGCTGCGCCAGACCTCGCGTCTCGAAGAGAACGTGCTGGTCAGCAAGGACGGTCCCGTGGTCTTCACGCAGATGGAGCACATGGAAGAAACCGGCTGCAAGTGGGAACCGACGCACGGCATCTACGCCCCGGTCAACTTCACGAAGGACGACGTTACCGTGGTTCCCGCCGGCATCACCTGGAACAAGAAGTAAGCGTTTCCGTTGCCGAATCCGGCCACTGCCCGCGTGGCGGCGGCCGGGCTCGGCGGAGAAACTGTTCGAACAAAAACCGGCACTTTCGAAGCGATCCCGCGGATTGCTTTGGAGGTGCCGGTTTCGTTTTCGGAACCTCTGTGAACGTAAGCCTGGACCGCGTCTGGCCCGCCCGGTAGTTCCCGACGGGACGGCGCGCCCGCGGCGCGAACGGCCCTCCGACCTGATGAAAATGCCAGTCCGGATCGCGCCCTTCCGTGCGGCCGCGGAAATTAAATTCACTGGCATCATCCTCTTTATTAGGTCTTCCGCCTTGCCCAGGCTGTCCGCTGTTGCTCGCGCGTACCCCACTTGCCAGGCCTCAGACAGCTGGAAGCGAAAGGTCGCGAGTGCGATACGGCCCGCATCGGCCCCGCCGGTACTGGCGCGATTCCGGTCGCAGGTTCCGCACCAAGTCATATTCTTCATGCGCTTGGCGGCTGTGGCCCCGCGAACGGCGGCTGCGCGCGTCGTGTCCGGTCGGTCGACGGGCAGCACGCTATCCTGAGGGTGCACGGTGTTCCCGATGCCACGCAGCTTGTTCCGGACGGCGTTGCTGTAGCCGCCGGCGGAGATGCCAGCGTCGCCCGCCCGACAGAGGGCGGATGTGCCGGGCCGGAAGCGCTCGGAACGCGCCGGAAGTGCCCTGGTATACTGGTACTTCCTTGGCGGGTTGGCTGACGCCCTGCGTGTGCGGGACGCGATGAACCTGACGGGGATCAGGTAATAAATTTCCCACGTTATTTCAAGCAGAAAAGGAAACCTAGGCAGGAACAACATATGTCAGCACAACCCTGGAAAACAGACAACTGGTTCGTCAGCCCGTGGAACTTCGAACCCGCGGTTCGCGAACAGCTCCACTTCCCCAAGCAGATCAAATTCCACGACATCACGCTGCGCGACGGCGAACAGCAGACCGGCGTCATCTTCACCAAAGACGACAAGATCCGCATTGCTGAATCCCTCGCCGAAGCGGGTGTTCACCGCATTGAAGCCGGCATGCCGGTCGTGTCCCCGGCCGACACCGCGGCGATCAAAGAAATCGTAAAGCGCAACCTCGGTCCGCAGATCTTCGCGTTCTCCCGCTGCATGGTGGACGACGTGAAGCGCGCCGTGGACTGCGGCGTTTCCGGCATCGTGATGGAAGTTCCTTCCAGCACCCACATCATCGAATACGCCTACAAGTGGCCCCTCGAACGCGCCATCGATCTGTCGATCAAGTCGACCGCGTATGCGCATGAACAGGGCCTCGAAGTTGTCTTCTTCCCGATCGACTTCAGCCGCGCCGACATGAAGTGGGTTCTCGACCTCATTCTGCGCGTTGCGACCGAAGGCCACATGGATGCTCTGGCTCTGGTGGACACGTTCGGTGTTGTTTCGCCCCACGCCATGCAGTACCTGGTCCGCGAAGTGAAGAAGCGCGTTTCGACGCGTCTCGAAGCTCACTTCCACATGGACTTCGGCATGGGCATTGCCAACACGATCATGGCGGTCGCCGAAGGCGTCGAAGTGATCCACTCCACGGTGCTCGGCCTCGGCGAACGCGCCGGCAACGTGCCGATCGAAGAGACCGCGATGGCGCTGCTGACGCTGTACGGCTACGACACGGGCATCAAGCACGAGAAGCTGTACGGCATGGCGAAGCTGGTGGAACAGCTTTCCGGCCACAAGGTTCCGGCCAACCGTCCGGTTGTGGGCGATCAGCTGTTCCAGATCGAATCCGGCATCATTGCCAGCTGGTGGGAAAACTGCGGCAAGGACAACCCGACCGAACTGTTCCCGTATCGCTGGGATCTGGTCGGCCAGCCGGCGCCGAAGGTGGTTCTCGGCAAGGGCAGCGGCATCGACTCGATCAAGTCGGCGCTGAAGCGCATCGGCGTTTCGGATGCGACCGAAGAAGAAGCAATGTCGGTGGTGATGGCAACGAAGGAAGCCTCGATGGCGACCAAGCAGTTGCTGACCGACGCCGAATTCAAGCAGGTTGTCGCAAAGACCCTGCCGGCGAAGGCCGCTTCGATCGCGTAGTTTTTGGTTTACCCGGGAGCGGCGTGGCTTGCGCCGCGCCGCTCCCGATTTCGTCTTCACCCTCGCGGAGTGCCGGCGCAAGGCCTGTGGCTCCGGAGTGGTCAAATAGTCAGTCGACAAGTTCAACACCTCAAAAATCAGCATCCAACAGGAGAAAGCAATGGCGGGCAAAGCAAAGGTCGTCCTCACGGATTACGCGTGGGAATCGGTTCAGATGGAGCGGGACATTTTGGGCAATCTTGCCGATCTGGTTCCCATGCAGACGAAGAAGCCGGAAGAATTTCTCGGTGAAGCGGCTGACTGCGACGCGCTGCTCAACACGTACGCCGGGCCGATCACGGCCGCCGATATGGCGAAGATGACCAAGTGCAAGATCATCGCCCGCTACGGGATTGGCGTCGACACGATCGATCTGGCCGCGGCAACCGAAGCGGGCATCATCGTGACCAACAACCCGACTTATTGCATCGAAGAAGTTGCCGAGCACACGATCGCTCTGCTGCTGGCGGCGGCGCGCAAGATTGCGTTCTACGACCGCGCGGTGCGTTCGGGCGTCTGGGCCGTGCCTCCGGGCAAGCCGATGTTCCGGCTGGCGGGCCGCACGCTCGGCCTCGTTGGCTTCGGCAACATCTCCCGCCGCGTGGCGGTGACGGCCGGCGCGCTCGGGATGAACGTCCTGTTCTGCGATCCGTTCGTGAAGGACGGCCAGTTCCCGGTGCCGGGCAAGAAGGCCGAACTGCCGCAACTGCTTGCTGAATCCGATTTCGTTTCTCTCCATGCTCCCCTCATGCCGGCTACGCGCGGCACGCTGAACGACGCGGCTTTCGCGACGATGAAGCCGACGGCCATTGTGGTCAACTGCGGACGCGGTCCGCTGATCGATACCGACGCTCTGGTCCGCGCGCTCGATGCCGGCAAGATCGCCGGTTGCGCGCTCGACACGACCGATCCGGAACCGCTGCCGAATCCGCACCCGCTGCGCGGCCGCGAGAACGTGATCATCACGCCGCACGCTGCCTGGTACAGCGAACAGGGCATGATCGGACTGCAGTCCGGCGCGCCGAACGAAGTGCGCCGCGTGCTCTCCGGCGAAATGCCGGTGAACGTGGTGAATCCTGCCGTGAAGGGCAAGAGCCGCGCCGGTCTCTAAACCAGCGTTCATTTAAAGCACTTTCGGTAAAACACATTCGGCCTGAACGAAGCGCCATTGCAGGCGCGCTTCGTTCAGGCCGTTTTCTTTTGCGGGGCTGGCTCGGCAATGCCGGGACCAGCGATTGTTCAACCAGCAATGGCTGGCTCGGCAGCGGCCGAATTCAGGCGGCTGCCGGCTTGCGCGAACTACTCAACCACATCCACAGAAGCACGCCGATCATGGGTACCAGCGCGACCATCCAGAAGATCTGGTCGAAGCGCTGCTGATCGAACCAGCGGCCGGTGAGCGGCAGGATGACGGCTGCCTCGGCGGCCCAGGCACCGGAGGCGACGCCGGCAACACTGGAGGTGCGCTCGCCCGGATAGGCGCGGGCGCCGGTGCGCATGCCCAGCATCTGAAAGCCGCCGGTGACGAACATGCACCAGAAGAACATCAGCAACACAAGCGCGCTGGAGTGGATCAGACCGGTGAAGCCGAACGGCATGATCAGCACGGCCAGCAGCAGGAAGAAGAAGACCGGACGATCTTTCTGCGCGGCGTAACGGTCGAACAGCCAGCCCCACACGAAGTAACCGACTTCCCAGCCGAGCGGCGAGATCCAGAGCACCTTGCCGAGATCCGCCTGCGAGAACTTCAGCACGCGATTCAGATACAGCGGGCTGAGGTACAGGACCGGCCCGATGGCGATAGAGCCCAGCGAATAGCTGGCGACCAGCGCCCAGAAGCGGCGCTCGAGCGGATTGAGCGACGCAATCTTTTCCGACTTCCGTTCGTGGCGCGCCAGGTACGGCGGGCGCGACAAGGCAGCCCACAACAACAACCAAAGCGTCCCCATGGCGCCGGTGATCAGGAAGGCCGATCTCCAGCCGAAGGCCGCGGCGACGGGAACGACGAGCACCGGCGCGATGATGGCGCCGAGCGAGCCGCCGCTGTAGGCGATGGCGATGCCGCGCGACTGTTTGTCGGGCGGGAGCGAATCCATGGCGGTTCGCAGGCCGCCGGGGAAGGTGGCGCCTTCGCCGAGGCCGAGTACGCCGCGCGCAATGGAGAAGCCGAGGAAGCCGGAGACCCAGGCGTGGGCGGTGCTGGCGGCGGTCCAGATGGCGACGGCGGCGGTCATGCCCTTGCGGAGGCCGATGTAGTCGAGGACCGAACCCCAGATGGGGTTGGCCAGCATATAGGCGATGGAAAACGCAGACACGATTTCGCCGTAGCTCTGGGCGTTGAGGCCGGTATCGTGCAGGATGGTGGGCGCGAGCACGGCCAGAATCTGGCGGTCCATATAGGACAGCAGCGAGCAGAGCATCATGGCGCCGCTGGCGACCCAGATGCGCCAACCGGGCGCGGTATCCGGGACTGGCTGGCCGTGGCCGGCGGGAAGTTGGGAAGAAATCACTCGCCTGCGATGCTAACACGGCGGCGGACGTCGTTTTTGAACAAACGAAGCCATCGCATGGGCCTCCTGGCGGCGCGCGCGGTTTTGCACGCTCGAAGCCAATTCGGTGCAAGCATAAACAAAGCCAATTGCCGAGCTAACGCACTGAAGCGCATGAATTTGCACATTCGAAGCCAAACTGCCGGCGGCGGCGAGGTGGCAGCGACCCGGGGCTGCGCGCGGGAGTCCCAAGTGGGTTTTGCACGTTCGAAGCCAATTGCGGGAAATGAAAAAACGAACCCAATCGCAGTCTTGTCCAGAGCGCCCCTGCTGCCGGGTATTGTGTGCATCCTGCCGGTCCGCTTCCTTGGTCGTCGCTGTGTGTCGTCGCTGTGTGTCGTCGCTGTGTGTCGTCGCGGTGCGTCGTCGCTGTGTTTCGTCGCTGTGCGTCCTGACTGTCAGCCGTGCTGTCCGTCCGCGCTGTCTGTCCGTGCTGTCAGGCCGTGCTCTGAATCAACGCCCTCCGCCAAGACCGTAGCACGAGCGAGACGGGCTGGGGCGTCCGGCTGGACTTATCTGGTTGATTTGACGGCGTGAATATTTGGGAAAGCGTTGAACTAACGCGCCATCAGGTCTTTGGGAGCAGAGGCGCGAGCCAGCGGGGAACCGGGCGGGGATCAGCTGAGGCTATCGGTTTGCGGGACCGGGCCGGTTCGGGTGCTCAGCCATCGCCACACCAGGTAACCGGCGACGGGGAAGACGGCGGTTAGTCCGAAAGCCGCGGCGTACTCCGCGCGGTCGAACAGGTAGCCGAAGCCGGGGAGCACCAGCGCCGTAGCCGCGCCCCAGGCGCCGGCGCCGATGCCGGCGAGCAGGGCGGAGTGTCCGGCGGGGAAGGCCCTTGTGGCGCCGGCCACGGAGACCACGACGAAGCCGCCGGCGCCGAACATCGTCACGAACATGCAGGCCAGAACGGCGGGGCCGGTGGGCAGCCACGGGAGCAGCACGACGGGCAGGCTGAAGAGGCAGGCGGCGAGCATCAGGCCGCGGAAGGCGGGGGAGCCGCGGGTGGCGAATTTATCGACCAGCGCGCCCCAGATGAAGTAGCCGCACTCCCAGCCGGCCGGTGGGATCCAGAGGACTTCGCCGAGCGTGGTCTGGGTCCAGCCGAAGCGGGCTTTGAGGTACAGCGACGAAAAATAGAGCACGAAGCTGAGCGGCACGGCGCCGACGCCGTAGGCCGCGACGTAGGCCCAGAAGGCGGGGTGCGCGGTGAGGCGGCGGAGAGGGAGATGGTCGGTGACGGGGTGGAGGTCGGCGGTATGGTCGACGCCGCGGGCGGTGATGCGCCAGAAGATGAGCCAGAGGGTGCCGAGCAGGCCGGTGAAGAGGAAAGCGCCGTGCCATCCGAAGGCGGCGGCGACGGGCGTGACGATGAGCGGCGTGATCATGGCGCCGAGCGAGCCGCCGGAGTAGGCGATGGCGAGTCCGCGGCCGCGTTTGGAGGGCGGGAGGGTGCGGGTGACGGTGCGGAGAGCGCCGGGGAAGGTTGCGCCTTCGCCGGCACCGAGGACGGCGCGGGCGAGGCCGAAGGTCCAGAAGCTGGCGGCGAAGGCGTGGGCGGCGGAGGCGACGGTCCAGATGCCGACGGCGGCGGTCATGCCGCGGCGGACGCCGATGCGGTCGAGCAGGAGTCCCCAGACGGGGTTGCCGATGGTGTAGGCGATGGAAAAACAGGAGATGATGAGGCCGTATTGGGCGGCGGTGAGGTGGGTATCGCGGAGGATGACGGGGGCGAGGATGGCGAGGGTGTTGCGGTCGATGTAGCTGAGGAGTGAGACCATCCACATGGAGATGGAGGGGAGCCAGCGGGTGGAGTGAGGCGCGGAGGCGGCGGGCGGGGACAAGCCACGATGATACACTGGCCAATACCCTATTTCTAATGCTGCTTCCACGCGACTTCGTTACGTATTTAGCGCGCCAGATCGTGCGACGGCTGGTGCCGGCGCAGATTGAGACCCACCATCCGGAGAAGGCGGTGGAGATCACGCAAACGCTGATTGCCGAGGAACTGGACGCGGAAGACAAGCTCAACGACGAAGTGCGCGACATGCTGGAGCAGTACAGCGACTACATGCGGCGCGAGGGTGTGAGCTACCAGGACATGTTCCGCAAGGCGAAGAATCAGCTGATTCAGCAGCGGAAGATTGTGCGGGCGTCGGGGCGCGATACGGGCGATGCGATGAAGCTGTCGCGCGATAAGATTACGGACATTTCGCACAAGCTGGTGGCGCAGCTGAAGAAGTCGCGCGAGATTCGGGTGCGGAAAGATGTGAACGAGGTGCGCCTCGAGATTGTGAAGGCGTTCACGGAGATTCTGCAGTCCGAGGAGAAGGCGGACCGGGCGGCGCGGGACAAGGTGCGGTCCATGAAGAAGGACATTCCCGAGGGCAGCGAAGAGTGGGATATCCTGCACAAGCGCTACTACGGGGAAGAGCTGAAGAAGTTCGGCGTGGATACGAGCAAGTAGCCGCAGCGCTGATTATTGCGCCGATGCAGGCGCGTTCCTGACGACGTAGTTTTCCTTTAACGGCCCCCGTTTCGCCGCACGGCTTTGCAGCCAGATCGCGGAGAGTGAACGGAGGCGACGTGCGAATCATTCATTTCCTCATGGTTGCGGTAGTTGCGCTGACGGCGATGCCGGCGGCCGCGGCGACGATTACGCCGGAGGGCGAAGCGGCGGCGGCGATTGGAACGAAGTGGCTCACGCTGCTCGACGAGCAAAAGTACGAAGAGAGCTGGAAGCTGGCGGGTTCGATGTTCCGCGAGCAGGTGAGCGAGGAGCAGTGGCTGGGCGCGCTGAAGGCATCGCGCGGGCCGCTGGGCGGACTGGTTTCACGAAAAGCCACGCGGGTGGACTTCACGACGACGCTGCGGGGCGCGCCGGACGGCGAATACTGCATCATTCACTACACGACCGAGCTGAAGGCGAAGACCATTACGGAGCGGCTGACGCTGGTAAAAGAAGACGGGGCGTGGCAGGTATCGGCGTACGCGATTCACTGACGGGGCGGGCGCGCGGCGGGCTTACTGGTCGGCGGGCGGCTTGGGATCGGGCTTTGCTGTCGTGGCAGGTGCTTCTGTTGCAGGTGCTTTCGTCGCGGGTTTGATGAGTTCAATGCGGACGGCGAGCAGGTTCATGCGGGCGTCGCGCGTGGTGTCGACGATGACGGGTTCGCCGAGTTCGAATTCAGAAGCTTTGGCAAGCTTGCCGTCGCGGATGAATTTGGTGGAGCCGGTGATGTACATGCGCATCAGCTGATCGTCTTCCACCTGCACGGTGATGAATTTTTTGTCAGCGGACTTGAATGTGCCGTTCACGGTGGCGATGGCTTCGGGCAGGCCGTTGGCGGGGACGGCGGTGGCGGTTCGAGGCTGGGCGACGCGGCCGCCGGCGGTGCCGGGATATTGGGCGAGGGCGCAGAGCGGGAGGGCGACGAGGGCGGCGATTCTCAGGCGGGCGGGGATGGTCATGCGGGGTGAAACCTTCTGAATGCATGGTAGCGCTGGTGTTGAGCCTGGGCGGGGTCGGGTAGAGTAGAGGCGTGGGTCGTATCCGGGTCCTTTCGGACCATGTCGCGAATAAGATCGCGGCGGGCGAGGTCGTGGAGCGGCCGGCGTCCGTCGTCAAGGAACTGCTGGAGAATTCGCTCGACGCGGGGGCGACGAATATCCGGGTGGAGATTGAGAACGGCGGGCGGCGGCTGATCCGCATAGCCGATGACGGCTGCGGGATGCTGCGCGACGATGCGCTGCTGGCGTTTGAGCGGCATGCGACGAGCAAGCTGCATGACGTGAAGGATCTGCTTTCGATCGGGACGCTGGGATTTCGCGGGGAGGCGCTGCCATCGATCGCGTCGGTCTCGCGGCTGCTGCTGGAGACGCGTTCGCGGGAAGAAGAGACGGGCACGCGGGTGGAAATCGCGGGCGGCAAGATTCTGGTGTGCGACGAAATTGCGCGCGGGCCGGGGACGACGATTTCGGTGCGCGACCTCTTCTTCAACGTTCCGGCGCGGAAGAAGTTTCTGCGGACGGAGCAGACGGAGCTGGCGCATGTGGCGTCGCTCGTGACGCATTACAGCCTGGCGCATCCGGATAAGACGTTCGAGTTGTGGAATGGCGGAACGAATCTGCTGCACGTGACGCCGGTGGAGACGCCGCGCGAACGCGTATTCCAGATCTTCGGCAGCCAGACGCTGGAGGATCTGGTGGAGCTGAAACCGCGCGAGGCGAGGTTGCAGCCGGATCCGGATGAGCCGGCGCGGGCGTACGCGGTGCAGGGGTTTTTGTCGCGGCCGCAGGTGCAGAAGAACAACCGGAATTCCATTTTCATTTTTGTGAACGGGCGGCTGATTCGCGACCGGCTGATTCTGCATGCGATTTCCGCGGCGTACCACAATTTGATGCCGCCGGCGTGCTTTCCGTTCGCGCTGCTGTTTCTGGACTGCGACTGCGAAGAGGTGGACGTGAATGTGCATCCTTCGAAGACGGAGGTGCGGTTCCGGCACCAGAGCTGGGTGCATGATTTTGTGCGGGACGCGGTGCGGGATCAGCTGATGCTGTCGCGGCCGGCGCCGAGTTTTACGCCGGGGGCGGTTTCGCCGGGGGCGGTGCCAGCGATGCAGCGCGGGGCCGAGCTGCCGTATTCCGAGTTCTCGCAAACGATGCAGAACGAGACGGGCGGAGCGGGCTTGCCGGCGACGGTGCCGGACTATACGCTGATGCCGCCGCGGTCCGCGGAAGCGCGATTCGATTTCGGCGAGGGCGGGATTGCGGTGAATGCGCCGGAGCAGATTCCCGTGGCGGCCGAAGTTTCACATGCTGAGCCGGCGGTTGCCGAGACGCCGCTGAAGCTGCGGGTGCCGGATACGCACGGCGGATTTCCGGCGGAGGCGCTGCCCGCCGCGCACAGCATGTCCGGCATCGGCAATCTGCGGCCGCTGGGACAGCTGCACAACAGCTTCATCATCGCGGCGGGGCCGGACGGGTTGTGGATCGTGGACCAGCACGTGGCGCATGAGCGGATTCTGTTCGAGCAGGTTCTGAAGCAGCAGGCGGCGGGGCGGGTGGAGGTGCAGCGGCTGCTGATGCCGGTGATTCTGCAACTGACGGCGGAGCAGCAGATTGAGTACGCGCGGATTGCCGATGAGCTGGCAAATGCGGGGTTTGAGACCGAGCCGTTCGGGAACCGGACGATTGCGGTGAAGGCGGCGCCCTCGGCGGTGGGGCAGGGCGATCTGGAGCGGGTGATTTACGAGATTCTGGAGATTGCCGAGAACGAGCTGCGGAGCGTTTCGGTGAGCGATCTGCGGCGGGGGATTGCGGCGTCGGTGGCGTGCCGGGCGGCGATTAAGGTGAATATGCCGCTGGATCAAAGAAAGATGGAGTGGCTGTTGCGGGCACTGGCGGCGACGGATTATCCGATGGCGTGTCCGCACGGGCGGCCGGTGGCTCTGCAGTACGCGACGCGGGAGATTCTGAAGAGTTTTCACCGGATTTAGGAGGGCGGGGTTCCGGCTTCCGGTTCGGACGGCCTGGCTGTTCACCAATGTCCTGACGGTTCACCAAAGTTATATTGCTGCGCGGTGTCCGATTGCAGGATGATAGAATCTCGGCACGCTGTATTCATAACCAGTAGTGGCAATTCTGGGTGTCGCGCGCAAAGAAGGGCGCGAAAACGATGCTGGACTTCATCATATTTCGTAGTTTTTTTGTTCTGATTCTGGCGGTTGCGGCCGGGTATTTTCGGCCTGAATCGGTGCCGTTTCCGGTGGCGGCGGGCGTGGGCGCGGGAATCGCGCTGGTGGCGATTGTGCTGGAGCGGCGGATTGCGCGGATCAGCCTGAAGCGATTTTTCGGACTGGCGTCGGGAGTGACGGCGGGGCTGGTGTGCGCGGCGCTGCTGAGTCTGGTGCTGGACCGGCTGGGAGCGAGCACGTCGCCGACGCTGCGGCTGGTAGAGGTGATTTCGCTGGTGATGCTGGCGTACTTCGGGGCGGTGATCGGGGCGGAGAAGGGCGAGATGCTCAATCTGGCGGCGTTCGGCGAGCCGGGGGGCGAGGGCGAGCCGGCGAAGCCGGGGCAGAAGATCCTCGATACGAGCGTGATTATCGACGGGCGAATTGCGGATATCGCGGATACGGGATTTCTGGACGGGACGCTGGTGGTGCCGCAGTTCGTGCTGCATGAACTGCAGATGGTGGCGGATTCGGCGGACTCGATGAAGCGCAACCGGGGGCGGCGGGGGCTGGACGTGCTGCAGCGCATCCAGAAGATGACCAACGTGAAGGTGCAGATCGTCAGCGAGGATTTTCCGCAGGTGCGGGAAGTGGACATGAAGCTGATCGAGCTGGCGCGGCTGTATCACGCCAAGATCATCACGAACGATTTCAACCTGAATAAGGTGGCGCACGTACGGGGCGTGGAAGTGCTGAACATCAACGAGCTGGCGAATTCGCTGAAGCCGATTGTGCTGCCGGGCGAGCTGATGCGTGTGTTCATCCAGAAGGAAGGCAAAGAGTACAACCAGGGAGTGGCGTATCTGGATGACGGTACGATGGTGGTGGTCGACAACGCGCGCCGCATGATCTCAAAAACACTCGATGTCACGGTGACGAGCGTGTTGCAGACGACGGCCGGGAAGATGATATTCGGCAAGTACGACGAGCGGGCGGCGCATGCGATGGCGAATGCGGCGAGTCCGGTGGGCGCCGGGGCCGTGGCGGCGGGCGTGGAACGGCGCGAGGCTGCGCCGCGTCGTGAAGAAGCACTCGGAGAAAACTAATCGTGAAAGTTGCAGTGATCCTGCCGGCTGCCGGTCTCGGTACCCGGATGCAGAAGGGCGCTTCGTCGGAGAGCGCGGGAACGAGCAAGAAGCAGTTCATGCTGCTGGAGGGCGCGCCGATTCTGGTGCATACGGTGCGGAAGTTCGTGGCGTCGCCGCTGGTACACGATATTGTGGTCGCGGTGCGGGAGGAAGAGATTCCGCACGTGGAAGAGATGCTGGCGAAGGAAGGCCGGGGGCTGCTGGGGGCGCTGCGGGTGGTGGAAGGCGGCGAGACGCGGCAGCAATCGGTGGAGAAGGCGTTTGCGGCGCTCGATCCGGATACGGACGTGGTTGCGGTGCATGACGCGGTGCGGCCGTTTATCGATCTCGAAACGATCCGTCGCGTGGTGGAAGAGGCGGCGGTGACGGGCGGGGCGATTGTCGGCATCGTTCCGGTGGATACGGTGAAGCAGGTGAGCGGCGCGCAGGCGGGCGGCGCGAAGGTGCGGGCGACGATCTCGCGCGAACGGCTGATTCTGGCGCAGACGCCGCAGGTGTTCCGCTACGACGTGCTGGAGCGGGCGTTCGAAGCGGCGCGGCGGGACAATTTCACGGGCACGGACGAATCGAGCCTGGTGGAGCGGCTGGAGCAGGTGGAGATCAGCGTGGTGCTGGGCAGCGAGCGCAACATCAAGATCACGCGGCCGGGCGATATGGATCTGGCGCGGCTGTTCTTCGAGCAGGAGACGGCGCGCCGGTGAACGCGTTTCGGATCGGGCAGGGGTGGGACGTCCACCGGATTGCGGTGGGGCGTCCGCTGATTCTGGGCGGCGTGACGGTGCCGAGCGAGTTCGGGCTGGACGGACATTCCGACGCCGACGTGCTGGCGCACGCGGTGACGGATGCGCTGCTGGGGGCGCTGGCGATGGGCGACATCGGGATGCATTTCCCGGATACCGACCCGAAGTGGAAGGGCACGAACAGCCTGGATTTTCTGCGGCACGTGGTGGGGCTGGCGCAGGCGGCCGGTTACCGGATCGTGAACGTGGATACGACGGTGATTCTGGAGCGGCCGAAGCTGAAAGATTATCGCGAGGCCATGCGGGAGTCGCTGGCGAATACGATGGGGATCGCGGTGGCGAAGGTATCGGTGAAGTTCAAGACGGCGGAGAAGATGGGGCCGGTGGGCGAGGGGCGGTCGGCGGAGGCGCAGGCCGTGGCGCTGCTCGAGAGTACGATTTAGGCGGAGCCGAACGATTCGGCTCCGCGGTGTGGCTGCCTTTACTTCCCGCCGAACAGATAGAACTCCGCGCCGCCGACGATGGAACGGCCGGGCATCACGACTCCCTGAATTTCCTGATACGACGTGTTGCTCAGGTTCGAGAGCTGAATGAACGGGCGAACTCGGCCCGCGGTGTAGCCGGCCGAGACATCCCAAAGCGCGTAGGGATTCTGCGTCAGGCGATTCAACACGCCTAAGCGGGTGCGGGCGATGATGTTCTGCATCACCGGGCCGCGCGCGATCTTGCCGCTCCAGGCGATGACGCCGCTCTGCACCGGGTAGTTGAACGTGTATTTGCTCTGCTGCAGCTGCAGGTTGTTGGCATCGACGCCATGGAGGGCGCTGAAGCTGACGGTGAGGCGCTCGCCGGGGGTGATGTCCCACACGGTGGAGGCTTCGACGCCGGTGAAGTGAAGTTCGTCGAAGTTGGTGGCCTTCCAGACGGTGGTGCCGGTGGGGCGAACGTAGTCAATGCCGTTGGTGCTGCGCCGATGGAAGACGGTGACGGAGGCATGCACGTTGTTGTGCAGGTAGGCGTCGGCGCCGCCTTCGTAGCTGGTGGCGCTTTCCGGCTTGAGGTTGGGGTTGCCGAGGTCGGAGGGATCGGAATAATAGAGATCTGTGAAGCTCGGCAGGCGGAAGGCGCGGCTGGCGGAGGCGCGCAGTTTGATGCGGCCGGTGAGCCAGGCGGCGCCGCTGAGCGTGGGGCTGGTGGCGACCTGGTGGGCTCCGTACAGCTCCTCGCGGATGCCGGCGGAGAGAGAGTAACGTTTGGCGGAGCGCAGTTCGTACATCACGTAGCCGGAGGCGCGTTTGCGCTGGTGGATGCCGAGGTTGGTGCTGGTGATGGATTCGGCGAGGCCTTCGACGCCGTAGCTGAGGATGCCGGGGACGGGGAGTTTGTCGTGGCGGCGGAGGTCGCCCTGGAAGCTGTCGTCGATGTGGCGGTTCAGGTAGATGGAGGGCTGGTAGCGGAAGAGCACGAAGAGGTCGGTGTGGCGGCGGTAGGAGAAGTCGGCCTGGGTGTTTTCGCCGAGGTCCTGATGGGCGCCGAGATACCAGGTTTTGATGCGCTCCCAGGCCGGATAGGGGCCGTAGAACTGATTGGCGCCGTAGGGGCGGTCGCTGAGGGCGAGGAGCAGGCTGGTAGCGCCGAGGCGGGTTTTCAGAGTACTGAGAGAGCTGAGGGCGAGGTTGCGGTAGTCGCGATCGGGGATGAAGCCGGTGGAGAAGTCGCGGGCGAAGGCGAATTCCTGCGACCAGGACTGGCGGACGATGTCGGCGATGGCGTGTTCCTGATTGAAGCCGAAGTTGCCTGCGCCGCCGAGGAGGCGGAGTTCGGTCGCTTGCGGGGCGGCGGTGCGGACGTTGACGACGCCGCCGATGGCGTCCGAACCGTAGAGCGTGGAGCCGGCGCCCTTGAGCGCTTCGATGCTGGTGATGGTTTCGAGCGGGACGGGCAGGTCAAGGTTGAAGTGGCCGGTCTGAACGTTGTTGACGCGCATGCCGTTGAGCAGGACGAGGGTCTGGCCGAAGGAGCCGCCGCGGATGGAGAGGTCGCCCATGAAGCCGCCGGGGGCGCGCTGCTGGAGGTCGAGCGCGGGGTCGAGCTGGAGGAGGCTGAACCAGGAGTTCCAGAGCGGCAGTTCCTTTTCGGGAAGCGAGAGGACGGAGATGTCGCGGTTGGTTTCGGCCAGAGCGACGGGCTCGACGGTGCCGGTGACCACGATGCTTTCGGCCGGCTGGACGGGTGTAGTTTGTTGCGCGCAGAGAAGGCCCGCGAAAGCGGGTGCAAGGAGCCAAAATTTCATGGGTATGTATCCAAACTAACATTTCCCGTGGCGCGGGGCAGGTAGGATCAACCGCAGGGGCGGGCCGGAACATTTTCGCGCTAGGATGTTCTTGTGGATATCGTCGCGCGGCCTGTGGAAAAACGGCGTGGCTCGGAGCCGGAAGGGCTGCTGGCCGGGCGTTCGGGCGTCCACCGCGGAAAAACGATTTTCAACGTTGTAATCCGCAGGCTGAGATGGATATTGTGAGTTCCGCTGCCATGTCGCCGACCCAGAGTGTAGTTTTGCAGAAAGGACTTCCGGTCAACCTTGACGCGGAGAAGTTCATCCTTGGGTCGATTCTGCTGGACGATGCGCGGTTCATTGAGATTGCCGGTGTACTGAACAACGACGATTTCGCGCTGGAGAAGCACCGCCGGATCTTCATCCGGATGAATGAACTGCACGAACGGGGCGAGAAGATCGACCGGGTGACGCTGGCCAACGAACTGCTTCGTTACAGCGAACTGGAGTCGGTGGACGGGCTGAGTTACCTGGTTTCGCTCGATGACGGGCTGCCGCAGATTTCGAATCTCGACGCGTACGTCAAGATCGTGAAGGATAAAGCGACGCTGCGGCGGATCGCGGTGGGCGCGCAGCACCTGATGAACCGGGCGCTGATGGGCGAGGAGGACCCGGACACGATCCTGGCGGGCGCCGAGGAGACGATTCTTAAAATCGGCGAATCGGGCAAGCAGGAGCGGGGGCTGGCGACGCCGCTGGAGGTCATCCAGAACTACGAAGGCGGGCTGAACGCGTTTCTGGACCCGAGCCGGCGCATCAAGGGCATCACGACGGGCTTCACGAAGCTCGACGAAATGACGGGCGGGATGCATCCGGGCGAGCTGATTATTCTGGCGGCGCGGCCATCCATGGGGAAGACGGCGTTTGCGCTGAACATTTGCTGGCATGTGGCATCGAAACTGATGCTGCCGGTGGCGATTTTTTCGCTCGAAATGTCGCAGGAGTCGCTGCTGACGCGTATGTTGTGCGCGGCGGCGCGGGTGGACAGCCAGCGGTTCCGCGCCGGGTATCTGAACGATCAGGAGCGGCAGAAGCTGCGGCAGGCAGCGAATCAGATGGTGGAAGCGCCGCTATACATCGACGACACGGCGGGCGTGAACCTGATGGATATGCATGCCAAGCTGCGGCGGCAGCAGCAGATGATGGGGCGGCCGTTCGGGCTGGTGGTGGTGGACTACCTGCAGCTGATGAGCACGCGGGGGCGGGTGGAGAACCGCAACCAGGAGGTCAGCCAGCTGTCGCGCGGTATGAAGCTGCTTTCGAAGGAAATGAGCTGTCCGTTCCTGGTGCTTTCGCAGCTGAGCCGTGCGACGGAAACGCGTGTGGGCGATCACCGGCCGCAGCTGAGCGATCTGCGCGAATCGGGCTCGATCGAACAGGACGCCGATCTGGTGTCGTTCATCTTCCGCGAGGAAGTTTATAAGCGGGACCGGGAAGATTTGCGGGGAATCGCGGAGCTGATTCTGGCCAAGCAGCGTAACGGGCCGATCGGCACGGTGCCGCTGGTGTTCCTGCACGCGATGACGAAGTTTGAAAACCGAGCGGAAGATCTGGGCGATCTGCCGCCGGAGTAGCGCCATTGCGGGGCGACGGCCTCACGGAAAAATACTCTAAAATCAAGACACGGAAACATCTTCCGGGGACGCGGGTTGACTGGAATAATGGCAGTCGATCCGAAACCGAGCGGGGCGGGCGCCCGTCGGCATAACCAAGAGCGAGGCGCATGAACAGACGGGGCGTTGCTTCCGCAGCAATCATTTTGGGTGTTTTCTGCTCCGGAGCGCAGAATCTTTTCGGGCAACGGGACCGGATTGCGGGCATTGACGCGGGGAGTCGCGTTTCACTCGGCGGCCACGTTCATCCGCTGGCCAATGCGGGCAACGACCAGGGGCGCGCGGATGCGGCGATGCGGATGGAGGGGATGACGCTGACGTTTGCTCCTTCCGCGGCGCAGCAGGCGGAGCTGGACGCGCTGCTGGCAAGGCAGCAGGATCCTTCATCGCCCGATTATCATGGCTGGCTGACGCCGGAGGCTTATGCGGACCGCTTCGGACTTTCGGCGGCGGATCTGAGCCGCGTTCAGGCATGGCTGGAAGGCGAGGGGCTGCGGATTGTTTCGGTGGCGCGCGGGCGGAATCATGTGGTCTTCAGCGGCACGGCGGGTCAGGTGGAAAAGGCGTTTCGCACCGAGATCCACCGGTATGCGGCGGAGGGGACGACGCACTACGCCAATGCGACGGAGCCATCGGTACCGGCGGCACTGGGCGGGGTGGTGAGCTCGATCCGCGGGCTGCACGATTTCCGGCTGAAGCCCCATGCCATACGCCTGACGCCGCGCCGAGAGGCTGATTTGTCGCCGCATTTCACTGCGCCCGCAACGAGCAGTGCGAACGGGTGCGCACCGGCGACCGGCGAGCCGCAGATTGTTCCCGACGACATCGCGACGATTTACGACGTGAAGGCGCTCTACGCCAAGGGGATTGACGGAACCGGGCAAAAGGTGGCGATCGTGGGGCAGTCGCAGATTGTGCCGGCGGATATTGCGGCGTTCCGGACGTGTTTCGGTCTGGCAGCCAACGTTCCGCAGACGGTGCTGGTGCCGGGTTTGCGGGACCCGGGAATCAGCCCCGGAGACGAAGGCGAATCGGACCTCGATATCGAAACGGTGGGCGGGGTGGCGCGCGGGGCACAGGTTGTGTTTGTGTATTCGTACAACGTGGTGGATGCGATCACGTATGCGATCGACAACAATCTGGCGCCGGTGGTGAGCACGAGCTACGGCGCGTGCGAAGCGACGGTGGGCACCGTGTATGCGGCGAGCGACCGCAGCCTTGCGCAAAAAGGTAACGCGCTCGGCATCACGTGGATCGCGGCGGCGGGCGATTCCGGCGCCGCCGATTGTTACGATCCCACAATCAAGACGGCAGCACCGCTTTCGGTGGATGAACCGGGCACTATCCCGGAGGTCACCAGCGTGGGCGGCACCGAACTGGCGGAAGGCAGCGGAAATTACTGGGCGGCGGCGAACACCGCGAACCTTGCTTCGGCTCTTTCGTGGATTCCGGAGACGGCGTGGAATGACAGCGGGACGGCGGGTTCACCGGCCTCCGGCGGGGGCGGGGCAAGCACTTTCTTTACGAAGCCGGTGTGGCAGACCGGCAGCGGGGTTCCGGCCGACGGCGCGCGGGATGTTCCCGATATCGCTTTTTCGGCGTCGGCGGATCATGACGGCTATCTGATTTATTCGAGCGATACCAGCGGTGGCAGCGGATCGTGCGCGGTGAGCGCTACGGCCACTCCGCCGTGCCTGCAGATACTGGGCGGAACGTCGGCAGCGGCGCCGTTGTTTGCGGGACTGGTGACGCTTCTGAATCAATATCAGGTGGCCAACGGGCTGCAGAAGACGGCGGGGATGGGCAACGTGAATCCGCGCCTCTACGCGATGGCGGCTGCCGCGGGGAATGCATTTCACGATGTGACGACGGGGAACAACACGGTAAATCCGTGCCCGCCGCGAGCGAAAGGCTGTAACCCGGCACCGATTGGCTTCAATGCCGCGCCGGGCTACGATCTGGCGACGGGACTCGGTTCGGTGGACGCTTTCAATCTGGTGACGGGATGGGGCCAGGCGGTGACGAAGCCGGCGGCAACCCTGACGCTGACGGCGAGCCCGCAGAGCGTAGTGACGACCGGGAGCACGCTGCTGACGGCGACGCTGAGCGGCGGCACTGCCCAGAGTGGCGCGACGCCACAGACACCGACGGGAACGGTGACGTGGTCGGCGGGTACGACGCAACTGGGTGTTTCTTCGGTTAGCGGCGCGGCGGGGAAGGCGACGGCGACGCTGACGGTGCAGGCGGCGAGTCTGGCGACCGGAGGCAATGCGATCACGGCATCGTACAGTGGCGATGCGAGCTTCGGTGCGGGCAGCGCGACGTTGGCCGTGACGGTGACGGTTCCGGCTCCGGCGGTGACCGGGGTGGTGAACGGCGCCGCCGGCGGGAGCGCGGCGTCGCAGGTGGTGACGCCCGGAAGTTACATTGCGATATACGGATCCGGCTTCATGACCGGAAGTCCGGTCATCAACAGCAACATCCCGCTGCCGACGACACTGGGGGGCATCCAGCTGACGCTGGGCGGTGTGGCGATGCCGCTGGCGTATGTGTCGTCAGGGCAGGTGAATGCGATTGTGCCGCAGACTTTGGCGCCGGGTTCGAGCTACGCGCTGCGGATCATTCGCAACGGAGCGACGGCGTTGCTGGGAACGCTGTCGGTGGTGGCGCTGCAGCCGGGCATCTTTACGTACAATGCGTCGGGATCGGGACAGGGGATTGTGGGGATTGCGAATACCGCGCTGCTGGCGGGGCCGGCGGGGAACGGTTTTGCTCCGGCGAAACGTGGCACGGATTACCTGCTGATTTACTGCACGGGACTGGGTCCGGTGACGAGCGCGAGCGGCCAGCCGGCGCCGGCGGACGGAGCGGCGGCTTCGTCAACCGTGCTGTATAAGACCACGGGTACGGTGACGGCGACGATCGGCGGAGTGACGGTACCGGCGCTGTTTGCGGGACTGACGCCGACGCTGGTGGCTTTGTATCAGGTGAACGTGCCGGTGCCGGCGAATGCTCCGGCGGGCAATGCGGTGCCGGTGACGATTACGATCACGCCGCCGACCGGAGGGCCGCCGGTGGTGTCCAACACGGTCACGGTTGCGCTGCAGTAGCGGCTGATTTTGTCATGTTGCCGGAACGTGTTCCCGGTAGAATGGAGGCGCCATGCGGGGATCGGTTCGTCAACTCGTGCTGTTCGATGTAGCCGACGAAATACAGCTGGACGAGCTGCAGAAGGCGCTGGGAATTGCGCCGCCGGAGCAACTGGTTTTTACACGGCCCGCGCCGGACTACGTGCGGTTCGAGCGTCCGCCGCTGGTGGAAACGCTGGGTGAAGGGGCGTGGCAGGGGCGCATCAAGTATTTCGATTACGGTGTGGCGAGCGTGGAGTTCCATCAGCCGTTTTCGGCGGAGTGGCCGGAGCTGGTGGAGATGTCGGCGAGCCGGATTTCCGACACGACGGTGGCGCAGCGCGCGCAGGAGTTGCTGCGGCCGCGGCTGGCGCGCGGCGGACGGGCGCTGGTGAATCCTTACAAGGAATGGCTCGATGAGGATTACCTCATCATTACGGTGCAGCCCGAGACGGTGCAGCCCGAGCAGACGGCGGCCGAACTGCTGGCCAGCCACGGGCGGGAGATTGCGCAGGCGGTGCGCGGCGATGTGCGGCCGTTGTCGGATGCCGAGTGCCAGGAGGTGCTGGGGGCGAGCCTTTCGTATTATCCGAACGATCTGGTGATTGTGGGGTGGTTTGCGGCGTTTGTGTACGATACGCCGGAGGGCGCCGAGCCGGTGCTGCAGCTGCTGGAATACGCCAATGCCCAGCTGCTGGAATTCCGCCATTACGATGAACTGCTGACGCAGGTGCTGCGCGGCGTGTACAAATCGCTGGCGCGCGGGACGGGCTTCTGGCGGCGCTGGAATCTGGCGGGAGATGCAGACCGGCTGAACCGGGCGCGGCTGGAAATAACGGAGATTGCCGAGAGGATCGAGACGTCGATCAAGTTCCTGAGCGATATGTTCTATGCGCGGATGTACCGGATGGCGGCGGCGCGCGTGGGGGTGACCGATTACCGGCGGCTGGTGGACCACAAGCTGGAGACGGCGGGGCAGTTGTACCGCTTCATGGTGGACCGGTTCGACCAGGGGCGCGGGTTTTTTCTGGAACTGGTGGTGATCGTCATTCTGCTGCTGGAGTTGCTGTTCCTGTTCTGGAAACCGTAGCGGCGTCGGGGTAATCTGTTAGTTCATGCCAAATCTGCTGACCGGAAAGACCACGCTCGTCTCGGGCATTGCCAACAAGTGGAGCATCGCGTATGCAATCGCCGAAAGTTTCGCCCGCGAAGGGGCGGAGCTGGTGATTACGTATCTGAACGACAAGCAGCGCGAATCGGCCGAGGCGCTGACGGCGCATCTGCCGGTGGTGAAGATGCTGCCGTGCGATGTGACGAGCGACGCGGACCTGGCGGCGCTGACGGTGAGCCTGCAGGAGCTGGGCAGGCCGATCGATACGCTGGTGCATTCGCTGGCGTTCGCCAATCGCGAAGATCTGGGGCAGCCGTTCGTGGATACGAGCCGCGAGGGCTTCCTGCTGGCGCACAACGTGAGCGCTTATTCGCTGATCGCGATGTCGCGGGCGGTGGTGCCGGTGATGACGAACGGCGGGTCGATTATGGCGATGAGCTATCTGGGCGCGACGCGCGTGGTGCCGAATTACAACGTGATGGGCGTGGCGAAGGCGGCGCTGGAGGCTTCGATGCGGTATCTGGCGAACGACCTGGGGCCGCGGAAGATTCGCGTGAATGCGATATCGGCGGGGCCGATCAAGACGGCGTCGGCGCGCGGCGTGAAGGATTTTTCGTCGATTCTGGATGTGGTGAAAGACAAGTCGCCGTTGCGGCACCCCACCGAGCCCGGCGAAGTGGGCGATGCGGCGGTGTTTCTGGCCAGCGATCTGAGCCGGGGCGTTACCGGCAATATCATGTTTGTGGACTCGGGGATGCAGCTGTTTTAACGGGTGAAGATTTTACGAACTGAGGGGTTGCTAAAATTTACTTATGAAGAGCTTTTCCGTTGCCGTTGTTTTTGCCGCGACCTCGCTGGCCGCGCTTGCTTCCGCGCAGTCGCTGCCTAAGGGCGATGGCAAGGACGTTGTCGAAAAGGTTTGCACCGGTTGCCATGGTCCCGAAGCGATCACCGGCATGACGGGAACCAAAGCAGAGTGGACCGACGTGGTGAACGACATGGCCGCGAAGGGCGCTGACATGGAAAAAGACGAGAAGGAAAAGATCATCACCTATCTCGCCGCGGCGTTCCCGAAGAAGGCTGAAAAGAAGAAATAAGCCCCTCAGGGCTTTTTCTTCACCGCCGGAGTGGCGGTGCTCAGGCCCATGGCACGAAGCTGGTCGGTGGCCTGGGCCGAGCGCTCGGAGTGCGGGTATTTGCGGATCAGCAGGCGGAATTCGGCGGCGCCCTGATCGCGATGACCGTTCTGCTTCAGCGCCATCCCTTTCATGAACAGCGCGTCCGGCGTCATCTTGTTGTCCGGGAAGCGCTCCAGCACGGCATCGAAATCCATCACAGCCTGATCCAGCTTGTTCTGTGAGTAGTGAATCTGGCCGACGTAGAACTGCGCGAACGGCGCGTTCGGGTCGTCGGGATAGAACTTCACGAAGTCGGCAAATTCACTGGCGGCGAGTTCGGCTTTGCCGCCCGACATGTCGCGGGTGGCGTTGGTGTAAAGCGTGGCGGCGGGAACGGGCGGGGCGGACGAGGCAGCCGGATCGGATCCGGCCGAGGGCGGCGGGGGCGGCGGGGCCTGCATGACCTTCAGGGCCAGGTTGACGTCGGAGAGCTGCTGCTGAACTTTGTTGAGCTGAGTTGTGAGGTCGGCGACGGCGTTGCGGAGTTCGGAGGTGTCGTTGCTGACGTTATCGAGCTTGGTGGTTACGGCTGCGACGGGGCGGAAGCCGTCCTTAATTTCCTTGTCGAGATTCTGCACTTCGCGTTCGAGCGCCTGGTTGACGCCGGCGTTCAGCACGCTGACGCCCGTATTGGCCTTATTGGCGGCGTCGAGCGCCTGCTGGACGAGGACCTGGAGCGCGGCCATTTTCTGATCGAAGCCGCTTTGCAGCGTGCGCACCTGATCCTGAATCTGCGCAATGTCGCGCTGCATTTCCTGTTGCTCGCGGCTGGCACCGAAGAGGCAGGCGGGCGCGAGAAGCGTGAGGACAGCGATGAAACGTGTGAACCGCATTATCCACTAGTTTAACGAAATGGCCGCGCCAGGGGTACGAATGACACCCGGCGCGGCCATTTTTCAAGCACTCGATTTTTATCGGCTGCCGCCGGTTACTGGCCCGCGGCGAAGTGAGCGCGGCGGTTCTTCTGGTAGCAGTCCTCGGTTGCATCGGTGCAGGTGGGGCGTTCCTTGCCGTAGCTGATGGTTTTGAGCTTGTCGGCGGGGATGCCCTGGGAGACGAGGAAGTCGCGCGCCGAGCTGGCGCGGCGATCACCGAGGCCGAGGTTGTATTCGGCCGAGCCGCGCTCGTCGCAGTGGCCCTCGAGGGCTACGGTGGCGGCGGGGAAGTCGGCGAAGATCTTCTTCAGCGCGTCGGCGTCGGCCTGCAGGGCAGCGCGGGCATCGTCGCGGATGTTGTTGGAGTCGTAATCGAAGTAGGCGTCCTTCAGGTCGGAAAGCACGCGCGATTCGAGGGTGCCGCGGGGGTTGGCCGCGGGACGGGGCTGTGCCGGGGGTTGCGGCGTGGTGACCGTGACGGTGGCGGTGCGGGTCGCCGGGCCGGCCGCGCTGTTGGCGGTGATGGTGTAGGTGGTGGTTTCGGCGGGCACGAGGCTGCGGGTGCCGGTGGCGGGAACGGTGCCGATGCCGTGATCGATGACGACGTCCGTGGCGCCGGTCACCGTCCAGCGGAGGATTGCCGACTGGCCGCGCTCAACGGAGGACGGTTCGACGGAGAACTCACTGATGGTGGCGCGACCGGCGGCGGGAGCCGAGCTGGCCGGGGCCTGGCTGGCAGGTGCCGGAGCGGGCGGCGGAGGCGGGATGGGCGCCTTCTTGCTGCAGCCGGCCGCAAAAAGAAGCATCGCCAACCCAAGTGTTGGCAGGAGAGAACGCGTTGGCATATTCATTTGCATGATTCCTTTGCACGCCATTACTGGCTCTACTGTTTACTTCACTCCCCAGACGGGAAATCGATTGACGCCCTGCGTTGTCAGCTGTTTTACCTGCGAACCGTCGGCGAGCATGGTGTAGATCTGCGACTTTCCGGTGCGCGTGGAGGCAAAAACCAGATGCCTGCCATCGGGTCCCCAGGTTGGATTTTCGTTCCTGCCCTCGCCGTGTGTCAACTGCACATACTGGCGGGAGCCGATATCCATGACAAAAACGTTGAAGTCGCCTTTGGCGATGCCGCTGGTCCAGGAGAACGCCAGATGCTGGCCGTCGGGATGCCAGGCGGGGTTGGAGGCTTCGCCCTCGCCATTGGTGACACGCTCGACGCCGATTCCTTCGGTGCTCATCTGATAAATCTGCTGGTGGCCGGGGCCGGCGACGAAGAGCATCATGGATGGATTCTTCGGGTTGATCTTCGGTTCCACTTCAATGGCTTCGCGGTGGGAGATGCGGCGGAAGTCCTGGCCGTTGACCTGGGCGGCGTAAATCTGCGCCGTGCCGGAGGCGGTGGAGGAGTAGAAGATCTGCTTGCCGTCGGGCGTAAAGCCGGGCGTGGCGTTCATTGAAGCCTGCTGGTTGTAGAAGGGAACGACGCGCTTGGTTTCGGTATCCACGATCATGATTCCCGGCGTGCCTTTGGCGAAGGTGGTGAAGGCGATGCGGGAGCCGTCGGGCGAGATGGCGGGCATGATCGAGGTGGATTTGAGCGTGGTGAGCTGGGTCTGGTTGGTGCCGTCCCAGTCCATGGCCCAGATCTCGCTGGAGCCGGAGCGGTCGGAAACGAAATAAATGCGGCTGCCGAGCAGGGAGCCGGAACCGCCGAACTTACTGATGATGTCGGCGGCGTACTGGTGGGCGGCGCGGATGGCGCCGGCGTCATCGAGCGTGCCGACGTAGCGCTGGCCGAGCAACTGGGCGGCCTGAGGATTGGAAGGCCGGGTTTCGTCGAGATAGCCGTAGACGGCCAGCACGCCGTTCTGCGCGGCGGTGTAGCCGAAGACGAGGTGAGAGGCGTTGACCGGAGCGCCGGCCCAGTCGGCGAGGGCAAAGCCCTGATTGTTGTCGGCGGGACGGAGGTCTTCGGGGCGCTGAGGATTGTCGAGCGGATAGGAACTGCGGGGGCGGAGTTCGAAGAGGCCGGAGTTTTCCAGATCGCTGAACAGGGTGGAGTTGAACGCGGCCATCTGAGGCTGCGAGCCGGAACCGCGGAATTCCACGACGGCGAGAGCGGGTTTGCCCGCGTTTTTGGTGATGAAGTCGCGGATGTCCTGCCCGAGCAGCAGGGCGGCGCCGGACAGCGCGGCGGTGACGGCCAGAAGGAGACTGATTTTCCGTTTCGGTGTCATTGCCTTAGGTCATTGCCTTAATTGAAACCACAGTTCTACGGTAGCGTCATTGCGCTCGAACTGAGCGGGCAGAGGCGGCAGAGGGCTGGCGTCGAGGACGGCGCGCTTCGACGAGGTGTCCAGCAGATAATTGCCGCTGGGCTGCGAAACCTGCACGTTGGTGATGGAGCCGTTGCGGGCGATGGTGAAGGTGACGGCGCACTTTTGCGCGGGCGCGGCGTGAACGTCGGAGGTGTTCCAGTGCTGCGAAATCAGGTCGCGCATGAGGTCGGCATAGGCGCCGAAGCGCTGGCCGAGGACGGAGGCGGGGCCGATGTCGATGCCGCCCGAGCCCTGGGTGCCGATGAGCGGCGAGTTCGCTTTCTGGCCGGTTGTGGAATAGACCTGGTTGGGCTTGTAGGCCTCCGGCGGCTTGAAAAGCGACTTGGCCTGCTGCTGCGGGGTGAGCTTATGGCGCTTATCGATGCGGTCCGGGATGGGGATGGCGTCGCGCAGTTCCTGCTTTGTCATCTGGCGGGGCTGAACGGGCGCCGGCGCCTGGGGGACGAGAGATTTCGTATCGTTGGCGAGCGCGTTTTCCGGTGCGTCGTCGCGCGGGATGGGGATGGTTTTGACCATGCCGACGCCGACCGAGCCGCTGCTGGCTTTGGGCGAACCGAAATCGTTGCGCGAAATGTTCCAGAGGCCGGAGGCGGCGAGCAGGCCGAAGACCACGCCGTGGGTGAGGAGCGAGCCGGCAAGGGGTTTGCCGAGAGGTTCGGGCGTGGGGAAGTCGGCGGTCATCTAGCGCTTCCGTCCGATGCTGTCGTCGGGCTGGGTGACGACGTTGACGGCCAGTTTGGCGTCGCCGAGGACGCTCATGACCTGGGCGATGGGGTCGAAGGTGGTGGCACGGTCGGCGCGCAGATAGACGGCCTGCTGGCCTGGGTACTTCGCGCGGATTTCGGCTGCGAGGCGGTTGATGTTGACCGGATCCTTGCCGAGATACATTTCGCCCGATCGGGAGATCTGGACGACCGGCAATTCCTTGGTGCTGGAGGCGACCGAACGGGTCTTCGGCACGTCGACTTCGATGCCGTACTCCATGACGTGCGCGGTGATCATGAAGATGATGAGCAGCACGAGGGCGACGTCGACGAAGGGCGTGACGTTGATTTCGGCCATGGCCGGAACGCCCCGGGAGCGCCTGCCGCCGCGAATTGCGGGCGCGTGCAGTTTCATGCCGCTACTCTCCGAAACTCCGCTCGATCAGGTTGAGGAATTCAAGGCCGAAATCGTCCATCTGCTCGCCGGCCTTTTTGAGCATGTGGCCGAAGTGGTTGTAAAAGACGGCGGCCGGGATGGCGGCGAACAGCCCAACGGCGGTGGCGATGAGCGCTTCGGCAATGCCGGGACCGACGGCGCTCAGGCTGGTGCTGCCGGCGCTGCCCAGATTCTGAAAGGCGCGGATAATGCCGAGGACGGTGCCCAGCAGTCCGATGAAGGGTGAAACAGCGGCCGTAGTGGCCAGCCAGTTGAGATGCTGCTCCAACTGGCTCAGTTGTTCGCTTGTGCCGAGTTGAAGGCTGCGCGAAAGAGCGTCCGGATTGGAGAGCTGACCGCGCGATTTCATTTGACGGCTGACTTCGCGGTAGCCGTGGCGGAACAGCGAAACCAGCGGCGAGGGGCCGAACTGCTCACCGGCGGCGATGGCGCCTTCGATGCTGCCGGACTGACGAAACGCGCGGAGAAAGCCGGCATCGTTGCGGCTGGCTCTGCCGAATGCGGACCACTTGGAAAAGATGATCGTCCAGGAAAAAACGGAAGCAGCGAGAAGAATCGCCAGAACCGAGTTCGCCAGTATGGTTCCGTGGCTGACCAGATTCCAAAATTCTGTCTGCAGTAGAAAAAGAGCCGCTAGCGGACCCGGCAACGTGTCTCCTCCCTGTCAATCTAACACGCATCGCGGTTGAATCCGCGGGCAGTGGGCACTTTCGTCATTAATTTATTAAGACGCGCGGCGGGGGCGGTTTGTTGACGGCGATGTGACATATTTTTGTGGACGCGCAACTATAATCGGAGCGAGTGCTTCACGAACTGACAGTGGAAAACTATGCCGTGGTGGACCGGCTGCGCGTGCGCTTTCACGCGGGGCTGAATCTGCTGACGGGCGAGACGGGCAGCGGGAAATCGATCATTGTGGATTCGCTGGCGCTGCTGTTGGGAGGGCGGGCTTCGGCGGATATGATCCGGTCGGGCGAGAGCCGGGCGAGGGTTTCGGGATTATTCGATACGTCGCCGGCGATGGCGGCGATTCTGGAGCGGGCCGGTTTTGACGGAGGCGAGGGCGAATTGCTGCTGGACCGCGAGATCTGGTCGAACGGCAAGGGCCGCGTGTATATCAACAACCGCCCGGCGACGGTGGCGCTGCTGAAGGAGATGGCGGCTCACATTGGCGACATTCACGGCCAGCACGATCAGCAGATGCTGTTCGACGCGGCGGCGCAGCTGGGGATGCTGGACGCGTTCGCGAAAGCCCGTCCGCTGCGGGCCGAAGTGCGCGAGATTTTCGCTGAATGGAAGAAGGCGGCGGACGATATCGCGGCGCTGGAGTCGAGCGAGCAGGAGAAGCGGCGCATGCTGGATCTCTGGCAGTTCCAGTTCGGCGAGATCGATGCGGCGGGGCTGCAGGCAGGCGAAGATGTGGAGCTGCATGCGGAGCGACTGGTGCAGCAGAACGCGGGACGGCTGCTGGATACGGCCGGTGCGGCGTTCGAAGCGCTGTATGACTCGGAAGAGTCGGCGTTGTCGAAGGTCCGATGGGTTGCCAGGAAGCTGGAGGAACTGGCGCGGATCGATCCACAGATGGAAGCGGTGCGGCAGGCACTGGAGCCGGTGATGCCGGGCATCGAAGACGCGGCGTATCAGCTGCGGGACTATCTGGGGCGGGTGGAGGCGAATCCGGCGCGGCTGGAAGAGATTGAAACGCGGCTGGCGGCAATTGACAAGCTGCGGCGCAAGTACGGCAATACAGTGGACGAGATTCTGGCTTTTGGCGAAGATGCCGCGAGGCGCATTGCCGAGGCCGAGAGTTCGGCCGAGCGGCTGGAGGAGCTGGAACGGCGGCGGCAGGAGCTGGCGGAGCGTTACGAAAAAGCCGCGGCGAAGCTTTCGGCGCTGCGGCGGGAGGCGGCGCTCGAGCTGGCGGCGCGGGTGGAAAAGGAGCTGCGGCCGCTGGCGATGGACCGTGCGGTGTTTCGCATCGAACTGGAAGAGGCACCGTGGTCGGAGAGCGGGGCCGACCGGGTTGCGTTCCTGATTTCACCGAACGCGGGTGAGGAACCGAGGCCGATCGAGCGGATTGTCTCCGGCGGCGAGCTTTCCCGCGTGGCGCTCGCGCTGAAGACGTGCCTTGTGGGCACGCGGGCGGCGGCGAAGACCGGATCGGCCGAGATGCAGCGCACGCTGATCTTCGATGAAATCGACGCCGGCATTGGCGGGCGCGCGGCCGAAGGTGTGGCGCGGCGGCTGAAGGCGCTGGCGGCGGAAAATCAGGTGCTGTGCGTGACGCACCTGGCGCAGATCGCCTGTTTCGCCGATCATCATTACCGGGTGGGCAAGGCGGAGCGCGCAAACCGGACGGTGGCGGAGATCGAAGAACTCGGCGCCGAGGCGCGGACCGAGGAGATCGGACGCATGCTGAGCGGGCAGAAGCTGACGCCGCAGGCGTTGCAGAACGCCGCTGAGCTGATGCGCGCGGCGCGTGCGTAAGGCGCGCTGCGTTCATCGGCATGTCACAGAGCGCGGATATACTTCCTGACATGCCAGTATTCGAAAGACACGAAGCCGGGACGTTCAACTGGATTGAATGCACAACGACCGACCAGAACGGTGCGAAGGCGTTTTACACCTCGCTGTTCGGGTGGACGTTCGCAGATTATCCGATGGGTCCGGAAAGCGTCTACACGATGTTCCTGCGCGAAGGGCGCACGGTGGGCGCGGCGTGTGCGCTGAGCAGTCTGGAACTGCACGGGCAGCCGGTGCCGCCGCACTGGAATCTTTACATCGCGACAGACGACGCCGATGGCACGGCCGCGCGCGCGGTTGAATTCGGCGGGAGGCTGATCGCGCCGCCGTTCGATGTGTACGAATTCGGCCGGATGGCGGTGATTCAAGATCCGACCGGCGCGGTGTTTTGCGTGTGGCAGGCGAAGACGCACATTGGCGTGAGCGTGCGCGACGAATTCGGCAGCGTTTGCTGGTGCGATCTGAATACGTCCGATCCGGCGAAGGCCGCGGCGTTTTATGCCGGTGTGTTTGGCTGGACCACGGAGGCCGGGCAGGGCGACTATCTGCACATCCGGAATGGCGAGAAGCAGATTGGCGGGATCGGGCCGCTGCACGATCCGAATACGCCGCCGCACTGGATGATCTACTTCTGGGTTGCCAATTGCGATGCCGCCACGGCGCAGGCGAAACAGCTCGGCGGGAGAGCGCTGGTGGAGCCGTTCACGATGGAGAAGGTTGGCAGGATTGCGATCCTGGCGGATCCGCAGGGTTGTGTGTTCGCGCTATACCAGTCGGCGCACGCCTGAGCGTGAATAAAGCGCGGCGTGCGGCGCGGAATGCAGCCCGGCGTGGATCTTATCGAGCGGAGGTTCAATGTAGCCGATGCCGCGGCCGGCGCACACGACACCGGCCCAGAGTATGAGCGACAGGGCGGCGGCGAGTTTGGCTGACGACGGTACGGCTCGATCGAGCGCCGCGGTGTTGTTGTAGATGCTGCCGCGGAAGATCAGGTAATTTACGCCGATGAGCAACAGCAAGATCAGCTTGGCGCGGAACCAGACGTTGTAATAGTATTCTTCCGCCTTGCAGCCGAACAGCAGGAAGCCGAGCACGAGCATTGCGATGAGAGCGTAGCGCTTGGGCAGGCGGAAGCGCTCCAGCATGGCGCCGGCGGGATAACGGCTCATCGACAGACCGAGCAGACGCAGGTTCGTGAGCAGAACCATTCCGCCGAAGAAGGCGATGATCACCATGTGCAGCGAAAGGACCACGGGGTAAAGGTAGGCGGAGCCCCGCAATCCGGTGAACAGGGCGGTTGCCTGCAGCCATTGAGCGAATTCGAGGATCATGTTCAAACCCTCCGGCTGTCCAGGGTGGAATTCAGGAAGCCGATGAAGATTCCGCCGAAGACCACGCAGGCCCAGAAGAACAGCGCAACCGAGCCGACGAGCCTGCCATTGGCGGGCGTGGCGGCGCCGGAAGCGGCCTTTCGCACCGCTGTGTAGTTGTGGACCACCGCCAGCAGCAGGCAGGCCATTTTCAGCAGGAAGGCGTAGTTCAGGTAGTAGTTATCGGGGTCCGACGAGAACAGCAGCAGGCCGGAGAAGACGACGACGATCAGGCCGAGCAGGGTCCACAGCGATGTGTCCTTCCAGAGATCGGAAGGGGACTGATCGGTCATGCCGATGCCGATGAGCCGCAGATCGACAATCGCCGCCGTGCCCACGGAGAACGCAAAGGCGAGGATGTGGATGCACTCCAGCACCGGGAATGCGAGCTCCGAGGAATTCAGGGGATTCCCGATCAGCATATTCGCGCCAGTTCAGCGTAAGAGATCGTATCATCCGAAGTCAGTGACCCGCGTCACCGCCCGGAAAAATCAGAAGTGGAACTTGACGGCCAGCTGAATCAGACGCGGGGCCGCGGCGCTCACGATTTTGCCGAAGTTCGGATCGTCGACATTGCCATCCACCGACGCCGGCCCGTAAAACTGGGCGTGATTGAAGACGTTGAAGGCTTCGATGCGCAGATCGAGCGACTTCGATTCGGCCAGTGCAACGTTTTTGGTGAGCTCCACATCGAAGTTCTCAATGCCGGGGCCATGGAACATGCGGCGCGGGGCGTTACCGAGCACACCCAGTGTTTCCACGGAGAAGAGGCCGGTGTTGAATGCCGGCTGGCCGCTGCGTGGGTTGGTGTTGAGCTGCAGCTGGCCGGACGCCATCTGCGGCGTATCGAGCAGCTGGTTGTTGACGCCGTTGTTGTTCGTGCCCAGCAACGAGTTGTCCGACGTGTCGCTCAGCGTCACCGGCAGGCCAGTGGAGAAGCGGGTGGTGCCGGAGAGGCTCCAGCCTTCCGTGATGCGATTGCGTCCAAAGAAGTGTTCGAACGGCAGATTGTAGTGGTAAGTCGCCACAAAGACATGCGTCATGTCCCAGGAGGAAATGACGCGGGTGAGTGACTGGTTAAACGGATTGATCTGCTCGCCCAGATTCGATGCCTGATCGATAGACTTCGACCAGGTATAGCCAAGGAAGAGTGTTCCGCTCTTGCCCATGGTGAGGCGGAAGTTCATCTGGAGTGCGTTGTAGCTGGAATTGCCGATGGTCTTCTGTGCGGTGACGGACCCGAAGTTGGGACCGAGTCCCTGGCGCACGCTGCTGATGACCTGTCCCGACCTGGTGGTGTAGGTGGAATTTTCGCCGTAGGGTCCGCAGGTGGCACTGTTGGGCGCGACCTGACTGGTCTGGCTGACACTCAGGCACAGCGCCGCATTTCCCGGGTTCGTGGGGTCCAGCACCAGCAGGTGATGGCCCTGATTGCCGACGTAACTCAAGGTCAGCAGCGCATTCGAGCGCAGCTGCCGCTGGAAGGAGAGCATGTAGTTCTCCGTATACGGGACGCTGTTCCGGTAATAAAAATAAGGATCTGCGCCGATGGGTGTCACGCTGGCGAAATTGAAGGCCGTGTACGGATTCGACGGTGAGACGTTGTGCGGCGGGAAATTAAAGGGATACGGATTGGTCTGCTGCACGCCGTCTCCGGCATTGACGAACGGCTGCGAGAACAGCGGCGGCGCCGCGCTCAGATAGTTATAACCGAACGGCGGCACGCCGTACATCACGCCCGCGCTGAGGCCAGGAAACTCGGTATAGAAAATTCCGTAGCTGGCCCGGATACTGCTCTTCCCGGAATCGCCGAAAAGAAATTTCAGGAAGCTGTTCTCCGCATGGGGCGCGTACGCCACGCCGATGCGGGGGGCGAAGTTGTGCCACTGGGTGGGCGACAGCCCGGCCGGAATCCCCGGATCGCCCGGCACCACCAGCCCCGGAATGGCATTTGGATACAGCACCGACTGCTCGCCCGGCACTACCGTCTGAATGTTGTTGTATTTTTCGTTCCACGGCCGGATCAGATCCCAGCGCAGGCCCACATTGATGGTCAGGTGGCTGCTCGCACGCCAGCTGTCCTGCACGAAAGCTCCCATGTACTGGTTGCGCAGGTAGAAACGCTGGCCGGTGGTTTGTGTAAAGTTGCTCGGAAAGCCAAGAAGGAAGTCGGCGAAGGCCGAGCCGGTCTCGGTTCCAAGCACGCTGAAGGTGCCGTTAAAGGTGGCGTTGGGATTTTCGTTCACCTGATCGTTGTGGAACTGCAGGCCGAGCTTGATTGAGTGGGCGCCCAGCACGCGCGAGACGGTGTCGCTGGCATAAACCGTGTTGTTCCACTGGTAGGTATTCGTGATCGGCACGCCCATCACGAACGACGGGAAAACGATGTTCATCACGCCTTCGATGGAAGGATCCTGCACGACGATACCCGCGCCGCCGCCGGTCTGAAAGCCCTGCGAGGCGAGCGTGGTTCCCACGCCGCCGTGCGGATGCCCGATGTCGTTCACGTTGCGCAGGAAGCTGAGGTGAGCTTCGTTGACGGTGGTTGCGCCGAAGATTTTCGTGTCGCCCAGCGTGATCATTTGTGCGCGTCCGATGGTCAGAGCGTCGAAGCCAGGAATGCTGGCGCCGCCCTGCTGGCCTGGATACGGGTTATCCAGCTGGTAGTCGTCGATGAAGTAATAGCCGGAAATGGCACCGAAGCGTGTGTTTGCATCGATGCGGGTGCCGCCTTTGTGGTCAGCCACGGTCTGGGCGAAGGCGGAGGTCTCGAACTGGTTGGTGCCGATGTTCGGCGCCGGAATGTACTGCAGAAGGTGCTGCGCGGGCGCCGACCAGGCGCGCTGCGGGACGATGCCGCCCGGCAACACGCAGTTGGTGACGTTGCAGCCCGGCGCGTAATAAGGTTCGCCGGCCCGCACGCCATAGCCGAGTTCATGCGTGAGCAGGCTGGCCAGATAGGGACCGCTGACCGTTCCCGTGAGAGTGCTCAGCGCATCGGAGAAGTTTCCGGCGCGCTCCTGCTGCGAGAGAACAGTGACGGCGGGGGAGTTGATGCCCTGGGTGGTGCGGGTGCCCTGGTAGTCGGCAAAGAAGAAGACTTTGTTTTTGCGGATGGGCCCGCCGAGGGTGCCGCCGAACTGATTCTGGCGGTAGACGCCGCGCGTGGCGTCGAAGAAGTTGCGGGAGTCGAGGTCGGTGTTGCGCAGAAACTCAAAGGCGTCGCCGTGGAACAGGTTGCTGCCGGACTTGGTCACGACGTTGATCATGCCGCCGTTGTAATTGCCGTATTCGGGATCGAAGTTGTTCGTCAGTACGCGAAATTCGGCGATGGAGTCGAGATTCGGAATCACCGAGGTGCCGCCGTTCATGTGCTCCTGCACGTCGGTGGCGTTCACCATGAAGCCGTTGGAGGATTCGCGCTGGCCGCTGATGGAAACGTCGCCGGGATTGGCGTCGCCGGAGGGATTTAACGTGCCGGTGACGCCGGCCATGATGACCGAGGTCGGCGTCAGGGTGGTCACCGGGGTGACGCCGGGCTGGATGGCGAGCAGATCGGTGTAGCTGCGTCCGTTGAGTGGCTGGTCGGCAATCTGGGCACCGGACACGATTTCGCCCAGTTGCGTGGACGTCGTTTCAACGCTGGTCACGACTTCGGATGCGTCGGCAGAAACGGTGACTTCGCTGGATTGTTCGGCGACCTGAAGAGGGACGTCGAGACGCACGGAAGAATCGGCGTCGATCTGGAGATTGGTCTTCTTCTGCGGGCGGAAGCCATCCGCCTCGATGTTGAGCGTGTACTGGCCGACGGCGAGGTTCGGGAAGATGTAGTTGCCCTGAGGGTCGGCCGTCGCCGTGAATTCACTGCGGAGCGCGTTGTTGACGATGGTCAGCTTCGCTCCGGGAACAACGCCGCCGGTCTGATCTTTAATGGTGCCGGCGAGTGAGCCACCGGAAACGGCCCACGCCAGCGCCGCGAGGGCGACGAGCAGAGCCATGGCGCGCAAGGGCCGGGCGAAGACGACGGAGAGGAGTGCGCGATTTCGCGCAGAAAAAGATAGGTTGCGTTCGGCGATCATTCGGGATTTTACGATAGCACAAGTGAAGCATGGCGGGTCATCAGGAACCGCACCGCGGATACGTCGACAGAGCAGCAATTGGATGGCCGTCCAAAGCAAACGTTGCATACGAATCTAAAACGTATGCTACGAAGTAATGTATCACAGACTATCCGGACGTGATACGCAGCTCTGACAAAGATTTACCCGTATAGACTGGTATGCGGAGTAAAACGTATGTCGGAGCTTTGCCGCATTGGCGTGGCGATCAACGAAGACCTGCTGGAGAAGTTCGACAAGCTGATTGAAAAGCGAGGCTATGCGAACAGGTCGGAGGCGTTTCGCGACATGATCCGCCACGAACTGGTGCAGGAAGACTGGGCGTCGCCGAATACGGAAGTGTTCGGCACGGTGACGCTGGTCTATGACCACCATGTCCGGCTGCTGACGGAACGGCTGACGGAGCTGCAGCACAAGTATCATTCCTCGATCATTTCCGCGCTCCATGTTCATCTGGATCACGACAACTGCCTCGAGGTCATCCTGGTGCGCGGAAAAGCGGCGCGCGTGCAGGAACTCTCCGATGCGCTTATCGCCACAAAGGGTGTGAAACACGGACGATTTACCGGCACCGCGGCAGGCTCCAGGCTGCCGTAGGGGCGGGTTTTCGCGTGTAGCACGAACGAAACGACCGTGCTACAGTGAAAGCTCCCCGGTTTATGGTCAACGTGTTTTCCATTGTGGCGCTCGGTTTCTTTCTCGGCATGCGTCACGCAACGGACCCGGACCACGTCATCGCGGTGACGACGATCATTTCACGATACCGGAAGATCGGCTATGCAGTGCTGGTGGGCGCGTTGTGGGGCGTGGGGCACACGCTGACAATCCTGATGGTTGGCAGCGGCATTATTCTGTCCGGCTGGGTAATTTCGCCGCGCGTTGGCCTGGCGATGGAACTGCTGGTGGGGCTGATGCTGATTCTGCTGGGCGCGCTGAATCTGACCGGCGTTCTGCAATGGATGAACAACACATTCGACCCCGCGCGCAGGGCGGCAGGCGCGCCGCACCGGCATGCCCACGACTTCGATCCGGCTTCAGGCAACTGGTTCGACCGCCACTTCGGGAAGATCGGTCTGTATCAGGTGGTGCGGCCGTTAATTGTGGGACTCGTTCACGGGCTGGCAGGCTCGGCGGCGATCGCGCTGCTGGTGCTGAGTACGATTCGCAATCCGAAATGGGCCGTGGCGTACCTGCTGGTGTTCGGCGTGGGAGCGATAGCGGGAATGATGCTGATTACCGGGGCGATGGTGATGCCATTTGTGTATGCGGGCGGTCGGTTCGAGCGCATCAATCACGGCTTGCGAATTGCATCGGGAGTGGTCAGCGTGGCGTTCGGGCTGTTCGTGGTGTGTGAGATCAGCTTTGTGAACGGAGCGTTCGGCAGCCACCCGCTCTGGATTCCGCGCTAACTGTTCGGCCGGGCGCGGTGAAGTGAACTGCAGAATCCTCCGTTCCGTGTGAATTTTTCTGTACCTGGACGGCACCCCAGGACACGTCTACTACGATGTCCCAATGGTGATTCCGACCACGGCGGCTCCGGCTGCGCGCACCGAATATTCCAGCCATGTGAATCCGCAGTGGGTCCGGCTGCTGAACCTGCTGCAGATGAATGTTCGGTACGAGCGCTGCTCCGGTGCTGAGTTGCAGACGGCGGAAGACGGGGTCATCCTCGATTTTCTTTCCGGGTACTGCGTTCATAATACGGGCCATAACCACCCGGCGATCATTCAGGCGATCAAAGAGGAACTGGAGCGGCGCGGGCCCGCAATGCTGCAGAGCCATGTTCCGGATCTGGCTGGCGAGCTTGCACGACGCCTGTGCGAATTGGCGGGCGGCAAGCTGGGAAAGGCCTTCTTCGCCTGCTCAGGCAGTGAAGGAGTGGAAGCGGCGATCAAGTTTGCCCGCAAATCTACGGGACGGCTGGGTCTGCTCTACGCCGAGGGTGCGTTCCACGGACTTACCTGCGGGGCGCTGTCGCTCATGGGGGACGGATTCTGGAGAGACAAGTTTGGCCCCATGTTGTCCGACACCGCCGGCGTGCCGTTCGGCGATCTGGAAGCCCTCGAGCAGGCGCTGGCCAATGGACGGTGCGCGGCATTCTTCGTGGAACCGGTGCAGTCCGAGGCCGGCATTCGGGTGCCGGATATGGCCTATCTGGCGGAGGCCGCCCGTCTGTGTCGCAGGCACGGCACGCTTTTGGTGCTCGATGAAGTGCAGACGGGGATGTTCCGGACCGGTCCGTTTCTCGCCGCTCATCACTTCGGGGTGGAGCCGGATATGGTGATTCTGGCAAAGGCGCTGAGCGGCGGACTTGTGCCGGTGAGTGCGGTCCTGATGACCGATGAGATTTACGATGCAGTTTACGATTCACTGAAGAGATCGATTGTTCACACTTCGACGTTTGGGGAAAATGCGCTGGCCATGCGAACGGGGCTGGCGACACTGGACGTGCTGGAAGCGGAGAAGCTTGGGCCGCGCGCGGCGCAAATGGGCGACGAACTCCGGCGGCGGCTTTACGCGTCCCTCAACAAGTACGAAATGTTCGGCGATGTTCGCGGGCTGGGCATGCTCAGCGGAATCGAATTTCGAACGCCATCGAGCCTGAAGCTGCGGGTGCCGTTCGAGGCGTTCCGCCAGATCCATGGCGGGATGTTCGGTCAGATGATCGTGATGCGGATGTTCCGCGAGTGGAATATCCTGACGCAGATATGCGGAAACAACTTCATGGTGTTGAAGGTGGCGCCGCCGCTGGTAGTTACCGAAGAGCAACTGGACAGATTCGCAGAGGCGATCACCGCCGTGGTGGATCTCATGCACACTTCGACAACGTTCTGGAGCGAAGCGCTGTCGCTCGCAAGGCGCGCGGTTAATCTTTAAGGAATGGCGACCTTGAACGTTTTGTCCGCCACGTTCGCGCTGCTGGCGGTCCTGCTTCTGCCGGCGCTGCCGGTGATGGCCGCCGATATGGGCAGCCCGACAGCTTCGGCGACGCCGCTGGAGCAGAGCTATCGGGCGATGTACAACCTGGATTTCGCCTCGGCCCATCAGATACTCCACCGCTATCAGACCGCGCAGCCCGCCGACCCGATGGGACCGATCTCGGATGCCGCCGCGTATTTGTTTGCTGAGTTCGACCGGCTGCATATTCTCGAGTCCGAGTTCTTTGCCGAGAATGAAGACGGTTTTCACCAGCGTGAGAAAACACTGGTTCCGGACCCCGCGGCGGCGCGCGATTTTGAAGCCGCGCTGGAGCGGGGAGACCGCGCGGCCAAGGAAGCGCTGCGGCGCAACCCTGAAGACGAGACCGCGCTGCTGGCCACGCTGCTTCGCTTTGGGCTGCACACCGACTACATTGGATTCATTCAGAAGCGCAACATGGCGGCGCTTTCGGAAATGAAGCAGGGGCGTGTATTTGCCGAGACGATTCTGGCGAAACACCCGCAGTTGTACGACGCGTATCTGGCGATCGGCGTGGAAAATTATATGCTCAGCCTTGCGCCCATGCCCATACGCTGGCTGCTGCGCCTGAGCGGCGCGCAGACGGATCGTGAGACCGGCATCGACCGGCTGCGGATCACCGCGGAAAAGGGCCATTATCTTCTGCCGTATGCGCGCCTGTTGCTCGCGGTCGTGGCAATTCGCGAAAGAGACGTTGCAAACGCGCGACAGACGCTCTCCGCGCTGGCCAGCGAATTTCCCAACAATCGGCTCTATCGCAGCGAGCTGGCAAAACTGAAATGATGAGTTACGACACAGATGTCTTCGTACTCGGAGGCGGGCCGGCCGGGCTCGCGGCCGCGATAGCCGCGAGACGCCGCGGGTTCCGCGTCACGCTGGCCGACGCCGACCGGCCACCCATCGACAAGGCATGCGGCGAGGGCCTGATGCCGGATTCGCTGACCGCGGCCGCGCAGCTCGGCATTCATATTCCGGACGACGCCGGACATCCCTTCCGCGGCATACGTTTCACCGGCCCGGCGAACAGCGTGGAAGCGCCGTTCCCGGGGGGCGTCGGCCGAGGCATCCGCCGCACGACGCTGCATTCCCTGCTGGCTGACGCGGCTGCGGACGCCGGCGTTGAGATGCTCTGGGGAGCGGCTGTCACCGGCATGGATGGGCACTCCGTAAGGATCCAGTCGAGTACGCTCACGGCACGCTGGATCGTGGGCGCGGATGGTGGCCAGTCGGCGGCGCGCCGCTGGGCGGGACTCGACGAAATTCGGCGGGAATCACGCCGCTTTGGTTTTCGCCGTCATTACCGGATGGCCCCGTGGTCCGAATTCGTGGAGATTCACTGGAGCGAAGGGTGCCAGTTTTACGTTACGCCGGTGGCCGAAGATGAGGTCTGTCTGGTGCTGATGTCGCGCGATCCGCATCAGCGCATTGACGACGCGCTGCCGCTTTTTCCAGCCATCCGGGAAAGGCTGAGCGGAGTACAGGCGACCACGTCCGACCGCGGCGCATTCGCCGCCACGCGCAGGCTGAAGCGGGTGGCACGGGCTCACATCGCACTGATTGGCGATGCGTCCGGCACGATTGATGCCATAACCGGCGAGGGGATTTGTCTCGCGTTTCAACAATCGCTCGTGCTTGCCGCGGCGCTGGAGGCCGGGGATTTGAGGCAATATGAGGCGGCGCACGAGCAACTCTCGCGAATGCCGGTGTTCATGGCGGAGTTCATGCTCATGATGGACCGCTCCGCATGGATCCGCCGACGCGCGCTGCACGCTTTATCGGTGCGCCCGGATCTGTTCCGCACGCTGCTAGCCGGGCACGTCGGCGCAGTGAGGCTCGGGGAGTTTGCCCGAACCGCAGTCAGCCTTGGATGGGAGATCGCAACCGCGTGAAAGTTTTTCTTGTACTGGTTTTGATGGCCGGCTCTGTTTACGCCGAACGCATTGATGTGGAGCTGGATCCGGCGGCAACGAAAGTCGGCTGGACGCTGGGCGACGTGCTGCACACTGTGCACGGAACGTTCCGGGTGCGCAAGGGCGACCTCTGGTTCGATACGACGACGAATCAGGCGGGCGGACTGATTGTGGTCGACGCGGCGAGCGGCGAGAGCGGCAGCGGGGCCCGCGACGGCCGGATGCACAAAAACGTGCTCGAAAGCATGAAATTTCCGGACGCCACTTTTGTTCCTGATCACGTGGAGGGAACGGTGGCCCGAACGGGCGATTCGGACGTGCAACTTCACGGCATGTTTGCCATTCACGGCGCTACCCACGAGCTCTTGATGAAAGTGAAGTGCCATCTGGAACAACAGAAGCTCACGGCCGCGATCGCGTTTCCCGTTCCGTATGTGAAGTGGGGAATGAAAGACCCGAGCAATGTGCTGCTTAAGGTGAAGGATTTCGTCGACATCGATATTCAGGCGACGGGCCGGATCCGATAAGCCTTTCCACGCAGCGGATCTGCAAGCCGGCATCGAGCGCGGCTTACGCGATGATGGTGGGTAGGAATGGAACTCACCCGTACAGCTCTTATCGTTCACGGCGCATGGATTGACGGAGGTCCCCGCGGGCAGGCCGCCACGGGCGGGATGTTTAACATCGTCAATCCGGCGAGCGGCCAGGTTATTGCGGCGCTGCCCGATTGCGGAGTCAGAGAAGCACGTGACGCCACCGACGCGGCGGTGCGTGCGTTTCCCGGATGGCGCGCACGCACGGCAAGGGAACGCGCAAATGCGCTCAAGGCCTGGCATGCGGCTCTGCTCGCGCACGCCGAAGACCTCGCCCGCCTCATCTCGCTGGAGGAAGGCAAGCCGCTGGCCGAGAGCCGGGGCGAAGTGGCCTACGGCGCGTCGTTCGTCGAATGGTTTGCCGAGGAAGCCAAACGCGCATATGGAGAAGTGATTCCGGAAAACGCGCCAGGCCGCAAGTTGCTCGTTGTCAAAGAACCGGTGGGCGTCGTCGCGGCCATCACGCCGTGGAATTTTCCAGTGGCGATGCTCACGCGCAAGATCGCACCGGCGCTGGCAGCGGGGTGCACAGTCGTCGCCAAGCCGTCGGAAGACGCGCCGCTCTGCTCGCTCGCTGTCGCGCTGCTGGCGGAAGAAGCGGGGGTGCCGGCTGGAGTGATCAACATCGTTGTTTCCTCGCGAGACCGGGCTGCGGAAGTGGCCGATGACTGGCTCGCCGATCCGCGGGTGCGCAAGATCTCGTTCACGGGGTCGACCGCCGTGGGCAAACAGCTGATGCGCAAATCGGCAGATACGCTGAAGCGCGTTTCGCTGGAGCTCGGCGGCAACGCGCCCTTCATCGTGTTCGATGATGCCGATCTCGATGCGGCGGTTGCGGGTGCAATTGCATCGAAGTTCCGAAACTCAGGCCAGACGTGCGTTTGTGCCAATCGCATCTACGTCCAGAGCGGCGTGTACGATACCTTCGCTACGAAGCTGGCCGCGGCGGTGGCAAAGTTGCGCGTCGGACCGGCGGCAACGGAAGGCACTGAGCAGGGTCCTCTCATCAATGCGCGCGCGCTGACGAAAGTGGAAGACCACCTGCGGGACGCTGTTTCAAAAGGCGCGAAAATACTGACCGGAGGGCGGCGGCACGCGGCTGGACAAACGTTTTTCGAGCCGACCGTGTTGACCGGGTGCACAGCCGAAATGCGCATCGCGGTGGAGGAGACCTTCGGGCCGGTCGCGCCGTTGTTCCGCTTCAAAGACGAGGCCGAAGTGATCCGGCTCGCCAATGACACGCCCTTTGGCCTTGCGGCGTATTTTTATGCGCGCGATCTCGGCCGCGTCTGGCGTGTGGCCGGAGCGCTGGAGAGCGGCATTGTCGGCATCAACGAAGGCATTATTTCCACCGAAGTGGCTCCGTTTGGCGGCGTCAAGGAATCCGGTCTTGGCCGTGAAGGCGCGCGGCAAGGCCTCGACGAATATCAGAACCTCAAGTATTTGTGCATGGGAGGGCTGAGTCAGTGAAATGAAAGCGTATGTTCAGGCTAAGCGATCTTTCGTAAAGGCCGTTACGTTCCGCGCGGTAATTCTTTGCTCAGACGTTGCGGTGATCTTTCTGATCACCCATCGATGGGATCAGACAGCGGGGCTGGTGTTCGCCACCAATCTTGCGAGCACCGCGCTGTACTTCATTCATGAGCGCATCTGGAGCCGGGTTCGGTGGGGAAGAGCGGCCTGAGTTACTGCCTGGAAAGGGTCAGATCACTGCGCCAGTGACGCAATCAAACACCGCTCAATAAACTCGAGCACCGCAGCCGGCGTTGTTGCGCCTTCCATAGGCAGACGGAGCACTCCGGCCGGCGTGAACTGTGCGCCGCGCGCTGAAGCAACCAACTCCATCAGCCGTGCCGCATCCACGCGCGCCTCTTCGTGGAACTTCACGTTCAGAAGCGTGGCGCGACGGTCAATCGCCTGAATGCCGATCTTTTCCGCCGACGTTTTAATTCCTGAATAGCGCAGCAGCAGATGAATGTCTTCCGGCACCGGGCCGTAACGGTCGGCCAGTTCCTGCTCGATTTTGAGCCGCTCTTCGGCGCTGTCCGACTGGGCAATCCGTTTATACGCCCGCAGGCGCTGATTTTCGTCACTGATGTAAGTTGCCGGAATGCGCAGATCGAGCCCCAGGTTGAGTGACGAATGAATCTCGGGCGGAACGTCTTCGCCGCGCAGTTCGCGCACGGTGTCTTCGAGCATCCGCACGTACATGTCGAAGCCGATCGCGTTGATGTGCCCGTGCTGCTCGCCGCCGAGAAGATTGCCTGCGCCGCGAAGTTCGAGATCGAGAGCCGCGATCTTGAACCCGGCGCCCAGGTCGCTGAACTCTTTGAGAGCAGCCAGTCGCTTGCGCGCGATCTCAGTCAGTTCGCTGTCCGGGTCGACAAAAAGATAGCAATACGCCCGCCGGTTGGATCGCCCCACGCGGCCGCGCAGCTGATATAGCGCCGACAGTCCGTAGCGCTCTGCGTCCTCGATGATGATCGTGTTCGCCAGCGGAATGTCCAGTCCGTTTTCGACGATAGTCGTGGAGACGAACACGTCGTATTCGTGGCGCATGAATGCAAGCATGACGCGTTCCAGTTCCGCTTCGGGCATTTGACCGTGCCCAACGCCGACGCGGATTTCGGGAAACATTTCCTGAATCATCGCGGCGCGGCTCCAGATGGAATCGATCCGGTTGTGTACGAAGTAGACCTGGCCTCCGCGCGCGAGTTCCAGTTCGATGGCGGGGCGCACCATATCGGGTGCGAATGGCGCAACAACGGTGTGGATCGCGAGTCGGTCCTTCGGCGGTGTCTCGATCACCGACATGTCGCGCAGGCCGAGAAGTGACATGTGCAAAGTGCGGGGAATTGGCGTCGCGCTCATGGTGACCGAATCGACGCCCTTGCAGATTTCCTTCAGCCGCTCCTTGTGCTTCACGCCGAAGCGCTGCTCTTCGTCGACGATGACGAGGCCGAGGTCCTTCCACACCACGTCTTTCGAAATCAGCCGATGCGTGCCGATGGCGAGATCCACCTTGCCTTCCGCCATATCGGCCAGCACCGCTTTGATTTCCTTTGCGGAGCGAAAGCGGCTCAGCATTTCGATTCGCACCGGGAACGACTGGAAACGCTTTTTGAAAGTTTGAAAATGCTGGAAGCAGAGAACCGTGGTCGGTGCGAGGACGGCCACCTGCTTGCCGTCGCCCATGGCTTTGAAGGCCGCGCGCATGACGACTTCGGTTTTGCCGTAGCCGACGTCACCGCACAGAAGCCGGTCCATCGGCTGCTCGGCCTCCATGTCGCGCTTGATGTCGGCGATGGCGGCCCGCTGATCTTTTGTTTCGCTGAATTCAAAGGCATCTTCGAATTCGCGCTGCCAGTTGCTGTCCGGCGAGAAGCTGAAGCCCTGAGCGAGCTTGCGTTGCGCGTAGAGCTTCAGCAGTTCCTCGGCCATGTCGCGCATCTTCGTTTTGATGCGTGTTTTGGTCTTGTCCCAAGTCGCTCCGCCCATGCGGTCGAGCTGCGGTTTAGCTTCGCCCTCGCCGCGAAAACGCTGGATGAGATCCATCCGGGTGAGCGGCACGTACAGTTTGTTGCCGCCGGAGTATTCGAGCAGCATGTAGTCGCCCTTCGCGTCGCCCTGGGCAATTTCGCGAACGCCGAGGAACTGCCCGACGCCATGCTGAACGTGGACCACGTAATCGCCGGGCTTAAGATCGAACTGATCGGCGGAGAAGGCGCCGAGGCGGGACTTGCCCGTCGCTGGTTTGGCGACGGTTTCGGTGGGGTCGAACAGATCGTCCGCGCCGAAGATCGCCAGTTGGCCCTCCGGAAATACAGAGCCACGCGCGATGTCGCCGCGAATCAGCGCAACTGCGGCGTTGGCGGCGGGAATCCGGTTTTGCAGATACTCGGGAAGACGCTCGCCGCCAAGGTCGATGCGGTAAGGGAGAGAATATTCGCTGAATACATCCGCGAGCCGTTCAATCTCGCCGGAGGTCGGCGCAAAGAAGGCCAGCCGCGCGCCGGACTCCACGAGCGTCTTCGCTTCGCGGATCGCGATCTGCAGGTTGCCGTGGAATGCCATCGAGGGCCGCGTCGGAATGCGGTAGCCTTCTTCGGCAGCGGTCTCCAGTTCCAATTGGCGGATTTCCAGTACGCCTTTCTTTTCGGCCAGCGTTACGAATTCAGCCCATTCGAGTGCCGATGCCGAAGGGGGAATCAGCGCGGAGGCGGAGGCATCTTCCAGGCGCGTCCACAGACGCGTGGCCGCGGCTTTCGTCAGCTCCGGTTCGTCGATGATCACGAGTGGATTGTCGAAGAAATCCAACAGCGAAGAACCCCTCGGCCGGACCGCTCCGACGAGCGTCTCCCAGCCGGCGAATGGTTCGCCGCTGACGGGAAGATCGCGCCCGCGCGCGCCGTTTTCCTGCACCAGGTTGGCAAGTTCCGCCAGCAATGGCCTCGACGTCTGGAATTCGGTCAGCGGCTGGAGCGTGCATTCGCCGAGTTTATGGATCGAACGCTGCGATTCGGAGTCGAAGCGGCGGATGGATTCAATTTCATCGCCGAAAAATTCTACGCGAACCGGTTGCTCCTGCTCGGGCGAAAATACGTCAAGAATGCCGCCGCGGATGGAATACTGCCCGACCATCTCGACGGGATCGGCACGCTCGTAGCCCACGCTTTCGAGGTGCGCGGCCAGATCGTCGAGCGGAATCTCATCGTGGACCTTCAGGACCTGAGTGAGTTGCCGATAGTAAGGCGGAGCCTCGGTCTTTGAAATTGCCGCCGCGACGGGCGCGACGACGATACCGTTGTATCCGGCTGCGAGCCTGCCGAGTGCACTGGCGCGCGCGGCCAGAATTTCGGCGTGCGGCGAGAGGTTCTGGCCCGGGAGTACGTCGAGGAAAGGGAAAAGCAGCGGGTCTGCCTGCGGCGCGAGCATGCCGGTGAAGGTGCGGATCAGCGGCAGCAAGGCCTCGGCCTGCTTATTGCCGTCGGCGACGACGAGCATCGGACGCGAGAGGGCGCCGTGCAGCATCGCCAGATAGAGCGCTCGGGCGGTGAGCGTGAGCCCCGAAAGCCGAAGTACGCGCGGAACTTCAGAGGCACTCAGTTCCTGCAGGATCGACAGGAATGCAGGATGACGCGCCGCGCCGGAAAGCAATTCCTCTGATTCGGTGGTCCGCAAGGTTGTGGTTCGCCGCTCCGGCTTCCACTGAAGAGCGCCGCTTCCGGAGTGTAGCAAACGGGCACCCGCCTGGCCGGTTAGATTTGCTGTCTGCCACGCTCGTCTGAAGCCTGTCCAAAACCAACTCGTCGCCAAGGCTCGTCCTGTCTGTTCGGGCAGCCGGCTGACGGGGAGTTCGTGATGATAGGGTGGAGCCATGAGCGCATGGAAGGCGCGGCCGGCGGATGCCCGGGCTGAATCGAATCACGGCGAACCAAGTGCTGCCGAGGCGAGCGGAAACATGCCGGAGTCCGCGTTGCGACGGCGCTGGGGAATAGCCGCTGCGTGCCTCGCGGCCGTCGTGATTCCGGTCGTCATCGCGTCCGGATGTGCCCCGCTTCGGATGATGCCCTGGGACTACTCGATTCTGCTGGATGGCGCCTGGCGCATTCTGCATGGACAAATCCCGCACCGGGACTTCTACGCACCGATCGGGGCCGTGCCGTTATTGGTTTACAGCGCCGGGCTCAGGATCAGCGGCACGGTGGACGCACTGGCGTGGGGGGCATCCCTGTTGGCGCTGGTCGTGTTCCGGCTTGCCTGGTTCGTGTCCCGCTCGCGGCTGTCAGCCCCGGCTGCGTTCGCATTCACGGCAATGGCCGGCCTGCTGGTATTGGCACCGCGCAGTCTGGGACTGCCGCCCACGCATCTTGGCTACGCGATGCACTACAACCGGATCGGCTGGGACTTTGTGGCGATGGCCATCCTTCTATTGCTGCCGCGACGTGGCGTCGCCGACAATCGGCTCGGGCAACTCGACGACGCGCTCGCGGGTGCTCTCTGCGGCCTGCTCCTCTTCGTCAAGATCAATTATTTCCTCGCGGCAGTGTGCATCGGCGCGGCCTTTCTGGTCCTCAATGTCCGGCGCCTGAGAACGGCATGCAGTGCCTTTGCGTCTGGATTGGTTGTGGTCAGCTTCGGCGTTTTTGCCTACCTCCGCTTCGATTTATCTGACTGGCTGGGAGATCTCCGCATGGCAGCTGCCAGCGCGGCGACGCGCGGTGCGCTCCAGGGGGCGATGGATCGGGTTAAGAGAATCGTCGACACCGGCTGGTACAGCGCCGATGTTCTGGCGATTGCGGCGGTTGTGTTTTGGCTCATCTGCCGTTCAGGTAGAGGCCGCTCCGGGCTGATCCGCATTGTGCTGCCCGCTGTCGTGATGGTTCCATTCGGCTTTCTGATTTGCAGCACCAACGCGCAGCCGTCCGATATCCCGCTGATCCCTCTGGCACTGCTGGTTACCGCGGAACTATTCGAACGATCGGCCGGAACGGCGGAGCGAGGAACGCGACAAGCGGTTTCCATCCTGGCGCTGCTGTCCGTCGCGTGGATAGCCGCGCCCGATCTGGCCAGCGTGGCGTACGCCGCAGGCTGGAATGCCACGGCGAAGCGCCGGCTTCCGGAAGAAGACCGAATTCAGAGCAATGTGATGCGCGACCTCTCCCTGCCGCGCATGCCGCCGGAGATCGGCGAGAGCGAAGAAGAGACGTGGCGTCACTACTTCGCGCGCCCCGAGGATCTGGACGGGACGCCACACGAATATCTGCAGTGGCTGAATTCGGGCATTGCACTGCTGCGGCCTCACGTGGGGCCCGCCACGCGGGTCGTTTCCCTCGAGGCCGAAAATCCGTATCCTTTTGCGCTGCAGCTGCCTCCTCCGCACGGGGGCGCGCTTTACTGGCACTATGGCCTCGGGTTTACCGATGCGGCGCATCCCGATCCGGGCCGCACGCTGCGGGAAGCTGACCTGGTGATCGTTCCGCGCATCTCGTCCACGGAGAACCTCGCGAAAATCCTCGGGTTGTTCGGGCCGCTCCTCGAGCGCGACTTCCGGCAGATCGACGAAAATCGAATTTTCCGACTCTATGCCAGAAAATAGGACCATAGCGTCTGTTCGCACAGAATCGACTCAAACAATGGAACTGAGCATCGTAATACCCGCCTACATGGAAGAGGAGAATCTCCGGCTGCTGCTGCCGCGGCTGAAGAAGGTTCTGGATGATGCCGGCCTGACATACGAAATTCTGGTCGTGGATACAGCCGCCGCACTGGACGATACCGAAGGCGCATGCAGGCAGGCCGGAGCCGTGCATCTGCGGCGTGCCGGGGGTGATAGCTTCGGCGCCGCGGTTCGCACCGGGATCGCACATACGCAGGGCAAGTATGTGTGTTTTATGGATGCCGACGGCTCCCATGGGCCCGAATTCATCACGCAAATGCTCCACTGGCGTGAGCAGTTCGATGTGGTGGTGGCGTCGCGATACGTCGATGGGGGGCATACGGAAAATTCACCGATGCTCGTTCTCATGAGCCGGATGCTCAACTGGACGTATGCCTTCTTTCTGAACCTCAACTGCCAGGATGTCTCGAACAGCTTCAAGCTGTATCGCGGCGAGGAACTGAGAAACATTGAACTGAAGTGCGACAACTTCGATATCGTGGAAGAAATCCTGATTCGGCTCGCCCGGCGGACGAAACAACTGCGGATCAAAGAACTTCCTTTCACCTTCAAACAGCGCATGTTCGGCAAGAGCAAACGCAACCTGTTCGTGTTTATCTTTAGTTACGGCGTGACGCTGATCCGTCTGCTGCGTATACGTTAAGATGATGGTCCGATGACAAAGCTCATTCCACTGCTGCGGGTGTACTTTGCCGCGCTTGCATACTGCGCCCGGATCTTTACCATCGGGTGTCTGAGCCGGGCCGATCGCACCGGCATGAAGCTCATCTGCGATTTGGCCGGCAAGAGGATCCGCCCTGCCGAACAACTCCTCCCCGAAGTCGGCATCGACGACCTGGTTCCGATGGCCCGGCATATTCGGATGGAGAAGGCCGACTGTAACCAGAACGGCGGGCTCGGCCTGTTTGACCTTTTCGTGATCGATACGCTCTGCGACTTTTTTCGTCCGCGGCGCATTTTCGAGTTCGGGACTTTTCAGGGCCGGACGACGCTGAATCTTGCGGCGAACTCTCCGGAAGACGCGAAGATTTTCACTCTCGATCTGCCGCGTGAAAAGATTGAGGCGGCCCAGTTCGCCGTGCTCGACGGCGAGAACGCTTTCGTCCAGAATCTGGAAGCCCCCCGATTATTTGCCGGCACTCCCTATGCCGGGAAAGTTGTTCAGTTATTCGGGGATTCATCCACTTTCGATTACTCTCCCTATCTCAATTCGATGGATTTCATCTTCATCGACGCGTCCCACAGCTACGAAGCGGTTCTGAACGACTCACGCCGCGCGCTGGAAATGCTGCGCGGAGGCCACGGCGTTATCGTGTGGGACGATTACGACGCGTGGTACGAAGGACTGACGAACGCGGTGGGTCTGCTTTACAGAACCGAGCCCGCTTTTCGCGGGGCGAAGAAGATTCGCGGCACGTCGTTCGCCTATTTGCAGCTCTGATCGACGCAGCGCTCGCGATATTGCCAAACACGCAAATCGGGCGCAACGTTCGGGCGCGTCAGGCGGGCCCGGCTTCAGCGAGGCGCCGTCCCTGGCGGATCCCGGCAATCAACATTTCGCGATAAGCGTTACGCCGGCGCGCGAGCTCGCGGTTGTATACCTTTTCCTCTTCCGTCAGCAAAATGCACAGGCAGATTGTGATCGCGACGTAGATGCGTTGCGGGCCGTTGAGACCGCTGAAGAGGCAGGCCCAAAGTCCATTGATCAGAAAATAGAATTCCACCGCATACAGGCGGTCCATGGGCTTTCGCAGCATCCAGCGGAGCGCACGTAGAAGTCGCCAAAGATAATAAATAAAGGCGAGTCCGGCAAGGATACCTGCTTCGGTAAAGGCCTGCAAAATCTGTGAATGTCCTGCCTGGTTGGTCGCTTCAGCGTCGTACGCCTGGCCGAGTTCCTCGGTGATCTGGCGATGGCGATCCGCTGCTTCGGCGGAACTACTCCAGGAGCCTACGCCGAGCAGCGGGTGTTGAGCAATGGTCTCGGCTGCCGTGATCATAGCTGCAATCCTCGCGACGTTGGAACCGGACCGGCGCTGGCCGTAAGCGTCATTGGTTTGATTCAGAATGAAAAACGTCAGCAGGCCGGCCAGTACAACGCCGGTTGCGAGGAGCACCGGCAGCAGTCTGCGGACGCGCCTCACGGCTGCGACGCGCGCCGCGGTAATACCGGCAATCATCAAACAAAATGCCGCTCCGGCGCGCGCGTCAATCAACATGAAGCTGATCGCTGCGATGAGAAGGAAGACACAGCTGAGTAAAAACACGAATCGTTTGCTCATCCAGGCGATCAGATACAGGCCGGATGCGATGGCTACGGGCGCAGCATAAAACTTCCAAAGCTCTGCGGACTTCAGATCATGCTTCAAAGCGAGATATCCGGCGAGCATTCCGGCACAGATCGGGAACAGGTTGAACCGGCTCTGCGAGAGGATTGGCCGCATGCCCAATAAAATAACGAGGACGAAGCACAGTCGCGCCCAGCCCCGCAGGGCATCGGTGATGACTGTGCCGTTGATTGTATCGGCGGCGATATAAACGAACAACGTGAAGCTGTAAAAGCCCACGAACTTCCAAAGTTCACCATCTCTCTCGCGGACAGAATAGGCGAAACTCATCAGCGCTGCCGGGATCAATGCGATTTCGCCCGCAAAGACAAGACCCACGAACTGGATCTCCGTCGCCAACAGAAATCCGAGGATGAAAAGAATAAGCGGCGCAAACGGGAAAGGCCGAAGAGTAATCTTTGCGCGCTGGCCAACTGGCTCGTAGCGCCCGCTGGCTAATCGCCGCGAGTCTGCCGGCCCGGAAACGGTGGCTGTACTCACACCCGGATTTTAGCAAGTGAAATATTTCGCGGTGAATGGGAGTGCTACGCGGCGCAGAGCGGCAGCGAAGCCGTCCGGAGCTGGGAGGCTGGCCGCCCGGGAGGTCCAGCCTCTTCTCCCATTGACGGGTTGCATGCCGTATTGCCTCACGTAACCAAATGATCTACCAATCCCATCTCCGATTTGGGTCGCTGGACCACGTTCTGGAAGAATATGGGCGTCGGTTGGCCGTCGTCGTGGCGTACGCTGACGGTGGTGACGCGGTTTGGGACAGGGCTCCGGGCAACCATTTTGCATGGGCTCTCGTGTCAGGATGAGAGCTGCTGCAACCCGCGAGCTGGTCGGTTGATCACGTGGAATCGCGAGGTATGATTTCGAATCCTGGCTCTGGGCGAGAATCCGGAAAAATGAACTGATTCGCCAAACGCAGCGGTGCGACAATAACAGCAAAGCCAAACTGCCGCGGTCTCATGGGGTTATCCAGCCGATTCAGCGTTCTTCAAAAGCTGCGACTCGTTTCGAAAAACCGCACGAACGGGTTCTTCGGCGTTGCCGGTTTTGCCATCCCCAGCCTGGTGACTTTTTTTGCCTACCCGTTTCTGGTTCGGCATGTGGGTCTGGCTGCGATGGGCGTCTATATCCTCGGTAGTTCAGTCACCGGAACGCTGGCGATGCTGGACCTCGGTTTTTCCGCTGCTACCCTCAAGTTCGTATCGGAAGACCTCGCCGCCGGCGCTTTGGACGAAGCGGCGGAAGTAGTCGTCACCTCGCTCTGTTTTTATGGAGGACTGGGCATTGTGGGCGCTGCCCTGCTCTGGTTTCTGTCGCCCCTGTTCATGAAGACCTTCAACGTAGATGCCGCTCTTCATGCCGAGGGAATCAGCAGCTTCCGGATTGCCGCCGGGCAATTTGCGTTTTTTATGCTGAACTCGGTCTGCCTCGCCATTTTCAAGGCGTTCCAGCGCTTCCATCTCTCCGCCCTCTGCATGTCGGGTCTTTCGGTGCTGACGTTTGGCGGAGGTGTGGCCGCAGTTTATTGGGGGGGAGCCGGACTCATTGGACTGACGCTGGTGAGCCTCTTCTCCAGCGCGCTGATTTTCATCTTTGCTGCCTTTCGCGGCTTGCGCGACTGCCTGGCGAGTGGCATGCCTCTTTGGCGGGCAAGACCGACGCGGCGGACGTTTCATCGCATGGTGAAGTTCGGCTCCGTCCTGACCTTCAACTCGGCCTCGGAGATTCTGATGTTCCAGGGGCAGCGTTACCTGGCGGGCGTGCTCTTTGGCCCCGCATCGGTGACGATCTACCAGATGGCATCCATGATTCCGTATAAGGTTCACTCGGCCGTCGCGGCGCTTTGCGAGGTACTCTTCCCCTTCGTGAGCGCCAATTCAGAGCCACGGCGAATCCGGCGGGTCTATTTGCGGATGATTCTTGCCAGCGGCGGAATCGCGCTCGGCGGCCTCGTCCCTCTCGTTCTGCTGCGGCACTGGCTTTTGCCGCTGTGGCTGGGTGCCGGCACGGCGGGTCCCGTGGCGGCGGTACTGCCGGTGTTTGCCCTCGCCGCCGCTATTCATGCGTTGGGATGCGCTCCCTACTTCCTGGCCTACGGAGTCGGCAAGCCCCTGCTGAATTCCCGCTACTCGCTGTCAATTCTTGCGATGAATGTCCTGATCCTCGGCGGTCTGCATCTGACGGGAAAGCTTTCTTTCGTCGGGCTGTGCTGGGCTTTCACGATCGCGCAGATTGTGGCCGTTGTGGGCTATCATGTGGTTCTCGAAGTGGGCCTCTGGGATCAGCTTGTCAACGCCCGGCATTTGGTCCGCACGGTCGCTGAGGAATAATACCGGAGTTCCGGTTCAGCGCTTCCACTGCGCGCGAGACCACTGGACCATCTCGTCGAGGCCCTCGTCCACGCTGACCTGTTGCTTCCACCCCAGCATCTGCCGCGCCTTCGTCGTATCTGCGATGAACACCTTCTGATCGGCCAGCCGCGGCGGACCGGCGGTGTAGGTCATCGTGAAACCGTAACGTGTCCGCAGCTTCTCGAACAATTCCAGCAAAGACAGACTGGAACCCGCGCCGCCGCCCATGTTGAAGGCCTGCCCCCACGCTGCGCTGTCTTCCGGAAGCTCAGCGATGCGGCGGAAACAGGCGCAGAGATCGTCGATGTGCAGCAGGTCGCGAACCTGTTTGCCAGTGCCGCTGATCCGGTACGGCGAATTCTGCACACCCATCTGCACGAAATATGCGACCCAGCCCTGATCTTCCGTCGCATACTGATTGCCGCCGTAAATGCTGGACTGTCGCAGCGACACGGTTTTGAGCCCGTACATGGCCCGGTAGTCGCGCATGTAGATGTCGGCTGTCCCCTTGGAACATGAATATCCGCCATGTAGTTCAATCGGCAGCGATTCCGGCAGTCCGTTCGGATAGTCCGGCAGGACGTAGCGGGTCGCTGTCTCTTCGCACCGCAGTCCCGTCAGATCGCCATAGACCTTATTCGTGCTCGAGTAGACGACGCGCGCACCGGGGGCGAAGCGTCGCAGCGCTTCCAGAACGTTAAAAGTCCCGAGCGCGTTGGTGTCGAAGTCGTAACGCGGATCTTCGATCGACGCAACGAACGAAACCTGTCCCGCCAAATGGACGACCACATCGACATCCGCGTTTGCTTCAAAAAAAGCGTTGACCTGATCGGCAAACCGGATGTCCAGATACTGCACCGTGATGCCGCAGTGCTTCTCGAGAAACTCGCGGTTCAGCCTTGCGCCCGGCCGATGGAAGTTATCCGTGACGACGCAGGTTTCGCCCGCTTCCTTCAGCCGCTTCGCCAGATTGGCGCCAATGAACCCCGCGCCTCCCGTGAGAACCCACTTCACCTTCGCACCCCCGCTTTGCCGAAGGCCGCGTGCAGCGCATCGGCCGTGTAGTCGAGCATCTCGCGCGTCAGCGCCGGGTAGATTCCGACCCAGAATGTCTGATTCATAATCCGGTCCGTTTCCTTCAATTCGCCGACCACCCGGTGCTCCATCCCGAGATACGCCGGCTGACGCAGCATGTTGCCGCCGAACAGGAGGCGTGTTTTGATGTTGCGCTCTTCGAGGTATTTCACCACCTGATTGCGCGTGAGCGGTCCATTTTCCCGAACAGTCAACACGAAGCCAAACCAGCTCGGATTGCTGTTCGGCGTGGCTTCGGGGAGAATGAGGAATTCTTCCAGATCCGCCAGCGCTGCTCTCAGATAAGCGAAATTATCGCGGCGCTGCTGAATGAAGCCCGGCAGCTTTCGGAGCTGTGCCACACCGACGGCTGCCTGCATGTCGGTCGCCTTCAGGTTATAGCCAATATGGCTGTATGTGTACTTGTGGTCGTAGCCGCAGGGGAGTTCGCCGAGTTGCCACTCGAACCGTTTACCGCAGGTATTGTCCTTGCCGGGCTCGCACCAGCAGTCGCGGCCCCAGTCGCGGAACGATTCCACGATGACCTGCAGGTTCGGCTGCTTGCCGAATACGGCACCGCCTTCGCCCATCGTAATGTGATGCGCCGGATAAAAGCTCACTGTGGCAAGATCGCCGAACGTCCCCACCATCTTGCCGCCGTACTCTGCGCCGAGCGCGTCGCAGCTGTCCTCGATCAGCCAGAGGTCGTGTTTTCGGCAAAACTCAGCCACCGGTCCAAGATCGAACGGGTTTCCCAGCGTGTGCGCCATGAAGACCGCGCGCGTTCGGGGCGAAAGAGCGGCTTCGAGGTGCGCCGGGTCGGCATCGTAGGTTGGGATACGCGCATCCAGAAAGACCGGCACCAGACGGTTCTGGACGATCGGATTTACGGTCGTCGGAAATCCCGCCGCTACTGTAATGACTTCGTCTCCCGGTGCCAGTCGCCGGTCCCCGAGCTTCGGAGACGTGAGTGCGCTCATGGCCAGCAGATTGGCGCTTGAGCCGGAATTGGTCAGCGACGAAAACCGCGCCCCGATGAATCGCGCCAGATCGCGCTCGAAGATCTTTGCATAGCGGCCGGTTGTGAGCCAGAAGTCGAGCGAGGCGTCGACCAGATTGGCCATCTCGTCGCCGTCAAAAACTTTGCCCGTTACATTAACCGCACTCTTGCCCGGTTCGAACGGCTGGACCGGCCAGTTCGCACGGTGGAACTCGCGTGTGAGTTCGAGAATTCGGCTGCGCAGTTCGTCGGCTGTCATGAGTTTTTCGGGAGCGACATTTCCTTGTACCATTCGGACCGGTACCAGTCGGCGGTAAGTCGCAGACCTTCTTCGAAACTGACCTGCGGATTCCAGCCGAGTCTGGTCCGCGCCAGCGTCGGGTCGGACACCAGCACCGGCGGATCGGTGCGCGCGCGAGTCGCTTCGCCGAAGTTGCAAAGCGATGCTGCGCCGCCGGCGATCTCAACCGCCTGTTCCACGATCGACCGCACGGTCCGCGCGCCCTGCGGCCCGGATCCAACGTTGTACACATCACCCGGGCTGCCTTTTTCCGCTGCCAATACGAGCGCCCGAACCACGTCGCTGACGTAAACATAATCCCGAACCTGGGTTCCGGCGGTCAATTTCATCGGCTGGCCGCGCAACGCGCAGCGGATCACGTAGGGCACCAGTTTCGAATCAGCCTCCGCCGGCCCGTACACAGTAAACGGCCGGACCGTAACCAGTGGAAGGTCCTCCATGCGGCGCAGGTAATCGAGCAGCAGCCACCCTGCGGCTTTCGATGCACCGTACAACGTGTGCGATCCGACCGGCGTCGACTCCGGGATCGGCGCGTCCTGCGGCAAATACTCAAAGCCCGATCCGCAGTAGGCGAACCGCTCCACTTTGAAATCGAGCGCCGCGCGCGCCAGGGCAAAGGACGCGAGTGTGTTGGTTTCTACCGTCGCCAGCCCTCCATCTGCCTCCTGCCGCACGCCATGCGCCGCCAGATGGAACACGGCGCGGAAGGGAGTTGCTTCGAAGAGTCTCCGGAGCGCCTCCGGATCGCGCAGATCGGCGTGAGCGGCAGTGAAGTTCACCGGCATGCCGGCAAGTCGTGCCGCCGCGCCCGAAGCTGACGCCAGTCCCGTGACTTCCGCGCCCGCTTCCGCCAGCCGGCGCGCCAGATGGGAGCCGATGAAGCCCGAAGCGCCAGTGACCAGAATCGGGCCGGCGATCATGGCATCACTCAAACCGGGCGAAGTAGCCCCGGTACCACTCGATGCTTTCAGCCAGACCCTGCTCCAGCGTGAATTTCGGCTTCCAGGCAAGCACGCGCTGTGCTTTGGCCGAATCGAGGAATTGATCCCGAATCTCCGCCTTCGCCACCGAAAGCACCTCCGGCTCCAGATCCTCGCGGTTCATCAGGCGGCGCAAGGCATCCACGATTTCCCTCACGCGGTACGGCTGCGCAGGGCCGAAGTTGAAGGCCTCTCCCGCCACTCCCGGCTTGTGGAGCGCTTCCGCCATCGCGACGTAGGCGCTCACGGCGTCTTCCACGTACACATAATCGCGCGTATACGTGCCGTCGCTGCGAATGATGGGAGCTTCGCCCCGATGCAGGCTGCGGATCGTGCCGGGAACAATGCGGCTCCAGTTCAGGTCGCCGCCACCGTAAATGTTGCCGCAGCGCGCCACGACCACCGGCAGATCGTACGTATGAAAGTACGACTGGCTGATCAGGTCGGCGCACGATTTTGACACATCGTACGGGAAACGTCCGGCCGGCGGCATCGTTTCGTCGTAAGGAAGCTTGTCGGCCGAGCCATACGCCTTGTCGCTCGACGCGATCACTACCCGTTTCACCGTGTGCGACTGCACCCGGCAGGCTTCCAGCAGATTATAGGTGCCCCGCACATTCGCCTCGAACGTGGCGAGGGGACTGCGGTACGCCGTTCCCACGATGGTTTGCGCCGCGAGGTGGAACACGGTGTCGATCTCATGCTCCACCAAGCCGCGTTCCAGGTCGTAGTAGCTTTCCAGCGCTCCGTTGACGACAGCGATCCGGCCTTCCAGCCCACTCCGGAAAAGTTCACTCTGCGGATCGCGATCCCGGATCAGCGCCACCACGCGCGCGCCGGATTCCACCAGGTACTTCACCAGCCACGTTCCCACCAGCCCGGTGGCGCCGGTTACGTATACTCGTTTCGATTCCCAGAAGTTGCCCATTACCAAACCTTCCACGGAGCGGCCTTCGAATCCCAAAGGTGCTCCAGCAGTTTCTTTTCGCGGATCGTATCCATGGGCTGCCAGAATCCCTCATGCCGGTATGCCATCAGCTGACCGGCGCGGGCCAGTTTTTCCAGCGGGTCGCGTTCGAAAATCGTGGTGTCGCCCGCAATGTAGTCGAACACCGCCGGTTCCAGCACGAAGAAGCCGCCGTTAATCCAGCCTTCGCCCGTTTGCGGCTTTTCCTCGAATTCGGTAACCGCGTCGCCATTGAACCGAATCCCGCCGAAGCGCGACGGAGGCCGGACGGCCGTCACGGTGGCGAGCTTGCCATGCGCTTTGTGAAAGGCCACGAGCTTGCGAATATCCACATTCGACACGCCGTCGCCGTACGTCATCATGAATGGCTCATCGCCAATCCATTTGCGCAGACGAAGCACGCGCCCGCCCGTGTCGGTGGCAGCGCCGGTATCCACCAGGTGCACTTTCCAGGCCGGCTGCCGGCCGTCGTGAACGGTGACGCCGCCCGTGGCAAGATCTACGGTCAGATCGTTGTTGACCGAGTAGAAATTCAGGAAGTAATTTTTGACGACCTCGGACTTATAGCCCAGCGCGACAACGAACTCATCGAACCCGTGCGCGGCATACATATTCATGATGTGCCACAGAATGGGCTTGCCGCCGATCTCCACCATCGGTTTCGGGATGAGCGTGGTTTCTTCGGCGAGGCGGGTCCCGAGTCCGCCGGCAAGCAGAATGGTCTTCATCGGTTTCGCACAGAGGCCAAAATCGCAGGTTTCAGTATCTCACCCCTGCCACCGGTCCCTGCACTCCGCGGAACAAAAATGGAATACCTTGCCGCCCGCGATCTTCTTCATCGAAGTATCCACAGCCACGTAGGTTCCGCAAACCGGATCCTGCTGCAGCACCGTCGCCTGCGCTTCCCGCGCGGGTTGCCGTTGCACCGGACCACGTGCCCGGGGTGCCGAGAAAAATCTCTGCACCGTGGCCAGTATGGACCGGACCACGGAGACCAGTACCAGAAACTCGATAAATCTGACGATGAAAGACATCATGGCTGGGAGCTGACCCGAACTGCGAGTCCGCGGCTCGCTACCCTCAATCAGACGTCGAATTTGTCAGATCGGTTCGTTACTTCTTCTTCGCGGGCGCCGCGGGCTTGGCCGACGGGTTGGAGAACGTCGCCGTGACCGTGCCACCCAGCGATGAAATCAGTTCCTTTGCCGAAGCGGCCATCGGGCCATCCGGCTTCAGGTTCAGATACTGCTGCAGCGCTTCGATGGTTCCGGGAGGCGCAATCACCTTGCCGGTCTTGTCGGTGTCCGCTTTGGAAGCCAGGTAGAGACCGTACTGATACTGAGCATCCGCGTAGCTCGGGTCGGCTTCCACGGCGCGCTTGAAGCTTGCGCCCGCCGCTTCCGACTGGCCGCTGTTCACCAGAAGAGCGCCCATATTGTAGTAGTACTTTCCGGCGCCGGCGGTGTCGAGCTGGGCCGCTTTGTCGAGGTTCGTCCGCGCCTCATCCATCTTTTTGTCTTTGGCCAGAGCCAGCGCGTAATTGTTGTAGTACGAAGCTTCTTCCGGCTTCAGCTCGATAGCCTTCTTGTAAGCCTCGAACGCCTTCTCGTAAATCGCGGCGGCTTCGGTCGGCTTCTCCCCGGCCGAACCGACATAAGCTTCGGCCAGATTGCCCCAGATCACAACCTGCTTTTCATCGATCCCGGCCGCTTTCACCAGCGATTCGATGGCTTCGTCGTACTTCTTCGCCTCGAGCGCCGCGCGTCCGGCCTGGAAGGCGTCGTTCAGTTCTTTATTCTTTGCAAGCTGAGCTTCACGGCTCTTGTTGGCTTTGTCGAACTTTTCCTTTTCTTCCTTCGACATGCCCTTGGTTTCGGGTTCGGCGACAGCCTGCTGGGTCTGATCTTTCAGATCGAAATTCAGCGAAACGGGCTCGCCGAGTTTGGTACGAACGCCGCGCATCTTATCGCGCACCTGGCCATCCACCGTCACGGTGACGTCGAACGTGCCAATCGGCAGACCGTAGTGGCCATAATGACCCTTCTTGTCGGTCTTTACGGTGTAGCTGCCCTTAATATCGGTGCGGGCGAAATCCACCACCGCGCCGACCAGGGGTTTCCCGTCCGGAGACTTTACGAGGCCTTCCACAGCCGTGGTCTGAGAAAATGCCGGAACGGACAGCAACAGCGCGGCGAACGCGCCCAAAAGCAACGATTTGAAGTGGTGAGACATTCAGACGTACCTCGAAAATTTAATCGCTAAAACCCGAAACTACTAAGCATACTACAGCAGCAGAGCGCCCCCGGGACGGCTATTTTTCCGACCCGGGCGGTCCGAACGGGTAATACCCGCTCCGGTAGCGAACCTGAACATTCGGCAGGTTCACGCTCACTTTGATTCTGCGGAATTGCCGGTTCTCCGTTCCCGGCGCAACGTCCGGCGTGTAGCGGATCACGTACTGCGTGGTAATTTCACCCGAGAGGTTGGCCACGGAGCGGAAGATCGAGCTGGAAATCGCCGCCGTGTACGCACCGGTGCCCACCGTTAGCGCAAAGTTGCCTTCATCCTGCGGCACTTCGAGGTAACCGGTAGCGAGTTCCTTGTAAATATCGTTGAGCGGCGCCTCGACTTTCCCGCCGGTCTCGCTGGTCATCTGCTTCAGGACATCTTCCGTATCCCGGTTCATGCCGAACGCCACCGTGCTCATCGAATAGATCGTGACCAGATTGCGCTGCGCAATCTCGATCACTTCCTCCATTGACTTCCTGCTGGCCGTATCGTGTCCGTCGCCGATCACGACAATCACGCGCCGCGGCTCGAATGGTTCGCCCACCACCGTTTTCCGGCTCGTGCACGCCAGGTAGATGGCATCGAACAGCGCCGCCCCGCCCCCGGGCTTGACCTTCGCCAGCTTTTCCACCATCTTTTCGGCGTCGGTGCTGGTATCCGAAATGAGCTGCGGCGTGTTCCCGTAGGTAATCAGATAGCCGCTGTACTTCTTATCGCCGGGCAGCAAATTCAGCATCAGCTCGTTCGCCGCCTCTTTGAATTTGTCCCAGTGGATCTTCATCCCGTTGCTGGTGTCGATCAGGAATCCGATTACGATTGGCTGGGATTGCTCATGGCTAAAGAAATGCGGCTTCTGTTCCCGGCCTTCTTCGACGATTTTGAAATCGTCCTTCGTCAGATTCGAGACGAAACGGCCCTTTTCGTCGGTCACGGTCACCGGCAGGATCACTTCGTTGACATTGACTCTGATTGGCGCCTGAGCAGCCAGCGGCTCCAGCAGCACGACGGCGCTCATCCAAACCGCGAAAACCCGCACCCAGCCCACGTTACCCATATTGATTCCGGAATTCCTATTCTAACGGTTCCGGTACGGAGCGTGGACCCGGTCGGGGCGCGTTACGGACTTTCCGTCCGGCGGAACCGGCCCGCGCCCGGCAATCCGGTTCCGCCCGGCCGGACTCCTCAGCCCGGATACTCCGCCCCAATATAGTGATGCAGATGGTCGATCGCCTCGGCCTGCGCCGAGATGATCCAGTTCACGAGATCGCCAATGGAGACTACCCCGGCCAGCGCCTCCCCTTCCATGACCGCCAGATGCCGCACGCGCGCGGACGTCATCAGGTGAAGGCACGAATCGATGGAATCTCCCGTCGCCACCCGCGCGGCCGGCGACATCACGTCACTCACGCTCGTCTCCAGCGAAGAGCGGCCCAGCAACATCACTTTACGCGCATAATCCCGCTCGGAGAACATTCCCGCCACACGGCCCTGCTCCAGCACGACCAGGGCTCCAATATCCCGTTCTGCCATCTCCCGCAGCGCATCGCAGACATAGGCCGATGGCGACACGGAGTAAATCCGGGCACCCTTCCTTCCCAGTACGGATCCAACTTCGTCGTTGAACTTCATACGAGCTCCTTTCCGTGACCATTCGCTTTCCCGCAGTCTTGCGGGCGGCGCCAATGGTCCGGAGAATACTCCTCGCGAGCCTCCGGCACAAGCCCCTAAAATTCAGCCCGTAAAATTCACGCAGCAGCGAACAAACCGTACCTCGTTCTAAAGTTTCTACGTTTGACGTCCGATCCTCACCGCATGGTGGATCAATTGTCGGCCGGTTCAGCAGACCAGTCGACGCAGCCGGAAGAACGGCTGAGCCCGGTCGCAGCGGCCCCGGAAACAGCCCCGCCGACCGCCCCTTCGGAAACGCGCGATCCGGTGCCGTCCGGTTCCGCGCCGATGCATTCAGATGCGTTGAACCCTGATGATGGCGTGCCGCCGTGCGACCTGAGCCCCACGCTGCGGCGCGTTGTGTCCAGCCTGCTGGAGGCCCTTGGGCTGAACGCATTTCGCTATAGTCCACGCGAGCTTGGAAACTACGTCGCGGCGCTGGAGGGATTTCGACGACAGTTTGAAGAGGCGCAGGACGCCGAAGCGCTCCTGTCGCTGTGCAGTTCCACGATGGCTGCGCATGAGCAGTATTCCGCCGGTGCCGAGCACTTCATCTCGGCAAGGAGAGACCAGACGCGGAAGGCCATCGAAATGTTGACCGCGTCGCTCATCGACGCGGCGGGTTTGTCCGGAGAGTCCGGCGCCAGCCGTCCGGAGGCGGCAAAGCTGGTCGAAGAGCTGGGGCGTGTTCGTGATCAGCTCGTTACGGCCCTTCGGGTGGAGGATCTGGCCGCCGCGAACCGCAGGCTGGAAACCTGTCTGGCGCAGATTGCCCAGGTTGCGGCTGCGCTTCCGCCGCCCCCGCTGCCCGGGCGGATCTCCTCGGGAGCGGCGGCCCCCGTGGCTGCGGCCGGCAGCAGCGACGTGGTGGACCCGATTACGGGTCTGCTGGGCGCGCAAAGCGCCGCGCGGACGATTCGGGCGGTAATCGAAGGTGGCGTTAAGACCGGCTTTCTTCTCGTATTCAGCCTTGAACGCATCCAGACGGTCAATCTTCGGTTTGGCTACAAAGTCGGCGACAAGATGTTGTTCTTCTTCGCCCAGCACCTCGCGCAGGAAGTATCCGACGAAGATTCGCTGTTCCGCTGGCGCGGCCCCTGCTTCGTGATTCTTTCGCAACGCGAACAGACCGACTGGGAACTGACCATGATGGCCAAGCGCGTGACGGGGACGCGCCTCACCCATACCGTCAACGTGGGCGAACGCGAGATTTCGCTGCCCGTCGTCAGCCAGTGGAAGTCGATGCCGCTGTCTGAAATCACCAGCTACGATCACGCAGTTGCCTGGCTCGATGAATTCAGCGCCAGCGTGGCGGGTCCGGTGCTCCCGGTTCGCCGCCGGTCTTCCCGCTGACCGACGCGCTCAACCGACCAGGAAGCTGCGATACGGCGGGAATTGGTGGAATCCGCAATTCGGGGTGCTCGCGCCGCCGCTTACTTCACCAGCGAAATCGACATCCCGTCGATCGTGTTCTTGTACAGCGCGAGACCGACCGAGTCGAGGCGCGGATGCCTCGCCACCGCCGCATTGAACGCCTGGATGCCGCGCACCATCGCGCTCTCGGGATTTTCCTCCAGCACGGCCCCGTTGCGGACAATGTTGTCGCCGACGATCACCGTTCCCGGCCGCGACATCTGCAGCGCAAGCTCCAGATACCTCACGTAGCCCGGCTTATCCGCGTCGATAAACACAAAGTCGAACGGCCCTTCACCGGCCCCGATCATCGCCTGCAGCGAATCGGCTGCCGCTCCGACCCGCACGTCCACAACTCCCTCCAGCCCGGCCGCCTTCAGGTTCTGCCGCGCCACCGCCGCATGCTCCGGGCTGAATTCGAGGGAAATCAGCCGCCCGCCGGGAGGCAGCGCGCGTGCCAGCCAGGTCGTGCTGTAGCCTCCCAGCGTGCCGATTTCCAGCACGTGCTTTGCCCCCGCGATGCGCATCAACAGGTGCAGAAATTTTCCCTGATTGGCCGCCACGTTGATTGGCGGCAGCCCCGCCGCGCGCGAGTTCGCCAGATTGGCATCCAGCACCGGATCGGCGCCAATGAACATATCTTCGAGGTACGAATCGATCCGCTGGATCAGCTTCTCGTCAGAAGGAGTCATGTCTCATTTTCGGCAATCGCTATGCGCCGCCAGCAGATCCGCCAATACTCGCTCCATCTCGGCGGTTTCATAGAGGAAGTAATGGCCGCGTCCCGGCAGTTCCCGCAGTTGGCTCCCCGGTATCCGGCCGCGAAGATCCCGCGCCACTGCCACCGGCACCACTGTATCCTCGACCCCGTGAACGATCTGCACACTGCACGCCGCCAGATGCGCCAGATCGATCCGTGGATCGGAGTAAAGCGCCTGCGCCTCCTGCAGCAGGCAGCCCTCGCCCTGCGTATAACTCTCCTGCCGGTTCTCGCGAAATAACTCTTCCACCGCCGGCCGCGTCAGCAAGCGCTGGTCATCGGCCGAAAGGCTTTGCCTGACGTCGGCGTAGTAACTCTCCCAGTCGCTCAGCATCCAGTCGCGTTGCTTCTTTTCGATGCGGAGAAAGGTTGCGGCACGAAAGGTCGCCAGCTTTGCCGAAAGCAGCACGCGCCACGCTTCTTTCGACATCTGGCGCCAGCTTGCAATCAGATGAGGCAATCCCAGCCCGCTGACCAGCGCCATAGCCCGCAACCCGGGCAGCGCGCCGCAGGCCAGCGCGTAAGTCGCGCCCGCCGAAAATCCCAGGATGGAAAATGGTTGTCCCGGCGCCAGTGCCCGCTCCGTCAACTGGCCTACGTCGCTCGCCCACCCGACCACCGTTCGCTCCCGCGCCGGCGTGGAAAGTCCAATCCCCGGCCGGTCGGGCGAAATGAGCCGGATGTTCAGCCTGACCAGAATCTCGTCCAGCCCTGGAGTCTGTTCGAGCCGTGAACCCTGGAAGCTGTGAAAGTACAGGATTGGCGTTCCGTTGCGTGGCCCGCGATCCATATACGCCAGCGTGCGCCCGTCGCGCAGGGTGAGTTTGCCGAAAGCCGGATCCAGTTCTCCGGGCGCGGGACGCAATCCCGGGATGTCCTGCATCAGAAGCCCCACGGCGTCGCGCAAGGCCTCCGTTTCCGCATGAGGCTCGCCTTTCGGTGTAATCGGCTTGCCGATCCGCACGTGGATGCGGAACGGCGGCTCCTTTCCATCCGCATCGAGGGCGGCGAAGATGACCGTCTCCGGCGTCCAGTCCAGCCGCAGGCCGCCGATTGCCACCGGAACCACCGGGCAGCCGCTTTTCTCGGCCGCCACCACCGCTCCCGTGCTCCAGTCCTTCAGTTGCAGCACCGGATCGGCTATGGCGCGGCCCGCCGGAAAGATGATGACCGCGTGTCTCCTTGCCTCCCGCAGGTATGCCGCGACCCGGTCCGACAAGCCGCTGGGCCGAGCCCGTCCGCCCTTCTCATCCGGCACCAGCATGGCGACCCCGTAGTGGTGCAGCACCCACCGTTCCGCCCGCACTGCCCAGTTCCGGCTCTCCGACGTCATCAGGATGTGCGGAACCCGCCGCGCCCGCGTCGCAATCAGGTGGCCCAGAATGAACCCGTCGACACCCGACTTATAGGCGTGGTTCGCCGCCAGCACGAACGAACCCGCCGGCAGATTCTCCACGCCCTCCACGTCGATCCACGGCAGAACGTAGCGGACAAAGAGCACCTGCATCAGCCGGATCGGCCAGCCCTGCGCCCGCACGTCCTCCGGTGCGTCCTTCAGCTCTCGCTTCAGCAGGAGCTGCAGTGGAATCGCCACCGCCGCGAAGCCAAGCACGGCCATTCCGGCCAGCCGGCCGACCTTCCGTGCGAGGCTATCCCCGGGTTGCCGTTGTTGGCGCGTCTTCAGAAGCTCACCTGGGTTCAGAAGCCGGTCCGGCCTTACGCGAAGCTCTGGAGCGCCGTCGCTTCGTCGTCGAAAATTTCAAAGATTGTGTAAAGTTTTGTGATTACCAGAACGTCTTTCACCCGCTTGGCGAGCCCCAGTAACTTTACCGAACCGCCGTCGTTCGTGATGCTGGTAAACCCGGCAACCAGTTCGCCGATGCCCGTACTGTCGATGAAGGAGACTTCGCTCAGGTTCAGCAAAATCTTCTTATTTCCCTTCGCCATTGCGTCGCGCATGGCGTCGCGAATCGCGCTCGACCCTTCGCCCAGCGTAATTTTTCCGGAGATTTCGATGATTGCCACATCCCCTGCATGGCGAGTGTTCAGTTTCAGGCTCATAAGATTTCAGTCTCCCTGTTCATTTCCCGTCGTCATTGCCCGGCTACAATCGTCCGTGATCCGGACCGGATTCGGCCCGCTCAGGCACCATTAGCACTGTAGCGAATTTTCGTTGCAGTGACGTGAGCCTCAACCGTTATCCGTCCGCAGCCACAAGATACCGCGTCTGGTCCGCACGTGTCTCTTCATGAAATCTTCAAACAACCGGCTTATACTTGCCACGTTGCGAAGACAACTTAACGGAATCAAAATAACGGCATGCAAAGAAAGGCGCATTTGATGAAATCCACTTCTCCCGCCATCCGGATGGCGCTGCTGGCGGCTGGCTTGCTGCTGGCGGCCGGTTTCGGCGCGGCACAATCCGGACCCGCCGGCCAGTTCAGACTGAAGAGCCCGGTCATTCGGAACAACGGCGGCAACCTTCCCACCGAATACACCTGCGATGGCGAAAGCGCGTCGCCGCCTTTCACCTGGAACGATCCGCCTCCCGGCACGCGTTCATTTGCGATGACGCTGCATCATATTCCGCCGGACGACGAAGTAAAGCACGTCTATGTTGTGCTCTACAACATTCCGGCCGATGTTCGCAGCCTCGCGAAAAATTCCAAAGACGTGGGCGTCTGGGGAATGAACTCCATGCGTCACAAAGTCGGTTACACCCCGCCCTGCTCCGGTGGCGGCGGACTGAAGATCTACACAGCGACCCTCTACGCGCTTTCCTCTCCGCCGAATCTGGAGTTTAAAGGTACGGCGGAAGGCATGGTCACCATGGACCAGCTCCTCGATGCGATTGACGGCAAAGTGCTCGCCCGCTCCAGTCTGGACATGGTTTACATGCGCGGCGCGGCTGCGCCGAATAACGGCCGGGGCCCTGCCGGCGCCGCCGGAGCCGGTGCGGGCAGAGCGGGTGACGCAGCTGCTGGTGGCAGAGGCAATGCCGCCGGACGCGGTGCCGCCGCTCCCGCTCAGCAGTAATCAGTAAACCCGCCAGTCCCGGCGTCCATCGCGGCGCCGGGACCTGAGCGGCACCCCTGTTTTCCCTCCATCGCGATATACTCTCTGACGAACAGGCGCAGCAAACAGGCGAAAGGCTCGGTCGGCGTGCAACTGATTTGCCGAATCGAATCCTCGCCGGACGAGTGAGGCCCCAAAAGTTATGACAAGACTCTGGCAAGGTTTCGGACGCGACGATCGAAAGGCAACCAGCGAGCTGACGCGTCGCGATGTTCTGCGCCGCGCGGGCTGGGCGATTGCCGCTACGACGCTGCCGGGCGTGCGTCATGCCGCCGGTCAGACGCTGGCCGACCTCCCGGTCAGTGATGTCATGACGCGCCTCAGCACTTACATGAGCCAGGCGGGCGACCACGATTTGCCGGCCGAAGTTGTCGAACAGGCGAAGCGACATATCCTCGATACCATCGCCGCCATCGTGTCCGGCTCCGAGCTGAATCCGGGAGTCGTTGCCCGCAAATTCGTGCGCGCCTATGGCGGCAAGCCAGTCGCGACAGTCATTGCCGATACGGTCGTTTGCGGCCCCATCGAGGCTGCCCTGGTTAACGGCGAAATGGGCCACGCCGACGAGACCGACGACACGATGACCGGCCCCTGGCATCCTGGCTGTGCCATTGTCCCGGCGGCGCTCGCGGTCGGTGAGCAGTTCGGCAACAGCGGCACCCGCTTTCTGCGTGCGGTCGTGCTTGGCTACGACATCGGCAATCGCGTCGTCCTCACGCTGGCGCCGGGTTTTGTGAACAGCCACAAACTGCCTTTCGGGATCGGCGGCGTATTCGGCGCTGGCGCGGCTGCTGGTTGCGCGGTGGGCCTGACGGCACAACAGATGCGCTGGCTCCTTTCCTACTGCGGACAGCAGGCGGGCGGCTTCAATTCATTTCCGCGCGACATTGAACATTTCGAAAAGGGCTTCACTTTCGCCGGCAAGTCGGCGCGCGACGGCGTCTCTGCTGCACTGATGGTTCAGGCGGGCTGGAATGGCGTGAATGACATCTTCTCGGGTCCCGACAATTACCTCGAGGCCAACGCGCCCACCACGGCTCCGGAAGTGATCGTCGAAAAGCTCGGCGAGCGCTACGACATCATGCGTTCCGGCATCAAACGCTGGACGACAGGCGGTCCCAATCAGGCGCCGCTCGAAGCGCTGGACGCGCTGCTGAAGAAACAGGCCGTCGATCCCGCCCAGGTGAAGGAAGTGTTGCTGACCATCGCCGGATCCTTCGGCGACAACGACAACAGCGGCCCGCCGGACATCAGCATCCAGCACGCCATCGCGATGATGCTGGTCGATAAGAAAGTCACTTTCCGCTCGATTCACGACAGGTCGCGTATCACCGATCCGCTGGTGGCAGGGTTGCGTGCGAAGGTCCGTCTGGCGGAGAACGTCAAGGCGCCGCGTCCCCCGCTTGTGCAGATCACGATGGCGGATGGCACCCGCTACGCGCAGGACGGCGCTGGCAACAACCCCGTTACGCCCGAACAACTGCTGGCGAAATGTAATGACCTCATGGTGCCGGTTCTCGGCGCCCAGAAGACGAAGACGCTGATCGATCGCGTGATGCATATCGAAAGCGTCAAAGATGTCCGCGAACTGCGCCCCCTGCTCCAGGCCGCGCCGCACGCGGGACCGCCGCGGCTTTCGGAATATCCGCTGGCCAAACATTAAGCGGAGTACCGGCCGATGCGCTATGAGGCAGCCGGCCCGCGCCGGGCCCTCTGTCGCGTCAACATTTGCCCGCTTCTCATAACGGCGTTGCCGTGCTGCTTTCCGGCGAGCACAACGTTTTCCTGAGCAGGCGGCGTCAGTACCGGCGCATTCTCCGCCTCACAAGCAACGCGGTATCCGGAAACGGTTGCGCACAGGCCCCCGCCTCCTGCAACGCCATTCTGTTCTTGCGCGGAAAGTAATAATTGTTCCGCGCGACCCGGTATTCCACGTACGGGAGCCGCGTCGCTTCTTCCAGGCTATTGCTGTTGATGGAGCCTTCGTAATGCGAAAGCAGCGGGTACGGCACCTCGATCGGCACCTTGGGTTGAGAGGCGCTATCGAACTGGATAAAGCGGCCGGTCACTGGCATTGTCGACAACGATTCACTCTGCGCAGCCCTGCCGAAAATACGTTGGCGCCATTAACTTGCAGCACACGATTCCGATTGCGCGCAGGGATGACGATCGATACCGGGAATGGTGTCGTCGAACTCACTGGGTCCGAAGTTAACCGAAACTCTGAACGCCGAACTCGCGCAACCCTGGAAACAGCGTGAATTTCGGTGAAAATCGGCCTGATTTCTCCATTTTTACGACATTAACGATTTAACTCCCGGATGCCTGGCTCTGCTCCGCCGGCGCCTCTTAGCGGCAGTCCAGCCACGCTTCCGGAGGGCTTGGATGGCGATGCGCGGGCTGGTACACTCAAGCACAAGTTTTGGCGCGGTCGGTTCCGCCGCCCACTCGATGAGTCGCTCGATAGACATCACGGTCATCATCCCGGCATTCAATGCTGCGGCGTACCTGGAGCAGTGTCTGAAAGCGCTGCTTGGCGGCAGCCGGATGCCGGCCGCGATCATTGTCGTCGACGACGGATCGACGGATGATACCTGCGAGATCGCAGCCCGGTTTCCGGTCCGCTTGCTCCGCAATCCCCAACGTTCCGGACCTGCATGCGCGAGAAATTTCGGGGCGCGGGCCGCCGCCGGGGAAGTGCTTTTCTTTCTGGACTCCGATGTTTGTGTCCAGCCCGACACGCTGGAAAAAACAGGCGAAGTGTTGGCGGCTGAACCTGACGTTGACGCCGTGATTGCCTCCTACGACAGCGAGCCCCGATCGCCGGATTTTCTTTCGCAATACCGGAACCTGATGCATTCTTTTGTGCACCAGAGCGGCCAGCGGCAGGCATCGACTTTCTGGAGCGGCTGCGGCGCGATCCGGCGCAATGTCTTTCTGGAGCATTCCGGATTCGATGAGACTTTCGCCCGTCCGGCTGTTGAAGATATTGAACTCGGCTATCGCCTCGTGCGCGCCGGGCGGAAGATCGTGCTGGACCGTTCGATCCAGGTCACCCACTTAAAGCACTGGAGCTTCTGGAATCTGGTGAAGACCGATGTGTGCGACCGGGGCATCCCCTGGACCGAACTGATTCTGCGGGATCGGTTCATGCCGAACGATCTGAACATTCAGCTGAGCCAGCGCGTGAGCGTGGCGCTGGTCTATCTGCTGCTGGCGCTTTGCGCGGCGAGCGCTTTGTTCCATGGCGCATGGTCGCTGCTGCCGCTGCTGGTCATCGTGTTTATCCTGCTCAGCCGCTGGTGGGGAGAATTTGCGGGGCCAACCCGGCCGCGCTCGGCTCCCTTCCTGATTTGCGCCTGCGTGGCATGCATCGCGTATCTTGCTTACCTGCAAAATATGTTCGGCCTGATTCCGCCGCTGCTGCTGAGTCCCGCACTGCTGCTCATCCGGCACCGATATTCACAACCGGGTTCCGCGCCTTCATGGGTCCGGTGGGCCGGACTGGCGTACGCCGCGTGTGTGGTTCTGCTCGCGATCTTCTATTTGCCGTCTTACAACTACGTAATCGCCATGTTTCTCGTGCTGGCGCTGCTCGGCTTCCTCAACAGCGACTTTTACGTGTTCCTCGCGGGCAAGCGAGGCGTGCCGTTCATGCTGGCGGCCATACCGTTCCACTTGCTTTATCACTTTTACAACGGGATCTCGTTTGCCGTCGGCCTGGCGCGGCACATCGGCTTCCGGTATTCTTCCCGGTCTCTGACATGAGGCGCCACTACCGAGTCCGGCCCGCGGCGCGATCCCGCTGTGATTTCGCGGTTGGACCGGACGCCCCTTCGGCCGCGCTCCGCGTTACGGCGTACAGCCGCTCACATGCCGCTCCCACCCGGCCAGGGGTTGCGAACTGTGCGGCCCATTCCCTGGCACATGCGGAGAGCCGGTCGCGCGCCGCAGGATCCGCCAGCAGAGAACTCAGTGCGGCGGCAAATTCCGCATCGGTCTCTGCGAGGAGGAACTCCCGGCCATCGCGCAGCTTCAGACCTTCCGCCGCCAGCGGCGAGGCGACGATCGCTTTCGCTGCGTACAAGGCGTCCATAACTTTAATCCGGATGCCTCCGCCCAGGCGAAGTGGCGCCGCTACGACCGCCGCGGCGTCGAGCCATGGCGTTATATCGTCAACCCGTCCCGTGACAACAACGCCGGGAGCGGCAAGGCGGCGCAGGCAGGCGGGTGGGGCCTCGCCCACAATGTTCAGTACCGCGTCCGGATGGCGAGCTCTCACGAGGGGAAAGATCGACCCGGCCAACCGCATCGCCGCGTCCACGTTCGGCGGGTGGATAAAATTCCCGGCAAACAGGATCGTGTTGGCGGATGGTGAGTTGCCGGATGTGCCGGCGGCAGGCGCCGGGCCGCCTGGCGGAATGACTCGCACCCGCTCGGACGGCCGCATGCGCAGCAATTCACGCCGATCTCTTTCCGTCAGGGAGACTATGGCGTCGAACTTTGCGAGGCATTCCGTCTCGTACCGGTCCCACGCTCTCCGGTCCCGCGCAAGTACCAGCCGGCGCCAGCCTCGGCTGAACTGCCACCGGTCCCGCGCCGCGGCCGCGCCGGGCTCATGCTCCACGAGAATGGTGATTTGCCCTCTGGCCGCTTCCGCATATTGCGCCATGGTATGACACTCGAACTGCACGACATCCGGCTTCCAGTGTGCGCAGATTTTGCGAAGGCGCTCGCGAAACCCGTTGGCACGCCAGTCCTCCGCCCACATGGGATAGCCCCGGACGAACGCCGCGAGCAGTTTCAGCATGCGGCGCGGATCGGCGGCCCCGCCTGCGCGCGGCACCTCTTCCACGAACGCGCATCGCCTGGCCAGCGCCTCTTCCATGGGCGCTTCATTTTCAGCCCGGAAGTACATGACGGCGAGTTCGTGCGAGTCCGCCAGTTCGTCTACCAACCGCCCGATCACCTGAGCCCCGCCGTGAAGACCATCCTTCGCGGGCGGAAACGGAGCTGCGATCAATACCCTGCGCCGGGCCAGGGCGGAGCTCGATGAAGCCTGCAAGCGGTTTGAATCATAGCATGGGGTCCCTGCATTGGGGTACACGGCCCCGCGGCGTCTGAAATATCCCTCCGGTGAAACTGCGCGCACATTCCCTGAGCCGTAATATCGCGACCAACAGCGCGAGTTATGTAATCACCATCGCGGCGGCGTTCATTATGTATCCGGTCATGATTCACCGGCTGGGACTGGCCCGTTACGGCCTCTGGATGCTCATTTCCGAACTGACCGGATATTACAGCTATGTCGGGATAGGGCTTCGCGCGGGTGTTCAGTATTATGCCGCCCTCTACACGGCGCAGGACGATCGCGAGGAACTGAACAGAACGATGAGTACCTCGATCTGGTCTTTGACCGGACTGGGCGTCGCGCTTGCGTTTGCAGGCTTCGGCCTTGCAGCCATCTTCCCGATGATCTTCGCCCCGACCGGGCTGGATCCGCGCGAGACCAGCCGGTCAATCGTCTTCATGGCCACGGCGCTGGGACTCAGCCTGCCTGTCGAGGCCATGAATTCGGCGCTGACCGCGGTGAAGCGCCTCGACGTTGTCAACGCGATGGAAATGGCCAGCCGCTCCATCGGCTCATTCGCGATGCTGGTTTGCGTGATCAACGGCGGCGGTCTGGTCGCCCTCAGCCTCATACAACTCGTGATGCGTATGCTCGTCGGACCCTGCACCTGGGTCGCGATGCGCCGCACGATGCCCGGGGTGAAACTTTCCCTGCGCTACTGGAGCCACGATCATCTCCGGCGTCTCGCCCGGTTTGGCCTGCCCACCGTGCTGATTGGTCTGGGATGGATAGTGAGCAGCCGGACGGATCTCATGATTATCGGTGCCGTGCTGGGGATCCCGATGGTCAGCTTTTATGCAATTCCGCGATCGCTGATGGAGTACGCCGACGCCGGAATTCGCGCCATAGCCTGGTCGTTCACTCCGCACGTGACACATCTTCATGCCCAGGGGAAAAACAACGATGTAGTCTCGCTATACCTGCGGGGCGCTCGTCTAACCGGGGCGGCGGCGTTTCTGCTGACGGCGTGTATCGGCGTGTTCGGACCGCCCTTCCTTGCTCTCTGGCAGGGTGCCGAATTCGTCGGCGGCCCCTGGCAGAACAGGGCCGGCGTCGTATTGCTGATACTGCTCGCGGCGTTTCTGCCACGCCTGATCCACAACATGACGACGCAGTTGTTTTACGGCACCAACCAGCTCGGCTTCCTCATGCGGATCTCTCTGCTCGAAGGTGTCGTGAAGGTTGTGCTGAGCCTGGCGCTGGTGAAGCCGTTTGGCCTTGCCGGTATTGCCGTTTCCAATCTGATTCCGATGCTGCTGTTCGAAGGCCTGGCGATTCCGCTCTATCTGTTCCGAACCTATTCGGTGAACGCGGGAGTTTATTTTCGGGATGTGTTCGCGCGCTCCGCGCTGGCTGGCGGCGTCGCCTGTCTGACGGGCGCCGGACTCGTGTTCCGCTTTCCTCCGCTGCACTGGCCGTCGTTGCTGCTGGAAGCCGTCGTTAGCGCGCTCGCCGGCTTGTTGTGCGCCGCCGCGATCGGAGTATCCGGCGCGGAACGCAAGGCTCTGTGGCGCCAAATAGCTCGAGTATCATAACGGGGAGACTGTCGGGCCGAATGCGAATGAGAAGAGAATACGAACGGCAGGATGGCTGGAAATCGGGGAACCGGACGAGATGAATCTGACAGCATTCGCCAAAGATCTCAACTCCTGCGCGCGGTCTCCCTGGGTCCGTTCGTACCGGCTCAGGGCCTTCGCTGCGTTCGCCATCGAGCGCTGGAATGACTATTCACCCTGGAAGTGGCAGCCGGACATCGAGAGCGGAATTACCTGCGGCACACGCCAGTCAAAACTGATCATTCGGATGTCATCGGAAGACTACGCCGCCTACCGTGAACTTTTTCTCTACGGCTACTATGATCACGATCTCGGCCAGCCAGAGACGATTCTCGATCTGGGCGCCTACTGCGGTTACACCGCCCTCGCGTTCTCCGCCCGATTTCCCAGCGCGCGCATCGCAGCCGTTGAGCCGCACCCTGCCAATTTCGCCAGCCTCAAAGCGCACGTCAGCCGGAACAACCTTACCGTCACCGCATTTCAAGCCGCGGCAACCGTTGCGGATGGCCCGGTGCCGCTCTTCCTCGGCGGCGGCATGACGCATGGATTAATGCCGACAGCCCACAGCACCGGCTCGGAGATTACAGTCCAGGGCCTCAGCGTTCCGACATTGCTGGAGCGTCTGGGGTGGGAGCGAATCGATCTGCTGAAGATCGATATCGAGGGTGCTGAGGAACTGCTGTTTGGAGCCCGTCAGCCATGGCTGGGTCAGGTCAGGACGATCATCGGAGAATTCCACGGGGCGTATCGGATCCCTGAACTTCGTGCCCATCTCGAACCGCTCGGATTCCGGGTCACCGAACTGCCGCACCCGAATATTTTCCTGGCCGTGCGAACCGAGTAGGTACTGAAACGTGTCGACGCCGGATGCCCTCATTTTCGTCATTGTGCCGGTGTTCGGAAACTGGGACGACACACTGCAATGCCTCGCGGCGCTCGAGTCGCAAAGCGCTACCAACTTCCAGATTCTGATTGCGGACGATGGCTCTGACACCCCGCCGCCCGCCGCCATTCACCATTTCAGCCGGGCGCGCTACATTCGATATGAAAACGCCGGTTTCGGCGCGAACTGCAATCGCGCCGCGCGGGAGGCCGTTGCCGCCGGCGCCACGCACCTCCTGTTCCTGAACAGCGACACAACGTTTGGCCCGCGGTTCATGGAGCAATGGATACGAAGGGTTCGCGAAATACCCGGTGGCATTATGAGTCCCCTGATCTACTGGGCGCATAACCCCGGACAGGTCTGGTCTTCGGGCGGGAAACTCACGGTGTTCACGCCGTTTTGCCGGTCGAGGGCCAGCTACGGCGCCGTCACGGAAGTGGACACTGTCACCGGTTGCGCGATCCTGGTGCCGGTGGATGGCTGGAACGCTCTCGGCGGGTTCGATCCGAGGTACACCACATATTTCGAGGATTTCGACCTGACTCTGCGCGCCAAAACAATCGGAATCCGAACCTATGTTGTGCCCGACCCCGAACTGAATGTGCTGCATCACGTCTCGGGTTCGTTCCGCAACACGGTCTGGCGAAAACACTATTTGATGCTGGAGTCGTCCCTCATCTTCATTCGCTCCCACTATCGCGGAGTCCCGAGAACGATCTGTTTCGTGCTGAGCGCCGCGCACCTGGCCATCACGGCGATCCGGAGCCTGCCCAAATTGCCCCGGCCCCGGTTGCTCTGGCGCGCCATCGCGCGCGGCCTTTCGGCATAAAGCCGTCCGTATCGGGCCCGCCGCCGGCGCAAACAAAAAGTGCCGCCCACAGCCGAAGCCGGGGGCGGCACGTGTTACCGCGGCACTTCAGGCGAATCTGACTAGAAGATCACCTTCAGCGCGAACGTCAGCGTCCGGCCCGATCCGAACTGGCTCAGAATCTGCCCGGCGATCGGATTCAGCGTCGGCGCCGTAATCGTCCCGTTCGGCAGCACCGTCCCGCCGTTCTGGAAAAGCATCGTGGCGTTGGTTCCGCCGTTGCCGTGCAGATCGAGATTTGGATGGTTGAACAGGTTCGTCGCCTCGGCTCGGAACTGAAGGTCGAAGAATTCCGAAATCTTCGGTATCCGCGTGTCTTTCAGGATCCCGAAGTTCATCGTCTTCGCCGGAGGCCCGATCACTGTGGTGCGGCCCAGATTGCCGATCGTCCCCACCGCCTGCAGCGTGAAGCAGGAAATGTCGAACCATTCCTGAATCGTGCCGATAATCGGATTCGGACTGCAGCCCGGCGCCAGGTCCGGCCGGTTTGCGCCGCCAGAATTGCCGCCGAGGCCGGTCCGTTCAAATCCGGTGGTGATCGTCGTCGGAGCGCCCGTGCTCTGGCTGTAAATGCCTGTCAGCCTCCAGCCCTTCACGAACTGGTTCTGGCTGAACGGCAGCTCATAGACGATGTTCGTGCGCAGTACGTGCGTCCGGTCGAACGTCGAAAGCCCGCGGTCGATTTTCGTATTGTAAGGGTCCAGCGTCAGCGTATTGCTGCTGACCGACGAATCCTGTGAGAACGCCGAACCGTAATCGATCGACTTCGAATACGCGTAGGACACGTTCGCCGAAAAATGCGAGGCAAACCGGCGCGTCAGATTCACCTGCAGCGCGTTGTAGTGCGAACTCCCGATCGGTGCCCGCATCGCCAGGCTTCCCAGATTCGGATTGATGCGCGGATTCGGCGTCGTTGTTCCGTTCGTCGTGTTCAGCGTCCCGAATACGCCATTGATGATCTGCGGCGGATTCGTCTCAATCGTCTGCAGCAGATGTACCCCGCGCGACCCCACATACGCCACCTGCAGAATTGCGCCCTTGTACACCTCGCGCTGAATATTCAGGTTGTACTGCATCGCGTACGGCGTGCTCGTTTTGCCGTTTCCATACAACACGCCGGCCCCAAGAGACGGAGCAGATACCGACGTCGCTCCCTGGAACGAGGAATACGGATTCGGCCACGGCGGGCTCGTCACCGTGCCTTGTGCATACGGATATGCACCCCAGTAGGCCGGCAGGATGATGTGGCCGGTCATCACGTCATAGAAAATTCCGAACCCGCCGCGAACCGACGTCTTGTGATCGTTGAACGGATCGTACGCAAACCCGAACCGCGGCGCAAAATTCTTATTCGTCGGATTGTTCGCAAACGCCTTCGGAATATTCACCCACGTCGTATTCGTCAGCGGCTGCGGGAAGTTCCAGAAGTTGTTTCGATACTCGCTCGGATTGGCCGCCCACTCGTACCGCAGCCCGATGTTCAGCGTCAGCCGGCGCGAAAATTTCCATTCGTCATGAATATAAGGCGTCAGCGTCCTTTCCGACATGTCGCGGTTGTTGTAGCTCTGGCCCGGCAGCGGCGCCTGCAACTGTGCCGGAAGGCCCTGCATAAAGGTCAGAATCGAGTTAAACGTCAACTGCCCGCCCGGCGCTCCGCTCACTTCAAAGGTGTAGTCCTTCGTGTATGTGGTGCCGACGCCGAACTTCACGTTATGCGCCCCGCGGCTCCAGATCACGTCGTCCATCAACTGGAATCCGTCCTGCGTCAGATTGAACGGCGTGTTCTGGTTCGGCCCCAGAATCCGGTTGCCGGACGGCACAATGACCGAAGCGTCGGCAATCGATCCCGGGATCAGATGCAGTGCCGGAATGCTCGGCGTATTTTCCACCGCGATTTCCTGCGGCCGCAGCAGGCTGATTCGCGCCAGATTGATCATGCTCGGCGAAATCGTGTGCCGCTCTTCCACCGTCGCATACCAGTTCGATGTCGCGTCCTTTTCCGTATAAACGCCCACACCCTGCGTGATCAGCCGGTAAGCATTTTCATGAACCATGCGCATGAAAATCGTGTCGCGGTCTGAAATGGTGTAATCGACCCGTCCCAGCGTGTAGTTGTCGTGCGCGCCGGTCGGATTCAGCTGCGTCTGGATGCCCTGGCCGAGCGAAACCGAAGTCTGCGCCGTCGGCAGCAGGTTCATCAGCGGCTGAATCGCCGGAGCAAAGCCGACGTAAGCCAGTCCGGTGTTGTTGTCGCAGGGATAGGTGGCTGTGCCGGTGGTCGTCCCGCCTTTACCGCCCCCCTTGGTCGGGGCGGTCGCCGTGCCGTTCGCAACCGCGCACGGCAGATATCCCGCATGTGCATTTGCGTCCGGTACGTTGGTATTTTGCTGCGTCGTTTCGCCGCCCTGCCGCGTCGCTTCGTAATTCACAAAGTAGAACAGCTTGTTCTTTTTGATGGGCCCGCCCACGCTGCCGCCCAGAACTCCCGTGTGCGAAGGCGGAACATGTGCCGCCGTCTGCCCCGGATTCACCACCGTGTCGAATTCCCCGCGCGCACTGAAAAAGCTGTTTCCGACGAAGATGTACGCCGAACCATGCATCGAGTTGGTGCCCGATTTGCTGGCCGCGTTCACCACGATCCCGTTGCCGCCAAACTGTGCGCTGTACGTATTCGTCAGCACCTGGAACTGGGAAAGCGCCTCAATGCCCGGCGAAAAGCCCGTTGCGCCCGAGCCCGCCGACTTTCCATTAAACGTCGTGAAATTCGTGCTGTCGATCAGAAATCCCAGCCCCGTGGGCCGCGAACCCGAAACCGTATAGTTCGCCTGCTGGCCGTACGCCACGCCGCCGTTGCCGTTCTGAATCGCAGCCACGCCGGGCGCCAGATTGATCAGATCCACGAAGTTCCGCGCCGTTCCCATCGGCAGATCCGACATCTGCTGCTGGTCGAAGGTCACACTCAGCGCCGACGTTGACGTATCCACCTGGGTCACCACCGAGTCCACCGTCACCACCTGGCTCGCCTGCCCAACCGGCAGCGAGATGTCCACAATCGCTTCTTCGCCGACTGCGGTCGAGATCCCCGAACGCACCACCGTCTCGAACCCCGGATGCGTAGCCCGCACCTCGTAATTGCCCAGAACGATTTCCGGCGCACGGTAGCGCCCTTCGGCATCCGTCGTCAGATTCGCCGTCACCCCGGTGTCGATGTTCTTCACCGCCACAGCCGCGCCCACAACGGCGGCGCCGGAGGTGTCGCTGACAGTGCCCGAAATCGTAGACGAACTCGTCTGCCCGAAGAGCGCCTGAGCTCCCGCCAGCGACAGCAGCAGAACTATGCCCCCAAAATGTTGAATTTTCGTCAGTTTCATTCGTTAACTCCTTCGACCAAAGCGCAACCTCGTACCTTTACTGGTTGCCAATTTTATACCTATACCGGGCCGAACGCAAATTATGAAAGACCCATTACAAAAGACCAGCCTGGCCGCCGGGCAGAGTGGCCCGCGGAAGTTGGAGATATCATTATTGGCGTGAAGTCTGTTATTGGCGTCCGGTCTGTCGCCCTGAGCCTGCTGCTCTGCATGCCGGCGCTGGCCGACCTTGCAACCTGCGTCGAGGCCTTCCACGCTAACGCCTTCGATCTGGCGTCTGCGGAATGCCGGCCTTTGGCCAGCCAGGGGAACAAGGATGCCCAGGCCAACCTCGGCGTCATGTACTACCAGGGCCGCGGCGTGCCGCAGGATTACGACGAAGCCCTCCGCCTGCTCAGGCTCGCGGCGGATCAGGGAAGCCCCGATGCGCAGGCTGCCCTCGGCGTCGCGTCCTATCAGGGTCGCGGCGTGCCGCGGGACTACAACGAGGCCGCCCGCTGGTTCCGTCTGGCGGCTGCCTCGGGAAACGCCGGCGCGCAGCTCAATCTCGGCATCCTGTACGCCAGCGGTCAGGGCGTGGCGCAGGACTACATTGAGGCCGCCCGCTGGTATCGCATGGCCGCCGACAAGGAAAGCGCCGACGCGCAGGTCGCCCTCGGCGTCCTCTATTTGCAGGGCCAGGGCGTCACGCGGGATTTGAAAGAAGCCGCCCGCTGGTTTCGCCTCGCCGCGGAGCAGGGAAATGCCGGTGCCGAGCTGAACCTCGGCGTCCTGTATGCCGCTGGCTGGGGTGTACCGCGGGATCCCGAGTCAGCCGTGCGTCTTTATATTGCGGCTGCCTCACAGGGCAACGCCGGTGCCCAGGTGCGGCTCGCCGCGCTGTACGAGGAGGGCCGCGGAGTGCCGCAGGATTATGCCGAATCCGTTCGCTGGTATCGCATGGCGGCGGATCGCGGCTCGGCCGCCGCGCAGGCTGGCTTGGCAGCGCTGTACTCGGAGGGCAAGGGCGTGCCCCAAAACTACGAGGAAGCCGTCCGCCTGTATCGTCTCGCCGCCGCGCAGGGAAATGCTGCTGCCGAGGCCGGTCTCGGCATCCTTTATGCCAACGGCCGCGGAGTGCCGCGCGATTATCAGGAGGCCCTGCGGCTGTACCGTCACGCCGCGTCGCAGGGCAGCGCGGAGGCGGAGTACAACCTCGGCATCCTGTGCGCCAATGGCTGGGGTCTTGCCGAGGATCGCAGTCTGGCAATGCGCTTGTACCGCATGGCCGCGGATCAGGGGAACGTCGCCGCCCAGGTCGCGCTCGGCGCTCTCTACCAGGGTTCGCCGGGAACCGATTTGGCAAAGTCCGGCGCCGTCCCGCAAAACTTCGGCGAGGCGGCTCGCTGGTACCGGCTCGCGGCCGAACAGGGAGACCCGACGGCGCAATTCGGCCTCGGTGTTCTTTACGAAAATGGATGGGGAGTGTCGCAAGACCACGAGCGGGCCCTGCGCCTATACCGCCTCGCTGCAGAGCAGGGGCACACGGCGGCCCGGGAGAAGCTCGGCGCGATGTGATCCGGGGTTGAAAGGTCCGCGTGGGCAGGTGGAATCAAACACCAGTCGGGACAGGGCCGGATCGCGGGCAAAGACGCCCTCGGATCGGCGTGGGAAAACGAACTAAATGCCTTGTTTTGAATCTGGTGCGGATGAGAGGACTTGAACCTCCACTGAGTTGCCCCAACTAGAACCTGAATCTAGCGCGTCTGCCAGTTCCGCCACATCCGCACATTGGAGGGGGAAACCTCCATTTTCGCCTTTGCGGCGCGTGAAGTCAAATATTTAGGCGACACATTCTGCAGCCGGACCGACTACCCCGGCCAACCGGCTCCCCTTGAGGCGCTATTGGGCCCCGTTAATGTCCGGGACTTTCGCCGTGCCGGGAGGGCCTTCCTTTGGCAGTTTGTCCAGAACGGCGGCACTTTCCTCAATCTTATCTTCGCGATACAGCACGCTGGCCAGCAGTTTGAGGACCTCCGGGTTCTGCGGTTCGCTCTTCAGCGCCTGGCGGTAAATGTCCTCTGCCGTGCTGTAATCCTTGCGCTCCATGTACTCCTGCGCCACCGACAGCTTGGTTTTCAGATCGGCATTGGGCGGCGGCGGGGTAAGTTTGACCGCACGCTTCGGCATGGGAGACCCATTGCCCGCCATGACTGCCGCGGCTTCGGTAGCAGCTTCCGGCGGAGTCATTGCTCGCCGCAGCCCCAGTCCGCCGCCGGTTAAGACTAAAATCGACGCCACGGAAATCCAGAAGATCTTCGGCGCATTCTGCTTCCAGGTCCGCTTGGGCGGTTTTGGCTTGGCGGGAGGCACAAATTCAGGCGGGCGGAAATTGGCGGGGCGCATAACGCTTCCCATGCCCGGCGCCGCGCCCGGCGATGCCGCTGTATCTCCAGTGCCCGGGGTGGAGTAGGACCACCCGTCGGCCGCGCTCCCGTCGTTTGCAGCCGGATTTGCCGCCGAAGCCGGCATGGCCGAATCCGTCAAATTTTCGCCAGCAGCCGGAGCCGCCCCGGCCGGAGAAAATCCGGACGCAGGATATCCCGACGCAGGATATCCCGACGCAGAGCCCGCTGCCCGGAAATCGCCCTGTGACGGCGCTGGTTTCGCGACTACAGTTCCGGAAGGCAACTGCGTCTGTCCGGACTGCATCCCGGCCAGCCGTTTGGGCAGATCCTGTGCCAGTTTATCCACGCCGGCAATCAGCCGGCTCAAATTGTCTTCGGTGCGCTGCGAGTATTCCCGCAACTGCATCATTGCGCTGGCCTGGCGGGACATATCCGTCTCCAGCGCCGAAACGCGCTGCACCAGCTTCACCTGCACGTTCTTGACGAACGATTCCAGCGTGCGGACGTGCGTCTCTTCAATCTCGTCCTGCAGCTTCCCGGCCATCTGCTGGAACCGGGCGCTCACCGCCTCCTCGATCATCCGCGGCAGCCTGGCTTCCAGATCGCTGCTCAGCCTGCCATGCCCGCCTTGTCGTCCCGGCGTTTCGAGCGTGTCCGCAAGTTGCCTGCTCAGCCAGCCCCGGGGGTTGCTCGGCACCGGCTCGGCGCCGGTCTCCATCTGCTCCACCCGCGTGTCGATTTCGTCCAGACGGTCCAGAATGGGCCGGATCCCTTCGGCCATCATGTCGAGAATTTCGTAGTCGCGCTCGTCGAGTTGCTGGGTTCCTGTCTCGTCGACGATCCGCTGCATCCGAATGCGGTCGGTTGCGCGCCGCCCAAACCGGCGAGTCCGGCTGTACCGGGGTCCGCGCGAAACGCGCTCATAGAGCGCTTCCCCTTCGGGCAGTTCGCCTTCGAAGTCACCCGGTGTGTCCGTCCCCGTAAACACTGTCTGCCGGGACGCGGTGTCCACTGCAGGCCCGGTGCGGGGCGACTCCTCCAGCAGATGCCGGTCGAGGCCGTCGCGGCCCAGTTGCGGCGAAAAATACTGGCCGCCGTCGCGCACATAAGAGATCGCATCCACCAGATGACGGACCGGTCCGTTTTTGAGCAGGTAGCCATCAGCTCCCGCCCGAATCACTTCGCGCACGATATCGTCGTGTGCAGTTCCGGAAAGCACTATAATCCTCGTTCCCAGAGCCTCGCTGCGCACGCGGCGCACCAGCTCGATACCGTGAAGTTTGGGTAGATTGAGATCCACCACAGCCACCTGCGGACGCAGCGCCCGAATCTTCATCAGCGCCTGGTCCCCGTCAGCACACTGCGCAACAACGTGAAACTCCGGCATCCCCTGCAGGACTGCCGCCAGGCCGTCCCGCCGCAGTGCGTCTTCGTCGGCCAGAAGAATCGATAATCTTTCGGTTGCGGTCATTGCACAACTCTTCGCGCCTTACCGGCCCGAAGTCCCATTTTAACGTCAATCCGGAACCTGAGAATACGTTGTCGGTCCCCCTGTGGTAACGGTACTGCCGTTAACATTAACCCTGTAGAATCAGGCATTAAACCGGACTTTCCCTTTGCGGGAGAGGCGCACCGAAGCTGCGCGCTTTCCATGCTCCGAAACTGTTCCGAACTCTGCCCGTACACGTTAGCCCTATCCGAAAATGCTCCAGCGGCGGCGCGGGGAATCGAGCGACGGCATCACCACCGGTCTCGCCGGCGCATCGGCCGCCGATTTCACTGCAGCCGGGCTTTCGGCCCGCTTTGGCTGCGGGGCGCTTTCGGGCTGCCTGGGACGTGCGTTTACGGCTTCGGGCGCCGGCGCTGTTTTCGCCCGGAACTCCGGTGCCGGCTCCGGCGCGGGTGCAGGTTTCGGGGCCCGTGCCGGCTGCTGTTGCGCGGCGATCAGCCGATCGATCCCGCCCAGCAGCTTCTGCATACTGTCTTCCGTCCGCAGCGTGCAGTCGCGTAATTCCATCATGCCGTTCGCCTGCCCGGCAAGCTCTTCTTCCAGTTTCGATATGCGCAGGATGACTCGCGTCTGAACGCTGTCGATGACGGCGCTCAGCATTTCCCGCTGGGCTTCGTCGCTTTCCGCCCGCAGCTTGCTCTCCACGCCCTTCAGTCGCTCGTCCACCCGTTTGTCGACCCATCCACGCAGCTCATTCCGCAGCCGCTCGTCGGTCTGGCCGAGCGATTCGATCCGCCCCGCCCCTTCGTCCAGCCGCATCCGGACGGCCGCAACTTCCCTCGCCTGCGCCGCGAGCCGTGCTTCCAGACCGCTCAGATCGATCGGCGGCATGGGCGGCGGCACCGCCACCGTCTCCAGATGCGACAGCCGTCCTTCCAGGAAGCCGAGCCGCTCGGACATCTCACCGGCTACATTAGCTCCAGCGAAATGGCCTCCACCGAAATGTTCGGCCGGGGCCGCTCCCGCCGCCGTTGTGCCGCCCGCGCCCTCGGCGGCGCGCTCTTCTCCCGCCAGTTTCTCGCCAAGGCGGAATCCGGCGCCCAGCAACAACCCGCTGCCGAGCGAAGCCGCCAGAATATTGATCAGCTTTGCCATTGCGTCGCCTCCTTCTTCAGTCGCGCGCGCATCAGTCTCGCGCGACGCCGGAACGCTACCGGCTGTCGAAAGTTGTCAGCAGAAATTTTGACCCAGGTGTTGCTTTGTGTCATAAGTCAGTTATATCCTAGTCGGGTAGGGAATTGCACCTAAGAAGTTTCTGGTTAACCATTAGCAGGGCATGGAGTTCGACTGAAGATTACGCTGGATGGCGAAACGAACCAGACCGGCGATTCCGTCGATTTCTAATTTACGCATGATATTGGCCCGGTAAGTATCGACCGTCTTAGGGCTGATATCTAATAGTTTTGCGATGTCCTTGGGGCGCATCCCATCGACCAAAAATGAGAATACTTCATACTCACGCTTGCTGAGCAGTGTGAGCGGATCTGCTTTATCTACTTTAATATCAATCGCTTCACGGCGAATGAGCGGCGTAAGATATTGGCCGCCATCGAGAATATAATTGATCGCGTCAAACAAATGACGTGCCGGCCCGTCTTTCAATAAATATCCGTTCGCCCCGCTGCGGAATAGTTCCCGGATTACATTCTCGTCCCGGCTGATCGAAAGGATGATGAGCTTGGTTTCGCTCTTGGACTGCCGGATCCGCCGCACCACGTCGAGCCCGCTGAGCTTCGGCATATTGAGGTCCAGCACTGCAAAATCGGGCTTCAGCGCCAGAATCAAATCGACGGCATCGGCTCCATCCGATGTCTGTCCCAGGATTTTCAGCTCCGGCCGCGTCGAGCAAAAGGCCGCAATGCCTTCCCGAACAATGCCGTGGTCGTCAGCCAGCACCAGCGTGATTGTCTTTTCTGTCGTCTCCATCTGTTCCTCTCAGCTGTTTCTCAAGCCCGCATACTGCCGGAATTACTCGTCGTCCTCGTCGGATTCCTCTCGCAATGGAATCCGCACCGTAACCGTGGTGCCGCCCGGGCCACTCGCGATATCGGTGGTGCCGCCCATCGCCTCGGAATGTTCGTGAAGAGCCAGCAGGCCGATCCCGCTTCCCTTCGGCGCCCCAGGCGTCAGGCCTTTACCGTTGTCCCGAATCATCAGTTCCACCGCTCCGTCCACCGGTCGAAGCCGGATTTCGATCCGCGTCGCCTCGGCATGCCGGGAAATATTGGACAGGCATTCCTGCGCACAGCGGTAGAGCGAAACCTTCACGCCATGGTCCGGCTCGGTTGGCAGCGGCTGGAAGTCCAGAACCATTTCCATCTGTGCCATCATTCCGGAAGACTCCACCAGCGAGCGAATCGCCTGTTCCGTAGATAATTGCTGCCAGGCCGGCGGATGCAGCCGGTGCGACACCGCGCGTACCTGCGCCAGAGCCTGATCGGTCAGCGTCCGGAGTCGCGTCACCGCCGTCCGCGCCCCTTCGGGCAGCTCCGCGGCGCATCCGTCAATCAAATCCAGGTTCATCTTGATGCCCGCCAGCGGTTGCCCGGCCCCCGCATGCAGGTCTCGTGCGATCCGGGTGCGTTCTTTTTCGAGTTCTTCCAAAATCGCCCGTCCCGCCGACCGCGCCCGCTGATTGCGCGGCCGCGCCCGCTCGATCAGGCTATTCAATCGGCAGTTCTGCCGCCCGATCCGCGCCAGCATTTCGGCCCACGCCGCCGTTTCTCTCCCGCTGACTTCCGCGCCCGCGGCTTCAGCGCCGCGATCGGCCGCAGCGCGAACATCGTTCCGGGCCGCGCCTCGGGGGATTCCGCTCGGATATCCCCGGCTCCCGGCCTCAGTAGGATTCACCTGTGGGAAATTTTCAGGCACATCCTATGTTTATACCAGGAAAGCCCTTGTGTGGGATGATTTTTTTGTTTTCGGGCCCCCGGGCAGCTCATTTAGCTCCAGTACCGTACCGACCGCGAGGCTCTATTACCGTTGGTTGTGCATTTGGAGTACAAAAATCCTATAATTGCCTTTGTTCGTGAGACCAATCGCCAAATCGCTCGTGGTCACCGCCGGATTCGCCTACGGAATCCTGCGCGGTGTCCAACTGATCGCCCGGATCGCCGATAACTCCTCTGTTCAGAAGGGTTTCGACGCCCGGATCGCCACGCTCGAGATGGCTGTCGCGGGTCTCGGCGATCAGTCGCGCTACATCGAGGCGCGCGTGGCCACCGCTGTGAGTCGCAGTGAGTACGCCGCCGGCATCGAAGATGCCCTCAACCGGGTCCGTTTCGATTCGGAAATCCGCTTCGAACAGAACGCCCGCTCCATCGAGGCGCTCCGCGACATGGTAGTTCAGACCGATGAACTGCTCCAAAAGGTCCTTGACGGACTCGAAGAGCTGCGCGAAGTTCACGAACCCGTCCACTAACCGCGCCGGAATCCCGCCCACAACAAAAAATAAGGCCGGCGAGACATGCTCGACCGGCCTTTTCAATCGCAGGGAGGGCTGCGTTATCTCTGTATCGGCTCCGGCGCCCGCATTAATACTTGTATGCGGCCATGGCGCGCGGCTGCGGCGGAGCGGCCTGAGCCTTCGGCGGAATCCGTTCCACGAAGAACGAACGCGGCGGCTGCCAGACCGGAGCGCCGGCGCTGGTCGGCTTTTCGCCATTTTCGAGCGATCCGCCCGGCGCAAGGTTCTTCAGCCCGTAGAGCGCCAGTTCGAAGCGATCCTTTACGCCCAGTTTCTGGAACAGCCGCGACAGGTACACCTTTACCGTGCCTTCGGAGATGTTCAGCGCCGTGGCGATTTCCTTATTCTTGAGTCCCTGTGACAGGAGGCTCACCAGCTGCCCCTCGCGGCGGGTCAGCGAGTAGCGGCGCGCCGACATAATACTGTCCGTCAGCGCCTTTTCGAACCACAGTTCGCCATCCATCACGCGCGTCAGGCAACGCAGCAGCGTTTCGGTGGGCAGTGTCTTGCGCAGAATGCCCCGTACGCCGAGGCTCATGGCCTGCAGCGCCAGTTCAGTAGAGATGGAGTGGACCCACAGCACGATCTTGGCGTGCGAGGCCGATTCCTGCAGTCCGCTGAGCGCGCCAAACGTAATGCTGGCGGTCAGATCCACCAGAAGGATGTCTGGTTGACTGCTCTCTAGGGTTTCCCTGAGGCCCTATAAGCCGGGGCAGTAGGACGCCAGCTCGAGACCCTCAACGCCCGTCAGGATGCGGGCCAATCCTTCAGCCAAAATCGGTTCATCGGTACAGAGGAGTACGCTTGCCATGAATGGAGAATATCATCTTGCAGCAAAAATTTCTAATACTTTTTGTAGTTTTCTTCGGAATATTTTATTCCGGGCTGGTTTTGATGGTACCTCCGATATATAACTTCTTTATGTTTCGGCCTGCTACTTGTTGCAGTATTTACGCATAAATTAGTAAGTGGTTATATTGTAATGGTTTAACTGAATTTATGCCGAATCGGATTCGGACCCACAACTGCGGTTAACCCGCCACATGTATCCTTCGATAGCATCACTATGCCACCCATTTTCGGTATTGTACCCGCACTGGCATTGGTAATAAATTCAGACTTACAACAGCAAATGGACCGCCGACAAAAAGACCGAGTGGATGTGCAGCTGACTTGTTTTGTGAGCGCTGATCGCATCGAAGCAACCCCCCTCCGGGTGCTCACTGAGAACGTCAGCCGCACTGGCATTTTGATGCGCTGGACGGGTGGTGTAGCCCTTCCGGAGCTCGCCAAAACGATGACTTTAGACGTCTCGTTGCCGGAAAACTCTGATTTTGGCCCCAGGGTTATGCGGTGCAGGGGTAGGGTTGTTCGGATCACCCCTGTAAAGGGAGATGAACACGCGGTGGCGTTCGAAGTGGACACCATGCGCTTCGTCAAGACGCGCACGCGTAAGAACAGCGACCTCGCAAGCATGACCGTCGCAACAAGGATCGTTTAAGCCAATGATTATCCCCGTCGCCCCGGAAACCAGAATGGATGTCGCTGCCCAGGCCGCGCCCGTCGCCGCGTCCTCCTCCGTCGCCACGGGGACTGCCAAAGTTCCCGCCATCGCCCGCTTCCTGCCTTCGCTGACCGACCTCGCTTTCATGATGCCGATCATCTTCGTCTTCGTGAAGCTGGCCGGCGCGCGCACCCTGCTCGGCGACGGCGATACCGGCTGGCACATCCGCACCGGCCAGTGGATCCTGGCCCACCACATGGTTCCGACCGTCGATATGTTCTCCTACAGCCGCCCCGGCGCACCGTGGTTTGCCTGGGAATGGCTCTGGGATGTCTGCTTCGCCGTGCTGTTCAGCAAGTGGGGGATGCCTTCGGTCGTCCTCGGCAGCATGGCTGTTATCTGCTTTACGAACGCACTGCTGTTCCGGCTGGTCCGGCGCAAGTGCGGCAACGGGTTAGTCGCCATAGCCGTGACCCTATTGGCGACGGGGGGCTGCGCGATTCATTGGCTTGCGCGGCCCCATCTTTTCACCCTGCTCTTTTTTGTTGTCTCCATGCACATTACGGAGCGGGCTCGCGAGGGCCGCACCCGGCTGCTCGCCTGGCTGGTGCCCCTGACGCTCCTGTGGACCAATCTCCACGGCGGCTTCTTCGTTCTGTTCCTGCTGCTGGCCTGCTACATCGGCGGTGACCTGCTGAACGCGGTCCTCGAACGCGATCCTGTCGCCCGCCGCGGTTATCTCGCGGCCGTCAAGCCCTGGCTCCTGACGTTTGTCGTCTGCTTCGCCGTTACCTTTATCAATCCGTACGGCTGGCAGCTGCACAAGCATGTGATCGAGTACATCTCCGATCCCTATCAGCTGCAGCACATCACCGAATTCCAGTCGATGAACTTCCATTCGCCGGTTGTCGTGTACTTCGAACCGCTCATGGCCGTCGCGTTCTTCGTCGCCCTGTGGGATCTGCGCAACCGTCGCTTTGTCGAGGTGTTCGCCAGCATGGGCTGGCTGCATCTCGCCCTGATGGCGCAGCGCAACCTGCCGCTGTTCGCCCTCGCGGTGGCCCCGGAAGTGGCCCGCGGCATCTCGGCTGTGCTCGGCGAAGCGCGCCTCTCGAATCTGGCGAGCTGGATCCCGAAAGTCTCCACGTGGTTTGTCGGCGCCGCCGCCAGCACGGATGAGACCGACCGCATCCCCCGCGTGCATCTGGTGAGCGCCATGGCGGTCGCCATCATCGGCCTGCTGCTGTTCGCGCCGGCACCGCTCAACGACAAATTCATCTCCACCTACGACCCGGCCTACTATCCGGAAAAAGCCCTCTCGCTCCTGGCCGCTCCGGACGTGCACCACATCTTCGCCGAGGACGAGTGGGGCGACTACCTCGTTTATCAGCTCTACCCGAAAGGCAAGAAGGTCTTCATCGACGGTCGCAGCGACTTCTACGGCGACGACTTCGGCGAACGCTACCTCGATCTGATGAACGTCAAATGGGACTGGCAGAGCACGCTCGACAAGTATTCGGTCGACACCATCGCGATCTCTCCGAAGTTCGCGCTCACCCAGACCCTCAAAATTTCTCCCGACTGGCGTGTCGTTTACGACGACACCGTGACCGTGGTCTTCCGGCGCAACCAGTCTCAACCAGTTCCCTTCGTTTCCAGTAACGAGGGAAGCAGCCGCGATCGGAAGATCGCGAAAACCACCACCCAACCAAATACATAAGAGGAAAAGGACCAAACCACAATGAAAAACATGTTTATGCGTTTCGTGAAAGAAGAGCAGGGCCAGGATCTGATCGAATACACGCTGCTGATGGCGTTCATCGCCCTCGCTTCGGCCGCGATCTTCATTCAGGCCGGTTCCAGCGTCAACTCCATCTGGAAGAACGCCAGCAACCAGCTCTCGAACGCCGCCGTTTCCGCCAGCTAACTCTGGCTCTTAAACCGGCCCCGGAGCGGTCCAGTAAACCGCTCCGGAGGCTGGCTTTCGGGGCCAGGCCTGCCGCCTGATTCAGGAACGGCAGTCCGGGCCAAACTGCAGCCTTTCGCCGGCGTGGGAACCGGCGATTACGAAAACGTGGAGGACAACATGAAAGCACTGCTCAATAACTTCCTGCGGGAAGAATCGGGACAGGATCTGATCGAATACACCCTGCTCATGGCGTTCGTTGCGCTTGCTTCGGCTTCGATCTTTCTTCAGGCCGGAAACAGCGTGGGAACGATCTGGCAGTCGGGCAGCACGCAGATCAGCAACGCCGCCGTCGCCGCCAGCTAAAACTTAGCGGGGTGTCGCTGTAACAGCCGCGCCCCGCCGCATTTCACGCTTCACAGTTCCATTGGTCACATTTTCTTTGGTCACAGCTTAAGGAAAGGAATCGGACTTCACAATGAAAAAGCGATTACTCAGCGTGCTCGCGTTCGCTCTGGCCGTGTCGGCCGGGGCCGCGTTCGTGCTGTATCAGTTGATCGCGTCAAAAGTGAGTGTCGGCGCTTCCACCAAGCCGCAGACGGTAAGAGTCTTCGTCGCGGCGCATGATCTTGAACTCGGCGCACTGATTCAGGAAAAAGATATCGCGACGCAGGAATTTCTGATGCCGCCCGCCGGCGCCATCATGAAAAAGGAAGACATTCTCAATCGCGGCGTCACCACGCCGATCCACCAGGACGCAACGTTTTACGAAGCCTCCCTGGCGCCCAAGGGTGCCGGCGCCGGCTTCGCTTCCACAATCCCCAAAGGCATGCGCGCCTTCGCCGTTCACGTGAACGATGTCGTCGGTGTCGCCGGCTTCGCCGTTGCCGGTATGCGCGTCGATGTGCTCGTCTCCGGCTCGCCGCCCGGCGCCTCGCGCGAAACCACCGGCGCCGTCACGCGCACCATGCTGCAAAACATTCAGGTTCTCTCCGCCGGCCAGAACTACCAGAAGGATGCCGAAGGCAAGCCCGTGCTCGTGCAGGTCGTCAATCTGCTCGTCACGCCGGCGCAGGCCGAAATGCTCAATCTGGCCAGCGAACAATCCATCCAGCTCGTGCTGCGCAACCCGAGTGACCAGGAAGTTGTGGCCACCGACGGCGCGGCCACCAGCAATCTCTTCTCCGGCATGACGATTAAGAAAGCCGCCGGACCCGTCGTGATGAACGACCAGCCGGCTCCCCGTCCCAGAGTCTACGCGCCGCCCGCCGCGGCCACGGCTGCCCCGGTTGCTCCGGCCCGCCCGCAGACCGTCACGATTGAAGTCTTTCAGGGATCCAAGCGCACCGAATCCGCCTTCACCGATCCCGGCAGCGCCACGGGAGCACGCCAGTGAAACGCCGTCTGTTCGACATCCTGTTGCTGCTCTCGCTCGCCCTCTGCGCCAACTCGCTGCGCTCGGCGACTCTCCCGCCCGCGGAAAAGCTGGTGGTGGGAGCGGGCAAGACGCACCTGCTCGATATGCCGGTCAACATTGAGCGCGTCTCGGTGGCTGCTCCGGAAACCGCCGAAGCGGTACCGGTCAGCGCCCGCAGCCTCATGGTCAACGGCCATCTGCCCGGTGAAACCAGCCTCGTGATCTGGCTGGCCGACGGCACCCGTCGCGAATACGACGTGAATGTGGAGATCTCCCCCGCGCGCCTCGTCGCCGTCCGCGAACAGCTCGCCACCGAGTTCGGCGACGCCGTCCACATCACCGTTGACAACGGTTCTGTTTACCTCGCCGGACATGTGGCCGATCTGTTCGCCTCCGAACGCGCCGTCTCCATCGGCAGCACTATGGGCAAGGTGGTCAACCTGCTCCGTGTCGATGTCCCGCCGGCCGCCCAGCAAATTCTGCTGAAGGTTCGCTTCGCCGACGTGGATCGTTCGCGGGCCAGCGACCTCGGAATAAACTTCTTCGGCAACCCGAGCGGCTATCCGTTCAACGCCACCGTCGGCACCTATTCGCCGACCACCATCACCAGCCTGTCCGCCGGGTCCGCCGGCTACTCGCTGAGCGATTCGCTGAACCTGCTGTTGTTCGATCCGCACCTGCAGATCGGCTCCACCATTAAGGCCCTGCAAAACGAAAACCTCCTGCAGATCCTCGCCGAACCCAATGTCCTCGCCATCAACGGCAAGGAAGCAAGCTTCGTGGCGGGCGGCGAATTTCCCTTCCCCACGCTGCAGGGCGGCGGCGGCGGTGTCGGTCAGGTCACCATTCAGTTCCGCGAATACGGTGTGCGCCTCCATTTCCTTCCGACCGTGACTCCGCGCGGCACCATCCGCCTTCACGTCACGCCGGAGGTCAGCTCCCTCGACTACTCCAACTCGCTCTCCGTCTCCGGCTTCACGGTGCCCGCCATGGCCACCCGCCGGGTCGATACCGAAGTCGAACTGGAAAGCGGCCAAAGCTTCGCCATCGCCGGTCTGCTCGACAACAAGACGACCGAATCGCTCAGCAAGATTCCCGGGCTCTCGGGCATCCCGCTGTTCGGCAAACTGTTCCAGACCCGTTCCACCACCAAGAACAACTCGGAACTCCTGATCATCGTGACGCCGGAAATTGTGGCCCCGATTCAGGAAGGCCGCCCGCTGCCGGACCTGCCGCGTCCCACCTCCTTCCTCGAAGGCCCCGGTGTCCTGACGCAGGCGCCGCGCACCCCGGGCACCGACGTCACCGGTCCGCCGCAGACCAAGCCGCGCCGCAGCGAAGTTCCTGTGCAGGAAATGGAGAAGCTGGAGCGCGACCTCAAGGCCGGCGGCACCCAGAACAACTTCGACACCACCAACACTCTGAACCCGAACGGCGCCGGCGCCAACGCCCAGAATCCGAACGGTACCGGCGGTGGCGGCACCGGCTCGCCGGCTGCCAGCGGTGTCGTCACCGGAGTCTTCCAGCAGTCGCAGACCACCCAGCAGAGGACCGGCCAATGAGCATGATGCCTCTCACCGCGGCTCTGATTCTCCCCACCCGCATCCTCGGGGATCAGGCCCAGGCCTGCATTCAGAACCTGCCGGTACGCGTTGCCGTCGAGCAGAAGGAGCACGATGAAAACGATCCGGATCTGCTGCTCGATCGCATTGAGCGCCACCGCGTCGACGTTGTGCTGGTCGATGCCAGCCGCGTCCCCATGCCGCTCGAAGCCTTTGTGGCGCGGCTGAAGGAAACCACATCGCAGCCGGCCGTCTTCGTGCTGCACACCGAGGCCTCGCCGCAGATGATTCTCGAAGCCCTGCGCGCCGGTGCCAACGAATTTCTCCATCCGCCGCTCGCCGAAACGCTGCGCACGGCATTTGAGACGCTTTCCGCCTCCCGTTCGAAGGGCGGCGCCGGAGCCTCGCACACTCTCGGCAAGATCTTCGGCTTCATCTCCGCGCGCGGTGGCTGCGGCGCTTCCACTTTCGCCATCCACGTGGCCCACGATGTGGCCCACCGCCTGAAGCAGCCCACGCTGCTCGCCGATTTCGATTTCGAAGCGGGCCTGCTGCGCTTCCTGATGAAGACCAAGAACCCGTATTCGCTGCGGGAGGCGATCGACAATCTTCACCGCATCGACCTGAGCCTGTGGAAGGCGCTCGTCACCACCCACAGTGCCCAGCTGGATTTTCTCGGAGCGCCCGAAGAACTGGCCGCGCGCCGTGCCCCGCTGCCCGAAGAGACGACTCATATGATGCGGTTCATCCGCTCCAACTACGTCTCCACCGTGGTCGACTTCGGTCGCAGTATCAGCCTGCCGGCCCTCGACGCGCTGCCCGAACTGGAAACGCTCTATGTTGTAACCACCGCGGAAACGGCAACGCTGGCGCAGGCCGCGCGTACCGTCCGCATGGCCGAAGAACGAGGCTTCTCCGGGAACCGGATCAGCGTTCTGCTGAATCGTGTGTCCGTGAAAAACCCGCCTGACATGCGCGCCATTGAGCAGCAACTCGGGCGTCCGCCGGCGGCCTCTTTCGTCAGCGATTTTATGGCGTTCTACGACGCCTGGTCTGAAGGACACATGCTTCCCGCCGGCCCCCGGATTCGCAAGGAGATTTCAGATCTCTCCGGGACGATTGTCAGCCGGGTTATCGGGGAGACCGAGACCGAAAAGAAACCTGCCGCGGCCGCGGCGGGAAGCGGAAGCAGCAAAAAAAGCTGGTTCTCGTTCCTGCAGCGGAGTGCAGCGCCAAAAGCCGAAGTACAGAGAGCTTAAGAACACAAGGTCGGGACACAAACAATGGCAACCACAAACTCGGGAATGGTCAACGGCGCAGTCAGCCCGGAAGCGGGCTGGGTCACTCGTCTGTCGAATCGCGACAGCACGGGCGCCGAATACCAGGAACTCAAATTCACCATCCACCGCAAGCTGCTGGACCGCATCAATCTGGAAGCGCTGTCCTCGCTCGTCGGGGAACGCGCCCGCACGGAAATCCGCACTGCCGTGGCGCGGCTGGTAGATGAGGAACGCACGCCCCTCAGCCTCGGCGAAAAAGAACGCGTCATTGAAGAAGTTCTCGATGAAGTCTTTGGCCTCGGTCCGCTGGAGCCCCTGCTCCGCGATCCCACCATCTCGGATATTCTCGTCACCACTCCGAAGCTGGTCTACATCGAACGCGGCGGCAAACTTTACCGCACGTCGGTCGAGTTCAAAGACAATACACATCTGCTGCGCATCATCGAAAAGGTGGTCGCCCGCGTTGGCCGCCGCGTCGATGAATCGTCGCCGCTCGTCGACGCCCGTCTGCCCGATGGCTCGCGCGTCAACGCCGCCATCCCGCCCGTCGCCGTCGACGGCCCGCTGCTCTCCATCCGCCGCTTCGGCCGCGATCTGCTCGGCGGCGAAGATCTCGTCAAGAAACTGGCCTTCACCGAAGGCATGCTCGAGCTGATGAAGGCCTGCGTCCGCGCCCGCCTGAACATTGTGATCTCGGGCGGTACCGGCGCCGGTAAGACGACTCTGCTCAACGTTCTGTCGAGCTACATTCCCGAAAACGAACGCATCGTCACCATCGAAGACGCAGCCGAACTCCGGCTCCGCCAGACCCACGTCGCGCGCATGGAAACCCGCCCCGCCAATATCGAAGGCAACGGCGCCATCCGCATCCGCGATCTGGTCATCAACTCCCTTCGTATGCGTCCCGACCGCATCATCGTCGGCGAAGTCCGCGGCGAAGAAGCCATCGACATGCTGCAGGCCATGAACACCGGTCACGATGGTTCGCTCACCACCATTCACTCGAACACCCCGCGCGACGCCGTCGGCCGCCTCGAAGTCATGGTCGGTATGGCCAACGCGAACATGAGCGTCCGCTCCATCCGGCAGCAGGTCTCGAGCGCCATCGACGTCATCATTCAGGCCTCGCGCTTCAGCGACGGCAGCCGTAAAGTCACTTACCTGACCGAACTGGTCGGCCTCGAAGGCGATCAGGTCACCATGCAGGACATCTTTACGTTCGAAAAAACCGGCGTGGCGGAAAACGGCAAGGTGCTGGGTCGCTTCAAGGCGACCGGTGTCCGCCCGCGCTTCTATGAAAAACTTCGCGCCTCCGGTATCCAGCTGCCGGCGTCGCTCTTCCAGACTGTCGTGGAGATAGGTCAATAAATGACAGTCCTGGTTTCTTTCAGCTTTCTGACGATCCTCGCCCTGCTGCTGTTCTCCATCAGCTTCGGGCTGAAGTTCTATGAAACGCAGCGCAAAAAGAAACTGGTGTCCATGCTCCGCACCGTTACCGAAAACGGTGAAGAGCAGCACGTCGATGTGCTCATCGACGAATCGCAGAAAAAAGACAGTGCGGAAAGCCTCTTCCAGTCCCTCGGGATCACCAGCCGCATCGCTCTGCTGCTGAGCGAATCCGGACTCGACTGGACCATGAGCCGGCTCTTCACCACCATGGGCGTGACGTTTGTGATTGGCGGCATTATCGGCCTGCGCCTGCCCATCGCCACTCCTTTTATTGTGCGCTTCATGCTGATCGGCTTCTGTACGGCGTTTCTTCCGTATCTGTACGTCAGCAAAAAACGCAGCACGCGTCTCACCGAACTCGAAACGCAGTTGCCCGACGCGCTGGACTTCCTTGCGCGCTCCATGCGGGCCGGCCATGCATTCTCGATCAGTCTCGAAATGGTGGGCGAGGAAATCCACGAGCCTCTCGGCCAGGAGTTCCGCGCTCTGTTTAACGAAATGAACCTCGGGGCCTCGCTCGAGCGCGCTCTGGCGGGCTTTTCAAAGCGTGTGCCGATTCCTGACGTCCGCTTCTTCTCCTCCGCTGTGATTCTCCAGCGGCAGACGGGCGGCAACCTCAGCGAAATTCTCAACCGCCTGTCGCACATCATCCGGGAACGCTTCCGGCTGAAGGGCCAGGTCAAGGCTTCCAGCGCCCATGGCCGTCTCACGGCCACCATTCTTACGCTGCTGCCGATCGCGACTCTCGGAGGCCTGATCCTCACGTCGCCCGGCTATCTCGATCCGATGCTCAACGATCCGACCGGCCGCAAGCTGGTGGCCGCCGGAATCATGGCTCAGATCATTGGCAATTTCTTCATCCGCAAGATCATCAAGATCAAGGTCTGACGCCATGTTGCCAATCGTACTCTCGTCATTCCTGTTCATCCTGCTGCTGACGGTGATTACCGTCTACGGCTACCGGGCCTACGTGCGCCCCAGCCGGATCTACGATCGCGTTGGCGGCGTCGCGGATATCGCGGTCGATCCCGACTCCGTGTCCGTCAAACCACGCGACGTCGTGGTCCGGGTCTTCGAGCAGATCGGCGAACAGATTCCGCTCAGCCCCATGGAGCAGACGGTAACCCGCCGCGACCTCATCATGGCGGGCTTCCGCTCCGATGCCGCCATCCGGATGTTCTACGGCATCAAAGTCATGTTTTGCGTGGTGATGTTCTTATTCGCCCTCACCCTGCACCGCCACATCACCGATAACCCGGTGCTGCGCATCGTCTTCCTGGTCGCCGCCACCGGTTTCGGCTACTATGCGCCGGCCCTGTATCTGGAGAGCCTGGTGAAGAAGCGCCAGACCGAACTCCGTCTTTCCCTGCCGGATGCGCTCGACATGATGGTTGTTTCCGTTGAAGCCGGCCTCGGTCTCGATCAGGCGCTGCAGTATGTCAGCCGCGAAATCGAGCAGAACCACCCCGGACTGAGCGACGAACTCAGCCTGGTCGGCCTTGAAATGCGCGCCGGCAAACGCCGCGGCGAAGCGCTTCGCAACCTCGCGGACCGCACCGGCGAGCCGGAACTCCGCAAGCTGGTCGCCATCCTGATTCAGACCGACCGCTTCGGCACCAGCATGGGCGAAAGCCTCCGGACGCATTCCGATTTCATGCGCCTCCGCCGCAAGCAGGAGGCCGAAGAGCGCGCCGCCAAAGTCGGCGTCAAGCTCGTATTCCCGATCTTTCTCTTTATTCTTCCCTCGATGATGTTAGTCGCGGCCGGACCCGCGCTGTTAAAGGTCTTCCAGGACCTTTTCCCGATGATGCAGAACTTTGGCAAGTAACGAACTCAGGTAAACAACGAAAGGAGCTTAACGAACATGGACCAAACAATGATGCAGGCAATCTTCTGGGTAGGCACCCTCGCGGTGCTCGTCCTCTACATGCAGCGTCGCAAGAAGCGCAAGACCACCTACTAAGTTCTGAAGGAATTCCGGCGTATGCGCGCAACCGTGCGCCGGGTGCAGGAATACGGAGGCCGGCCGCATGGTTGGCGCGAAAGTGACATGACCAGCGAGCCTGGTTGCGCGAACAAGGGTAAGTACAAGTAAGTTAAGTCAGGACATGAAAAGGAGACCAAAACGATGAACGGAACAGCTATTCAGGCAGTGCTTTGGATTGTGGCAGGATTTTTCCTCACGGTCCTCATTCTTCGCCGCAGCAAGCGCAAGGCTGCGCCGCGCAGCTAAATTTGAGAGAATTAAATTTACTAAGTCGCCGCGCTGACTAAGAATCCGGCATAAGTCGGGTAACTCAGCGGCGCGGTCACTTAGTCAGGTTCTCTTAATGACCGGCTGGAACGATAACCAGAATCCCGACGGCGGCTGGGCATACGGAAGGGGCAGTTCGTGGACCGAACCTACTGCTTACGCTCTGTTAGCTCAGCTTGCCGCCGGGATCAGTACCGATAACGAGAAGGCCGTCTTTGAAGGAGGCCTCCGTTTTCTGCGCGCCACCCAGCGCGCCGACGGTGGCTGGAGCCCGCAGCCGGGCGTGAGCGAAAGTACCTGGGTGACAGCTCTTGTAACGCTTCTGCCGGCGAAAGCAATCGGCGAGCAGCGTACCGAACGGGCCATCGCGTGGCTCAGCGGCCAGACCGGACGTGAATCCGGCTGGGCCTTCCGCCTGCAGCAGCGGCTCGGCGGCAATGACGAACCCTACCCGGAGGCCTGGCCGTGGTTTCCCGGCGCTGCCGCGTGGGTCATCCCCACCTCCTTCGGTATCCTCGCTCTGGAACGGGCCATCGATCGCGGCGCTTCCTCGCGTCTGCGCGGCCGCGTTTCCACAGCCAAAGAATTTCTTTTCGACCGCATGTGCGCCGATGGCGGCTGGAACCACGGTTCCAACCGTGCGCTCGGCCGCGACGGCGATTCTTATCCCGAGACCACCGGCATCGCGCTGGTCGCCCTGCATGGCGCGCCCGCTTCGCCGCAACTGGAGCGGGCCAAAGCCGCCGCCCGCCGTCACCTCGCCTCGTGCCGCACCGCCGAAGGCGTGGCCTGGCTCCGCATGGGGCTCGCCGCGCATGGCGAAAGGGCCGAATCTCCCCGCGTGCTCGTGCCGCGGACAACCGTGGACCGCGCGCTTCTCGCTCTGGCCGATGCGCCGCGCAACCCTCTGCTCAAAGCAGCGTAAGGACCGAATGCCCGTACTCACCAGACGCGAAATGCTGGCCGCCAGCGCCGCCGCCCTCACTCTGACGCGCTGTTCGAAGTCGCCGCAGAAGTCCGCCTACACGCCGCCCCGCGCGCCTGTTGCCAACGTCTCCATCGTCAAGGCTCCCGCCTACAACATGGATGTCTATGACACCGTCTTCCGCATGGTGTCGGATCACAACCTCAACGTCCGCGGCAAGCGCGTCGTGTTGAAGCCCAACCTGGTGGAGTTCGACGCCAACACGGTGATCAATACGCATCCGATGATCGTGCATGCGGCGTACGAAGCGTTTCGCCGCCTCGGCGCCGCTTCGGTCCGCATCGCCGAGGGCCCCGGCCACCGCCGCGGCACGCTCGATCTCGCCGACGCCGCCGGCTACTTCGGCACCATCCCGAAGTTCGAAGAATCCTTCACCGATCTGAATCTCGACGAAGTTGCCAAGCGCGACATCGCCACCCCCGTCTCCGGCCTCAAGTCGCTTTACCTGCCGCACACCGTGCTCGACTGCGACCTGCTGGTCTCGCTGCCCAAGCTCAAGACGCACCACTGGGCCGGCGCCACGCTCGCCATGAAGAACCTGTTCGGACTCGTCCCCGGCGGCGTCTACGGCTGGCCCAAGAACGTGCTCCACTGGGCGGGGATTCCGGAATCCATTGTGGATCTCCACCGCCTCTTCCCGAAGCAATTCACCATCGTCGACGGCATCATCGGCATGGAAGGTAACGGTCCGATCCAGGGGACCGCGAAGCACGCCGGCCTGCTCATCGCCGGGAGCGACGTGGTTGCGGTGGATGCTACCTGCTGCCGCATCATGGGGATCAATCCCGTGAAGATCGACTATCTGCGCATCGCCCGCGGCGAAGATCAGCTCGGCGAAGCCGCCTTCCATCAGGTAGGCGAGCGCATCGCGGACGTGCGCACAAACTTCGAACTGGTCGATCCGTGGAAGGGTATGATTCGCGCCTGAAGCGGCGTGGAGTGCGTGCGGCCAGCCGGCCGGCGGACGCGGAAACACCAGCGGTGCGGCGCTCCGCCCGCGGCTTCGTTAGTCGCCCCGCCGGGTTAGTGGCCGAGCCGGGCGATGTACTTCTCGAGCGCGATCAGGATGATGCTCAGGTTCCACACCACCAGTCCCGCGTACCAGTAGTTGATCCAGTTCACCAGTTTGCCGCGTTTGGTTGCGACGCAGACCGCGCCGATCCCGATGCCCGCGAACTTGGAGATCGCCACGCCGATAGCCGGCGTAGTCAGGTGGATCATCTTGGCGATAAACGGGCTGGCCTCGCTGGCGCCGACCCGGAATCCCACAAGAGTGGTCAGATAATCAAGAACCTGTAAGTAGACAAATACCTGAATAGTGAGCAAGTCAGATCCGGTAACCGGTGCGGACCATGTACATGAAGGCAACAGCGCCTACCGCGATCATGGCTGCGTGGGGCAATCGCATGCCCTTGGTTGTTGTTACGTCCAGCTCGCCGCTGCTCTGATAAGGAGCTCTGAAGTGCATAAGATCGCGCATAATCCACGCCACGTTGAAAAACGTTTTGCGTACGCGACCCCGGAACATCAATAAAACAAGGGCAATCACGCCCCCTAAAATAGCGGTAAGAAGGAAAATCCAGAAGCAATTCCCTGGTCCCGTGATTGCGCCAACCGCCGCCAGCAACTTTACGTCGCCCGCGCCGCGCGCCCGCACCAGCCAGAGAGGAAAATATAATATGAAACCCAGCCCGAGCCCGGCCGCACCGCGACCGAGTCCGGCACTGCCTGCCGAATAAGAGTTCCAGGCAATGCCCGCAACTATGCCCGCCAGGACAAGCCAGTTGGGAATACGGCGAAAGCGAATGTCGTACGCCGCCGCCACTGCTACCAGAATTCCCAGTAAGATCTGGCCGACCACCGGGAGTAAAGGCTGACTGAGCATAAGTTACAGTTTGAGTATAAGCGCGATTCTAACCACCGCAAACAGGATTTCGGTTAACCCTAACCAAAGTTAGCGCCCGGTACCCGCATTCGCCGGAAGTCAGATTCGGCTTCTCGATTCTCCTTCTTCTTCCGGTTTAGCATAAGCGGACGTCATTCGGCTTGTTCTCAAAGGTAAACACAGTGGAAATGCGGGCCTTATCCCTCAAAAAGCAGGGTTCCGCGGCCAACTCAGGCCCGGCGCCCGTGATACTCTGGTTATTTCCGGCCGTCCCGTCTGTCTGATTATGCCCGCTCATGTGAGCGAAGCCTTCGTTTTGCAAACCTGGCCATTCAGGGAAGGCGATCTGATCGTCAGTTTCCTTGCGCGCGACGCGGGAAAACTGCGCGGCGTGGCGCGGCGTGCGCGGCGGCCGAAGAGTGGATTCGGCTCGGGTCTGGAACGTCTTTCGCAGGTCAGGATGTCTTACTTTCAGCGGGAAAACCGCGATCTGGTCAACATCGACTCCTGTGAGCTGATTGGCTCGCAGTTCGCCCTCGCCGGCAACTACTACTCCTCCTGCGCGCTCGATTTCATGGCCGAAGTCTCCGAACAGCTTCTCCCGGCCGGCGAACCCTCGGATAAATACTTCCGTTTGATGGCCGCTACGCTGGAACATTTGCGGGCCGGGTCTGCCAACATCTGGCGCGCCGTCACTTACTTTAGTCTCTGGGCCGTCCGGCTCGCCGGCATGATGCCCGAACTCGATGTCTGCCTCGGCTGCGCCGAATCGCTTGCCCCGGTCGACGGCGAAGCGCCGCCACGCGTCTTCTTCGTGCGCGGTCGGGCCGGTCTTTATTGCGACGGCTGCCGCCGCGCGCTCGACCTCCGCGGTGCCTGGGAGCTCACCGCCGACTCCCGCCTCATCGCCGACGAAATCCTCCGCACTCCCGTGGCGAAGATGTGCGACCGCGTCTGGACGCAGGCCACCGCGGCCGACCTCCGCCGCTTCCTCGCCCAGCAGATGGAAGCCCACATCGAACGCCGACTCATCACCGTACCCGTTCTCGAAGCCGCCTAAATCAACATGCCTCAACCGACCGCCCCAACGTTTCAGGAGATCGTCTTCAGACTCAAGCAGTACTGGAGCGATCGCGGCGCCATCATTCAGGAGCCGTTCGATACCGAAGTCGGCGCCGGCACGATGTGCCCGGAAACCTTTCTTCGCGTTCTTGGTCCAAAGCCCTATCGCACTGCCTATGTGCAACCCAGCCGCCGGCCCGCTGATGGCCGCTACGGCGACAATCCGAACCGCCTCTACAAACACATGCAGCTTCAGGTGATCCTGAAGCCCACTCCGGCCGACGTCATCGAGCAGTACATGGGTTCGCTCGAAGCCATCGGCATCGACCTGCGCAAGCACGACCTCAAGCTGGAGGAAGACAACTGGGAATCGCCCACGCTCGGCGCCTGGGGCGTCGGCTGGCAGGTGATGCTCGATGGACTGGAGATCACTCAGTTCACGTACTTTCAACAGTGCGGCGGCATCGATCTGGAACTGGTTCCCGCCGAAATCACCTACGGGCTCGAACGCTTAACCGCCTTTCTGCAGGGTGTTGACAGCGTATACGACATCGAATGGACCCAGGGCGTGAAGTACCGCGACGTCCGCTATGCCGACGAGTTGCAGTATTCTGTCTACAACTTCGAAGTTGCCGACGTGCCCACACTCTGGAAGCTGTTTGAAATTCACGAAGCAGAAGCGCAGCGGCTGCTCGGGCTCTATGCCGCGGCCGGCGACGAAGGCGTGGACGCGCAGCGCCGCTTCCCCCTGCTAGCCGCCTACGATCACGTGCTGAAGTGCAGTCATCTCTTTAATACGCTCGATGCGCGCGGCGCCATCAGCGTCACCGAACGCGTCGGCGTCATCGGCCGCGTGCGGACCAATGCCGTTGCGGTTGCCGAGGCCTGGGTTGCACAGCAGGCGCTCGAAGTCGCAGTGAAGGAGGCCGCGTGAACCTCCTTCTCGAAATCGGCGCCGAAGAAATTCCCGATTCCATGCTCAATGGCGCGCTCGAATACCTGGGCGCGGCGGTCGGCGAGCTGTTCAAACAACACCAGCTGGGCGGCGAAAAGATTCGCACCGACGCCACGCCGCGCCGCCTTGTGGTGCGCGCCGAAGGCATCGCCCCGCGCCAGCAGGATACCGAAGAGCGTGTGTGGGGACCTGCAAAAGGTGCGCCCCCCGCGGCCGTGGCGGGCTTTGCGAAGAAACAGGGCGTCGAGCCCGAAGCTCTCGGTTTGCTTTCCGACGGCAAGGTCGAAAAGTACACCTGCGTGCGGCAGATCAAAGGGCAAACGGCGCTGGCCATTCTCGCCGACGCGCTGCCGGCCCTGGTTCTCAGGACGCCCTTCCCGAAGACCATGTACTGGACGGGCAAGGGCGGCGTGCGCTTCATCCGGCCCATCCGCTGGATCGTGGCGCTGCTCGATGACGTCGTGATTCCGCTGGAAATCGCCGGTATCTCTTCGGGCAATGAATCGAGCGGCCACCGCAAGCTGGGCGCCGCGCGCTTCCCGGTTACTTACGAGGACTACGAAGCGGCGCTGCGCCGGAATTACGTGATCCTCTCGGCAGCCGAGCGCCGCGAGCGCATCTGCGCCGTGACGACCAAGTTCAGGCCCGACGAAGCGCTGCTCAACACCCTCGTCAACCTCACCGAATGGCCTACGCCGATCACCGGCTCCTTCGACGAAAGCTACCTCGATCTGCCGAAGGAAGTGCTGTCCACCGTGATGCGCTACCACCAGAAGTACTTCTCGGTGGACGGCGCCGACGGTGAACTGGCGCCGCAGTTCGTGGCCGTCACCAACACCGATGGCGATCCCGACGGCCTCATCCGCCACGGCAACGAACGCGTGCTGCGCGCCCGCTTCAACGACGCGCGCTTCTTCTGGGACGCCGATCAGAAAAAGACGCTCGAACAGCGCGTGGCCGATCTGGGCAGCGTTACGTTCCAGGCGAAGCTCGGCAGCTATCTGGAAAAGACGCAGCGCATGGATGAACTCGCGCTGCACCTGCTTCTCTACGTCGCTTCGGGCGGCAAGCCCTGGGGCGAAGAGGAACTCAAACAGGCCAAGGTGCGCTACGTTTTCGAGCCCGCCAGTATTGAGTTCCGCACCGTTCGCGCCTCGCATCTCTGCAAGGCCGATCTCACAACGGAACTCGTCAAGGAGTTCACTGAGCTGCAGGGCGTGGTGGGCGGCCTCTACGCTCACGTGCAGGGCGAACCCGACGATGTGGCGATCGCGATCTACGATCACTACAAGCCGGTCAGCATGGAAGCGCCGATTCCGCGCTCGCTTCCGGGGCAGATCGTTTCGCTCGCCGACAAGCTCGACACGCTGCGCGGCTGCTTTCAGGTGGGCCTGATTCCCTCCGGCTCGAAGGACCCGTTTGCTCTGCGCCGCGCGGCCCAGGGCATCGTGCGCATCGTTGTGGAAGGCCGTCTGCGCCTGCCGGTGTTCACGCTGCTCGAAGGCAACCGCCAGCTGGAAGAGTTCTTCGCCGACCGCGTGCGCCACTATTTCCGCGAAATCCGCAACTTCGCCTACGACGAGATCTCGGCCGTGCTGGCATCGGGCTGGGACGACCTTGTCGACGTGGAAGACCGTCTCGAAGCGTTGCGCGCCGTGCGGCCCACTGCTGACTTCGAACCGCTGGCGGCCAGCTTCAAGCGCATTCGCAACATCCTGCGCCAGGCGAACTTTGCCGGTCTCGGCGATTCGCTGAACGTGAAGCTGCTCGAACCGGGCCCGGAGGCCGAACTCTACCAGGCCTTCGACGCCACGCGCGCAGCCTGCCGCGAAATGACCGACTATCGCAGCCGGCTCGAACGCATTGCCACGCTGCGCCCCAAAGTGGATACTTTCTTCGACCGCACTCTGGTCAACGCGCAGGACCCCGCGGTCCGGCAAAACCGGCTCACGCTGCTGCATACGATGCTCGCCGAGTTTTCGACCATCGCCGATTTTTCCGAAATCGTAACTAACTCCCAGGAGACGAAATGAAAAAGTACGTTTACTCGTTCGGTGGCGGCACCGCCGACGGCAACGGCAGCATGAAGGATACGCTGGGCGGCAAGGGTTCCGGCCTGGCGGAAATGTCCCGTGCCGGCCTGCCCGTGCCTCCGGGCTTCACCATCGCCACGGATGTCTGCAACATCTACTTCAATAACAACGGTCAGATTCCGGCCGAAATTCAGGCGGAGATCGACAAGGCCACCACGAAGCTGCAGAAGCAGATCGGCCTGAAGCTCGGCGACCCCGTGAATCCGCTGCTGCTCAGCGTGCGCTCGGGCGCGAAGTTCTCCATGCCCGGCATGATGAACACCATCCTGAACCTCGGGCTGAACGACGCCACCACCGCGGGCCTCGCCGCCAAAACCGGCAATGAGCGCTTCGCCTACGACTGTTACCGGCGCTTCATCCAGATGTTCGGCGAAGTGGCGCTCGACATCGACATGGCGAAGTTCGACCATATCTTCGACGCGCGCAAGCACAAGGTGAAGGCGAAGGTCGATACCGACCTCAGCGCCGACGACCTCAAAGTCATCATCGAAGAGTACAAGAAGCTCGTTCTCAGGGAAAAGGGCAAGCCCTTCCCCGAAGATCCTCTCGAACAGCTGACCATGGCCCGCGATGCCGTGTTCCGCAGCTGGTGGAACCCGAAGGCCGCCTACTACCGCAAGATGGAAAAGATCCCCGACGACATCGGGACCGCGGCCAACGTGCAGGCCATGGTGTTCGGCAACATGGGCGACACCAGCGGCACCGGCGTCGGCTTCACGCGCGACCCCGGCACCGGCGAGAAGGTCTTCTACGGCGAGTTCCTGATGAACGCGCAGGGCGAAGACGTGGTGGCCGGCATCCGAACGCCGCTGCCGATCGCCGAACTGGAAAAAGTTTCGCCGCAGGCCTACGCCCAGCTCAAGGAGATCACGACCAACCTTGAGAAGCACTACAAGGACATGCAGGACTTCGAGTTCACCATTCAGGAAAGCAATCTCTACATGCTGCAGACCCGCAACGGCAAGCGGACGGGTCCGGCGGCGGTGAAGATTGCCGTCGACATGGTGGAAGAAGGCATGATCACGAAGAAGGAAGCGGTCATGCGCGTGGCGCCGGGGCAACTCGATCAGCTGCTGCATCCGGTGTTCGACCCCAAAACTCTCAAAGAACTGGTACTGCTGACGCGCGGCATTTCAGCCTCGCCCGGCGCGGCCGTGGGACGCGTCGCCTTCACCGCGGAAGACGCCATCGAAATGGCTCCCGGCGGTCCGGTGCTGCTGGTCCGCAAGGAAACCACTCCCGATGACATCCACGGGATGGATGTCGCCAGGGGCATCCTCACCGCCATCGGCGGCAAGTCCAGCCACGCGGCCGTTGTGGCGCGCGGCATGGGACGCCCCTGCGTCGTCGGCGCCGGCGCCATTCGCATCGACGAAGCGAAGAAGGTGATGACCATCCCCGTCGGCGGCAAGCCGGTCGTCATTAAACAAGGCGACTTCATCTCGCTCGACGGCACCACCGGCGACGTTTATCTGGGCCATGCCAAATCCATCGAGCCGAATCTGAAGCACGACTTCATCGGCAAGTTCATGAGCTGGACCGATGAGTTCCGCGGCAAGTTCGGCGTGCGCGCCAATGCCGACATTCCGCGCGACGCCAAGGTTGCCCGGCAGTTCGGCGCCGAAGGCATCGGCCTCTGCCGCACCGAACATATGTTCTTCGCCGAGGACCGCCTGCCGCACGTGCAGGAGATGATCCTGGCGCGCGACGAAAAGACCCGCCGCAAGGCGCTCGGCAAGCTGCTCTCGATGCAGCGCTCCGATTTCGCCGGGTTGTTCAAAGCCATGGACGGCTTCCCGGTTGTGATTCGCACGCTCGATCCGCCGCTGCACGAGTTCCTGCCCAAGCGGGAACATCTGCTGGTGGATCTTGCGATTCTTCCGCACGCCGATCTGAAAACGAAGAAGCGGATGTCGGAAGACTACAAGATCGCGGTGAAGGATCTGAAGAAGGCTCTTCCCGAACTGCTGCAGCGGGTGGAAGAACTGCACGAGTTCAACCCGATGCTGGGTCACCGCGGCTGCCGCCTGGGCATCAGCTATCCGGAGATCACCGAGATGCAGGCCCGCGCCATTTTCGAAGCCGCCGTGCAGGTGGCGAAGAAGGGCGTGAAGGTGATTCCGGAAGTGATGATCCCGCTGATTGGCAGCGTCGAAGAGCTGGAAAATCAGAAGAAGATCGTTAACCGGGTGGCCGACGAAGTTTTTGCGAAGGCCGGAACGACGGTTCACTACATGGTCGGGACGATGATCGAGATTCCGCGCGCGGCGCTGACGGCGGACCGCGTGGCCACCGCGGCGGAATTCTTCTCATTCGGCACCAACGACCTGACGCAGACCACGATGGGACTTTCGCGCGACGACTATACGAAGTTCCAGGGCGACTACGAGCGCGAGAAGATCTTCAAGGCCGATCCGTTCGCCGTGCTGGATCAGGAAGGCGTCGGCAAGCTGATCGAGATGGCCGTGAAGGCAGGCCGCGGAACACGCAGGGAGCTCGAAGTGGGCATCTGCGGCGAGCACGGCGGTGAGCCGAGTTCGGTACAGTTCTGCCACAAAATCGGCATGGATTACGTTTCCTGCTCGCCGTACCGTGTGCCGATTGCACGGCTGGCCGCGGCGCAGGGCGCGATCGAGGCCGAAGGCAAGACGAAGTCCTCAAAGACGGCGTAACGGCGGCTGATCAGTAGAAATACGGAGGGGCGGTGCCAACGGTGCCGCCCCTTTTTTACGCATTTTAAGCAGGAACGGCTCACCGGTACGGAACGTCACTCGTTCATGGGAACCGTACCGGTGAGCCGGATATGAAAAGCCCGGCATTTCTGCCGCTGGTGTGTGTCCTCCTTTCGCACACAGAAGTAGCACGGCGAAAGGGCGATGCGATCGCGCGGCGCGGCTATGTTGTTGATGGCGGAAGGCAAATAAAGTTCGGAGTGAGGTGACCGAAGATGACCTATAATCGGGGCAATTCCATGTCGATACGAAAGCGCGTTGCGATCCTTGTGCTGATTGCCTTCACTGCCGGAGCGCAGACGGCGCCGGAGCCGCCCACGGCCACACTGCGGACCAGCGTGCGGCTCGTGCAGGTCAACGTGGTGGCGCGCGACAAGAAGGGCCAGCCCGTCACCGATCTGAAGAAGGAAGACTTTGTGGTGAAGGATAACGGCAAGGTGCGGCCGCTCTCTTCGTTCTCGCTGGATATCGCGACCACCACCACACGGACTCAGCAAGCGGCGACGCAGCTGCCCGTCGGCGTTTTCACCAACCGTCTGGAGGAGACCACGCCGAAGGCCGTGACGATCATCCTGGTGGACGCGCTGAATACGCCGTTTCAGGACCGGGCTTCGTCAAGGACGCAGGTTCTGAAGGCGATCAAGGGCATCGATCCGGACTCGCGCGTGGCGCTGCTCTCGCTGGGCACCGAACTGCGGGTGATTCACGATTTCACCACCGACACCAGGAGCCTGCTCGATGCGCTCAACAAGCTGGGTACGCAGCAAAGCCCGATGGGTGGCCCCTCCGACCTCGGGATGGGTACGGCTTCCGACGACGTCACGTCGCTGAACTCCTTCACCAGCGGGGCTGACGACAAGTTCGCCGATTATCAGATGCAGATTCGGGTGGCGCAGACAGCGTCGGCGATGGAAGCGATTGCCAAGCGCCTGACCGGCGTGCCGGGACGTAAGAACCTGGTGTGGATCTCGAATGCGTTCCCGATTTCGACGGGCTTCGATACGTCGTCCGGTTCGGGCGCGATGACGGGGATGCTCTATTCGGATGAAGTCCAGCGGGCGACGCGGGCGCTGAACGACGCGGGGATCGCCGTGTATCCGGTGGACCCGGGCGGACTGCGCACGCAGCCCATGACCAAGGGTTCGAATGCCATACCGATGCCGCCGCGCAACGTGGATACGTCGGTCGCCATGGCCACCGCGACGGGCGGCAAGGCGTACTGGAACACCAACGATATTGCGGGCGCGATCACCGATGCCATTTCCGATTCGAAGGTGAACTACACGCTGGGCTTCACGCTGCCCTCCGATGAGCTGGACAGCAAGTACCACACGCTGAAGGTGGAGCTGAAGCGGCCCGGCGTGACGATCGAATACCGCCACAGCTACGGGGCGTTTCCCGACCCCTCGCTGCCGACGCTGAAGGAAGCGATTTCGGGCACGATTCCGTATAACTCGATCGCGCTGACCGTGAAGCTGACTCCGGTGGACAATGCGCCGGGCGTGAGCAGCAGCATGCTGACCTTCGACGCCGCGCTCAACATCGACCTGAATACCGTCACGGTTGAGGAGAAGGACGGCGTGTGGTCGGGCGATCTGGAGGCGATGTTCGTGGCCGGTCCGGTGGATGCCCGCGCGATGGCGCCGCAGCCGATCACCATCCGGCTGAAGCGCGAAGACTGGGAGAAGGCGCGGGTGGCCGGCATTACTGTGCCGCTGCGGCTGCAGGCGCTGGCTGGCTGGCAACTGCATTTCGGAGTGCGGGACACGGCGTCCGGGGCGCTCGGTACGCTGCACCTCGGCAAGAAGTAGACGACACGTCAGATGGCGGGCGGGGCGAAGTCCTGCTCGAGCGCCTGGGCGATTGCCAGCGCTACGTCTTCGCGCCACGGGCGGGCGGCAATCTGAACGCCGATGGGCAGGCCGTCGCGCGACGTGCCGGCGCGCACCACGGCGGCGGGCCAGCCGGTGAGGTTGTGCGCCATGGTGTAGCTGAAGCCGAGGAAGGTTGCGTCGTCGACGGACGTTCCATGCGGCACGGCCGGCAGTGAAGCGGCGGGCGAGAGGATGGCGTCGTAGTCCTGCATGAAGGCGTGCATCGAGTCGCGGTAGGCGTCGAGTTCGGACCAGCAGTTGGCGAAGCCGGCGAGGTCGGTGCGGAAGGCTTCGTGTTTGGCGAGCCAGGCATCGAGCAGCGGATGGGTGCGGTGGCTGCCGATGGCCTTAAGGTACGCGCGCATGCCGTCAGCGCCATCCGGCGCGAAGAACTTCATTTCCAGATCGTAGGCGCGTTCAATGGAGGGCGGAGTGCGTTCCTCCACGAGCGCGACGTGCGGGGCGAGGGCCGCGGCGGCGGCGCGCACGGCGGCGATGGTGTCGGCATCGGGCGTGGCGAGGCCGTTGTCGGTGAAGTACGCGATGCGCAGCTTGCCGGTGGACTCGGGCGCGCGGTAGGGCATGGGGACGAGCGTGCGGTCGCGGTCATCGGGACCGAGCAGCAGAGGCATCAGCGTGAGGAGGTCTTCGACGCGACGGGCCATGGGGCCGATCTGCCAGACGGTTTCGCCCCAGCCGCCGGCGGGCGGGACGTGGCCGGCGCGGGAGAGGCGTCCGGACGTGGGCTTGATCGAAGCGATGCCGCAGCAGTGGGCCGGGACGCGGACGGAGCCGAAGGCATCGGAGCCGAGTCCGAAGGGTGAGCCGCAGGCGGCGATGAGGGCGGATTCGCCGCCGCTGGAGCCGCCGGGGGTGCGGGTGAGGTTCCAGGGGTTGTTGGCGCGGCCGTAGATGAGGTTGTCGGTTTCGAAGGAGAAGAGCAGGTCGGGCAGGTTGGTGCGGGCGAGCGGGATGGCGCCGGCGGCGCGGAGGCGGGCGACGAGGGTGGCGTCCTGCGTGGAAGGTGGGTTGAGCCGGAAGCCGAGAGTGCCGGCGGTGCAGATGGTGCCGGCGACTTCGATGGAGTCCTTGACGGAGAACGGCACGCCTTCGAGCGGGCGGAGCGGGATGCCGCTGGCGCGGCGGCGGTCGACGGCTTCGGCTTCGCGGCGGGCGGAGACGGCGAGGATGTCGATGGCGGCGTTGAGGGCAGGGTTGATGGCGGCGATGCGGTCGAGGTGGAGGTCGATGAGCTCGAGCGAGGAGATGACGCCGGTGCGGATGAGTTCGGCCTGGCGGGTGCCGGAGAGGGCGAGGATCGGGTTCATGGCTTGCAGTTCCTATGATGACGGCTGAACGATGCCGGCGGGCGGTGCGCTGATTTGTTCAGCGCTGATTTGTTTGGCGCTAAGTTGTTCAGCGAGGAAGAGAGCGCCGAGGATGCCGGAGCGCGGGGCGAGGGCGGGCGGCAGGACGTCGGGCGCGGGGATGTAGCCGGCGAGCAGGCGCGAGAGTTCCGGGCGGATGAGATCGAACAGAGCGAGGTTTTCCATGACGCCGCCGCCCAGGATGATGCGGCGCGGCGAGAAGGTGTGGGCGAAGTTGGCGAGGGCGTGGGCGAGGTAGCGGGCTTCGAGGAGCCAGGCGGGGTGATCGGGCGGGAGTTGTTCGGCGGGCGCGCCCCAGCGGGCGGCGAGGGCGGGACCGGAGGCGAGGCCTTCGAGGCAGTCGGCGTGATACGGGCAGAGGCCAGGGAAGGGATCGGAGGGATCGCGAGGGAGGCGGATGTGGCCCATCTCGGGATGGAGGTGGCCCTGGAGCAGACGGCCGTTGAGCAGTGCGCCGCCGCCGATGCCGGTGCCGATGGTCAGGTAGAGACTGGAGGCGATGCCGCGCGCGGCGCCCCATTCGGCTTCGGCGAGGATGGCGGCGTTGACGTCGGTGGTGATGGCGACGGGGACGTTGAGGGCGCGGCGAACGGCGCCGGCGAAATCGAAGTTGGCCCAGCCGGGCTTGGGCGTGGTGGTGATGTGGCCGTAGGTGGGGGAAGCGGGGTCGAGGTCGACGGGGCCGAAGGAGGCGATGCCGGCGGCGGCGAGGGGGGAGCTTTCGCTAAACGACTGCGTTTTGCACGTTCGAAGCCAATCGGCGACGCGGGCGAGGGTTTCGCCCGGGGTGGTGGTGGGGATGCGGGTGGCGATGAGGTCGGCGGGGCCGGTGCCGAGGGCGCAGATGAATTTGGTGCCGCCGGCTTCGATGGCGGCGTACAGGCGTGGAGCGGAGTTCAAAGACACGTCTGGTGTGGCGCGGGCCATTCATCGTCAGTTTGGCACGAGCGAGATGCCGTCAGGCGGCTTGGCAGAGCACGGGCGGGGCGGATTTGCCGCAGCAGCGTTTGAATTTCTCGCGGGAGCCACAGGGGCAGGGGGCGTTGCGCGGGGTTTGGAGCGAGGTGGCGTGATTTTGCACGTTCGAAGCCACGGCGGTCGAACGGGGGTCGCGGGCGGGAGTGGCGGGCGGGAGGTCGGACTCCTCGTCATCGGGGACGAAGGCGGGTTCGAGGTCCGGCACGACGGGGGCGGGAGTGGCATTGGGGCGAGCCGACGGCATGCGTTCGGGGAAAACAACGGGCGCGGGGCAGGCGGCGGTGGCGGCTTTCGATTCAAGGGCGCGGAACTGGGTGGCCGGGTGGACGCCGGCGGGGCGGGCGGCGGCGGGGGCGGCGTGGGGCAGGGGGGAGAAGAGGGCCTGTTTGAGCCAGATGTCGGCCTCCTTTTCGGAGACGAGGCGGCTGGACTGCTGATAACGGCACCAGGCGCGGTGGGCGCGTTCGTACTGGAGTTCGAACTTGTTTTCGTAACGAAGCCAGGCGGAGTAAGAAGTGCCGGTGGCCGGGCCGAGGGTGTCGAGGGCGAGGCGCTGGAGGGAGACGGGGTCGGCGTCGGGATGGTCCGGGGCGAGGGCGGCGATGCGGCGGGTCAGGGACTCCTCGGCGTAGCGGCGGAGACGGCGGAGCCGCCATTCGGCGTCGGCCATTTCGCGGACGCAGCGAAGTTCGGTGAGGTCTGCGGGCGTGAAGTGGCGGGTGAGCTCGGCGTGGAGAGCGGCGTATTCGGCCGGGTCGTCTCCGGGGAGAAGAACGGAGAGCGAGCGGAAGCCCTGGCAGAGGTTGTTGCCGGCGGCGATGGCAGGGGAGGCGGTCGACATGGGAGTCCTTTCGGCGCGTGGTTCGCGCTGCGACCGGAGTGTAGCAGGGGGCGGCGAAAAAGCGGGCGGGCGAGGCGGCACCAGGCGAAGGCGAAAGGGTGCGGAATCAGCGGCTTGGGGGGAATTTGCGGGTGTTGTGACCGGGTCAGGCGGAGAGGCGCGAGTGCAGCCCGTGATGGAGCGCCGCCGCGGGGAGACGGGGCGTGGCGGCCGGGCGATCGTCCTCGTCCGGATCGCGCGTGGCACCGGGCGCGGAATTCCAGAAGTGATGGTCGCGTGCTTCCTGCTCGCTGACAAGTTCTTCGAGGCCTTCGGAGTCGATTTCCTGAATGTAGCCGGCGGCGACGGCGCGGACTTTCCATTCCGAGATGAGGCGCTGGACGGTGGATTTGCACATTTTATGGCGGTCGCAGATGGCACGGATGCGCCAGCCGCGGACGAAGTAGAGCTGGATGATGCGGCGCTGCTGGTCGGCACCCTTGGGGAAGGCCGGGAGTTGCGAAGGGAAGCTGACCAGGTTGCGCTGGACGGCGAGGCGGAGTGTGGGGTTGGAGAGGAAGGAGAGGTCCATGGCGCAAGTACCGTTCGGAGGCGGCGATTCTGATTGGGAGCATAACCGGAGAAGCGGGCAAAAGATCTTAAGAGTTCTAAAACCTTCTAATTCACTGCAGCGACGGGATACGGATGTGTATCAAAGAATTGTTGTGGTAGGATCGGGTCAAAGAGCGGCTGCGATGCGAGCAGCGCGACCTGCCAGAATCGATTGCGATTCGCCCCGTTTGCAAATCCTTCCATAGTTTTTTCTCGTTGGTGTTCTTCCCTGTTGCAGAGCAGTTGCCGCGTTGTCATGACCAGGCGTTGTCATGAACAGGCGTTGTCATGAACAGGCGTTGTCATGAACAGACGTTGTCATGAACAGACGTTGTCATGAACAGGCGTTGTCATGAACAGACGTTGGTCTCACCAGACTTTGGTCTCACCAGACGTTGCGCTTGTGAAAGCCCAGGACCAAATGCAAGGAACAGGGGACGTGATCTACGAATTCGGATCGGTGAGGGTTGACGCGTACCGGCACACGCTGGAGCGGAACGGGGAAAGTGTGCCGGTGCCGCCGCGGGCGATGGACGCTCTGCTGCTGCTGATTGCGCGGCGCGGGGAAACCGTAAGCAAAGAAGAGTTGCTGAAGCGGTTGTGGCCGGATGCGCATGTGGAGGAATCGAATCTGCCGGTGCTGCTGTCGGCGGTGCGGCGCGCGGTGGGGGACGACGGGCGGCATCAGCGGTACATCCAGACGGTATCGAGAAGCGGGTACCGTTTTGTCGGCGAGGTGCGCGAGCTGAGCGCGGGGCGGGCGGCGGCCGGAGCGGAAACGCGGATGCCTCACGTGGAAGTGAAGGCGCGAAACGGCGGGCGATTCTTTGCGGCCGGCGTGGTCCGGGTGGCGGTGGTGTGCGCGGTGGTGCTGGCGATCCTGGTGGCGCGAAGGTCGGGCGGTGCCGGTGGCGCGGTGACGGCGGCTTCGCAGGGGATCTGGAGCGAGGCGCGCGGGGGAACGGGCCGGGCGGATGCGGAGATGTGGCGCGGGAAGGGGCACTACGCGTGGAATCTGCAGACGACGGCGGGGTTGCTGCGCAGCATCGAGTATTACCAGAAGGCGATTGAAGCAGACGCGGAGTATGCGCCGGCGTATGCGGGGCTGGCGGAGGCGTACGTGACGCTGCCTTCGTATTCGGCGCATCCGGATGACGGGCAGTTCAGCCAGGCGCGGGCGGCGGCGGCGCGCGCGCTGGAGCTGGACGAGCAACTGGCGGACGCGCACATTGCGGCCGGCATGGTGGCGATGATCGTGGACCAGAACTTCGGGCGGGCGGAGGCGGAGTTCCGGCGGGCGATCGCGCTGAATCCGAAGATCCCGCTGGCGGAGGGGGAACTGGCGCTGTGTCTGGTGGCGACGGGGCGAACCGATGAAGCGGTGATGCATGCGCGGAAGGCGAAGGCGGCGGATCCGCTGTCGATCCGGGCGGCAACGGATGTGGGGATTGCGCTGTATTATGCGCGGCGGTTCGGAGAGGCGGAGGCGGAGCTGGACGAGGCGCTGAAGCTGGATCCTTATTCATACCGTGCGTACGAGAACCTGGGGAAGGTGCTGCTGGCGCAGGGGAAGTACGGGAAGGCGCGGGAGGAACTGGAGCGAGCGACGACGCTGAGTCCGGATCCGCTGGGAGAAGGGCTGGAGGCGGCGGCGCTGGCGCTGGGCGGGAACGCGGCGGGGGCGCGGCAGATGCTGACGAGGCTGGAGCAGCGGGCGCAGACCAGTTACGTGACGCCGGTGAGTCTGGCGCTGGCGCTGGAGGGGCTGGGGCGGAGGGAGGAGGCGTTGCGATATCTGAAGCAGGCGCAGAACGACCGGGCGATAGCGGCGCTGTTCCTGCGGGTGGAGCCGCGGTGGGATGCGATGCGGGGGACGGCGGGGTTTCAGGAGCTGGTGAAAGAGATGGGGAGCGGGCGGCCGTAAGGTGGGCCGAAATGGAGAGTCGCTCGGCGAGCTTGCGCATGCTGGACGTGAATACTGAAGAGTGCCTTTGTGCTGGATGTTTCGGCCTGCATGGCGTGGCGCTGCGAGGACGAAGCGCGGCGGCGGCTGAACTTCGTGCTGACTGAGCTTCGCGCTGACTGAACTTCGCGCCGACTGATGGCGAGCGTCGGCGGCAGGGTCGGCCGAGTGCGTTTGGGGGAGCGGACTAAGATCAAAACGTGAAGCTGCTGATTTTTTCCGATATACATGGCAACGCGAAGGCCCTCCAGAGGCTGATGGCGACGGAGGCCGATTACTATTTCTGCGCGGGCGATCTGGTGAGCTGGGCGCGGGGGCTGGATGCGATGGGTGAGATTCTGCGGCAGCGCGCGGAGCGGGTGTATGTGATTCCGGGGAATCACGAATCGGCCGGGCAGATTGCGGAGTTTTGTGCGAAGTTCGGGCTGCATGATTTTCACGGGCAGAAGATGGAGATCGCGGGCTACCAGGTGGCGGGGCTGGGGTATTCGAATCCGACGCCGTTCGGGACGCCGGGCGAGTATTCGGAAGAGGAGCTGGAAGACCGTCTGCATGCGTTCGACGGACTGACGCCGATGGTGGCGATCTGCCATGTGCCGCCGCACGGCACAATGCTGGACCGCATCACGAATCTGAAGCACGCCGGGAGCCGGGCGATGCGGACGTTTCTGCAGCGCGAGAAGCCGGCGTACTTTTTCTGCGGGCACATCCATGAGGCGGCGGGCGCATCGGAGTCGCTGGGTTCGACGCTGGCGATGAATGTGGGGCCGCGCGGGTATCTGCTGGAATTGCCGCCGGCGGGGCAGGCGGAAGCGTAATCGGAATCAGAGCAGCGGAGTGGAGGGGCGGGTTTCGGTGCCGACGCGCACCGGGCGCGGAACATTCATCTCGGCGCCGAGCGTGAGGAAGCGGGGGCGGATGGCGATGACGATGTTGTCGTGCTCGACATCTTTCGACGTCTGGCGGAAGAAGTTGCCGAGGAAGGGCAGACTGGCGAGACCGGCGAAGCCGCTCACCGATTTGGAATCGGAGCCGCTCATGATGCCGGCGACGACGGCCCACTCACCGTCGCGCAGACGCACTTCCGAGTTGAACTGACGGCGGCCCAGAATGGGGATGCCATTGCTGGACGTGCCGGTGAGGAGTTCGAAACTGGTTTCGAGCGTGAGGGTGACTTCATTTTCCATGTGGATGTGGGGAGTGACCTTGATCTGCAGGCCGAGGTCTTCAAAGGTGTAGGCGGGCGGCGGCTGCGCGACCGCGCCCCGGCTGGTGGTGGTGGTTCCGCCGAAATAGCCGGACGTCTGAATCGGATACTTGTCGCCAACATGGAGCGTGGCGGGCTGGCCGCTGACGGAGCGGATTTCGGCGTGGTAGAGCGTGTTCTCGCGGGACAGCGTCTGGTTGAACGATGCCTGCGCGGTGGCGACGCCCAGGCCGATGAGGGTCTTGCCGCCGCCGAACGTGAGGAGATTCGAGACGCCGGACGGCACGCTGGTGGCGTTGCGGAGAACGCTGCCGAGGAAGACGGCGGGAATCTGCGTCGTGGGGGTGAAGCCGTAGCTGACGACGTCGCTGTCGGTGGCTTCGAGAAGCTCCACCTCGATCATTAGCTGCGGGCGGGAGCTGAACAGCTGCTGCAAAAGGGCCTCGGCGGGGAGGATGCGGGAGACGCGGTCCCGCATGACAATGGCGTTGCGCGGATTGTCGAGAGCCAGTTTTTCAACGCCCGTGGTGGTGCGGACGGCCTGGGCGATTTCGGTGAGTTCCTGCGCCGTGAGGGCATCCGGCACGGGGACGGAGACGACGAGGAACTGTTCGAGGTCGTTGCGTTTCTGTACGGTGTCGCGGGCCACCATGAAGACGCCGGGGGAGAGCGGCACGACGAAGGAATCGGTGGCGGCTTCGAGATCGCGGAGGGCTTCGCGGAAATCGACGCCGTCGACGCGGAAGCGCAGGGGGGCGGCGGTGGCGGGGTAATCGCCGTCGAAGACGGGTTCGATGCCGAAGCGTTCGGCGACTTTGGTGAAGAGTTCGCGCGGCGGGAGGTTGAGGTCGAAGTCGAATTTGCCGGGCTTGCCGCGCAGCACGGGCGGCTCCTGCATCTGGCGGGCGAGGTCGAACTCGCGGGCGGTGAGGGAGTCGAAGGCTTCGCCGGGAGGCGGGTCGGCGGGGGCGGGCGAAGCGTCAGTGCCGGGCGGCGCGGGTGCGGGAGTGGCGCGGGCGGTTTGCGCGGCGCGGGACTGGGTGGCGCCCATGCGGGCCTGGTAGTTGCGGTTGCGGGGCTGGAGGGCGGCGGCTTCGGACCAGAAGACGTAGGCGTCGGCGAAGCGGCCGGCCTTTTCGGCGCGGGCGGCCTTGCGGGCGAAGAGCATGGCCTGCTCTTTGGGGGAGTCGACAGACGCCGCGGCGGGCGGATGCTGGGCGGGCGCGAGGGCGCCGCTCAGCAGAAGCGCGGCGGTTATGCGGGCGAGGGCGCGAAGAAAGCGGGCCTTGGCGGACAGACTCATCCATATAAGTGACGCCCGGCCATTCCGGGGCGTGCAGGCCATTCGGGCGCCTCGGTCGCCGATGTTGGCACAATAGGGACTTGCGGATATTTTTACAGGACCTGATGAGCGATCCGTTCGGCGCGATCTGGCCGGCGCTGCTGCTGGTGGCGACGGTGGTGGCGGGATTGGTGGTGCGCAAGCTGCTGTTCCGCGCGGCCCGCGGGTGGGCGAAGAGCGTGAACAGCAACCTGGACGTCATTGTGCAGGAGACGCTGGGCGGGCCGCTGATTTTGTGGGCGGTGATTCTGGGCGTGCATCTGGCGCTGCAGAATTCGGAGTTGCCGCGACAGTATCTGAAGTACGTGCCGCAGGTGCTGGAGGTGCTGTGGATTCTGTCGCTGACGATCGCGATGGGCCGGCTGGCCGGCAACCTGGTGAAGTTCTATGGTGGCCGGGCGACGGGCGCGCAGGCGGTGACGAGCCTGACGCAGAAGCTGGCGCAACTGACGGTGATTGCGATCGGGACGGTGTGGCTGCTGAAGGTGGTGTTCGACCTGAGCCTGACGCCGATCCTGACGACACTCGGGGTGGGCGGTCTGGCGGTGGCGCTGGCGCTGCAGGATACGCTGTCGAATCTGTTCGCGGGATTTTATGTTTCGATCTCGGGGCTGGTGCGGATTGGCGATTACATCCGGCTCGATGCGGGGCAGGAGGGATTCGTCACCGACATCAACTGGCGCTGCACGACGATGCGGTCACAGGGCAACAGCCTGGTGGTGATTCCGAACGCAAAGCTGGGGCAGGCGATCTACACGAACTACGGGCTGCCCGATCCGCGGCTGGCGACGAATGTGACGGTGACGGTGGGGCACGATGCGGATATCGCGCGGGTGGAGAGCGTTCTGCGCGAGGAACTGCTGGCCGGGGTTGCGGAGATCGCGGGGGCGGTGCGTGAGCCGGCTCCGTATGTGATGTTCACGCCGGGGCCGGGCGAACTGGGGCTGGGGTTCCAGGTGACGTTCAGTGTGGCGGGCTTCGAGCTGCAGCAGGTGGCGATGAGTGAAATGCGAAAGCGGCTCTATCTGCGGCTGAAGCGCGAGGGGATTCGGGTGGCGCCGGCGCGGGTGATTCAGGGGACCGTGTGAGGCGGGAGCCGGATCCGCTGGTGACGGGCGCGCTGCAGAGTTTGGCGGCGGGGGATGCGCTGGATCTGGCGTGCGGGGCGGGTCGTCACGCGGAGTGGCTGGCGGCGCGCGGATGGCGCGTGATGGCGGTCGATCAGATTGCGGCGGAACTGGCGGGCGTGCGTTTCGCGCAGGCGGATCTGGAGCGTGGCGAGTTTGTTGTTGAGCCCGACGCGTGGGACGCGATTGTGTGCTGGCTGTACTGGCAGGCGGAGTTGCTCCCGGCGATTGCGTGCGGGGTGCGGCGGGGCGGAGTGGTGGCGCTGGCGGGGAAGACGAGCGGGCGGTTTGCGACGTCGCTGGCGAATTACAGGGCGGCGTTTGCGGGGTGGGAAGAGATGGCGTCGGGCGAGGACCAGAATCGGGCCTGGTACATTGCGCGGCGCGCGTGAATCGTTCCGCGCTAAACGTTAATCGCGCACTCTTCGGCTGCGAAGAGCGCTTCTTCGCGGGCGGCGGCGGGTTCGGGGGCGGCGAAGAATTCATCGACGAGATCGGCGATGAGGGCAGCTTCCTTTGCGTGGTAGATGGACGTGCGGAGCGCGGCGCCGCCACGGATGCCGTGCGTGAAGTAGGTGGCGAACTGCTTCATCTTGCCGACGACATCGTCTTTTGTATCTGATCTGGCCGTATCTGATTTAGCCGTATCCGATTTATTGAGCAGCATGGCGTAGTAAGTTCGCATCATCTCGTAACGGTCCCGATGGGTCGGCTGCTGGTAGCTGCCGGTAGCGAGATACTGTTCGAGCTGGCGGAAGATCCACGGATTGGACGAGGCGGTGCGGCCGATCATGACGGCGTCGCAGCCGGTTTCGGCGACCATGCGGACGGCGTCCTCGGGCGTGACGATATCGCCGTTGCCGATGACGGGAATCTTCACGGCGGCTTTGACGGCGGCGATGCGGGACCAGTCGGCGCGGCCTGAGTAGCCCTGTTCGCGGGTACGCGGATGGAGGGCGATGGCCTGGAGGCCGTTGTCTTCGGCGAGGCGCGCCATTTCAATCATGACGAGTTCCTGATCGCTCCAGCCGGCGCGGAACTTGCAGGTGAAGGGGATGGTGATGGCTTTGCGGACGGTGCGGAGGATGTTGTCGACGAGAGGCAGGTCGCGCAGGAGGCCGGAGCCGCCGTTGCACTTCACGACTTTGTTGACGGGGCAGCCGAAGTTGATATCGAGGATGTCGAAGCCGAGGTCCTGACAGACGCGGGCGGCTTCGGACATGACGGCGGGGTCGGAGCCGAAGAGCTGGGCGGAGATGGGATGTTCGGCGGGGTCGAAGGCGAGGTAGCGTTCGATGGTTTTGGTTGGCTTCTTCGCCCGAACGGAGGCGCTGACGCCGTGGGAACTGGTGAACTCGGTCATGATGAGTCCGCAGCCGCCGAGATTGCGGATGAAGCGACGGAAGACCGTGTCGGTGACGCCGGCCATGGGTGCGAGGACAGTGGCGGGGGCGATCGGGACGTTACCGATCCGGAAGCCGCGTGGGAAGTTCACAATTTCAGTTTAGCGTTGGGAGCCGGCGGCGTTGGGCGACGCAATCCGCAGGAGAACTGCGCCGCCCAACGAAACGAGCAGACTAATTCGCCGGGTAGCGCAGCACGGTGTAGTTGGTGAGCTTCACGCTGTCGCTGCTGATGGCGTTGAGGAGGCGGCCCTTCACTGTTACGACGACGGGCGCCTGCAGAGCGATTGTGCGGATGGCGGCCTGCAGCGGGAGCGCGGTGCCCCAGCTCTGGACGCTGACATCGGCGCTGCTGGCGGAGATGGCGGCGCTGGCGTTGACGGCGAAGGCGGAGTCGGCCGTGGAGCCCGTGCGGTCGAGGACGGTTGCGGTGCCCCAGAGCGCCTGGACTTCGAAGCCGGTGCCGGCTCCGGCGTGTTCGAGCGTGAAGCGGAGCTCGATGCTGTCGCCGGGATGCAGTCCTCCGGACGGAATGGTGCAGGTGCCGAGCGTGGTGAACGCGGCGGTGGCGTTTACGGTGCCGGCGGCGCTGCAGACGACTTGTGCCGAGGCGGTCTGAACGGCGGGACCGCCGACTACGACGGAGCCGACGCTTGAGGTGTCGACGCGGTAGCTGGCGACGAGCGAATCGCCGGGGCGAGGCGCGGCGGAGGAGAACTGGATGGTGGCTCCGCTGAGTGTGTAGTCGACGCCAGCCGTCTGATAGAGGCCGTTGAGAAACAACTGAAGGCTGGAGCCGAGCGGCGAGTTGGCGAGCGTGAAGGTTGTGTTCATGCCGTCGATGTTGCCGGAAGGAACTTCGGCATCGGCGAAGGTGCTGAGACAGGCGCCCGAAGTGCCGTCGACGAAAACACAATCGCTGGTGTTGCCGACGGCGGTTTCGATGAGGCCGTTGCCGTCGACGATGGCGACGCGGTTGGTGCCGAAGCCGGCGCCCTTGACGGGACGCTGGCCGAGGTCGGCGGTGAGGTTGGTGACGTCGGTTTCGGCGATCGGCAAAGAGCTTCCGGTGCCACCGCCGGAGGTGCTGCCGCCGCCGCTGTTGTTCGATACGATGCCGGTGCGTACCTGGCTGACCGAAAGAGGCTGGGTGCTGGCGGGCACGGTCCACGTTTCGGTGAACTGGTTGATGCCGTCGCTTTGGTACTGGACGGTGTAAACGTTGGCCGGAGACGGCTGGCCGGCATCGGGCACGAGTTGCACGAGCAGGTTCCCGTTTACGACCGGCACGGTGCGGCTTTGCTGAACGATGGTTCCGTTGCTGGTTGAATCGAATGTGCTCCAGCTGATGACGAGAGAACCGTTATAGCGGGTCCCGTCGGCGTTGAAGAGCGTGTCCTGAATTGTGGTCAACCCGGTTTGGGTCAATCCTGTCTGGCTCCAGACCAGCGCGCAAAGCGTGGCGATGAGGAGCGGCTTTCGGCACAACATGAATTCCTCCCGAAGAAAGTGCATAGTCTGCTGGCCAAAGACTTAGCACCACGCGGGAGAAAAACGGCTGGGCGGGAAGGACGAAAACGCGTCTAAATGCCCGTGAATACGGGGTTTGAAAATATTTACGACCGCTGTGACTGGTACAGGCCGCGCGCGTGAATATAAGCGAGGACGGGCTCCGGGACGTGCACGCCGGAAGCGCCCGACGCGAGTGCGGCGCGAATGGCGGAGGAAGACGGAGATGCGTCGATGCCGGTGAGTTCGTGGACCACGGCACCTTCGGGCGCGTGCCATGCGGCGCCGCGGCGGGTGACGACGATGAACTCGACGAGAGCGATGACTTCACGCCAGCGGTGCCATGTGCGGATTTCGGCGAAGGCGTCGGCACCGATGAGGAAGGCAAGCGGGCCGGTGCCGGCGGCGAGGAGTTTTTCGATGGTGAGGATGGAGTAGCTGCAGGCGGAACCTTCTTCGATGCGGGAGACTTCGAAGGCGGGATGCGGGGCGCAGGCGAGCTGTAGCATGCGGACGCGGTCGTCAAAGGACGCGACGACGGCGCTGGGTTTGTGCGGGGGATTGGCGGCGGGGACGAACAGGATTTTCGCGAGGCCGCAACGGTGAAGAGCGGCGCTCGCGATTTCCAGATGCGCGTCGTGAACGGGATCGAAGGTGCCGCCGAAGAGCGCGACGCGCGCGGTGAGAGGCACGGCGGTCAGACTCTTTCGATCTTGAGGGTGTTGATCTTTACTTCTTTTTTCGGGCGGTCCTGCGAGTCGCGGGCGACGCGGGAAATCTTCTCGACAACGTCGTAGCCTTCGATGACTTCGCCGAAGATGCTGTGGCGGTTATCGAGCCACGGGGTGGCGGCGACGGTGACGAAGAACTGGCTGCCGTTGGTGCCGGGGCCGGCGTTGGCCATGGAGAGGAGGCCGGGTTTGGAGTGCTTCAGGGCGGGGTGGAATTCGTCGGCGAACTTATAGCCGGGGCCGCCGCGGCCGGTGCCTTCGGGGCAGCAGCCCTGAATCATGAAGTCGGGAATGACGCGGTGGAAGATGAGGCCGTCGTAAAACGGTTTGCCGGTTTTGATGCCTTCGGCGAGGTCGGTGAAGTTCTGGACGGTGTTCGGAGCTTTGTCGGAGAACAGCTTTACTTTGAAAGCTCCCTCGGTGGTGTCGAACAGTGCGTAGGTTTCATTAGCCATGCGTCGATTTTATCGGGGCCGGGGGCGCGGCGGCGAAACGGGAGCGCGAGGTACTGGGCCTGCTAGCCGGAGTTGCGCTGCTCTTTGGCGGCGAGAGAGGCCAGTTCGTCGGCGCGATTGTTGTCGTCGTGCGAGGCGTGGCCTTTGGTCCAGGACCAGACGGTGCGATGGCGCTGGTTCTGAAAATCGAGTTCTTCCCAGAGGTCGCGATTGACGACGGGCTTCTTCGCGGCGGTGAGCCAGCCGCGCTTTTTCCAGCCGGCGATCCAGGAGGTGATGCCGTTCTTCATGTATTCGGAGTCGGTAATGATTTCGACTTCGCATTCCTCGCGCAGTATGCGGAGCCCTTCAATCGCGGCTTTGAGCTCCATGCGGTTGTTGGTGGTGTGCGGCTCGCAGCCGAAAATTTCTTTGGTCTTGTCGCCGTAGCGAAGGATGGCGGCCCAGCCGCCACGCCCCGGATTCCCCAGGCATGCGCCATCCGTGATGAGTTGGATTTTTTTCACCGACTCTCGTTTTACCATTCGCACGGTGCCAGGAGCGGCGGCGGGGTGGCCGGGGGGGCGAAAAATTCCTAAAACATTTTTGCATTTTTTTGGTGTAACTGAACTCGTTTCGTTACATAATGCAGGAAGGGAGAATCACTACGATGGCTACAAAGAAAGCAGCAGCAAAGAAAGCCGCCCCCAAGAAGGCCGCGGCGAAGAAAGCAGTAAAGAAGGCCGCGAAGAAGAAGTAGTTCGGGCCGGATGGAAAGGGCGGGCCTTCGGGTCCGCCCTTTTTTTTTGCGCGCGGGCCTTCGGGTCCGCGTTTTTTATTGGCGGGGCGAAATGCGTGATGTGCGCGGGAGGCGCATTTTTATTGGGTCGCGGAGAGGTGTTGCGTCAGAGGCGCGCCCAGTGGAGGAAGCCGATCATGGTCTTGGCGTCCACGATGGTGTTCTCCGCAATCAGTTTGCGAAGTTCCTTCTTCGCGAACCAGCGGGTGACGATGCGTTCATCCTCCATGGGCTGCGCGTCACCCTCGGTGAGGCCGGTGGCGAGGTAGACGGTGGTCTTCTCGTCAAGGAAACCGGGGCTCGGCTGGAAGGCGACGAGCTTCTTCCAGCGCTTCGCTCGGAGGCCGGTTTCCTCGATCAGTTCGCGGCGAGCGGCGGCGAGCGGCGTTTCCCCGTCGTCGATTTTGCCGGCCGGCAGTTCCCATAACTCCTTGCCCGCGGGCAGGCGGTACTGGCGAACGAGCAGGACGCGGTCCTTCTCATCGGCGGCGAGCACGACGGCGGAACCGTAATGGCGAATCACGTTGCGTTTGACCGTGAAGCCGGCGCTGCCCGTGGCAACTTCTTCCGTTACGCGAAACAGGCCGCAGCTGTAAATTTCCTTCGACGATGTGATTTTCATTGGTGTGTTTGGTGCCGCCGCAGCGCGGCTGCGAAGTGTTTGAGTGAGAAAGTATTGACGACGTCGTGAGCTTCGAGGCCGCCGCGGCGGGCGGTGAGGATGCCGTAGCGCATATTGGCGAGGCTCTTCGGATGGTGGGCGTCGGTATCGATGAGGAACTTCGCGCCCCTGGCGCGCGCGGCGCGGACGTGGGCGGCGCTGAGGTCGAGCCGTTCGGGGCTGGCGTTGATCTCGAGCCATACGCCGCGGCTTACGGCGTCGCCGATCACGACGTCGAAGTCGAAGGGAAACGGATCGCGGTGCAGGAGCAGGCGGCCGGTGGGATGGCCGAGCGCGGTGAGGTGCGGCGATTCGAGCGCGGCGAGAAGGCGGTCCGTCATGGCGGCGGCTTCGAGATTCATGTGGCTGTGGACGCTGCCGATGACGATGTCGAGTTCGGCGAGGGCGTCTTCGGCGATATCCATGACGCCGTCTTTGAGGATGTCGCACTCGAGGCCGGAGAAGATGCGGATGCCGAGGTCGCCGGTTTCGTTGATGCGGCGGACGGCGCGGGCGAAATCGGTGACGCGCTTTTCGTCGAGGCCGCCGGTCATGGCCATGGCCTTGGAGTGGTCGGTGATGGCGATGTACTCGTAGCCGAGGGCGCGGGCGGCTTCGGCCATTTCTTCCAGCGTGCCGCGGCCGTCGCTGGAGGTGGTGTGCATGTGGAGATCGCCGCGAATGTCGGCGAGGCGGATGAGCTTCGGAAGCTTGTGCGCCTCGGCGAGTTCGATTTCGCCGTTGTTTTCGCGAAGTTCCGGCGGGATCCAGTCGAGACCGAGCGCGGCGTAGACGCCTTCTTCGGATTCGCCGGCGATCTTCGTTTCGGCGCCTGTCGCGGCATCCACTTTGAAGAGGCCGTATTCGCTGAGCTTGAGGCCCATGCGGACGGCGCGCTGGCGGAGGGCGACGTTGTGTTCCTTGCTGCCGGTGAAGTACTGCAGGGCTGCGCCGAAGCTGGAGGAGTCGAGAGCGCGGACATCGACCTGCAGGCCTTCGCGGCCGAGCTTGACGCTGGTCTTGTTGGAGCCGCGGCCGAGGACTTCGTAGACGCGAGGGCCGGAGGCGACACGGTCGAGCGCGAGGGCGGCGGCGGGGCCGGTGACGAGAAGGTCGACGTCGCCGATGGTTTCCTTTCCGCGGCGCAGACTGCCGGCGGTGGTGACGGCCTCGATTCCTTCAATGCCTTCGAGAGAGGCGATGATTTCCTGAGCAGCGGCGTCGGCGACGTTGAGGAGGAAGCGGCCTTTGTGTTCGCGGAACTGGGCGATGCCGCGGAGAACCTTCTCCTCCAGTTTGGCGCCCATGCGGGGGAGTTCGCGGAGTTTCTTTTCGAGGCAGAGCTTTTCGAGATCGTCGATGGTCTGGACTTTGAAGTGTTCGAAGAGCAGGGCGACGCTCTTGGGACCGAGGCCCTGGATCTGGAGGAAGTCGAGGGCGGCGGCGGGGAACTTTTGCAGGAGTTCGTCGCGGCGCTCGCAGCTGCCGGTGGTCTCGATTTCATGGAGGACGACGGCGAGACCTTTGCCGATGCCGGGGACGTCGGTGATTTTGCGTTCGGGGCTGGCGAGAATATCGGAGATGCGCTCGGGGTAGCTTTCGATGGTGGCGGCGCCGTTGCGGTAGCTGCGGATGCGGAAGCCGTCGTCGCCGGCGATTTCCATCAGGTCGGCGGTTTCCGCGAGGATGCGGGAGAAATCGCGATTTTCCAAGACTTCAGTTTAGCGGGGATTGCGCGGGCGCAGCAGGGAAGGAGTGTCCGCAGAGGGCCATGTCGACGCGGTCGCCTTTGAAGCCGACGCCTTCGGCGCGGAGGAGGAGGCGCTGTTCGAGGCCGGCTTCGCCGGGGAGGCGGATTTTTCCGCCGGCGCCGAGAACGCGGTGCCACGGTACCGGTCTGCGTCCCGATTTGCCGGCGGCGCGCAGGGCCCAGACGACCTGACGGGCGGCGCCGGGATGGCCGCTTGCCGCAGCGACCTCGCCGTAAGTTGCCACCTTGCCCTTCGGGATGCGGCGGACGGTTGCGAGCATGTCGTGGAACATGCGGTTGTCACGCGGGGAGGCTAGAATTTCGGCGCGTAGTAGCCCTTGCGCGCGCGGACGACGAGATCCTTGCGGTTCTTCGTGCGGACGGTGACGGGGTGATAAAGACCGTCGGCCTTCAGCGGTTCAGGGCGATAAAAGATGTTGTACTGGTGGCGCAGTTCGTTGGCGATGTTTTCGAAGGACTGGTCGAGGTCTTCCACTTTGAAGGGGAAGAAGGCCTGGCCGCCGGTCTCTTCGGCGAAGTAGCGGAGCACCTGGTCGCCGTCGGTGTCTTCGCGGGTGATGTTGGTCGAGATGGCGTAGACCACGGTGTCCGACTTCTGCGCCATTTCGAGGGCCTGATCGCGCGTGTGGTGGCTTTCGGTGTCGGCGCCATCGCTGAGGATGATCATGGCGCGGCGGAACTTGTCGCGCGGCTGATCCATCATGAGCTTTTCTTTCGCGGCGAGGTAGATGGCGTCGTAGAGCGCGGTGCCGCCGCCGGGGCGCAGATTGTTGATGCCTTTTTCGAGAGCGGGGACGTCGTCGGTCAGGTCATTGACCAGTTCGGCGACGCTGTCGAAGCTCACCAGCATGAGGCGGTCCTGACGCGGCCGCAGCACGCCCTGGATGAAGCGGTTGGCGGCCTCCTGCTCGAAGCGGAAGCGATCGCGGATGCTGTTGCTGGTATCGACGAGCACGGCGAGCCGCAGAGGCAGGTCGGATTCGGCGGTGAACTGCTGGATGGCCTGCTGCTTCTTGTTTTCGACGACTTCGAAGTCGGACTGCGTGAGATTGCTGATGAAGCGGCCTTTTTTGTCGGTGACGGAAAAGAGGATATTGACGCGCGTCACATCGAGCACGATGCGGGAGGGATTGTCGGATTCGCTGGCATCGGCCTGCAGCGAGCCTGGCCGCGGCGGCGGAGCCTGCTGCGCGATGACGAGCGGCACCGCGTTGAACAGCGCCAGGCCGAGCAACGCGCTCAGCGCGAACGCGCAAATCATCCGGGACGACAATCTCATATCCGTCTCATTCTATCGTTTGCCGGCGGTGTTCCGGCGAGGCGCGGCGTCAGGCGGGCCGGAGCGAAGCCTTCCATTCCACAAGATCCGGCGGCAGCGGCGATTCCACGACAACGGTTTCGCCGGTAGCCGGGCTGCGGAAAGCCAGATGGTGGGCGTGGAGGAAGTAGCGGTCCCAGGGCGAGGGCGCCGCACCGTAAAGTTTGTCGCCGGCCACGGGATGGCCGATGGAAGAAAGATGCACGCGGATCTGGTGCGTGCGGCCGGTGCCGAGGCGGACGCGCAGGAAGGTGAAGCCGGCGAAGTGTTCCACGGCGGTCCAGTCGGTGAGCGATTTGCGGCCGGTGGTGAGACGGGCGGTCATGCGGGCGCGATGTTTGGGGTCGCGCGAGATGGGTTTTTCAATGCGGCCGGAGCCGGTGAGGGTGCCGTGGACGAGCGTCAGATAAATTTTTTCCACCTGGCGGGACGAGAACTGGGTGGCGAGATCGAGGTGAGCGGCGTCGTTTTTGGCGACGAGAAGCACGCCGCTGGTGAAGCGGTCGAGCCGGTGAACGATGCCGGGGCGGAGATCGCCGCCGACCGACGACAGGGCGGCGAAGCGGTGGAGCAGCGCGTTGACCACGGTGCCGGAATGGACGCCCGCGCCGGCGTGAACGACCATGCCGGCGGGCTTATCGATGGCGACGACGGATGCATCTTCATAGAGTGCGGTGAGCGGGATGTCTTCGGCAACGGCGCGCAGAGGGTGAGCGGGGGCGGGCTGGACGGAGACGGATTCACCGCCGCGGATGGTGGTGGAGGGTTTGGCGGTCGCGTCACCGATCCGGACCAGGCCGTCGCGAATCCACTGCTGGAGGCGGGAGCGGCTGTATTCGGGCAGGCGGTCGTGGAGAAAAGCGTCGAGCCGCTTGCCGCTGTCGGAAGCTTCAGCGTGCAGAAGCATGGGAGGATTTCATGGTCGCCGGCTTTCATTGTCGCCCGTTTGCATGTTTCGGAGCGGGGGCGCCGGGCGGGTCGATTTAACGGTGGCGGCCGGGGCGTTCAGGGTCCAGACCGCGCCAGTCGCGGAACTGCAGCCGGCAGAATGTACAGTGGTAGAGGGGCGCGCCGACGAAGAGAAGAAGAAAGCGCAGCGGGTTTGAACTCATGCTGTCGATTTTGTCGCGGCGGGTGAGCCTGGTCAGGTCCGGGGTGTGGCAGCGGGGGCAATGGGCATAACGCTGGAAAATGGCGAAGAATGGCCTGTAGTCATTCCAGCGGGCGCCACAATTGTCGCAGTAGTACGAGGCTTCGCAAAGGATTTTTTCCACGAAACCACGCCGGCGCCGAATTGCGCGATGACCACATTTGATGCAACCCTGCATTATCAGAACGTACTTTGTTATGGTATCCGACGCTCCGGCGTTACGTCCCGGTGAACCGTTAAAAGCGATTAAATGTTACAGGAAATTACAGTTTCGGGAGCACGGCAGCACAATCTGAAAAATATTAGCGTGCGAATTCCGCGCAATTCGCTGACGGTGATTACCGGGCTGAGCGGGTCGGGGAAGTCGTCGCTGGCGTTCGACACGATTTACGCGGAGGGGCAGCGGCGCTATGTGGAAACGCTGTCGACGTTCGCGCGGCAGTTTCTGGATCAGATGGAGCGGCCGGATGTGGATTCGGTGGACGGGCTGAGCCCTTCGATTTCGATCGATCAGAAGACCACTGGCCGCAGTCCGCGCAGCACGGTGGGCACGATTACGGAGATCTACGATTACCTGCGGCTGCTGTATTCCTCGATCGGGATTCCGCATTGCCCGGTCTGCGGGAGCGAGATTTCGCGGCAGAGCACGGAGCAGATTCTGCGGCAGGTACTTTCACTGAAGCCGGAGGAGCGCGTGCTGGTTCTGGCGCCGCTGGTGCGGGGACGCAAGGGCGAGTTCAAGAAGGATCTGGAGAAGCTGGCGCGGCAGGGCTTTGTGCGGGCGCGGATCGATGGCGTGATCCGTTCGCTGGAAGATGACATCACGCTGGATAAGCGGCGCAATCACACGATTGAAGTGATTGTGGACCGGCTGCTGGTGAAGCCGGGGATTGAAAAGCGGCTGGAAGCCTCCATCGAAACGGCGACGAAGCTGACGGGCGGGCTGGTGCTGATTTCCGTGGTGGACGGCGAGGAGCGGTTGTACTCGCGCAAGCTGGCCTGCGTGGAGTGCGGCAGCAGCGTGCCGGAGCTGGAGCCGCGTTCGTTTTCGTTCAACAGTCCGTACGGCGCCTGCGAAGAGTGTTCGGGACTGGGCAGCACGTGGGCGTTCGACAAAGACAAGATCATTGTGGATGCTTCGAAGCCGCTGCTCGAAGGGGCGCTGGGGCCGGGGGCGGGTTCGAGTCTGGTGATTCACAAGGTACAGGATGAGGCGAAGCGGCTGAAGGTGAAGCTGAAGCAGCCGTGGGAGAAGATTCCACTGGCTTCGCGGACGGCCCTGCTCGACAGCGCGGTGGAAACGCTGAGCGGCATGTATGCGGAGGCTTCGGAAGATTATCGCGAATGGCTCACCGATTACATGTCGCCGGTGCCGTGTCCCGCGTGCGGGGGGAAGCGGCTGCGGCCGTCGAGCCTGGCGGTACGGGTGAAGAGCATCGCGATTTCCGAATTCACGTCGATGCCGATTTCGCGGGCGCTGATTACGGCGCGCGGCTGGGAACTGACGCAGCGGGAAGGCGACATTGCGGGGCGCGTGGTGGATGAGATCCGGCGGCGGCTGGAGTTTCTGGAATCGGTGGGGCTGCACTATCTGAGCCTCGATCGTTCGGCGGCCACGATTTCGGGCGGCGAGGCGCAGCGGATCCGATTGGCGACGCAGATCGGATCGAAGCTGCGTGGCGTGTTGTATGTGCTGGACGAGCCGTCGATCGGGCTGCATCCGCGAGACAACGACCGGCTGCTGAATACGCTGGAATCGCTGCGCGACATGGGGAACACGGTGCTGGTGGTGGAGCACGACGCGGAGACCATTGAGCGGGCCGATTACGTGATCGATCTGGGGCCCGCTGCCGGCCGGCTGGGCGGCGAACTGGTGGCGAGCGGCACGCCGGCGGAGATTCGCGCCAATCCGGCGTCGCTGACGGGCCGTTATCTGGCCGGGACGCTGTCGATAGCGGCACCGGAGAAGCGGCGCGCGGGAAGCGGGCAATCGATCTGGGTGCGAGGGGCGCGGGCGCACAACCTGAAGGGTTTCGACGTGGAATTCCCGCTGGGGCGGCTGACGGTGGTGACAGGGGTTTCGGGAAGCGGGAAGTCGACGCTGGTGAACGACATCCTTTATAAGACGCTGGCGCGGGAGATTTACGGCTCGTACGAAGCGCCGGGCGATCACGAAACGGTGGAAGGCGCGGAGCATATCGACAAGATCATCCGCATCGATCAGTCGGCGATCGGGCGCACGCCGCGTTCGAATCCGGCGACGTATACGGGGTTGTTTGCGCCGATTCGCGACTTTTATGCGCTGCTGCCGGAGTCGCGCGAACGTGGTCACAAGCCGGGCCGGTTCAGCTTCAACGTGAAGGGCGGGCGCTGCGAGGCGTGCACGGGCGACGGGCTGAAGCGCATCGAGATGAATTTTCTGCCGGACGTTTACGTGACGTGCGATGTGTGCCGGGGGCGCCGCTACAATCACGAAACGCTGCAGGTGAAGTACAAAGGCCATTCCATTGCCGATCTGCTGGCTCTAACCGTGGAAGAGGCGCTGCCGCTGCTGGAGACGAATCCGCAGATCCGGCCGAAGCTGCAGACGCTGCTGGATGTGGGGCTGGGTTACGTGCATCTGGGGCAATCGTCAACCACGCTTTCGGGCGGCGAGGCGCAGCGCATCAAGCTGGCGAAGGAACTGAGCCGGCGGCAGACGGGCCGCACGCTGTATGTGCTGGACGAACCAACGACGGGGCTGCATTTCGAAGACGTGCGAAAACTGCTCGAAGTGCTGCAACGGCTGACCGATCTCGGCAATACTGTATTAGTGATCGAGCACAACCTGGACGTGGTGAAGAGCGCCGACTGGATTATCGACCTCGGACCGGATGGCGGCGAAGGCGGCGGACGCCTGGTTGCGGCGGGGACGCCGGAGCAGGTGCAGAAGTCGAAGAAGAGCTATACGGCCGAGGCGCTGCGCAAATTCAACGGGGCCGGACGCGCGGCTTGAGAGCCAGGATATGAGTGAACGCTACGGGATTCCGCCGATCGATCTGACCGGGCTCAAGACTGTTTCGCTGACGGAGCGGGGCGGCAAAGTGCGGACGGCTGATTTTGCGCGGCCGTGGGCGCCGGAGACCGGCGTCGCCGGGTGGGTCGACAGCCTGCCGAAGATTCTGGCGGCCGATACGCTGCGGGCAGTTGCTGACAGGATCCTCGCGGCGCGCGCCAAGGGCAAGCCGGTGATCTGGGGCATGGGCGGGCACGTGATCAAGTGCGGGCTGGCGCCGGTGCTGCTCGACCTGATGCGGCGGAATCTGGCCACGGCGTTTGCGATGAACGGTTCGGGTTCGATCCACGATTTCGAAATCGCAGTGGCCGGGCACACGAGTGAAGATGTGGAGTCGGTTCTGCCGGACGGGCGGTTCGGTTCGGCGGAAGAGACGGGGCGGGAGTGGAACCGGGCGATGTCGGCGGCGATGGTGGGAAGATTCGGCGCGGGCGAGGCGCTGGGGCGCTCGCTGGAGATGCTTGCCGCGGAGCAATATGCGGAGTCGAGTATTCTGCTGCAGGCGTGGCGGGCGCGCGTGCCGGTGACGGTGCATGTGGCGATCGGCACCGATACGCCGCACACGCATCCGGCGGCCGAGCCCGAGGCGATCGGCAGCGCGACGCATTACGATTTCCGGCTGTTCTGCAGCCTGGTGGAGTCGCTGAACGACGGCGGGGTTTATATCAATGCCGGGTCGGCGGTGGTGATGCCGGAAGTCTTTCTGAAAGCCGTTTCCTGTGTGCGGAATCTGGGTCGCACGGTCGGTAACTTCACGACGGTGAATCTCGATTTCATCCAGCATTACCGGCCGCGTGTGAATGTGGTGGAAAGACCGCACGTGCAGGCTGGCGGCAAGGGATACTCGCTCACGGGACACCACGAAATTATGATTCCGCTGCTGGCGGCGATTCTGATCGAGGGCGCCGGCCGCGAACACGCAGGCAACGCGCCGGCGGGAAAGACAGCTTGAGCCCCGGTACCGAGTGGCGCGCGACAGAGGCCGCACCTGTAATTCTGGCTGAGCCGGACTATCCGTTTTGGGGCTTCGGCGAAGTGCTGGTCACGCTGGCGATGTTCATTCCGGCGCTGGGCGCGGGCGCCTGGCTGGTGCAGATTGTCGCGATGAAGTACGGGCTCGATCCGAAGCTCGGCATTCTGGAACTGCTGGCGCAGAGTATTGCGTACCTGATGCTGTTTGCCGTGATGGCGGCGATGTTCGCGCGTCACAGCAGGCCGCTGCTGCCGTCGCTGGCGTGGCACAAGTGCACGTTTCAGCTGCGCACGCTGATCCTGCTGGGGCTGGGCCTGGCGGTGACGACGGTGGTTCTCGGCAACCTCATACGAATTCCCAATGTGCAGACGCAGTTCGACAAATTGTTGGTGGATGTTCCAAGCCGCATTGCGATTTCGCTGTTCGGCGTCACGCTCGGGCCGATTGTGGAAGAGCTGATTTTCCGGGGCTTTCTGCAGCCGGTAGCGGTGGAGGCGATGGGAGTGCTGCCAGGGATTCTGCTGACCTCCGTGCTGTTCGGCGCGATGCACCTGATGCAGAACGATTTCATCTGGCAGAGCGGCGTGCTGATCACGCTGGTCGGCTGTGTGCTGGGTCTGGTGCGCCACGTGACGGGCTCCACGCGGGCCTCCGCACTCACGCATGTTGCTTACAACTCGATTCCGTTTCTGATTTTGCTTTTCGCAGGGCCGCCCAATTCCAAATGATCGAAACTATTCAGTGGACCGACGACGGCGTCGTCATGATTGACCAGACGCGCCTTCCCAACGAAGAACTCTACGTCACGTGCCGGAACTATGTGGAGGTGGCCGACGCCATCCGCACCATGATCATCCGCGGCGCGCCCGCCATTGGCGTGGCGGCGGCGATGGGCGTGGCGATCGGCGCAAGGGATGCTGCAGAAGAGAACCTCGATGCGCAGTTCGAGGCGATTTGCGCGGAACTGGCATCCACGCGGCCGACCGCGGTGAATCTGTTCTGGGGTATTGAACGGATGAAGCGGCTCTTTGCGGAGATTCGGCATCTGCCGGTGGATGAGATCCGCGCTCGGCTGATTGAGGAAGCGAAGCTGGTGCGCGTGGAAGATATTGCGATCAACGAAGCGATCGGACGGCATGGCGCTCCGCTGGTGCCGGACGGCAAGACTGTCCTGACGCACTGCAATGCCGGAGCGCTGGCGACGGCGGGCTACGGGACGGCGCTGGGCGTGGTGCGGGCGGCGGTGGCGGCGGGCAAGGACATCGACGTGTTTGCCGATGAGACGCGGCCGTTTCTGCAGGGCGCGCGGCTCACGGTCTGGGAACTGCAGCACGACGGCATCCGCGCGACGCTCATCACGGACAACATGGCAGGCCACTTTCTGAAGTCCGGCCGCATTGGCTGTGTGGTGGTGGGGGCGGACCGCATCGCATCGAACGGCGATGTGGCGAACAAGATCGGCACGTACGGGGTGGCGGTGCTGGCGAAGGAGAACGGCATTCCGTTTTACGTGGCCGCGCCGATCTCGACGCTCGATCTGAAGATTCCGGACGGCGACCATATTCCGATCGAGCAGCGCGGGGCGGCGGAGGTTACTCACGTGTTCGGGACGCGAATCGCGCCGGAAGGCACTGAGGTGCAGAATCCCGCTTTCGACGTAACGCCGAATCGTTACGTGACCGCTATCATTACCGAAAAGGGCGTGGCTCGCGCGCCGTATGGTGAATCGCTGAGCGAGCTGGCCGCAAAGGTCTAAGTCGCAAAGATATAAGTAAGGACATGCGCATGAAACGGACAATTCCCGCGTTGTTGGCAATGCTGCTGGGAGCGACGAGCCTGTTCGCCGCCGGCGAGCTTTCGGGCCGCCGCGCGCCCGGCTTTTCGCTGATGGATTCGAACTTCACGCAGCACGATCTGCAGGATTACCAGGGGAAGATTGTGGTGATCGACTTCATGCAGACCACCTGCCCGGTGTGCAATAAGGTGGCCGACCTGCTGGTCAAGGTGAAGGACAAATACGGAGACCGGATTGGCGTGATCTCCATCGTCACGCTGCCGGATAATTTCAAGACGGCCGATGCGTTCGCGTCGAGCCACGAACTGAACTGGCCGGTGCTGTTCGATTCGGGCCAGATGATGATGTCGTACATGAAGATGCGGCCGGATGGCAACATGAACGTTCACTTTCCGCACATCTTCATCGTGGACGCGGCGGGGACGATCCGGAACGACTTCGACGGAAGCGAAGAGGCCGCGGCCAGCGTGGAGAGCCTGTCGGCGCAGATCGATAAGCTGCTGAAGTAAAGAACAGACGGAAAAAGAAGCGCCCGCAAATAAGAACGCCGCCCGCGTGAGCAGGCGGCGTTTGTATTTGCAGGCTGGATGGCGATCAGGCCGTGGGCTGGCCGGCAAGCTGGCGCAGCACGTAGGGCAGGATGCCTCCGTTGCGGAAGTATTCGGCTTCCTGCGGGGTATCGACGCGAGGCACGGCTTCGAAACTGATCACCGAACCATCTTCGGCCACCGCGGTGACCTTCACGCGGGAGCCTTTTTCCACGCCGTCGCGAACGCCGGACAGAGAGTACTTTTCGCGTCCGGTCAGCTTGAGCGTGGCAGGGCTTTCGCCCGGTGCGAACTGCAGCGGGAGGACGCCCATACCGACCAGATTAGTGCGGTGGATGCGTTCGAAGCTTTCCGCGATCACCGCTTTCACGCCGAGCAGTGCGACGCCCTTCGCCGCCCAGTCGCGCGATGAACCGGAGCCGTACTCCTTGCCTGCGATGATCATCAGCGGCGTGCCTTCCTGCTGGTACTTCATGGAAGCGTCATAGATGAACATCTGTTCGCCGTCGGGCAGGTGAACCGAGTAAGTGCCTTCCACGCCGGGGACCAGCTGATTCTTCAGCCGAACGTTGGCCAGCGTACCGCGCACCATGACTTCATGGTTGCCGCGGCGGGCACCGTAACTGTTGAAGTCGACCGGCTGAACGCCGAGGCTCATGAGATACTTGCCGGCCGGGCTGTTGACGGCGATGGAGCCGGCGGGCGAAATGTGGTCGGTGGTGATGGAGTCGCCGAGCAGCGCCAGCACGCGGGCGCCGGAAATGTCGCCGATGGGCTTTGAGGGATCCACCATGTTGTCGAAGTACGGCGGGCGGCGGATGTAGGTGGACTTTTCGTCCCACACAAACAGGTTGCCCGTGGGTACCGGCAGCGTTTGCCAGTTGGTGTCGCCGGCGAACGCCTTTTCGTACTGCGAGCGGAACATTTCGGCGTCGATGGTGGCCTTCATCACGGCTTCGATCTCTTCCGTGGTGGGCCAGATGTCCTTCAGGTAAACGGGCTGGCCGTCCTTGCCGGTGCCGAGCGAGTCCTTCGCGATATCGATTTCGACGGTGCCGGCGAGCGCGTACGCCACAACCAGCGGCGGCGAGGCGAGATAGTTGGCCTTCACCAGCGGATTGACGCGGCCTTCGAAGTTGCGGTTGCCGCTGAGCACGGCGGCGACGACCAGATCTTCCTGCTTCACGGCGGCGGTCACCGAATCGGGCAGCGGACCGCTGTTACCGATACAAGTGGTGCAGCCGTAGCCGACCAGGTTGAAGTGCAGCGCGTCGAGGTACGGCGTGAGGCCGGCCTTATCCAGATATTCCGTGACGACTTTGGAGCCCGGCGCGAGGCTGGTCTTGACCCAGGGCTTCGACTTCAGGCCCTTTTCCACGGCCTTCTTCGCGAGCAAACCGGCGCCGATCAGCACCGAAGGATTCGAAGTGTTGGTGCAGCTTGTGATGGCGGCGATGACGACAGCTCCGCTGGTCATTTCGCCCTTTTCGCCCATGACTTCCACAGCGGCGCTCTTCTTCGGCGCGTCCTTAAAGGCTTCGCGGAAGTTGGCGGCAACTTCGGGCAGAGTGAGGCGATCCTGCGGGCGCTTGGGGCCGGCCATGGAGGGCACAACGGTGGCGAGATCGAGTTCCAGTTTGTCGGTGAAGACCGGATCGGGCGTCGCGTCCGTGCGGAAGATCATCTGCTCCTTGCAGTAGGCTTCCACCAGCTGAACCAGTTTCTCGTCGCGGTTGGACTTGCGAAGGAAGGCGAGCGTGCCGTCATCCACCGGGAAGAAGCCGGTGGTGGCGCCGTATTCCGGAGCCATATTGGCGATGGTGGCGCGATCTTCAAGGCTCAGCGCGCTCAGGCCGGCGCCGTAGAATTCCACGAACTTGCCGACGACGCCCTTCTTGCGGAGCATCTGGGTGACGGTGAGGACGAGATCGGTCGCGGTGCAGCCGGCGGGCAGCTTGCCGAACAGCTTGAAGCCGACGACCGGGGGCAGCAGCATGGAGATGGGCTGGCCGAGCATGCAGGCTTCGGCTTCGATTCCGCCCACGCCCCAGCCGACGACGCCGAGGCCGTTGATCATGGTGGTGTGGGAGTCGGTGCCGACGACGGTGTCCGGATAAGCGGTGAGAACGCCGTCCGCGCCGGTGGCCTGGAAGACCACGCTGGCGAGATATTCGAGATTGACCTGGTGGACGATGCCGACGTCCGGCGGCACGGCGCGGAAGTTGCTCAGCGCGGTCTGGCCCCAGCGGAGCAGCATGTAACGCTCGCGGTTGCGCTGGAATTCGAGCAGCGCGTTGGCGCCGAAGGCTTCTTTGGTGCCGTATTCATCGACCTGCACGGAGTGGTCGATGACGAGGTCGGCCGGCATCAGCGGGTTAGCCTTGGAGGCGTCGGCGCCCATGGCCGCGAGAGCCTCGCGCATGGCGGCGATATCGACTACGCAGGGCACGCCGGTGAAGTCCTGCAACAGGACGCGGGCCGGCATGAAGGATATCTCTTTGTCGCCCGAACCGCCGGTGGCGACGAATTCGATGTCGGCTTTCGAGACCTTGCGGCCATCCTCGCAGCGCAGGAGGTTTTCCAGCAGGATGCGGTGCGAAAACGGCATCCGGGAAACCTGGGCGACGCCCTTTTCCTCAAGTGTGGCGAGACGGAAAATGCGGTACTTCTCACCGGCCACGGAAAGGGTGGAAGCAGTGCCAAAGCTGTTCTGACTCATGGGTAAATTCCACTATATCGAACGGGTTTCGGCGGTCCGGAGGAGCGGAGGGCGCACGGGCATTTCCGAATCCCGCGGGAAGCCCGTGCGGGTTCGGCGCACGCTCCGGCCGGCCAACAAGGATTTTCGCTCGTCGGCTGCAAATGCTTTGGCCAGACGGGCCGAAGCTGTTACACTGCTGGCGAAGCGGCGCGGAAAAAATGGCGAAAAAGAGGGGGACGCAGGCCAGAGGCACGCTCGATGCGGGCTCTTATGAACGCGCCGATATCCGGCGCATCGCGGGCATTACCGAGCGGCAACTGCGAAGCTGGGAGCAGCAGGGGCTGATCGCCGCGCGGGAAGTCTACCGCTTCGCCGACCTGCTGGCAATTCAGACGCTGCGTAAACTGCGCCAGGTGCGCATTCCGGCCGCGGAAATCCAGCGCGCCATCGCTTCGCTGCGGCGGCTGCTGCAGCATATCGAACATCCGCTTTCCCAGTTGCGCATTACCGCCGAGGGACGCCGGATCGCCGTGCATATCGGCGACAGCCGCATGGAACCGGTGACCGGCCAGTTGCTGCTGGACTTCGATGAAAAGGAAATCGAAAAGCTCCGCTCGTTTCCCGTGGCGGGAAAAGCGCCGGAGCCGACCGAAGCTGAGCGGGAAGCGGAGAAGCTGCGATTGTCGGAAGAGTACTTCAGTCAGGGACTCCGGCTGGAAGAGACAGGCGCGCCGCCGGAGCAGGCGCTGGCCGCCTACCGGAAGGCCGTGGAGTACAACCCGAAGGCATCCGGCGCGCTGGTGAATCTGGGGACGATTGCGTTCCGCATGGGGAAAATGAAGGAAGCGTCGGCGCTCTACATGAGGGCTATGGCGGCGGATCCGAATTATCCGCTGGCGCACTTCAATCTGGCGAATCTTTACGACGAGCAGGGCCTGACCGAGGATGCGCGCCGGCATTATCTGGATGCGATCCGGCTCAATCCGCGCTACGCCGATGCGTACTTCAATCTGGCGCTGCTGTGCGAACGCAACAATCAGCTGCTGCAGGCCGCCGGTTACTGGCAGAATTATCTGAAGCTGGATTCGGCAAGCGCCTGGGCCGGCACGGCGCGCAAACAACTCGAACGGCTCAAGCGAACGCTGCGTTCGAAGTAACTTACTGGCGGAACTGTTTCAGTAACGGTTCGAGCACCGCCACTTCAAACAGGCCGTTGTATTTGCGCCCGTTGACGAAAAATGAAGGCGTGCCGTCGACTCCGGCCAGTTCCCCCTCTTTTTCCTCCGTCTGTACGCGCTTGGCGAACTTGTGGCTGTCGAGATCGGCGACGAACTGTTTTTCATTGAGGCCGATCTGACGCGCGTAGCGCAGAACGGTCTGGCGGGAGAGGTCGGGGAATCCGGCGTAAAGCAGATCGTGCATCGGCCAGAACTTGCCCTGTGCGTGGGCGGCCATGGCGGCTTCGGCGGCGAACTGTGCCTGATTGTGGGAATCGAGCGGAAACTGCTTGAAGACCAGGCGGACGTCGGCGGGGTTCCGCTTGAGAAGCTCCTTGGCCTGCGCGACGGCCTTCATGCAGTAGGGGCACTGGAAGTCGGAAAATTCCACGATGGTGATGCGGGCATTGGCCGGTCCAAGTACGGGGTCGCCATCGATGGAAAGCTTCACCGGGTCTTCGAAGGGCGGCGGTGCTTCGGCGGCCAGCTTCAGGAGATCTCCGCGGATCTGCGACAGCGACTCGTTATGCAGGAAGCCCTGCACGACGGCGGTGGCCAGTTTCCGGCTCATGCCGCAGTTCGGATCCTTCATACGGCATTCGGCCAGTTTCATGGCGCAGCCGCAGGCGCATTTGTCGGTGCGAAGGAAGTTGAGCGCGGCTTCCTTACGGGCGCCGGTCAGGTTGTGCCAGTCCAGGTTGGGAAATTCAGTGGTGGTCTTCCACGCGTTGTCAGCGGTCTGCGCGGCGTTCTGCTTGTCGCCCTTCTGCTGCGCGCCGCCGTTCTGTTGTCCCAGACAGGCGACAGCAAGCACGAAAACGGCAATCAAATGGCGGCTTCTCACGTTCCGATTATCGCCCAGTTCGGCGTCACTCCGCACTCTCCGCAAAGTTATCCAACGTTAACCGCGCCTCGACAGATCGCGTGGCGCAACATACCCGGGCTCAGGTTCGTTGCTATTCTGAATGATCGGAGTACATCCTTACCTTGAATCGCATCGTACTGGCTTTTCGCGCGTTTTTCGCGCTCCTTTTCAGCGGCAAGCTCCCTGACGACCTTGTTGCAGCTCTCGGCCTCGTGGCGAAAGCTGCCGCCCGAACGGAAGCGGCGAAGCCCGCGCCCGCAGCGCCCGCGGCGCCACAGATTCAGCCCGCCGACGGCGCTTTGCAGTTGCTCGGCATGCTCCAGCGCGAGGCGCGCGTGCTCGATTTCTTCATGGAAGATATTGCGCCTTACACCGATGAACAGGTCGGCGGCGCCGCGCGGGACGTGCATGAGAAGACGCGCGAAGTCCTGAAGCGCGCCTTTGCGCCTGTGCCGTTGATCGACGCGGTGGAGGGCAGCACGGCCACTGCGCCGGCCGACCCCGCGCAGGTCAAATTCATCGGCAACGTCCCGGCCACGGGAGCGCCTTCGTCGGGCGTGCTGCGGCATCGCGGGTGGCGCGCCACGTCGGCGTCGCTGCCGAAATGGAATGCGAAACAGGATCTGCGGATTCTGGCGCAGGCCGAAATCGAAGTGGAGTAGCGTTTGTCGCGGTACGCTATCGGCATCGACCTCGGCACCACCAATTGCGCGGTCGCCTCAACTTCTCTGGCGGAAGAAGCTGCAGTTGCTCCGGTTGTTGCGATGGAGCCGGTTTCGCAGCTCACTGCGCCGGGCGAACTCAGCGCCGAGCCGTTGCTGCCATCCTTTCTGTACATACCTTCCGAGCGCGATTTTCCGGCCGGCGCGACCGCGCTTCCGTGGGATGAAAGTGCGCGCCTCGTCACCGGCAAGCTCGCGCAGCGCCGTGGCGCTGAAGTCTCCAGCCGACTGGTGTCATCGGCCAAAAGCTGGCTGTCTTACGCCGCGGTAGACCGCACCGCGCCCATTCTTCCGTGGAAAGCTGCCGAAGGAATTGAGCGAGTCTCTCCGGTGCAGGCTTCGGCGGCATACCTGAAGCACCTGCGCGCATCGTGGGACCTGCATCATCCGGATGCTCCGTTCGCCGATCAGGAAGTTCTCATCACCGTCCCGGCTTCCTTCGACGCCGTTGCCCGCGAGTTCACGCTGAAGGCCGCCGAGGCCGCCGGTTATCCGACCGTCACTATGCTGGAGGAGCCGCAGGCCGCGTTCTACGCGTGGATCGAGCGGCATCCAGACTGGCGCCAGCGCGTGGCGAAGGGCGATCTCGTGCTCGTCATCGATATTGGCGGCGGCACCACCGACTTCACGCTCATCACCGTCACGGAACAGGCCGGCGAGCTGCAACTCGAACGCGTCGCCGTGGGCGAACATATCCTGCTCGGGGGCGATAATATCGACCTCGCTCTGGCGCATACCGTGGCGGGCGAACTGGCGGCAAAGGGAACGAAGATCGACGCGTTTCAGCTGCAGACCCTTTGGAATAACTGCCGCCTCGCGAAGGAAAAGCTGCTCGATCCGGATTCGAAGGCAGACGAAGTTCCTGTCAATATTCCGGGCAAAGGCTCCAGTCTCATCGGGGGTACGCTTCGCGCCAAACTGCATCGCGAACAGATCGAACAGGTACTCGATGCGTTCCTGCCGCCCGTGGCCAGCACCGAAATGCCGCGTCTCACGCGCAGCGGCGGGCTGCAGGAAATGGGTCTGCCCTACGCGGCCGATGCGGCCATCACGCGTCACCTCGCGCGTTTTCTCCGCCAGCAGGCTGCAGCCTCCGAACACAACTCCGTGCGGCGCGGATCGACCGGCCTCGCCTGTCCAACGCACGTCCTTTTCAACGGCGGCGTCCTGCATGCGCCCTTCGTACGCGACCGTTTGCTCGGCGTGCTGAACGGCTGGCTCGCGGAGGAAGGCTTCGGAGCCGCGCAATTGCTTTCCGGCGAAAATCTGATGCAGGCCGTGGCGGCCGGCGCCGCTTACTACGGCGCGGCGCGGCACGGCAAGGGTGTGCGCATCCGCGGCGGCATCGCGCGAACTTACTATGTGGGAATCGAATCCGCCATGCCCGCGGTGCCCGGCATTCCGGCTCCGCTCAAGGCGCTGACGGTCGCGCCGTTCGGCATGGAAGAGGGCACGTCGGTCGCGATCCCGAATCGTGAATTCGGTCTTGCGGTGGATCGCACGGCCGAGTTCCGCTTCTTCTGCTCGGCCTCGCGCAAGGACGATCGTCCTGGCGATATGATCGACGACTTTGCCGGCGAGCTGGATGAACTCTCGCCGGTCGAAGTCCGGTTGCCGTCGGGGCAGCAGTCCGACGAAGTCGTGCCGGTGAGCTTTGAAACAATCGTGACCGAAACCGGCATGCTGCAACTCTGGTGCGTGGCCCGCGATGCGCGGCGCTGGAAGCTGGAATTCAACGTGCGCGAATCGGTTGATCCCGGCCGCGCCGCTCAATAAACCGTATGAAAATCGGCATCGACCTCGGAACCACCAACTCCGCGCTCGCGTGGATCGACCCCGCGGACGCGGAAGACACCAGCTTCCCGCCCGTTCAGGTCTTCGATATTCCGCAGTTAGTGGCGCCAGGGCGCGTGGAATCGCGCCGCGCGCTGCCGTCGTTTTTGTTTCTCGAAGACGGCCAGCCAGTGGGAACTTACGCCCGCGAGCAGGGCGCTATTGTGCCCACCCGCCTCGTGCACAGCGCGAAGTCCTGGCTTTCCAACCCTGATGTGGACCGCACCGCGAAGATCCTTCCGTGGGATGCGGGCGAGGGCGGCCGCGTGCTTTCGCCCGTGGAAGTGTCGGCGCGTTTTCTCAGCACCATTCGCGAGGCCTGGGACGCTTCGGGCCGCGGGCCGCTTGCCGAGCAGGATGTCGTCCTTACCGTGCCGGCTTCCTTCGATGAAGAGGCTCGCGAACTCACGGTCAAGGCTGCCGGCGACGCGGGCATTCCGAAGCTCACGCTACTCGAAGAGCCGGCCGCCGCTTTTTATTCCTGGATCGCCAATAACTTCGAGCGCTCCCGCAAACTGCTTTTCGACGGTCAGATCGTTCTGATCTGCGACGTCGGCGGCGGCACCAGCGACTTTTCGCTGATTCGTGTCTCGCGCGATGGCGACCGCATCGATTTCACACGTACGGCCGTCGGCAAACACCTTTTGCTCGGTGGCGATAACCTCGATCTCACTCTCGCGTGGCTCGCGGAATCGAAGCTCGGAAAGCAGCTTTCCATCCGCCAGCGCAGCGGATTGCGCCGACAGTGTTCGGCGGCGAAGGAATTGCTGCTCTGCGACCCGAATCGCGAGAGCGTTGAAATCAGCGTGCTCGGCGGAGGCTCGTCGATGATCGGCGGCACGATGAAGACCACCATCACACGCGCGGAAGCTCTGGAACTCACGCTGGAGGGCTTTCTTCCGCTCTCGCCGCGAGGTGAAAAGCCGAAGGAAGAGAAGCGCAGTCTCTTCCGCGAACTCGGTCTGCCTTACGTCTCCGATCCCGCAATCAGCCGGCATCTGGCGGCGTTTCTGGAATCCGCGGGCCTTGAGTCTGCCGGGCAGGCGCCCGACGCCATCCTTTTTAACGGCGGTTTCTTCATCCCGGAAATCTGCCGTCAGCGCGTGGCCGATGTACTGGAAAACTGGTACGGCAAACGTCCCGCTATTTTTGAGAACCGCGATCTGGACCTCGCCGTTGCCAGCGGTGCTGCTTACTATTCGTACGTTCGCTCCACCGGTTCGGGCATCCTGGTTCGTGGCGGCCTTCCGCGCGCTTATTACGTCGGGCTGAATGATTCCTCTGCGGTCTGCCTCGTTCCGCGCGGTGCCGAGGAGGGAGATTCGGTCGAAGTCGACCGCGGCGATCTTCAGCTCGTGGCCAACAAGCCGGTCGCGTTCCGGCTGCTGAGTTCGCTGACACGCTCGGAGGACAAGCCCGGTGACGTGGTCACGTTCACGGAAGGAGAAGAGCTGCACCAGCACGCGCCGCTCGAAGCCGTGATCCGCTTCGGCAAAGGCGGCGAACGCCTGGTGCCGGTCAAGCTCGGCGCGCGTCTCACGGAAATCGGCACGCTCGAAACCTGGTGCGATTCCAAAATCAGCGACAATCGCTGGCGTCTGCAGTTCCAGTTGAGAAAGAAGGCGCGAGCCGACGTTGCGTCCCGACGGCCGGCCGCCGTGGTCAGCCAGGAGGCCGCTGATGCTGCGTGCGAACTCGTCCGCGGCTGCGTTGCGAAAGGCGAAGTTCCGCCGGAAGAGCTGCCGTCGCGACTCGAAGCCGCGCTGGGTCTCGGCCGCAACTCCTGGCCGGTCGATGTGGCGCGTCGCCTTGCCGATGTTTTCATCGAGCAGATCGAAAACCGCAAACGCGGGGCGGCGATCGAAGTCCGCTGGCTCAATCTGGCCGGTTTCTGTCTGCGGCCCGGGTTCGGCTATCCAGGCGATGACTTCCGCATCGAGCAGGTCCGCCGCATTTACGCCGCCGGCCCGCAGTTCGCCAATCAGGTGCAGAACGAAATCGACTGGTGGATCTTCTGGGGACGCGTCGCCGGCGGACTCAACCGCAATCAGCAGTTCGACATAGTGCAGCGCCTCCTTCCCGTGCTGCTGCCGAAGCCGGGAAAGAAGCCGCAGCGAGTGAATAACAGTCTGCTGCGCGAGATGTGGCGCACGGCTTCGAGCATGGAACTCATCCCGGCCGGCAACCGCACACAGCTGGGCGACGCATTGCTGAAGCAGGGCAAGGAATCGGGATACAACGACGTGGTGCTCTGGTGCCTCTCGCGTCTGGGTGCGCGACAGTTGTTCTACGGGCCGGCCAATCAGGTGCTCTCGCCGTCAGTCGCGACCCGCTGGATCGAAGCGCTGCTGCAGGTGCCGAAATCGGACGACGCTCTGATTTCGCTGGCGCGCCATACGGGCGACCCGGTGCGCGATGTCTCCGCTGTCACGTCGGCCGCAGTCCGCGCCCGCGTTTCGGATCCGCAGCTCATCGCGCAGCTTGAAGGTTCGACCGAACGCGATGAGCGTTCACTCGGCCGCATCTTCGGCGAGGACTTGCCTTCGGGGCTTGTCCTGAGCGCGAACTGAGGCATCGGTCCGGCTGGCCGCGATCGAGCGCCGGCGCGCGAAGCATCCGCCGATAAGCATCCGCCGATAAATATCCGTGCCGACAAACAGCCACGCGACCCCGTTCCACTCCGCTCAGTTGTAATACAATACACACGCTGGCGAGCTGGCTCGCCGCGGACCGTAAGGGGGGATCGCCATGGCGACACGACGCACATTTCTGAAAAGCAGCCTCGGCGCGGGAGCCGCAGCCGGCTTGGTCCTGGGCACTCCGCGCGGTGCGTGGGCACAGGACTCGGTTCAGGCCCGCAATAAAGCGGTTGTGAAACGTTACCTCGAAGAACAGGGGAAGGCGGGCTTCGCCGCGGTTCGCGAGGCGTCGCAGGCTCCGGCGTACAAGCAATTGCGGGCCGAGTTTCAGAATCTTGAAAGCAATGCCGCCGGTTCGCAACTCGCCGCGCTCGGGCAGCCGCTGCGAACTGTGTTTCCGGACCGCACGGATACGATTGAGCACCTGATCGCCGACGGCGACCTGGTCGGCGCGGTGACCCGCATTCAGGGGACGCATAAAGGGAATTTGTTCGGCATCCCCGCTACCGGCAAGAGTTTCGACATTAACGAAGTTGCCGTCTTCCGCGTGGCGAATCAGAAGATCGTGGAAGGCTGGTTCATGGCTGATGAAGCAGGACTGCTGATGCAGCTCGGTTCGCGTCTGCCTGCCCGCAGCGACGGGCGGATGAACGTTCCGCCGATTCTCGACGACACCCGGGACGGCAACGACGTCCTGAACGAACTGCTCGCGCATCCGGCGGACACGCCGGCGTATCACAACAAAGTCATGGTTGCGGCGTACAAATCGGCAAACCGTCCCGCGGGAATTCTGCCGGACCGCCCCGGCGCGCCCTACGATGAGTATCTGCGCAGCGGCGCCAAACATCTGATCGACCGCTCGGTTGAACTGGGCCGCACGGCCACGAAGTTCGGCGACGCATTTCCCGACCGCCGCGATCGTATCGGCTACGCCCTTGCCGAGGGTGACAACGTGATGATGCAGTTCCGCCTGTCCGCCACCAACACCAAAAGCCTGTTCGGCATGCCGCCATCCAACGCCCGGGTCAGTTCGTGGGAGATCGGCTTTATGGAATTCGACGGCAAGCGCTGGAAGTCGGCCTGGTTTCTCGGCGACGACCTCGGACTGCTGCTGCAGATCGGCGGCCCGCAGTCGTTTCTGTTCGGCGAAGCGAAGTAACCGGCGGTGCGCTCAGAACGCCCACAGCAGGCTCGTATAGCCGGTGTGGGCATGATAATTCTGCAGCACCGAATTGACCGCGAAGTCCTGATGGTAGCCGTAATACTGATATCCGGCGTTCCACTTGATTTTGTCGGTTACCCGGATGGACAGCCGCGCCATCGGCGATTCAAAGCTCAGCGGGAACGTCTGCACGTTATAAAGCAGGGCCGATACCGTGCCCGGCGTCTGCAGCGAGCCGCGTCCGTCGCCCGCGTCCCGCGTGATGTTGTAGCCCACGTACACGTCAGCCCGTCCGCGAATCGCCACGCGCGCACCGAGGTTTCCAGCGTGGATGTTGCTCAGATACACCGATGTGCCCGTCTGCTGCGTTGAGCGCGGCAGGCCGCCAAAGAAAAGCAGGCCGCCCGCCGTATCGAGATGCAACCTGTTGTATCCCGCATCGATGGAGAACCAACTGTTCGCCGCCCAGGATCCATTCGCGAAATAGTTCCGCGAGTGAGAGCTGTAGGAGGTCAGCGTCATCGAGTTGTTGTTGTAATTCTGCTTGTATCCCGCCGCGCCGGACAATGCCTTCTTGCGGTACTGCAGGCGCGCGTCAATCGTGTGATAGTTGGCCGGATCGATCGACGTGAACGGATTGTCGCTGTGGCCGACCTCCGCCGCAACGTGCAGCCGCAGGGGCTGGGCGATGGTCCAGTTCAGTCCGAACGCGCCGGCGTGGATCATGTTCACCTGCGAGTTCAGAGTATTTTCAAACGGCGTAGTTGGATCTGAAGACGATTGGATCGAGCGGATCTCACGGTTGGAATAGCGGTAGCCGGCAAAAACACTCAACTTCTTCGTGGCGCGGAAACGCACGTCGGTGGAATTCGTAATCAGCCGGACTCCGAGGAACTGGAAATTCAGCAGCGTCACGTTCAGAGTGGAAAGGCTGAACTGCTCGTAGGTCGAATCGCCGACGATGCGCTGGTTGGAGACAGACGTATTATTCGTGATCGTCCAGCGCCCGGCAGGAAACACCGCGACGTTGAAATCGCCCACCAGCGTCGGACGCTTTGCGTTTCCGTAGGTGAGAACCACGTAGCTTTCGGCTCCGCCGAGTCCCGTGCCCGCCGGGGATTCGTTCTGAACGAAGTTGCGGGTTCCACCCGCGTAGGAAATTCTTCCGTTGAAGGCGACAAGCCTGCGCTCGCTCGAAATGATTCCCAGCCAGGAAGGCGTATCGCCATGAATGGGCGAAGACCGATAATATTGCGTCAGCGTCGTGGCGTCAGTCGGGTTCAGGCCCGCGCCCGGCCCGCCGAGCGAATACGGTGTATCTTCCTTATAGAATTCCCAGCGACGCAGGACCGACATGCGGATGCCCATCCACTCGCCATCCACGCCGATCCGGTAGGAGTTGTATTCGCGCCGCACGTTGCTGAACAGGGTGAAAATATCGCCGCGTTCATTCTCGAAAAGATTGACGGTGGACAGCGCCGGGCCATCTTCTTTATTGTGTCCGTATCCGGCGTGAATCCGGAATTTGCTCTGCGGAAAAAGCGTCAGTTCATGATCCTGCCAGCGCTGGCTTGTATTCTGCAGATGCAGACCGAGCGCAGTTGTCAGCCCGGGATTGTAGTAATCGTTGAGCCGCCACGTCATGTCGTAGCGATAGATCCGGTTCTTCTGCACGCGCAGAATGGCCGACTCATAGGGATCGTTTCCGAGGCCCTGCGTCGTCAGGACGATTTCGTCGAACCACTTGCCGTGTCCGTCCTTCGAGTTTACGGTCAGTGAACTGGAAAGCAGCCGAACGCCGCGCCCGTAGTTTACGTCGCTGCGGTACTTGCCGTCGTCGCCGCCGACCGTCGCATAGCGGTAGCCGAATTCCCACGACTGCACCACGTTGTAGGCGCCGACGTTTTCGCCGCGCGCACTTCCCACCCGCTCGCCCGTGGTGGGCGCAATGGTCTCCTGTGCTGCCAGTTCCTGCACGTACGCAGCGGCGCAGACCGAGAACAGTACCGGAATCAGAAGTCTTCTCATTCTGTTCTTACCTCAGCAGGTTTGCGTCTGAATTCGAGCCGTGAATACGCGAATGGCACAGAGTGCAGTTCTGGAAGCGCGGATCGAGCATGTTGTGCGCGCTCGACTGCCCCAGCACGCCCGCCGCCGAAACGCCGCTGCCCGCGCCGTTGTGGCATTCAAGACAGAGCGTGTAAACCACCGGCCGCCGCAGCAATTTGCTGTACATGGAGCCGTGCGGCGAATGGCAGGTCTCGCAACCGCCCACCCGGATCGCCGCGTGTTCGTAGACGAACGGCCCGCGCTTTTCCTGATGGCACTTCACGCATGCCTCTTCGCCCCCGGGGCTCTGATCCACCATGCGGGAATTCAGGCCGGTCGACCAGGTCGACGCAAAAGTTCCGTGCGGATTGTGGCAGTCCGAACACTGCACCGCGCCTTCGTTCACCCGGTGCTTCACCGGCATATCGAACTGTGCCCGTACGGACTGGTGGCAGTCGTAGCAAAGCTCGCGCTGCACTTTCGTCAGCAGGAACTTCGGCGTGGCCGGCTTGTGGATCGAATGGCAGTTGCTGCAGACCACATCCGATTCGGTGTGAATCGAACGCTGAATGTTGGCCTTCGAGATATCCTTCGAATGGCACTGCAGGCAGTCGTCCAGCACCTGCTTCGGCGTCATCTGCGAAAACGCGTGTGGAATGGTCATCTTGCCGCCGCGCGCCGCAACATGATTTCCGCCCGCTCCGTGGCATCCCTCGCAGCCGGTCTTTTCCGGCGCTTCCTTCCCCGACGCGACGCTCTTGTAGTGCGGGTTCTTATAGAAATTCAGCGTCACGTCGGGATGGCAGGTTTTACAAACTGCCGACCCGACATAATGATTCGGTCCGCTGGCCGCAGCCTGAGGCGCTGCAGTCTGCGGCGCCGCCGCCTGTGGCGCAGTTGCCTGCGCGCACAGTGCGAGCGGAAGCGCGAGAATGCCAATCCACTTGAGCATAAGTTTTTATTGCAGGCTGATCACAACCCCCGCCGGCGTTTGAGTGCCCGCGACTGTCCCGGCCAGCGAAACGTCTCCCGTTCCCAGGCCGCCTGGAATCGTCAGATTGATCTGGTACAGACCGGCCTGCGTGACACCTGCGAAAGAAGGTATCACATTTTGGTTGTTGATCAGAAGAGTGAGCGGCAGCGTCGCTGTGCCGTACTGGCCCGCGGCCAGAGCCTGTCCGGAAGGCAGGGCGGGGTTGGTGGGACCAAAGCCAACGCCGAACAACTCCACCGAATCGCCCGCTTTGGCTGCCACGGTGGCGTACCCGAGTGAGTTTCCGGTGGGGCCAATAATGTCATAGCTCCCGCCGCCGTATGCGCCCGAGCCGTCACTGCGCAAAATGATTCCGGTGACATGCTTGCCGTCCAGCACGAGAAATGACGGTGCCACGGCGCCAAGCGTAACGATCGCACTTGCCGTTCCATTCGGCGTTGTGACAACCACCGGGACACTGCCCGTTGCCGTGTCGTTTGGCGCCTGGAAGTTCAGCTGCGTGGGGCTGACGAAGTAAAGGGATGCGGGTTTGCCGTTCACCGTTACGGAAGTGCCGCCGAGTGTGGTGGCGAAATCGCCTTTCCACAACGTGGTTCCGGTGGGACCCAGGTTCGTGCCGTACATCTGCGCCCACGCGCCGGGCTGAATCGTCGTCGCCGTGCTGTACAGCGGATTGATGCCGCCCGGCGTAATTGCCGGCGCATTCGGGTTGGCCGCGGCCGGCGTCAGCGCGAGGTTCGTGAAATACGTGTGAGCGCCCTTATCATTGGCAGGTGGCGCGGCATTCGCCACGGCATTACCGGCTGCGTAGAAAGTAATGGTGCCGGAAGCGGTAGCCGGCGGTGTCCACGTGAACTTAAACGAGTGGCTTGGCGGAGTGCCACTGCTCTCCCAGCCGGCCAGGGTGTGTTCGACCCACTGCTGGGTGCTGCCGCGGGATGCCGGACATCCGGCTGCCGGCGACACTGAACCATCCGCGCAGATCACCTGGGTATAGCCGTCGCTGCCGGCGGTCAGCAGTCCGGCCGAATTCGTTCCGGTGGCCTTTGCCGTCATCTCGAAGCCATAACCTTTTTGGGCGGAATCCGTAACCGTTACGGTGATCGTCTGAGCCTGCCCCGGGATGTAGTTGGTACCGCCGGAAGCGGTGATCGAGACCGAGCCCGTAAATTTTGGACTGATCGCCCCGCCGTGGCAGCCGTTTGCCGCGCAGCCGCTGGCATTGTCGCCGGGAGCGCCGGAATATCCGGGAGGCGGTCCAAACTCGTATCCATAAACGATTGGCGTCGCAATCGCGCCTGCAGCCAGCAAAAAACGCAGAAATACTTTCTTGTCGCGCCTCATCAAAATTCCGAACGGACCTTCCTTCCCATTGTTGTGTTGGAGTTATCTATGACCGACGAACGCAGCTGAAGATGGGTTTCCCGGTTCTGAAGATCGAGCAGGATTCAGTTGTCTCGCAGCCGGACGCAGTCCTGTCCCCATGAGGGGCCAGACATTTGTTTAGTGTAATAAGGCTGTTTCGGCGACGAATCCCGGCGGCCGTCGCGGCCCGGGGCTGTTGCTCTTCCGGCCACGAATTCCTGCGCGGCGGGCTCGCACGGAATCGTCCTGAAAAGCTCGACCGCGCAAATGCGGCGGACCGGCAAGTTCAACTTCCGCGTTCGACTCCGGGCCGCGATGCTGCATCGCGAGGAGAGCCTTCGGAAGCGGAGAATGCCGGTCCGCCCGCGTTTAATTTATTGCAGGCTGATCACGAAGCCCGACGGGGTCTGCACGCCAGCCACGCTGCCGACGATCGGAACATCGCCGGTGCCCAGCCCGCTGGGAATCGTCAGATTGATCTGATACAAGCCAGCCAGCGTGATGCCGGCAAATGACGGCGTCACTGGCTTGTTGTTTATCAGAATTGTGATTGGGCTCGTCGCCGTCCCGAATTGGCCGGCTGCCAGCGCCTGGCCGGAGGGCATCACCGGATTCGTGGGGCCGAAGCCGACCGCATAAAGCTCCACCACATCGCCCGCTTTTGCCGCGACCGTGCCGAATCCCAGCGAGCTTCCTGTGGGGCCAATGATGTCGTAACCTCCGCCACCGTACGCGCCCGACCCGTTGCTGCGCAAAATAATTCCGGTCACATGCTTGTTGTCCAGCAGAAGAAACGACGGCCCGACCGTTCCCAGCGTCACCGTCGATGTCGCTGTGCCGTTCGGCGTTGTAACCACCACCGGCACACTGCCTGTCGCAGTATCGTTGGGCGCCTGGAAGTTAATCTGCGTGGGGCTCACAAAATACAGCGACGCCGGCTTGCCGTTCACCGACACCGTGGTGCCACCGAGCGTGGTCGCGAAGTCTCCCTTCCAGAGCGTGAGCGCCGACGCCAGGTTGGTCCCGAATATCTGTGTCCATGCGCCGGGCTGGATGGTTGTCGCGGAACTGTTCAGTGGATTGACGCCACCGGACAAAATCGTCGGAGCATTCGGATTCGCAGCTGCCGGCGAGAGCTTCAGCGAAGTCAGATAATCGTGCGTTCCGGTTACCACCAGCGCGCCCGTCACAGCGTTCCCTGCGGCGTAAAGCGTAACAGTGCCCACGTTCGTTGCGGGCGGAGTCCAGTTGAACGTATACGTATAGCTCGGCGACGTGGCGCTTTTGTTGTAGCCCGCGAGCGTATGCTCGATCCATTGCAGGGTACCGCCCGATTTTGCCGGGCAGCCGGCTGCCGGTGAAATGGAACCGTCGGTGCAGACCACCTGTGTGAGTGCATCCGTGGACGCCAGAACTCCGGCCGCGAGCGTTGTGGGGTTGCTGTCCACTCGCGCGGTAAGCTCAAAGCCGTATTTCTTCTCGGTTGCGTCGGTGATTTTCACCGAAATTGTCTGGGCCGGCCCACCCGGTACGTAAGTGGTTCCGCCCGAAGCCGTGATAGTCACCGAACCGGGCCCCGAATTCGGCGTGCCGACGTGACATCCGGAGGCGACACATCCGTTCTTGTTGTCGCCAGGAGCCCCGGTATATCCAGGATCCGGCCCGTATTCATACGCATAGATGATCGGCGTGGCAATAGCTGCTGCGACGAGCGCAACCCGGATGACTGTCTTTTTAAAGTTCCGCATGAATTGTCCCGTAATAAATTTCTGGTACCCCGATTAGGAAGGAGCGTATCATACTTCCCGATCCTTATGTTTCCCGACCGCTTGAACACACCTCGGCGCAGATTGTTGTGCGTGTGCAGTTTTGGCTTCGGAAGGGCCGTGCCATGCCGTGTTCGATGACGCCGCAAGCGGGGGAAGCGCGGTGATTGTCTGAATTTTAAACGTGTCCTTGCCCCTTATAAATGCATCATTGACGAAGACTTTACCCGGGGATATGATTACCGCAGTCTTTTCTTCCTTAACTCTCAGGAGGGATGCCATGTCCCGGGAATTCCCCGGACAGTCAGTTCCGTTGCTTTTGTCTTCAAGGAGATTGTGAATGGCCACATACACCATGACCGTGAACGGCGCCTCCGTTTCGGTGAACGTCGACGACCCCAACACACCACTGCTCTACATATTGCAGGAGAACGTCCATCTGCAGGGACCCAAGTTCGGCTGCGGCCTCGGTCAATGCGGCTGCTGCACGGTCCTTCTGAACGGTGCTCCCATCCGTTCCTGCACAACCGGCATCGCTGCTGCCGCCGGCGGCACGATCGTCTCGATCGAAGGCCTTGGCACTCTTGCCAATCCCCATCCGATCCAGCAGGCTTTCATTTCTCAGCAGGCGATGCAGTGCGGATTCTGTCTGAGCGGCCCCATGCTTTACGGAAAGGCTTTCATTGACGCCAATCCCGGCGCCACCAGCGCGCAGATTCTGAATGCTCTGGGCCAGACTCCGCTGCTCTGCCGCTGCCACTCGCACCCGCGCATGCTGAATGCGCTTTCTCTCTACGCACAGGGGAAAACTCAATGAAATCCGCAATCTTTGGAAAACGCGCAATGGATAAACTTGCCGGTTCCGTCGGCCAGTTCGACCAGTCGAACATGACGCCCGATGCGTTGGCCGCGTTGAATGAAAATGCACCTTCGCGCCGTGACTTCTTTAAGACCGCCGCCAAAGCTGCCGGAGCTCTCGTCGTGGGATTCAGCGCCGCCGGTTCACTGACTCATGCCTCGGCTCAAACCACCACTCCGCCGACTCCGATCGATCCGCTCCAGCCCACCGGGCTGGTAGACGCATCGAAGGTCGATTCCTGGGTTTCCATCGGCGCCGATGAAATCGTCACTGTCTACTCCGGCAAATGCGAATTCGGTCAGGGCATCCGGACCGTCCAGATTCAGCTCGCTGCCGAAGAGCTCTCCGTGCCGCTCAGCAACGTCCGGCTGATTTTCTGTCAGACCGGCTTTACGCCGGATCAGGGCACCACGTCGGGCAGCCAGTCGCACATCGCGGAGTTCGGTCCCGGGGGGCTGCGTCAGGCCCTGGATACCGCGCTCGCGGCAATCCTGCAGCTGGCCTCGCTCTGGTTCGATGTCCCGGTCAGCGCGCTTACTGTCAGCAATGGCATCGTTTCGGTTAAGGGCGGCGACTCCACGCAGCAGATCAGCTATGGCCAACTGTTGAACGGGCAGCGTTTCAATCTGTCGCTCAGCAACAGCGTGACGCCCAAGGATCCGCACACCTACACGATCCTCGGCACCTCGGTCCCGCGCATTGATATTCCGGCGAAGGCCGTCGGCTCCTTCACGTACGTCCACAACGTTCGTGTTGCCGGGATGCTGCACGGCCGCGTCGTTCGTCCGCCGACGGTCGGCGCGACGGTTGTCAGCGTGGATAAATCGTCCGTCGCCGCTCTGCCTGGCAACGTGCAGGTCGTCGTGAAGGCCAACTTCGTCGGAGTCGTTGCGGATACCCAGTGGCATGCCATTCAGGCTGCCGGCGCGCTGAACGTCAACTGGTCAACCGGCGCCGCTCTGCCCGATCCGAACAGCCTCTACACGTATCTGCAGACCGGTCCTACTGCGGATGCTCTCACGCTGGATTCCGGCGATACCGCGGCCACCATGGCTGCCGCTGCGCAGACATTCAGCGCCCAGTACCTGCATCCGTACCAGATGCACGGCTCGATCGCCACTTCCTGCGCCGTCGCCGACGTCCGAGGCGGAGCGGGCCCTCAGGCGACCGCGAAAATCTGGTCGGCCACGCAGGGCGTCTATCCGCAACGTGACAGCGTTGCGCTGGTGCTGGGAATTCCCAACTCCAACGTTGAAGTTATTTACGTGGAAGGTTCGGGATGCTACGGGCTCAACGGCAACGATTCGGTTTCCTACGATGCTGCGATCATGTCGCAGGCCGTAGGCAAGCCGGTGCGCGTCCAGTGGTCCCGCCGCGACGAACATGCCAACGGCGAAAGTTTCGGTCAGCCCTATGTGATTAATCTGCAGGCTGGCGTCGATAAGACTGGCCAGATGCAGAGCTGGGTTTACGAAAGCTACACCGCCACCAGGGGCAACCGCCCCAACGCCACCACGCCGGGCAATATCATCAGTGGCGCGCTGGCCGGCTTTCCGACCCCGCCCGTTGTAGTGCCCACCGCGGCTACGCCGCCTTCCACGTTTGGCAATAACGGAAACGCCGCGTCGGCATATCTGAACGGCGTGGTGAAGAACAACCCGGCCGGCGGCACCGGCAACATCGCCAGCGCCAGGGTGATCACCCACACCGTACCGTCTCCGCTCTTTACCGGCCCGCTGCGTTCGCCTTCGCGTATGCAGAACACTTTCGCCAATGAAAGCTTCATCGACGAAGTTGCCGCAGGTCTGGGACAGGACCCGGTTCTCTACCGCCTTCGCCACCTTTCGGATCCCCGGCTGATTGCGGTGGTCCAGGCAGCCGCACAGCTCGGGAACTGGGATTACCGCAGTTCGCCCCGCTCCAAAATCGGCGCATTCGGATTCGGCAATACGACCATTGCCAGTGGACGCGGCTTTGCCTGCCTGCTGTACGAAGGCAACAACGGCTACAGCGCCACCGTTTGCAATGTTCAGGTCAACGTCGTAACCGGACAGGTTACGGTGACCTCGTTCTATACGGCAGTGGAAAGCGGTCCGGTTTCCAATCCCGACGGGATGAAGAATCAGACCGAGGGCGGTCTGCTGCAGGGCATGAGCCGGGCACTCTATGAGCAGGTCAAGTGGAACGCTACGGCTGGCATCATCACGTCCACCGACTGGAACACGTACCCTGTTTACCAGTGGGGCCAGCCTGTTCCGGTCATGAAGACGACGGTGATCAACAATCCCAACGTCTCGCAGACCGGCGCGGGAGAATGCGCCATCACGCTGGCCGAAGCGGCGGTCGCCAACGCGATCTTCGACGCCACAGGCGTGCGCATCCGTCAGGTGCCGTTCACCGCAAGCAACGTTCTGGCGGCCATCAAGGCGGGCGGGAAGAGCAGCAACCTGGCCGACCGATAGGCCGCTTCACATCACGCAACCCGGGCCCGCCGCAAAACGGTGGGCCCTTTTTACTGATTCCTGCGGTTATTCCGGAGCTTCGTCCGTGTGCCGCCCATGGCAAAATTCGTAAGGGAGAAATGTAAGTTGACTGTGCGGCTTTCCGGGTTGAGTCTTTTCTGCTTGAGTCTGGCGGCGCAGATTGTGACGCCACAGGATGCGCGTCCGCAGGCCACCATTCCCTACATTACCGGCGTGGCCAGCAGCGCCAGCGGGCAATCCGTGGCCAGCAATGCCGCCGGCCACGTCGGCGCCGCTCCCGGCAGCTGGATTACCGTTTACGGCACCGGCTTTTCCGTTCTTTCGCGCGCCTGGCAGGACTCCGATTTCATCAACGGCCAGCTGCCGCCGCAGATGGACTTCGTCTCGGTCACCGTCAACGCGCGTCCGACCGCCATTTCTTACTACAGCCCCACGCAGCTCAACATCCTGATTCCGCCGGATGACAACACCACCGGCAGCGTTGCTGTGCAGGTGAAGATCCAGCTGCTCCAGAGCAACTTTTTCTACATCGACAAGGTTCCGCTGCAGCCCGCGCTGTTCGAGTTCACCCCGCGGTACCCCGCGGCCGTCCACAACTCCACCGGTGTTTACGCCGGCCCGGCCGGCCTGCTGCAGGGTGTGGCCACCACGCCAGCCAAACCCGGTGAGGTCGTCCAGCTCTACGGCACCGGCTTCGGACCCTCCAACCCGGCCGCGCCGGTCGGCGTGCTCTTCTATTCGGCGTACCCGCTGACCCAGGCCGTCACAGCCACCGTGGGCGGTGTCGCGGCGTCCGTCGCCGCTTACCTGGTCGCGCCAGGGGTCTGCCAGTTCAACATCACGGTGCCGAACGTCGCCAGCGGCGACCAGCCGCTGGTTCTGAGCACCGGCGGTTTCAGCACCCAGAGCGGCCTCTTTCTGACGGTCGCCAACTAACGCCGCACCCCGCGGGCGGCTATCCTAAGAAAAAATGTCTGCATCCGCATTTACCGAGCTCGCCTCCCCCGAGCTCATCGCCAAATATGAACCCGTAATCGGGCTCGAAGTCCACGTGCAGCTCGGCACCCGCACGAAGATTTTCTGCGGCTGTCCAACCTCTTTCGGCGCTGCGCCCAACAGCAATGTCTGCCCGGTTTGCCTCGGCCTGCCCGGCGCCCTGCCGGTGCTCAGCCGTGAAGCCGTGGAGCTTGCCATCAAGGCCTCCTTCGCGCTCCGCTGCAACGTGCGCGCCGTCTCGCGCTTCGCCCGCAAAAATTATTTCTATCCCGACCTTCCCAAGGGCTACCAGATCTCCATGTACGATGAGCCGCTTTCCGAACACGGCTACATCGATATACCTGTCGAGACCGGACTCAAGCGCATCGGCATCACCCGCATCCACATGGAAGACGACGCTGGTAAGAGCCAGCATGAAGGCTTCCGCGATTCCGACCGCTACACCTACGTCGATCTCAACCGCTGCGGTACCCCGCTCATCGAAATCGTCAGCGAGCCCGACATGCGCTCGGCGGACGAAGCCGTGGCATACCTGACCGATCTCAAGCAAACTCTCCAGTTCGTCGAAGTCTCCACCTGCGACATGGAAAAGGGCCATCTGCGCTGCGATGCCAACGTTTCGGTCCGCCTGAAGGGCACTGAGAAGTTTGGCACGCGCGCCGAAGTCAAGAACCTGAATTCGTTCCGCTTCCTGAAGCAGGCCGTGGAATACGAAGTGGCCCGCCAGGTCGCCATCATTGAAAAAGGCGGCCGCATTTTTCAGGAAACCCGTCTGTTCGATCCCGATTCCGGCGAGACCCACGGGATGCGCAGCAAGGAAGACGCGCACGATTATCGTTACTTCCCTGAACCCGATCTCGTTCCTCTCAAAATCAGCGACCGCTGGCTCGGTGAAGTCCGTTCCACCATGCCGGAGTTGCCCACCGCCAAACGCGCCCGCTTTGTCGAATCCTACGGATTGCGCCAGTACGACGCGGAAGTGCTCACCTCCACCCGCGCCATCGCCGAATACTACGAGGAAGTCGCCACCGTTTCGACCGATCCGAAGATTGCCGCCAACTGGGTGATGGGCGACCTTGCCGGCATGCTCAAAGCCGCCGATCGTGAGATCGAAGATTCTCCGATCTCCGCCCGCCACCTCGGTGAACTGGTCGGACTCATCGTGCGCGGCGAACTCACCGGCAAGCTGGCAAAGGACGTTCTGCCGAAGATGTTCGAATCCGGCGAAGCTCCCTCGGTCATCGTGGAGCGCGAAGGACTCAGGACGATCAGCGATTCCGGCGCACTGGAAAAGATTGTGGATGAAGTCCTCGCTGCGAATCCGAAGCAGGTCGAGCAATATAAGGGTGGCAAGACGACGGTGATCGGCTTCCTCGTTGGTGCCGTGATGAAGGCGTCGCGAGGCCAGGCGAATCCCGCCGCTGTGAACGAACTGCTGAAGTCGAAACTCTCATAAAAGAAGGAAGGCGAGGAATCAGACCATGCTCAAAGTTGGCGATAAAGCACCGGATTTCACTGTCCTCACCGACGCAGGCGAAGAGTTCCGTCTGGCCGAACACAAGGACGAAAAGATCGTCCTGTACTTTTACCCCCGCGCCGATACGCCGGGCTGCACCGTTGAATCCTGCGAGTTCCGCGACCACGTGAAGAAGTTCACGAAGAAAGGCGTCACCGTAATCGGCGTCTCGCCCGATACGACGAAGGCGCAGGCGAAATTCAAGGAGAAGTTCGACCTTGGCTTCACTCTGCTTGCCGACGCCGACAAGACGATCGCGAACCTTTATGGAGTCATGAAGGAAAAGAACATGTACGGCAAGAAGGTGATGGGCGTGGCGCGAACAACGTTCGTGATCGAGGCAGGTAAGATCGTAAAGATCTTCGAGAAGGTGAAGCCCGAAGGCCACGCCGAAGAAGTGCTCGCGGTTCTGTAGCGAGTTGCTGACTACGGATCGAGACGCACCACAAAAGCCTGCGGCACCTTTTGCTCTTCGCGGATGCGCCGCGCCAGCTGCTCCGCTGCTTCGGGCGAAGGTTCGGCGCCGGCCAGCACTCGCCACAACGGTGGATCGCCGGCCCGCTGCACCTGCCGGCCGGCACCGTAGGCCGCTTTCATCGATTGCTCCATCCGGTCCGCGTTCGATTTGTCGCCGAACGCCCCCACCTGCACGCCGAACTTTGCGGGCACGCCGGAAGCAGGCGCCGCGAGCACGGTGATCTCCACCGGCGCGATGCCGGAGCCGATCATCTCCAGTTGCTGTGCGGCTTTATGCGAAAGGTCGATGATGCGCCCGCCCACGAACGGCCCGCGGTCGATAATGCGAACCTCCACCGTTTTGTTGTTCGACAGGTTGCGGACACTCACGCGCGTGTGAAACGGCAGCGTGCGGTGGGCGGCCACCAGTTGCTCCATGTCGTAGATCTCGCCATCTGCCGCGGGGCGGCCATGATACGGATGGCCGTACCAACTAGCCACGCCGCGTTCCGTGGTGCCAGCGGGAATTTGCGCCGGGGGCGGAGGGACAGCAACCCGCTTCCTGCCACACGCGCCGAGAACGACTGCCGTGCCCGCCAGTCCGGATTGCCGAATGAGAGCCCGCCGGTTCATGGTCCGTGCATCCATACTAACCTCGTGGATGGCCCCGCATGACGAATATTCCAGTAAACGTCACCGTCGTCGCAGCCTGCCGGAACGAAGCGGGGCACATCGGGCGCTTGCTCCAAAGCCTCGATGCGCTGGATCGCACGGGGCTTGAGCTGGACGTCATCATCGCAGATGGCCAGTCGACGGACGGCACGCGGGCGCTTCTCGATGCCGCTTGTGGCGCGAGGCCATGGCTGGCCGTCATCGATAATCCCGCGCGAATCGTGTCAACCGGGCTGAACGACGCGATCCGGCTCGCTCGCGGCGAGTTCATCGTACGGATGGACGCACACACCGTGTATTCGCCCGATTACGTCCGGCGTTCGATCGAAGTGCTCGAAGCGACCGGCGCGGCCAACGCGGGCGGCCCGCAGCGGTCGCGCGCCGAAGGCTATTGGCCCCGTGCCATCCATGCCGGGTTCCACTCCCCCTTCGCCACGGGCGGCGCGCGGTTCCGCGACAACAATTATTCCGGCCCGGTGGACACCGTTCCCTACGGATGCTGGCGGCGGCAGACGCTCCTCGATCTGGGAGGCTTCGATGAAACGCTGGTGCGCAATCAGGACGATGAACTGAATCTGCGGATTCGTCAGGCGGGCGGCGTCATCTGGCAGGACGCGTCGATCGTCTCCTGCTACACGCCGCGGCGCACGCTGCGCGGCCTGTTCCGGCAATATCTGCAGTTCGGATTCTGGCGGATTGCGGTGCTGCGGAAGCACCCCGCCACGGCGGCAGTCCGGCATTTCGTGCCGGGCGGGGCGGCGCTGATTGGGTTCGTTTTTGCGTTTCTGACGATTCCGGCCGCGACCCGGGCCGCCGCGCTAACTGCGCTCGGCGCGCTGACGGTGCTTTACGCGCTGCTTTGCCTCGTAGCGACCCTGCGCGCCGCCAGCCGGGAAGGCTGGGACCTGTTGCCGGCGCTGCCGCTGACATTCTTTCTTTATCAACTCGGGTACGCCGCGGGGTTCTGCGCAGGCCTCGTATACTGGGGGCTGTGCCGGCAGGGTCAGACGACGGTTCCGCGCGTGTTTACGGGCGCGAGCCGCTGAGAGGCGCGGTGGACGATCCGGGCGCCCTCGAAATCGAACGAATTCGTCAGGAGTACGCGCGCCGGGCCCGCGAGATCCCCGCCGGATTCTACGACTCGAATCGCAGCGAAAACCAGTTTCTGCACGCCGGTGCGGCGCGGGCCTGTGCGCGCTTGCTGCGCGAAGAGGGTGCGTTCCCGCTGAACCGCGCGCAAATTCTCGATGTCGGCTGCGGCCAGGGGCACTGGCTGCTGGAGTTCCTGATGTGGGGCGCGACGGTGTCGCGGCTTCACGGCATCGATCTGTTGCCGGAGCGCATCGTGCAGGCTCGCGAACGGCTGGCGGGGGCCGAATTGCTCAGCGGCGATGCGCGGACGCTGCCCTGGCCAGACTCAGCATTCGACCTCGCGGCGCAGTTCACGGTCTTCAGTTCCATCCTGGATGCGGCGGTGCGGCAGCAGATTGCGCGCGAGATGCTGCGAGTGCTGCGCCCCGGCGGGAGAATCCTCTGGTACGACATGCGCCGTTCGAATCCCGCGCGGCCCGTTCGCGGCATCGGAAGGAAGGAGATCCGCCAACTCTTCCCCGGATGCAGATTTCGTTTTGAGAATGCGACACTCGCGCCGCCGCTGGCCCGATTGGTGGCGCCGCACTCGTGGGCCGCGGCCTTCGCGCTGGAGAGCCTGCCGTTCGCCAAAACGCATCTGGCGGCCGTGATCACCCGGGGCGGTAACTAGTCGGAAATGGTCAGCCCCTATGCCACCAGTGCGGCGAAGAGAGCGATTGAAAGAACACTGGCGGCCCTGCTGCTGCTGGCGATTTCCCCGCTGATGGTGGTGTGCGCCGCGGTCGTGCTGCTGGGCGATGGCTGGCCGGTGTGCTACGCGGGGACGCGCGTGGGCCGGCACGGCAGGCGCTTCCGGCAACTGAAGTTCCGCACCATGCTCCCGGCTGCCCGCGTAACAGCGGCCGGACCCTCCATCACAGCGGGTGGCGACCCCCGAATTACGTCCGTCGGTGCTCATCTGAGACGCTGGAAGCTGGATGAATTGCCGCAATTATGGAACGTTGTCCGGGGCGAGATGGCGCTGGTCGGCCCGCGGCCCGAAGTTCCGGAGTTCGTCGACGAAGCAGATCCCGTGTGGACTGAGATTCTGGAGGTTGCGCCCGGCATTACCGGGGCAGCGAGCGTGGAATATTTCAACGAAGAAGAGCGACTGCGCGGCGTGAGTGACCCCGTTGCGTTCTACCGGAGCACCTTGCTGCCGGCCAAGCTGGCCGTCGAACAGCGATGGCTGAGTCTGTGTTCGCCGGCAGAAGACGCGCGGCTGCTGTTGCGCACGGCGGGGCGCCTGTTCGGGGCCGGAAGAGGTGCCGTGTGATCGCTCACCCGGATCCCGATGCCGTAGCTGCCTTCGTGCTCGACCGCGCAATTGCACCGCCCGCGGTGCTGCCTCCCGGGCTGTTGAGTCGCCGGATCCTGGTAACCGGGGCGGCGGGGTCCATCGGCTCGAAACTTTGCGCCCGTCTGGCGGCAATGGAAGTTGCCTGTCTCGTGGCGCTGGACCGGGCGGAGAACAACATCTTCCGGCTGGCACGCGAACTCGGTCCTCGCGCGAACGCCACCGTAGGCGATGTTTGCGATGCCGGCCTGATTGAAGAAATCATCGCGCGCAACAGTGTCGATACCGTCATCCACGCGGCAGCTTACAAGCACGTGCCGCTGATGGAGGAGCATCCCATCGAAGCGGTGCGCAATAACGTGATGGGCACCTGGAGCGTGGCGGGCGCCGCCAGCCGGCAGGGCGTCGGGACGGTGTTGCTTATCTCGACCGACAAGGCCGCGAATGCGAAGGGCATCATGGGCCGCACCAAGCGGGCCTCTGAGTTAATCGTCGCCGCCGCGCCCGTGAACCATCGCGGGTCGATCCGGCTGGGCAATGTTCTGGGCAGCGAAGGCAGTGTCTGGACGACGTTCGTTGAGCAGATCCGCGCCGGCCTGCCGGTGACGATCACGCACCCGGAAACCTATCGCTATTTCGTCACCTCGGGCGAGGCCGTGGATTTTATTCTTCGAACCGTGAGTCTGGTCCACCAGGGCGAAATCTTTGTGCCGGAGATGGGCGAGCCAGTGCGGATTATCGATTTCGCCCGCCGTCTTGGCCAGGCGATGGGCCGTGAGATTCAAACGCGCGTCGTGGGATTGCGGCCCGGTGACAAGCTGCTGGAAGATCTCAAGGACGACGAGACCGAGTTTGAGCGGTCCACCGATCCCGGCTTGCACCGGATCGCCGACGGCCCTGGCGCCTGGGACGAAATTGACTCCTGGATGCGGCGTCTCAACGGCATCCTGGCCGCGCGCGACGCCGTCAGCGCTTCAGACTGGCTCGCGCAATTCGCAGCGCATTTCGCATCATCTTCAGCCCCGTATCAGCCTGCGCGCTGAGGATCGATTCCGGGTGGAACTGCACCGCCTCGATCGGCAGCGTCCGATGGCGGACGCCCATGATCACGCCGTCTTCCGATTCCGCGGTCACTTCGAGGCATTCCGGCAGATGCTCGGGAACTGCGTAGAGGGAGTGATAGCGGCCCACTTCGATCGTCTCAGGCAGGCCCTCGAAAACGCCGATATTGCGATGGCGGATGGCCGAAGGCTTGCCGTGCATCGGATACGCCAGTACGCCAAGTTCGCCGCCGAACGCCTCCACAATGCCTTGCAGGCCGAGGCACACGCCAAAGATCGGGATGCCTGCGTCGGCAGCCTTCTTCACCAAATCCGGCACGCCGAAATCGTGGGGACGTCCGGGGCCGGGTGAAATCAGAATCATGTCGGGTCTGGTCGCCGCGAGGATTTCAAACGGTGTGCCGGCCCGGTAAGTAACCACTTCCGCGCCCGTCTGGCGCGCGTAGTTGGAAAGTGTGTGAATGAAGCAGTCGTCGTTATCGACGAGCAGCAGCTTCATGTGAATCGGCTCCGCCTCCGTCACGGCGGCGGCAGCTGGCTTCGTTTGTTCGCCGAGCAGTCGGAAGAAGCCGGTGGCCTTCAGTCGCGTTTCCCGCTCCTCGGAAGCCGGATCGGAATCGTAAAGCAGCGTGGCGCCGGCCGGGTAGGTGGCGTAGCCGTCGCGCAAATAGGTGGTGCGGATGAGGATGCCAGTGTTAATGTCGCCGTTCAGGGAAAGCATGCCCACGGCGCCGCCGTACCATCCGCGGGCATTCTTTTCCAGCGATTCGATCGCCATCGCCGCCGCCTTTTTCGGCGCGCCGATGAGCGTAACGGCCCACATGTGACTGAGGAACGCGTCGAGCGAATCGAAACCGGGCTGCAGATAGCCTTCCACGTGGTCGACGGTGTGGAACAGGCCCGCGTAGGCTTCGATCAGCCGTCGCCCGATCACCTTTACTGTGCCTGGAATGCAGACGCGGCTCTTGTCGTTGCGGTCCACGTCGGTACACATGGTGAGCTCGGATTCTTCCTTCAGCGAGGAAAGCAGCTCGCGAACGTTCTTTTCGTCCTGCAGCGGGTCGCCGGTTCGGCGTGCTGTGCCGGCGATAGGGCAGGTCTCCACGCGCTGGCCCTCCACCCGCACAAACATTTCCGGCGACGCGCCCACCAGTTGTTCGGAACCGAACTGCAGCAGAAATTCGTACGGCGAGGGGTTGGCTCGCTGCATGCGCTGGAACAGGTCCGACGCTTTACCGGAATACGTAGTCTGAAACGTCTGGGCCAGCACGACTTCGTAGTATTCGCCCTGCCGCATGCCTTCGCGCACGGTTTCGACGTTGGCCATGTACTCTTCGGGCGTGTGGTCGGCCGCGATGGGGGCGGGCTTTCGTTTCGCGGCGCGCGGGACGCGTTCGCCGGTGCGGGCGACGCCCCTGGTGGAAACGCCGGTCTGCGCGAATTCGTAGGTGAAGCGCTCGATCTGCTCGCGCTTGCGATCCATATAAATAATGTCGTCGCAGAGGTAGAGCTGCAGATCGCGTTTCCCGTCGCGCGGCAAACGCAGCGGAATCGGTTCGAACTGGAAGAGCAGGTCGTAGCCGAAAGCGCCGACGAAGGCGAGCTTATCGTCGTGCTCGGTGCGGAATTCCTGAGTCAGCGCGCGCAGGACGGAAAAAATCGACGGCTGCTTGCTGCGGTCTTCTTCGGCGAACAGCTTCGGCATCGGCTTCAGGGTGCCGCGCAGTGTGCCGGCCTCCTCGCGGAAATCGTCCCAGTGCGGGTGTTCAGCCAGAACCGTGGCCAGCATGCGGTTGATCAGTACGCCGCGCTCGTTGAGCGGCCGGAAGGTGACTTCCCGCTGAAAGCCCACCAGTTCCACGGGCGGATGAACCGACACAATATCCCAGCGCGAATAACGGCCCGGGAATTCGTATCCGGAAGACAAATAAAAGCCGCGCTGCGTGTCCAGTTGGCGCAGAAATCGGCCTAAACCCTTTTGATAGGGCAATTTAGATGTTGTCCGCGCGACCTGAATGCCGTGCGGCGTAGTGTAAAGGACTTCCGGCATATTTCGTAGATTGAGCGTTGCACTACCGCTTGGGCTGCTACCAGTATCGCCCATGCTCCCTAAGTGGAGCATTTGGATTGGCGCAAATGCGTGTTAAAGTCGAATTGCGTATGTACAAGGCGTTCTTTGGGCTAAACAGTTCTCCATTTAATCTGAGCCCCGATCCGTCCTTCCTTTTTCGGAGCGCCCAGCACGAAGAGGCGATCTCAAGCCTCACGTACGGAGTTCAGAGCCGCAAAGGCTTCATTGTCCTGACGGGGGAAGTCGGCACCGGCAAGACGACCATGCTGGAATGTCTGCGGGATCAGCTATCCCAGGCCCGGATCCAGTTTGCATTCGTGTTTAATTCGCGGCTCACGTCGGATCAGTTTTTCGAGATGATCGCCTACGATTTCGACCTGCAGTGCGATCGCAAGTCGAAGCCGGAAGTGCTCTTTGCGCTCAACGCGCTGCTGATCCAGCGCGCCAACCAGAATCAGACCACCGTTCTGATTATCGATGAGGCTCACAACCTCGAGTGGGATGTTCTCGAGGAGGTCCGCTTGCTCGGGAACCTTGAGAACCGGCGCGGCAAAATGCTGCAGATCATCCTCTCCGGGCAGCCGGAACTGGATCGGAAGCTGGAGGAGCGGGAGTTCCGCCAGCTCAAGCAGCGCATCGCCCTGCGCTGCCATTTGCGCCCGTTGTCGGCCATGGAAACTTCGCAGTACATTGCATCTCGTCTGGCACGGGCGGGCATGCGTGAGCAGAACGTGTTCAGTCCCGATGTGCTCGCGGAAATTCATCTGCGAACGCAGGGCATTCCGCGACTGATCAATTCCGTCTGCGATAACGTGTTGCTGACAGCGTTCGCCCTGTCCAGTCGGCACGCGACGATGGACATGATCGAGGAAGTATCGCGGGACCTTCACCTCGACTGGCCGGGCAGCAGCCCGCGGATCTGGGAAGACATCGGCCGCACGGCCGCCCGGATTTAGCGCCGCTTATGCGAAGCTCGCAACCGCCGCGGCTTCGTCGCTGAATTGTTCAAAAACGTCAAATACTCCGGTCAGGCGGAGCAAATCCCGGATTCGACGGGGGACGTTGAGCAGCTTCAGCGCCGCTCCGTGCTCGCCCGCCGCGCGGACGCCGGCGAGAAGTTCGCCGATCCCTGTGCTGTCGAGATATTCCGCGCCAGCAAGATTCAGCAGAATCTTCGTTACCCCCTGCTGCAGCGCCAACCCGATTGAGCTTCGCAGTTCGTAAGCCGGGCCGCCAAACGTGATCCGGCCCGCCACGTCGATAATGGTCACGTCCGCAGACTCGCGGATGGAGAAGGTTGCGTTCATGACCCTGCGCCCGTTTCGGAATCCGCGGTCAGCTTGCGCCCGCCCGGCATGTCAAAAACCATGCATGTGGCGGTGCCTGTAGCGCAGATATCGCCTTTCGGATCGACAATCCGGCCTTCGGCAGCCGCTACCTGGCGACGGATCGAGACAACGGTGCCATGCGCCATGATCTCTCCGGTGTGTTCATAGACAGGCTTCAGGAAATTCACATTTATGCTGAGCGTCAGGTATGCCTTGCCGGGCGGCAGCGCGGAGTGCACCGCCGCGGACATGACGGAATCGAGCAGCGTGGTCAGGATGCCGCCGTGCACGCAACCCATTGGGTTGTAATGGAGTTCCTGGGGCGGCAGCGTCATGGTAACTTTGCCCTCGCTTGCGTCGAACAGTTCGATGCCCAGCAGCCGGGCAAATGGGGGTTCGGCAATCTCCCCGAGCCGCATTTTCGCAAAAAGCTCCGAACCCGACATGCGCCGCCCCTGACGGCGCGCCTCTTCCGGATCGGCCCACGTGACAACACGGATGCGCTTTTGTGCTTCGTCCGCCGTTTCGTCTGCCATGGATAGCAATTATCTCATCCGGAGGCGCGGTCCCACTACGCTTCAACCGGCGGCGCCGGCTTGCGGGCCGACCATTCCGCACCCGCCAGCACCAAAAAAGACGCCAGAAGGCTGAAGATCACGATTGCGACCGAGTAGTTAAACGGCCCGTATTCGTTCTGGAATTTCCTGTCGAGCCAGGGCCACGCGAACAGGATCACATACTTCAGCGCCTCCAGACCGAGGCCCACGATCACGGCAACCGGCATCACGCGCCGCGCCGGAACGCGGCAGTTGGGCAGAATCCAGTAGACCAGAAACAGAGAGAGGATCGTGACCGGGATAGCGCCCAGCTTAAAGATCCCGAGCGACATCCACGTAGGAAGGACGCTGATTCCGTACTGGACCGACACGAAGCGCTCATTCACTGCGGTCAGCAGCACCGAGCCCAGCGTCAGGCCGCCGCACAGGAGAATCATGAAGAGGCTGAGGATCTGGTTCTTCACGTAGCTCCGGTTTTCTTCCACGCCCCAGGCGCGGTTGAGCGCGACCTCGAGGGGCTCAAAGATGCCGTTGGCCGTGAAAAGCAGCAGGACGATCGATGTGAGCTGAAATCTTCCGTGATTCACCTTGGTCAGGTTGCGGATGATGAAGCCGCCGAGGTCGCCGGGAAAATAGTCGCGCAATGCGAACACAAGAGCGCTTTCAGCGAGCGGCAGGTGGAAGACGTCGCGGATGAGCGTGAGCATCACAATCAGGAACGGGAAGAAGCTGAGCAGCACGCTGGCGCCAATGGAGAGCGCGTAAACGTGCACCTCGGTCTGCGAAAGGTAGCGCACGGTGGGACGCCAGCGCGGCGGTTCGCAGGGCCGCGCGGCGGGATTCGTTTTGTCGGCTACGATGTGCACTTTCTGAGATCCGAAGATTGAGGATACGGAGACCGGGGGCGCGTAGTTCCCCCGGCATCGAACCCTCTGATTTCATGTTAGCCGCAGCGGCGGGAGGCGAGGCAAAAAATCGTACTCTGAAATTGGGGAAGGCGCACGTTTGGGGTGGCCTGCTATACTGATGAAGTTGTGATTACGGTTTTGTTGACTATCGTGCACGTACTCGTGTGCCTGTTTCTGATTGTTGTGATCCTGCTGCAGAGCGGCAAGGCGGCCGACCTGGCTGGTGCGTTCGGGGGCATGGGCTCTCAGACCGCATTCGGTCCGCGTGGCTCGGCGACGCTGCTCTCCAAGGCGACCACGATTTCCACCATCGTGTTCATGCTGACGTCCATTTCGTTGTCGATTCTGGCGACGCGGGGCGCGGGTGTGAACGGGACGGCTCTGACGCGGCACGCGACGAAGAACGCTCCGGCGGTCCCGGCTCCGGCCAAGGCTCCGGCGCAGAGTGCAGCTCCGGCTGGCCAGACACCGGCAGTTCCGGTGCAGGTCGCGGTGCCTCCGGCGGCGCAGGCTCCGGCTCCGGCAAAGAAGTAATCTCGACAACGCCCCAAATTGCGGAGGTGGCGGAATTGGCAGACGCACTAGCTTGAGGTGCTAGCGGGAGCAATCTCGTGGGGGTTCAAGTCCCCCTCTCCGCACCATGATTTCAATGGTTTACAAGGAACGGCCACCTGGCAAAGGTGGCCGTTTTTTGCTGCTGCAGGCTACGGCCGGACATCTGCTGTTGCGGTGGTGACGGGAACTCTCCTCCGCGGGGAGAGGGGCTCGCGGATTTTCCGATCCGGCTTCGCTATCGGGGATGGGTTGCCGCCTCTATACCGGACCCGGTCCGGGGAAAGTCCCTCATCGATTCCGCTGAGCGGTGGCTTCTCACGACCGCTTGAACACCGGAGACCATAGCGGCAGAATATGCCGCCTGAAGATGTTGTCGGTGACATTCCTCGAAACACTCGGCTGGAATTCATCGAGGAGCCGCAGATACTCGGTGCCCATTTTGGCCGCGATCTTGAAGCCGACGTGCAGCAGTTGCCGGACGTTCGGGTCGAAAGCCGGGCAGGCCGGGTCGTGCCGGATCGCCGCCACCACGTGGTCGGAAGGCCAGTCCGCGAATGCCGCCGGGTCGGGCAGGCGGGCGAAATCGATGTCGATCACAGTTGCGTAGGGCTGGCACAATGTTTCGCGCTGCGCCCACGCTTTGCCGTAAATTGCTTTGACGGCCGCAAGCCCTTCACCACCGCCTTCGGCGAGACCGATGAGTTCCTCAAGCCACGTCGTGCCCGCGGTCTTCACATGCAGGCCGGCGCCGGTTTCCGCCAGCGCGGCCGCCATGATCGGATAGAGCGAAAATTTATCGCTTCCCGAGTGAATGCTGAGCTTCAGGTTCGCCGGAAGGCCGTAGCGATTGACGGCGATTGCCACCGCCGAAAGGTCGTCCCGGAACTCACGCGCGAACTGCTCGAGGTTGCCGACGTAATCGACGCCTTTGTTGAACTGGCCGGTGAACTTGGGCGCAATGGTCTGAAGCGGAATGCGTTCATCGGCGAGCGCCGCGAGGATGACGAGCAATTCCGTCGGCGTCTGCGGCGAGTCGGTTTCGTCCATGGAAACTTCCGTGATGAAGTTCCCTTCTCCCTTGCGGGCCGCGATGTGACGGTAGATTCTGCCTGCTTCAGCGGTCGCGGCCAGATATTTCGTTGCGATGGCGGTGATGGCGGACGTTGTCGCGCCCGATTCCCGACTGAGCTCCGGATGGCGTGAAACGAAGGCCTCCACGGCCCCGACTTCGGGCGCGGCGCCGATGAAATGCGCGACGTCGATCGTGAAGAAGTCGGACGGTGCGATAAAGCGATCCACCGTATCGATGTTGATGTGATCGGCATCCACGTAATACGGCTCGCTCCAGCCCAGTTCCACCACCGCGCGATTGGCGGCGGCGCGGACGGCGGCGGGTTCGGAGCCGATAAACGTGTGTTCGCGGTTCGACTTGTTCCACACGGGTACAAGATGGATGCCCTGGTTGCGGGCAGAAATAAAGGCAGAGAGTTGGGCAGCCGCCTGCCGGCCGAAACGGTCGCCCGTGCCAAGTGAATGCTTTGCGAGTGTCAGCATGAGAGTGAATTTGTGGATGGTTCGAGGCGCGGGGCCAGCACCTGAATGATGCCCAGCGCGATGAGATAGATTGAGCCCGCGACGATAAAGAGCGGCGCATACGACCCATGCGAAAAACTGAGCCAGTAACCTACCGCGGGCGCAACAATCGCGCCGCCGATGGCCCCGCCCATGCCGCCAAGCCCGACCACGGAGGCCACCGCCGTCTGCGGGAACACGTCCGCCGGCAGATTGAAGATATTTGCCGACCAGCCCTGATGCGATGCCGCGGCCAGACTGATCAGCGCCACTGCAGGCCAAAGGTGGCCGCCCGTTTGCTGAATGAAGATGAGCGGCAGAACGCCGAGCGCGCAGATCAGCATGGCCGTCTTGCGTGCGCGGTTTACAGTCCAGCCCCGGCGCAGCAGGAATGAGGACAGCCACCCGCCTCCGAGAGAGCCCAGCGTGGAGGCCTGATAGATCGCCACCAGGGGCAGGCCGAGCGAAGAGATGTCGAGGTGGTAAGTCGTGTTCAGATATCCAGGCAGCCAGAACAGGAAGAACCACCACACCGGGTCGGTCAGAAACTTTCCAATCAGGTAGGCCCACGCCACGCGGTCCTTCAGCAGGCGCTGGTACGAAATTGCGAGGGCAGGCGGAGGCGCGCCGCGTCCTTCCTCAATCATCAGGCGCTCGGCGAGGGAAATGCCCGGGTGCTCGCGCGGTTCGCGATACAAGATCCACCACAAGGCCATCCAGAGAAAGCCCGAAGCGGCGGTGATGAGAAAAGCGCTGCGCCAACCGTAATGCACGGCGAGCCACGGCACCGCCAGCGGGGCAACAGTGGCTCCGATGTTCGAGCCGCTGTTGAATATTCCGGTGGCCAGCGCTCGCTCGCGGACCGGAAACCAGTTGGCAACGGTCTTCAGCGCGGCGGGGAAATTCGCCGATTCGCCGATCCCCAGGGCAAAGCGCGCGGCGGCGAACTGCATCGCGTTGGCCGCAAGCGAGTGGCACATGGCTGCTGCGCTCCAGACCCCGACAGCAATGAAGTAACCGAGACGCGTGCCCAGGCGGTCAATCAGCCGGCCGGCGAACGGCATCATTGCTGCATAGGCAGTCTGGAAGGCGAAAACAACCCAGCCGTAGTCGGATTCCTGCCAGCCGAGATCCTTTTCGAGGACCGGCTTCAGCAGTCCGATCACCTGCCGGTCGATGTAGTTGATCGTGGTGGCGAAAAACAACAGCGCGCAGATACCCCAGCGAACGTGGGAGGAGTTCTTCATTTGATTTGCCAGGGACTCCAGCCGTCCGCCCCCGCCAGGAATCGCTCCGGAAGAAAAGCAGCGGCCTCCGAGGCCGTCAGCATTTTCGTATGCGGCTCCCGAGCCTTCGGGCTTCCCGCCGGGCCCTTCGAAGCGAACTCCGCGTAGCTGACGGTCTGCAGATAATTCGTTTCTCCCGGATGCCATTCGCGCCAGCCGGCCGCGTCAATCTGGGAGCCCATCGTTGTGTCGAGGAACGTCACGCTGGCGAACGCGCGCCACGGGCGGCCAAGAAATACATTCGCTACGCCGGGCGCAGCGGTCAGCGTGCAGTTGCGAAAGACAAAGCCGCTTTCTTCCTCAGCGTAGTGCTTGCCCTGAGCAGTTATGTACCCAACCTGGTGCGCTGTGCTGTGAATTTCGCAGCGGTCGAAATAGGCTTTGCCGTCGCCGAAGATGAAGTCCACGTTGCCTTCGATGTAGCAGTCTGCGAAGTACTGGCGCGTTGGGGCGCAGGGGTTGCCGTCTGGATTGCAGTTTTCGCTGGCGGCATAGAGTGTGTCCTGATTGCCCAGCAGCCGGACGCCGCGATAGACGCCGCGGTCGGCGTTGGTGAAGAGTGCAAGCGCCTGAGAACCCTGCGCGGTCTGCTCGTGGGTTCGGTTGAAATCGTTGGCGAAGGTGATGTTGGAGGCGCGGAAATCGGCGGCGCGGATCTCGACAGTCGATGAACGAAAAGTACTGCCAGTCGAGCCGGCGCTCTGGTCGAGCACGATGGCGGTGTCCGCTGCCTGAACGCCGGCGCCTCGCATCTCGATGTGAGGCGCTCGAACCACGACCTTTTCGCGATACGTCCCCGGCGCGACAAGAATTGTCGCACCCGGGTGCGACGCATCGAGTGCCTGCTGGACCGTGGTGAAGTCGCCCGAACCATCGGCGGCGACGCGTAGCGGTGTCGCCGGAGCGGGGAACGGCTGGAATTTCGCTTTGCATGCTGCCGTCGGCGTGCGGCTGATGGAAAGTCCGTCGAAGGTGATGCCGAGCGGGTGTGCGGCATCGAAACTGTCGAACGTGAATTTGCCGGCTCCAGCCTTGCCGCTGCTGTCGATATGAACGTTGCGCAGCGTGATGTCTTCGTACCGTGGAATCAGGTCGGCACGCTTGTCCGTGCCCGGATAGTGTGTGTCGAACAGCAGTGGAGCTTCGGTGTCGCGGATGCAAACGTCTTCATACACGATGTCGCGTACCAGTCCGCCGCGCGAGCTGTTCGATTTGATGCGAATGCCGTTGTCGGCGCCTTCAATGGAAAGATCGGAAACACGGATTGCCGACGCTCCCGCATCCGTTTCGCTGCCGATCGACATCCCGTGACCCGAATAGAAGTGGTTGTGGGAAATCGTCATGTGGGTGGACGGAATCGTGCCGCCGGCTTTGATCGCCACATTGTCATCGCCCGTATCGATCCACGATTGCGTAATCGTGACATTGGTGGAATTGGCCGGGTCGATTCCGTCCGTATTGCGGGCCCGCTTCGGCGAATAGATTTTCACGCCCCATGCGGTGAAGCCGTTCACGTTGCTGAAATAGACGTGGAAATTCGCCGAGTTGCGCAGCGTGATGCGGTAAAGCGTGAAGTTCGTGCACTTGTCCAGAACGAGAATCCGCGGATTATTCTGGCTTCCTCCCGCGCGGGCTTTATCGGCGAGTTGCCACCAGGTAATGTCGCCGCTGCCGATCTTCGCGCCGCCGCGACCGTCAATCACGCCGTCGCCCATGATGCCGGCATCGTGCAGTCCTTCGCCATTGATCAGCGCGCGGCAGCCATGGCCCTTTTCCGTGATGATTCCGCAACCGCCCGGCTGCAGTGCGTAGTCGGCCGGATCCCGCGAGCCGTAGAGCGTGACTCCGCCATCGACTAGCAAGGTTACGCCACTGCGAAGATTCAGCGGTCCGGAGAGAAAAGAATCGCGGGAGCCGGCGGACTTCAGTTCTACGGCATGACCGGCGGAGCAGCTATCGAGTGCCGCCTGAATGCGCGCCGTATCGGACCTGGTTTCGTCGAGCGGCCACGCGTTCGTTGCATTCAGCGTCGAGCATACAGGGGGGATGACCGGTTCTCTTACCTGCCGCTGGTCCTGCGCGTGCGCCGGCAGGAATGCGATCGTCATCAATGCGGGAAGAAGAATGCGGATTTGCACCATAGGAACAATCACTTCGTGATACTGACCTGATTCAGCACAAGACCTTCGACGTGCTCCACAACATTGTCCCGGGCGACGCCGCTGATCGAGCAGCGGTCGAGCCGCACATCGCGTATGGGTGCATTCGCAAAGCCCCGCAGGTACAGAGCATAATTCGTCTTCCTGGCGGTCAGTCCGCTGATATCGATATTCCGTACGACGGGCCTTTCCGGACCTGCCGCCCCTGTTTCGTAGTTGAAGTCGATGGCCAGTACAGCATCGGACACCTCGCCTACTTCGATATTGCGGAAGTTGACGTTCTCAATGGTTCCGCCGCGCATCGCGTTGGTCTTGAATCGCAGTGCGTATTTCAAATCGGGGCTGGAAAGCCGGCAGTTTTCCACGTACACGTTGCGCACGTCACCGGACATTTCGCTCCCGATCGTAACGCCGCCGTGGCCGGCTTTCATGACGCAGTTGCGGATGATCACGTTTTCGGTGGGTTTCGCGAGGCGCCGGCCGTCCCGGTCGCGGCCCGACTTGATTGCGATGCAGTCGTCGCCGGTATCGAAGGTGCAGTCCTCGATCAGTACGTCGCGGCAGGAATCGGGGTCGCAACCGTCATTATTCGGACCGTGGCTGTTGATCTTTACGCCGCGCACGATCACGTTGGTGCAGTCGAATGGCGCAATTTCCCACATCGGCGAGCGAACAATTGTCACGCCCTCGATCAGCACATTCCGGCAGGCGCGCGGCTGAATAAAATCGGGACGCAGATAGTGGCCCTCGCCGAAACTGCGCTCGGCGAGCGGGACGTCGCTTTGCCCCATCTGAAAGAGAAGAGCGCGCGCATCGTCTTTGGGTTGACCCGGCTTCCATCCGTATTCCTTCGCGCCCTTCCACGGCCACCAGTGTTCGTTATCGGCGTTGCCGTCCAGTGTCCCTTCGCCGGTGATCGCAATGTTTTCCGCGTTCTCCGCATAGATGAAAGGAGAATAGTTCATCAGTTCCACTCCTTCGAAGCGGGAATGGACGAGCGGCAGATAACGCGAAGGGTCCTGGACAAAACGAAGCGTCGCTCCTGCCGTCACGTGCAGGTTAACGTTACTCAACAAGCGGATTGCCGCGGTGGAAAACGCGCCGGAAGGGATAACCACCCGGCCGCCACCCGCGCGGCTGCAGGCTGCGATCGCATCGGCGATCGCCTGACTCGAGTCGGCGCCGGGTTTTGCGCCATATTTTTGAATGTCGAAGTCGCGATCCGGAAATACCGGTGCCTTTATGCGCGCGAGGATAGCGGGTACATCGTTCCAGCCTCCGGACGCCGTGGCCGCGCGCAACGCTCCCGACCCTGCAGCGGCCAAAGCCGTCGCCGCGCGCAAAAACTCCCGCCTTGTCCGCGTTATGGGCACAACAGAACTATATTTTCCCGCCGCGGGAGTGTCAAAGTGAATTTCCGGAAGGGACCGTTCAGCGGGGGTGAACGGTTGGCATCACGCCGTGGTGAGCGCCAGGTTAAGGAAGGCGGCGATCTCGGTCGCCAGAGGCCGCGGATATTCCGTTTTTGCCATCGCCAGGGCCTGGTGCCGAACGAGGCGCTTGCCGGCAACACGCAGCTTACGGTACTTGCCGCCGCGGCCGCTGAGCGCAAACTGCGGCAGGATGGAATAGCCGAAGCCGGCCTCCACCATCCTTTTAATGACTTCGGTGTCGTCTGCCTCCATGGTGACGCGAGGCTGAACGCCAATCTCGGCGAAAAAGCGGTCAAACAACGTCCGCATGTTGCTCTCGGGCGGAAAAAGCAGAAATGGCACGCCGTTGAGCGCAGAGGGAGTGATCGTCTCTACCGATCCACCACGCTCGGCGCCGTGCAGCGGGCGGATCAGCACGAGTTCTTCTTCGAACAGAGGCAAAATGTTCAGATCTTTGTTTTCAACCGGCAGCGACACGAGGCCGAGGTCGTAATGGAGATCGAGCAGCCCCGCAACGATCTTCTCGGTCGGTGCGACCGTAATGTGCACATCCGCATTCGGGTAGCGCTTGCGCAGGTTGCGCAGCGGGCCCGCCAGACGGTAGATCAGAGTTGTGGCACCGGAGGCGAAGTGGAAGGGCTGCCGGTCCAGTTCCGCGGAATTACCGAAATCCTGACGAAGATCTTTCACCTTCTTCAGGACTTCGCGCGCGTGGGTCGCCAGCCGGATGGCCGCGGGCGTGGGAACGATATTTTTCCCGGAGCGGACGAACAGCTGCGTCTTCAGTTCGATCGCGAGATTCTGCAACTGAAGGCTGACGGCGCCGGGCGAAAGGTATAACTTTTCGCTCGCACGCGTGACCGTACGGTGGTCAATAACACCGAGAAAGACTTCCAGCTGGCGAAGGTCCACGATCGTTCTGCGCCTCCATGGTATCAGGACGTTTTAGTCCGCCTAAAGGATTAGTTCCAAACTTTTGGGCTGCTTTGGCGGGCAAGGGGCGATATATTCCAGGACGAGTAGAGTGCGGATCATTCCGCAGGGGTTCTTTATTCCGAGAGGTTTTTCAAGACGATGAAACTCAGCCTTGTAGCTGCTTTTGCTGCCATTGCGCTCTCCGCCGCGGCGTACGGTCAGGAGTTCCGCGGCACCGTGAGCGGCAGCGTTACCGACCCTTCGGGATCGGCTATCGCCAATGCCAAAGTGACGACTGTGGAAGCCGGCACCAATGCCCGTTCCCAGACGACCACCGATTCCGCCGGCCAGTACGTGATTCCGTTTCTCGCGCCGGGGCAATACAGTCTGACGGTGCAGGCCGATGGTTTTCAGCAGTCGGTGCATCCGGCCATTCAGCTGGCGTCGGGCGAGCATCCGGTGATTGACGTCCGCCTGAAAGTCGGGGATGTTTCGCAGCAGATCGAGGTGGTGGAGGAAGCGCCGCTCGTCAACGCGGAGAATGCCTCCACCGGTCAGTCCATAACGACCAAACAGGTGGAAGATCTGCCGCTCAACGGGCGCACTCCGATGATGCTGGCGCAACTGGCGATGGGCGTTATCTCGACCACGCAGCCTTCTCTCGTTCACCCCTTCGATTCCGCAGCGCCCGCCGCACTGAGTATTGGCGGACTGCCATCGCAAACCAGCGAACTGCTCATGGATGGCTCGCCTGATGCGACGTGGGACATGCGCCTCGCGTACAGCCCGCCGCAGGATGCCGTCCTCGAGGTTCGCGTCAAGGCCTTTGACAACGACGCTGCCTACGGACACACGGGAAGCGGCACGGCGAACATGATTCTGAAAAGCGGGACTAATGCGCTGCACGGCACGCTTTGGGAATTCAATCAGCCGAATAATCTGGCGGCCAACACGTACTTCAATAACAAAGCCGGCGTTGGCGCGCCCGACACGCACCAGAACCAGTACGGACTGACCGCCGGCGGTCCTGTCTGGATCCCGAAAGTTTTTAACGGGAAGGACAAGCTGTTCTGGTATTTTGCCTGGGAGAGCATGAAGGACAGCCAGCCGAATACGACGTATTTGACGGTTCCCACCGCGGCGGAAAAGCAGGGGGACTTCTCTGCGCTGCTGGCGGCCGGTTCGCAGTACCAGCTGTACAATCCCTTTTCGGCGGTGCAAAGCGGGTCGACCGTTACACGCCAACCGTTCTCCGGCAACATCATCCCGCCGAGCCTGATTGCCAATAACCCTGTTGCGGCTGCGTACATGAAGTTCTATCCGGCGCCCAACGTTACCTCGGGCGTTGGCACGACCGGCGTCAATAATTTCATCGCCAACGCACCAACAAATGACGACTTCCGCAATTTCCTTGGCCGCCTCGACTACAACATGAGCGAGCGCAGCCGGTCTTTCTTCGATGTGCGCCGTACGGATTATTCGCAGGTCAAGAATAACTACTTCAACAACGTTTCGAACGGGTCTATTCTGATCCGCCAGAACTGGGGGGCCACGCTGGATGAGGTCTACACCATCAATCCGCAGACCGTGCTCGACGCCCGCCTGAACTTCACCCGAATGAATGAGGGGCATGGCGTTCCCAGCCAGGGGATCGATCCGACAACATTGGGTTTTCCGACCTACATCGGCGCGAATTCCAACTCGCTGCAGCTTCCGATTATGGCGCTTACGACCTTCCAGCCCCTTGGAGCCAACTCGGCCAACCAGCTTCCGTCGCAGTCGCTCCAGTTGTTCGGCGATGTCGTGATGTCACGCGGCAAGCACACCATAAAGGTCGGCGGCGACATCCGCCAATATCGCCTGAACGTAATTCAGTTCGGCAACTCCACGGGCACGTTCTCGTTCTCCAATACCTACGTTCGAGCTTCGAGCAGCGCATCGTCAACGCTTGCGCAGGGCCAGGATCTTGCGTCACTGCTGCTTGGTCTGCCGACCAGCGGTACTTACGACATCAATACGTACAGTTCCATGTCCTCGTATTACTTCGCCGGTTTCGTGCAGGACGACTGGCGTGTTTCGAAGACACTCACGGTCAACCTGGGTCTGCGGTTTGACACCGAGACTCCTTACGCCGAGAAATTCGGCCGCACGGTGAACGGATTCGACACGACATCGGCGAATCCGCTTTCGGCGGCTGCGACTGCAGCCTATGCGAAGAATCCAACCGCACTGCTTCCCGCATCCGCCTTTGCTGTAAATGGCGGACTGCAGTTCGCCAGCGCGGGCAACGGCGGCTCCTACAAGGTCGATTCGCATCCCTTCAGCCCCCGGCTCGGCGCTGCGTGGAGTCCCGAACGGCTTCACGGAAAGACTGTGATTCGCGGCGGCTTCGGAATGTTCGTTTCGCCGCTCACGGTGGCCAATCTGAATGTGAACGGAGCGTATTCGACGAACCCTCTGATCAACCAGGAGGGCTTCAGCGCGAGCACGAACTTCTCCGTCCCCGGCGCCGTTGTCACGCCCACTAACCCGCTGACCAATCCCTTCCCCACTGGATTTCTGGCCCCGGCGGGCTCATCTGCCGGTCTTGGGACGTTTGCAGGGCAGACGGTCAGTTTCCTCAATCCGGACATGAAGAACCCGTATTCGCTGCGCTGGAATCTGGATATTCAGCACACGCTGACGAAGACGCTGATGGTGGAATTCGGCTACATCGGCAATCATGCGGTGCATCTGCCCGTGTCGGTCACGCAGCTGAATGCGCTGCCGGCAAAGTATCTGAGCACGTTGCCGACGCGAGACGCCGCGGTGAATGCGGCGCTGTCGGCCTCGGCCGCCAATCCTTTCGCCGGTCTGAACACAAGCCTGAATACCGCCACCACCACCGTGGCGCAACTGCTCGCTCCGTTTCCTCAGTTCCCGGTCGGGACCTCGTCCAGTGGTTACAGCGGATCAACCGGCGTGATCGAGCAGAATCTTTCGATCGGCAGCAGTTACTTCGACGCTCTGCCCATCCACGTGGAAAAGCGTCTCTCGCACGGCCTGTCGCTCACCGGCAACTACATCTTCTCGCGGCTCATCGAAAAGGACAGCTGGCTGAATGCCTCCGATCCCGGGCTGGAGAAGCGCATCTCCCCCTTCGACCACACACACCGATTTGTTGTTGGTGCGACGTACGAACTGCCCGTCGGTCGCGGGAAGATGTTTGACACTCATTCGCGGGTCGCGAATACGATTGTTGGCGGATGGACGATGAACACCATCTACACCTTCCAGACCGGCGCGCCGGTCCTGTGGGTGAACGGCAGCACGACTACGCCGGGCGACTATGTTTACCTCGGCGGACCCGGCGCCCTGACCGTCGATCCTCGCCACACCAACTCTCCTGCGTTCAATACGGCCCTGTTCAACACCGTATCGACTCAGGCATACGCTTACCACATTCGAACCTTCTCAACGACTTTCCCGAACCTCCGGGCCGACGGCATCAACCAGGTGGATTCGTCGATGCTGAAGCGCATTGCCGTTACGGAGAAAGCCTCGCTGCAACTGCGGTTTGAAGCCTTCAATATTCTTAATCACGCGTCTTTCAGCGCACCCAGCACTACCGCCAGCAGTCCCAGCTTCGGGCAGATCACAGCCCAGGCAAACCGCTCGCGGCAGATCCAGTTCGGCGCCCGGCTCGTATTTTAGAGACGGCTTTCTCGGAGGAGGGGCAGTTCGGTTACCGCCGAACTGCTTCGCCGGGAGTAAACCCGAAGTAGTTCAGCGCGTTCCGGCAGCAGATATCAGTCACCAGGGCCCCGAGGGACTCCACGTCCTGTGGCAGACGCCCCCGCCGCACTTCTTCTCCCAGCATCTGGCAGAGCAGCCGCCGGAAATATTCATGGCGCGGGAACGAAAGGAAGCTGCGGGAATCCGTCACCATACCGACGAATTGCGAGAGCAGCCCCACGCTTGCCAATGTGCGCATCTGTGCTTCCATGCCGTCGAGTTGATCGAGAAACCACCACGCCGCGCCGAACTGCATCTTGCCGGCCGTCACGCCGTCGTTAAAACATCCGGCTATGGTGGCGAACACGGGGTTCCACGCCGGATTCAGGTTGTACAAAATCGTCTTTGCCAACTGGTCGGTCGCGTCCAGGTTATCCAGAAAGCGCACCAGCGGTTCCGCCTGATCGAAATCGCCGATCGCGTCGTAGCCGGTATCCGGACCCAGCAGCCCTCGCATCCGCGTATTGGTATTGCGCAGCGCGCCGAGGTGAAACTGTTGCGCCCAGCCGCGGGCATGATCCAGAATCGCCATACGATGGAGCAGCGCGGAGCGGAACACTTCCGCCTCCACTGCGCTGACCGCCTTCCCCGCACGCAGCCTGCTGAAGATCGTCGACGCTTCGGCATCAGTGAAGGGTGCTGAGTGCATTCGGTTGAGGCCATGGTCGGAGGCCCGGCAGCCCAGCCTGTGAAATTCCGCGTGGCGCTGATCGAGGACGGAAAGCAGCGCATCCCAGCTGTCGACGGCGTTGTTGGCAACCGCGGCCAACCGGTCAACCCAGTCGTTCCAGGCAACGACGTTGTCCACGCCCAGAGCTTTGTCCGGTCGCCACGTCGGGTACACGCGCGTCACGGGATCGGGCCGCAATGCCAGTTGGCGATGGGCTTCCAGCGAATCGGCCGGGTCGTCTGTCGTGCACACGACGGCCACGCGGAACGAGCGCAGAATGCCCATCGTCGTCAGATCGCCACCGGTCAGTTGTTCGTTGCAGCGATCGAAGATGTCGCGCGCGGTCGCTGGAGAAAGCGCCTCCGAAATGCCGAACGGGCGCTTCAGTTCCATCGCCGTCCAGTGATAGAGCGGGTTGGCGAGCGTGGCCGGCACAGTGCGTGCCCAGGCCTCGAATTTTTCGAAATCCGAAGCGTTGCCGGTGATCAGGCGTTCGGAAACGCCGCAGGCACGCATGGCGCGCCACTTATAGTGATCGCCTTCCAGCCAGATTTCCGTGATGGAGCGGAAGCGATGATCGGCCGCCATCAGTTCCGGAGAAAGATGGCAGTGATAGTCGATGATCGGCAGATCTTTTGCGAAGGAGTGATAGAGTTCCCGCGCCGTATCTGTTTCCAGCAAAAAATCATCGGTGAGAAAGGTGCTCATTGATTTACGCCGCTCGCCAGGAAGCCGCCGTCGACCACCAGCACTTCGCCGTTCACGAAGCTCGCCGCTTCCGACGAAAGAAATACCGCGGCTCCGGCCAGCTCTTCGATTCGGCCAAAGCGTTTCAGCGGAGTTCGCATCAACAGTTCTTTGCCGCGTTCCGTACCGTCCAGCAGTGCTTCGTTCAGCGCTGTGCGGAAGACCCCCGGTGCGATGGCGTTCACGTTCACTCCGTGGCGGCCCCATTCGATCGCCAGCGAGCGAGTCAAACCGGCGACTCCCGCCTTGCTCGCCGAGTACGCCGCGACTTCGTAAAATGCCGCAAACGAATTGAGCGAGGCGATGTTCACAATCCGGCCCCACTTTTGCTCGATCATCGCCGGCGCGAAGACCTGACAGGAACGAAGTGTGCCGGTCAGATTCGTTTCGAGGATCGCGTCCCACTCTTCTTCCGGCAGTTCGAGCGCCGGGGTCCGCTTGATTCGCCCCGCGCAGTTGATCAGGATATCGACGTGGCCCATTTTCGCGAGGATGGCATCGCGTGCCGCCGTCAGAGAACCGCGGTCGGCGACATCCGCCGTGATCCGTAAAGTGCGGCGCCCGCGCTGTTCGATGGCCAGAGCCGTCTGTTCGACCGCATCGACCCGGCGCGAGCAGGCCACCACATCGGCGCCCGCCTCAGCCAGTCCCACCGAGAGCGCACTGCCGATTCCAGACGTGCCACCCATCACCACCGCAACCCTGCCTGTCAAATCCAGCGGCTTGAACATTAAACAATCTCCTTTTGCGCAACGCGGTACAGCATCTCACCGGCTCTCGGAACCACCAGCCAGCCGTCTGCCTCGCGGGCGCGCCACTCATCTGCGTTTACGGTTGCCGGATCCAGGTAGCCCAGATTGATCTTCCGGCACATATCTTCAGGTATGCCGGTTGCAAGGGTCACACGTATACGCGGCGTCTCTGTGCCGGACGCGGCGTCGTAGGTGCCCTTGCCCTTCACATGGGTGGAATGGGCCAGAACGCCTCCGGGATAGCGGCGGAACTTTTCCCATTGCCCCAGAAAATAATCGCGGCAGTGGTAGCCGATCTCCTCGATCAGATGGCCGTGGACTTCGCTTACCTTTTTGATGTGCGGCGCGTAGATGACCACCTCACCGCCATCGGCAACCGCGGGTTCACTCTTGTACATGCCTTTGGCGCCGGTCCAGAGATCGGAGTACATTTCCGGCATCACTGCAAGCATGCGGCGGACAGGCGCGGCAACGCGCACGATGTGGCGGCGCGACGAAAGTTCTGCTGCCGCCCGCCATGCATCGTGAGTGGCGCCGCAGAAGATGCCGGCGACTCCCTCGTGGTGCGTCACCAGCGCAATCAGCGAATGCGGTCGCGGGACCATGGCCGCCGCGCGGTCGATCACCCGGCGCACGGGTGTGTCGGCCACGCCGATGATTTCGCTCGATGTCACCAGCGCGCCCAGCCAATGCGTGAAGTCGATGATTTCGCGCCCGGCGATCCCGGGGAAGAAGTATTTCGTCCCGCCCGAAAAGCCCGCTACTTCGTGCGGAAAAACCGGCCCGCAGATCAGAATGTGATCGTAATCGAGGATGGCGCGGTTGAGCCGGACGACGACTTCCTCACTGAGCAGACCCTCGCTGATCGCCGCAATTTCGCCGGCCGGGATGACGCCCAGCGTTGCCAGTGCCGCCGGGTCGTCGCTCACATGGTTGAAGATCTGCTCGTCGCCCGCGCGGCCACCGCTCACCTGGCAGCCGAGGTGACGGCTGAGTTGCGCGTCCGACATGGCGGTATGGGTGCCGGTCGCGATCAGATAGTCGAGTTGCCGGACACGCCCATGAAGTTCGCGTCCCAGAATTGTGTGGAGCAGCGGCATCGGCATGGTCCGCGTGCCGTCGGGGATCACCGCGAGAACACGTTTGCCGGCGAGGTCCATTGCGGCGAGGCCCTCCCGCACGAGCGATTCGATGCGTTGTTGCGGAAGAAATCCCTCCGCAACTCCCTCGCCGAAAGAATTCGTTGGTGAAGTGACAGCGCTCAAAGCCTGATCCGCCCCCTCAAAAGGGTATCTCAGCGCGCTTCGGATCACACCTCAAATTCGGTGAAAGGTCGCTTTAGCCGCGCTGAATACGCTGCCGTGCGTCAGTGTTGCGGCTTCAGGTATGGGATCAGGGCAGGTACGGCGGCGGTGAGTTCGCGCCACACCATTGCGCCGAAGTATGCCGAACCCTTCGGCCCGAGGTGGGTGTAGTCAAATACGGGTGGTGTCTCGCCGTTCGGCTCCGCTGTATTCGGCTCCGCTTTGGGCGCGGCAACGGAATTGTCCGGGTCCCCATCCTCCACGACTTTGGGCGGCGGCGCCATGGCCAGCGTATTGGCTTCGCGGCCACCCATGGTCTGCACGGCCGCGAGGCTTTCGGCGTTCAGATCGAGCAGCGGCACGCCGGCTTCCTTTGCGACCCGCCGGGCCGCATCTGACCAGGGCCCCAGATCGTCAGCGACCTTGCCATTCCGGAACGTGCGCCGCGTCAGGGGTGTGACCAGCACGGGATTCGCGCCGGCCCCGCGCGCCTCTTCCACGTACCGGCGCAGATTCGCGGGGAACTCCGTCTTCAAATCGGTGGAACGTCCGGGCTTGCCCGGTTGGTCGTTATGCCCGAACTGGATCAGGACCCATGTCTTGCCCGCGGGTTTGCGAAGTTCCTCCATTACGCTGTCCCACAGCCCTTCGGCGCGATAACTGCCGGAACTGCGCCCGTTCCGCGCCCGGTTGATGCACTCGACTTCGCTCGCCGCACGAGCGCAGAATCCCGGTCCCCAGCCGTTCTTTATCGCGACCGTGGAGTCGCCGACGAGAACAATCCGGACCGGCGCCGGGCTGCTTTGCCCCGCCATTATGCCAGCGCCGGCCAAAGCGCCAAGCAGGAGTTGTCGCAAATACACCACCATGGAAGGTTATCGCGGCAATGCCGCGAAGTGACCTCAAAATACCTGAACGGTACCTTTAGCGGTGTTGAAAATCCGGTAGCCTGACTGAAATTTCTGTAGCCGGGCTGAAATTCTTGACTTGACGGGGCGATTCATGGTCCGCTGATCCTCATGCACCCGCCTCACCAGCGACCGGTGGCCGTCATCATGATGGGCGTCACCGGTTCGGGCAAGTCTACGATTGGCCGCGCTCTGGCCGAGCGCCGCGGATGCGCGTTCCTCGATGGAGACGATTATCATCCCCAGGCCAATATCGAAAAAATGCGGCGTGGCGAGCCGCTGAATGACGATGATCGTGCTCCCTGGCTGGACATCCTGCGTGAACTGATCACGGACAAGCTTGCCGCCGGCGAGGACGTTGTCGTTGCCTGTTCCGCTCTCCGCGAAAGTTACCGGCAGCGGCTTTTGCCGGGAAATCCCGATGCGGCGTCCGGCGTGCGGTTCGTCTATCTGCGCATCAGTCCGGACCTGTCGCGAGAGCGACTGCTGGCGCGCGGAGGGCATTTCATGCCCGCGACGCTGGTTGGCAGCCAGTTCGCCGCGCTGGAGGAACCAGCCGACGCATTGTCGATAGAAGCCGGTCGAGGCGTTGAGGAAGTCGTGGAGCAGATCGATCGCAGCCTGCCGCCGCGCAACTGAGTTTCACCGCGCGAGCGCGCCGCCGCGCCGTTCATCGCCGGAACAAGTAGCTGACTTTCACGAAGAGCTGCCGACCCGTCGTGGTGGATGGTCCGGGTATGGTGCCCACGTAGTCCGGCGTCGGCGGCAGAGACTGGGCAAGCGCGGGCGAAGCGCCGGGCAAAATCGCAAGGTTCTCGTGGGTATTGGTGTAGCCCAGATAGATTGCCGTGCCCGGGGTCGCCAGCCACGTCAGGAGGAAATCGGCAGTCACTTTCTTCGCTGGCGTGAGGTCGATCAGAGAAGTGTTGGGCAGGACGCCGTTGTAATCGATGATGGTCCGCAGCGAAAGTTCACGGGTGAATTGATAGTTCAGCTGCGAACGAATCAGGTGGTTGTTGAACACGGCGCCGCTTCCGAATTCCGCCGCGATCCGCGACCTTTCCAGCGTGCTGAGGTTGCTGAAAATATAGGACTCGGTGAGCTTAAGCTTCTTCGAAGGCCGCACCGCGATATGCGCCGATAATTCGTGGCCGAATCCGAGAAATGGCTGGACCCCCGTGGCCGGCTGGTAATTCACGTCCGATCCGCTCCCGAAGTTGAAGTCCAGTTCCACCAGCCGGGACAATTCGCTGTGGAGGCTGAAGTCGGTGGAATGCTTGCGGAAGTTCAGATGGTGAAAAACTTCCAGAGCTTCGGCGCGGGCCACATGTAGGCGTGTGTTGCCGATCAGTTCGGCGGAAAAGCCGGGAGAAATGCTCCAGTCCTGCAGTGCGCCGGTGTGGTCCCAGTCTTCCTCCATTTCAAGTACCGGGCCGAAGGATTTCACAATTCGGCTGGAAGGTCGCCATTTCCAGCCCACGGAGTGCTCGCCCTGTCGAATATCCACGCGCGGAATGTAAGACAAAGTGGAGACGAAACCGGGGCCGAGGCTGCGGAATGCGCTCGAAACCTGCAAATGCAGGTCCTCGTACTCCAGTTCCCCGTGGACGAGGGAGCCCCGCGGGCGCGTTCCGCCGGCATAATTCGTCTGGCTGCGCGCGGCCTGTCCGGTAAAGACCCAGTTCGATCCCAAACGTAGCCGCGTATCGAGCGAAATGACTCGTTCGGCACTACCGGCAAAGGCGTAGTTTGTAAACAGAACGCCCACCGTCGATTCATTTCCGAATTCACGCTGCAGGCGGCCGGCGCCAATCAGAGCGCGCTTTCCGGGCTCAAATTCCGCGGCGCCGGGCTGCTGTCCGGGCGCCCGATCGTCCATGGCGAGCAGTCCTGCGGTCCAGCCATTCGCGCTGCCGGTGAGCCGGACGCCGAACTCGGGGTCGGCAATGCGCCGCGAGAAGAAGAGCATTTCCGGTGTGTGGAAATAGTTGGCATTCTCCAGAAAGAAAGGCCGCTTTTCAGGAAAGAATACTTCAAAGCGCTGGTCGATTGTGACCTGCGGGCTGTCCGATTCCACCTGGCTGAAGTCGGGATTCACCGTGACGTCCAGCGTGAAGGCATCGTGCAGAATCATCTTGGCGTCGAGCCCGGCGCGGTGGTCGTACCGTTGCCGGAACTGTGGCGGACCGGTATCCGGATCGCTGAGGAAGTGCGATGCACCGAATACACCGTAAGGAATGAACTGAACGTTCCGCCCCGGGGAAATGCCTCGGAGGCCTTCCAGCGTGCCGAGTTGAGTCGCAAAGCCTTCCTTGGCCGACGTATTGTACGGCCAGAAGGAGTCTTCGCTCAGTTCCGGGATGAACCGGCCCAGTCCAATGCCCCACGTCTGGATGTCCGCCTTCGGAAAGCGCAGGCTGCGAAATGGAATGGCCATGAGAACGGCGTATCCGTCGGAAGTGATACGCCCCTCGGACTTCCAGACCGCGTCGAACGTGTAATCGTCTTCCTGCCCTTCGGTGCCGAACTCATCGGCCTGAATGCCCAGCGGATTAACGAAAAAGCTGAAGTTGTGCAGTTTGTCGTGGAAGGTGTCGAGGAAAAGGCCCACGAAATCGTCGGTCTCGATGTCGTCGCGTTTGGCCATGTGCGCTCGCAGGCTGGCCGGGTCGGCTTTACAAAAGAACGCGGCATAGAAATTTTCGTCGTCGTAGGCGACCCATGCGACAGTTTCGCGGCTCACCGGTTTCCCGTCATCGGGCTTGTTCTGGCGGAAACCGCTGATTCGGGCGAAACCGGGCACGTTGCCGCCCCCGAGAAAATCCTCCAGCTTCGGCGGCCTGGCAACCTTTTCAATCGTTACCGATTGGGACCAGGAGACGCTGGCGAAAATCATCACCAGTAACAGGCTTTTCAGCATCGGCCCTGCCCGCTGAGAATCTTTTGATCGAGTGAGCTCCAACAAATCAATACACGAGAATAACGAACGGTGGTCTGTCGCGCCCGGCCGGCAATGGCTTTCACTCCGGCGGCGGTTTTTGTGGCGAAAGGGTGAGCAGTTAGAGTGGATACAGGGAACGCCATCTGACGCAGATTCTGATCGCCGTCATATTTTTCATCGTTTACGGCTCTCTCTATCCGTGGCACTTCGCATTTCGCGAACTTCCGGCCAATCCCCTGTGGATTCTGCTGCATTCCTGGAACCTGGAGTTCTCACGCCGCGATATTGCCGACTTTTGCGTCAATGTAGCGCTCTACATTCCGCTCGGCATGGCTGGCTATCTGAGTTTCCGCAGGCACCGGTTCGCAGGCCCGGTCTTCATGGGGTTGCTGCTCTCGGCGGCCATTGAGATGACTCAGCTCTTTACGCCAGGCCGCGTATGCAGCGCGGTTGATCTGGTCAACAATACTCTCGGCGCGGGCGCCGGAGTTTTTTGCGGACGCCTCTTCGAACGGCTCGCGCGGCCGAAACTGGAGGTGTTGGGGAAATGGAAGGCCGTGGACCGCGTCGCGCTCGCGTTGCTCTTCTGCCGCGCTGCTTCTTTGCTGTTTCCCTTGTTTCCGATTACGTCATTGCCAGCACTTTTGCACCAGGCTACCTTGTTTGTCCAGGGGCCGTGGCTCCCGCCGATCCCGTTTCTCTCAGCGGTTGTCGCATGGCTTGTCACGGGCAGACTGTTTCATGCTGCCGGCGTGCGATCGGCGGATTTCTGTCTGGGGATCTTGCTCCTGCTCGTGCTGCCAGCCCAGTTCGTTATCATCGACCGCCATCCCGCGCCCGCCGACTTCCTCGCGGCCATCGCCGGCTTCCTTCTCTACTTCTCGATTGGCAGAGTACCCGGTCGGGAGAAGTGGTGGGCGCTCGGCTTCCTCGCGCTGATACTGATCCGCGGACTGGCGCCGTTTTATTTCGCCACTTCCAGCCCGCAGAATTTTATCTGGATTCCGTTTGAACCCCTGCTGAGCATGAACTGGCAGGCGGGCATGTACATTTTGCTCGAGAAGACTTTTTATTACGGAACGGCAATCTGGATGATCCGCGCCGCGGGTTTGCGCTGGTTCGTCGCGGCTGCTGCCGTTGCGGCGGTGCTTGCTGCCATTGAAGCGGTACAGGTGTGGTTGCCCGGCAGGACGCCGGAGGTCACCGATCCCCTCATGGCCCTGCTGATCGGGGGCGGACTGCGCGTGATGAGGGCCGAACGCTTCACCCGGCGGATTCGGGTAAAGGCGCGGCACGATTAGTGTCGCCTCAATCGACCACGCAGTATCCGCAGATGTAATGGAGCATTCTGCGCCGCAAATCCTCGCGGTAGGCGGCATCCCGGTAATCGACGGGATTGTAGTCGTCCGTCAGGATGTCTCCGTGCCCGGGGTCGGGCATCGATATCGTCTGAACTGCACTCTGCGTCTCTTCCCGCAGGTCTTCCGGTATTGCCTCGGGATCGGGCTGACGCCACATGCGCAGGTTGGGCTGGTCGGAAGCGACGAAAAAAGCAGCGCCTGGCGATACATGCAGCCGCACGTTGCGGAATACGGATTTCAGCGTCTTATACAGCGATGCCGGTACGTAGTCCTTGCCTTCGGCGAGTTCGCCCCATGAGTTGACGAAAACAACCCCGTTCGGGCGCAACCGGCTCTGTACGGCCTGAAACGATTCCCTGGTCATCAGGTGTGACGGGGCCGATTCGCCGAGAAACGCGTCGAGAATCACGGCGTCGTACTTCTTCGCGTTTTCGTGGAGAAAATAGCGGCCGTCGCCAATTTCCACGCGGACTCGGTCGGCCCGAAAATCGAAAAAGCGTTCCGCTACCGTTACCATCGCCGGATTAATATCGACGACGTCAACCCGCACGCCCTCTTCCGCAAGCCGCATCGGAGTCACTCCGGCGCCCATTCCGATGCACAGAACATCGCGCAATTCACTCTGGCTGTAAGCGTGAGTGAGTACGTTTTCCACAAAACTGAATGTGGCCGCGCCCCGGTGCCGGGCCGGATCGTAAACGTTTTGCACAAGCAGATCGTTCACCAGATAGCGGAGGCGCCGCGGGCTTCCCGCGTCCACAACCTGAATCAGGCCAAAACTTGAGTTGGCGCGATAAATTTCCGTCAGCCCGCGAATGTTGGCGAAGGGCTGTTGCTTGGCTCCGGCGGCGATCAGCAGGACGATGCTTCCGACCCCTGCGGCTGCTATCGCCTTCTGCCTGGGCTCCCAGATCGCGAAGTACCCGGCGCCCAGCGCAGCCAGACAGCTTGCGGTCAGATAGAGTGTCCACGAATTGGGAAGGAACGGGATCATAACGTAGGCAATGAGCACGGTTCCGGCAACGCTACCCAAAGTGCTGACAGCGCTCAGCGTGCCTACGCTCCGGCCCATCGTTTCCATGGAACTGGTCAGCCGCCGGATACACAACGGTCCCACCGTGGCCAGCAGGGCCAGCGGCACAAAGAAGAGCGTCATCGACGCCAGCAAAGAGCCCAGTGCGAGCCGGAAATGCAGGCACGCGAACGCGACCGGCTCGCAGGCCCACGCGGCGCCGCACATCCAGAGCGCAGCGACAAGCAGCGAGGTGTAGAGATAGCGAAGCTGCGAGGAACGGTCCGCCACCCAGCCGCCGAAGGCGTAGCCAGCCGCCAGTGCGATCAGCGTAACGGCAATTTGCGCGGTCCAGACAAAATGCGACGTGCCCACGTACGGCGCCAGCATCTTCGCGCCGAGAATCTCAATGATCAGAACGGCCGCACCGCAAATTCCCGTTGTGGCGAAAAGATATTGCCGGAGGCCGGGCGTGATTGCAGCCGGATCGGCCCTCGCGCCATCCTGCCGTGCCACTTCTTTTTGCTTCGGAATCTTTGCCATGGGGAAAGTTCAGCATATTATGCCCCGGGCCTGCCCGCAATGCGCAGGGTGTGGCGCGCGGTCAGTGTTTCGTGGGGTGGCGTCGACGGATGCCGATGCCGGTCATCCGCGCGATATTTGCGAACGGGCCCTCTGGCGATCGATGCTATACTCAATTCCAGCGTGTCGGAAGATCAGAATCAACAGGTTACGGTTCGCCGATTGCCTGACGGCTGCTCTCATGCGGCACTCCTGCAAGGCCTCGAAGGCCTGTCATTGAGGATCGATCTGGACGCAGCCGCCGCAGCTTCCGATGTGAAAGCCGGCGATCTGGTGGAGGTGAGCGGTCTGAAAACCATGTATCTGGGGGAGGTTCGCGACCGCAGAGGCGCGGCCGTGACAATCGGGGTGGAACACGCGCTCGATCGCGAAACGCTGGCTCGTATCCGGCAGGTCTGGCACGTCCGGAGCGGCCAGTAAAGGGCCGCCCGAAGACCGGACCGGGTATCCCAATGGGCCCCATTAAGCAGTCATGGACCTGACCACATTGATGTGGGCTTGTCTGAGAGCCTTCATCGTTTCGTTCGTTCTCGCGCCGATCATACGGGATATTTTTCGCTCGTACAACGTCGTCGATCGTCCGGGCCGGCGCAAAGTCCATGCCTATCCGATCCCCCGCGTGGGCGGAATCCCGATTGCCATTGCTTACGTCGTCGCCCTTACGACTCTGCGTGGAACCGGTTCGGTATTTCCGGTCCACTGGCTGCAGACGATTCTGTCGGGTGCCCTGGTCATTTTTCTTGTCGGCCTGATCGACGATTTCCTCAACCTCAAGCCGGTAATCAAACTGCTCGGTCAGATTGTGGCCGCCGTCGTCGCTTACAACAGCGGACTCAGCATTGACCGGTTGGGCGGCATCGAACTCCCTGTGTGGATCAGCCTTCCGGCCACCGTCTTCTGGCTGCTCCTCACCACCAATGCTCTGAACCTGATCGACGGTCTGGACGGCTTGTGTGGCGGGATTGCTTTCTGCGCTACGCTGTCCTTCTTCGGCGCCGCGTGGATGACCAGCGACTGGTCGCTGGCCTTTACTGTGCTGCCGCTGGCGGGCGCGCTGCTCGGGTTCCTTTTCTTTAATTTCAATCCGGCAACGGTCTTCTTAGGGGATTCCGGGGCGTTGCTGCTGGGTTTTCTTCTCGGGTGCTTCGGGATTGTCTGGACGGGTGACAACGTGACGCCTGTTGGCGTAGCCCTGCCGTTCCTCGCCCTGGGTCTGCCGATGCTCGATCTTGGCCTGTCGATCGTGCGCCGTAGTCTCAAGGGGCAGGGTATATTTTCGGCCGACCGAGGGCATATCCACCACCGCCTGCTGGACCGCGGACTCACGGTCAGGCGCGGCGCCCTGACCCTGTATGCGGTCGGCATCCTCGGTGGTGGCGCGGGCATATTAATCAGCTGGCCGGGCGCCGGCGATGCTATGCGGTGGGCGGTAACAGCCGGATTAATTTTGGCTGTAGTCGCGGGTATTCACCAATTGCGGTACGCTGAATTTAAGGCTGCAGTGAATTTATTGTTTCGCGGAGATTTCCGGAAAGCCCTTTCCGACAAAGCACGCATGGAGCAACTGGCTCAGGCACTGGGTCGCGCCGGCACTCGGGAAGAGTGGTGGCGGCACGTTGTGGCGGCCGCGCGCGAATGGAACTGGATTCGGCTCAAATCGAAGAGCCCGAACGGAATTCACGACGAAGTCCTCGCCGCTGCGCGCAGGCCCTCCTGGTCGTTTGCGGTTGAGTTGGGCGAAGCCGAATCCATCGAGGTGGAAGGAGACGGCCAGGCCGGCATCGGTACGCCTGACCTCCAGCTTCTGGCTTCCATCCTCAGCCAGACTTTTCAGCAGCGCTGCCAGGACTGGAAGCAGCCCGCTGTTTCATAATGCGCGTGCGTGACAGTCTCATCAATTTTCTGCTGATCTCAGCGGGATTTGCCGCCGCCCTGGTCGTTTATAACAATTTTTTCGCCGGGGGCCTCACATCCAGCGAAATGCTGCTCACTTCCGGAGCCTCCATCCTGGCCTTCTGGGCGGCGACCGAACTGCGAAACGATCCGGTCCAGGAATCGGCCACCTGGTGGGTGGCCTTTATCGAAAGATTCTCGCTCGGAACCGGCATCAACCTTCTGTTGCATGCGATCCTCACGTACGCCTTCCTGGTTCGGCGCACACCTTTCCTGGTTGCTGCCGGCGGGGTGGTTTCGGCGGCACTGGTGACCCTCCACGTTCAGTTCGCGGCGGACCGTGAGCGCTCGCGAAAACGCTTCCTGCTGGTCGGGTTCGATTCCGTTGCCGACAAAATTTTCCGCATGTTCCGCGGTTCCCTGGTCGGCGTGATTACAGGACAACCCGCGGCCTTGCCGGCGGGTGCCGCCCACCTCGGCGATTTGAGCCGTTTCGAGGAAGTACTCAGCCGGCACCAGCCGACGAATATCGTGGTAAGTATGAAAGAGTGGGAGCGGCAGGTATCTCCCTCAGCGCTGCTCGCATGCCGGCTCAAGGGTATTGAAGTGGAAGAATCCCCCGCTGTTTACGAGCGCTTTTTTCACCGCGTGTGCTGCGAGGGGCTGCGGCCTGTGGAACTGCTCCTCTCTTCGGCGTTGCGCGGTGACAGCCGGACAATCGCGGTTCAGTCCGTATACACCGATCTTGTGGGAATCACGTTGCTGGTGGTTTTGGCTCCGGTCATGCTGTTCGCTGCCCTCGCGGTGCGTCTGTTCGGTGGACCCGGGCCGGTCCTCGAAGGCTCCGTTTGTGCCGGCTTTCAGTACATACCGTTCCGCCTTTTGCGCTTTCGGACGACGCGGTTGGACGGGACGGGAACAGTGACCGGCGTTGGCCGGATCTTAAACCGTCTGCGCCTGACAAACCTCCCTCAGTTGCTCAACGTGGTGCGCGGCGACATGGCATTGGTGGGTCCGCGACCCGTGCGTGCGGAGTTCGCTGCCTGGCTGACCGACGTCATGCCGTTTTATTCTCACCGGTTTTCGGTAAAGCCGGGCATACTTGGCTGGGCGAGGTTGCACACGCCGTCCGACGTTCGGTTGCCGGACGAGTGCCGCCAGATCGAATACGATCTTTTTTACGTCAAGGAAGGGTGCGTCTGGCTGGACGCTGAAATCATTCTCGACAGTTTCCTGCCGTCTCCGGGCCGGCGCAGCGGAGTTGCGCCCTGATGGACTTCTCTTACATGCTCCTGATCGGTTCAGCCGCCGGGATCGTCTATACCCTCGCCGGCTATCCGTGGCTGCTGACTCGCCGGCGCCGGCGAACGCGCGGCCCCGCGGCCAAGGACCTGGCGTTCCAGACCACGGTTACCGTGGTGATGGCAGTTCATAACGGCGAATCGATGATCCGGCAGAAGCTGGATACTTTACTCGGACTCGACTACCCCGCGCATCTGATGGACATTATTGTCGTCTCGGACGGTTCCACCGACCGCACGGAAGAAATCGTTGCGGAATTCGCGGATCAGCGCGTGCGGCTCCTGGTCGTGCCCCGTGGCGGTAAAGCGGCGGCCCTGAATCACGGGCTGGCGGCGGCCACAGGTGAAGTCATCTTCTTTACCGACGTGCGCCAGCCGCTGGAGCGCAGTTGTCTGCGCCACCTGGTCGCGAATTTCGCCGATCCGGCCGTCGGCGCCGTCACCGGAGAGATGGTCCTGCGGCGTGGCGACAACGGTGAACAGGCCGACATGGACCTTTACTGGCGCTACGAGATCTGGGCGCGGAAACGCCATTCCGAGATTGACTCGCTGTTCAATACCACCGGGTGCATTTACGCGATGCGCCGTTCTCTCACCGCGCCGCTGCCTCCCGACACGCTCACCGATGACGCGGTCATGCCTCTGCGCGCATTCTTCCGGGGGTACCGGGTGATCTTCGATCCCGCGGCTATTGCGTACGATTACCCGGCCGTGCCGGGTACGGAGTTCCAGCGCCGTTTTCGCACCCTGGCCGGCCTGTGGCAGGTCCACGCCCGTTTCCCGGAACTGTTCACCGCCCGGAATCGTATGCGGTTTCACTTTCTCTCGCACAAACTCACGAGACTGACGCTGCCCTGGCTGCTGCTCCTCTTCCTGATCGCGACGATCGCCCTGCCGCCGCACTCACGGCTGCGCGCTGGTCTGCTGATTGCCGCCGGATTCTGGATGATCCTCTCCGTAGCCAACGGTTCTGTCCCGCCCGGGTGGCGTATTCGCCGGCTCACCTCGCCGGCCCAGACTTTTTTCGTCCTCAATGTTGCCGCGCTTTGTTCGGTCGCCGTCTTTTTCGTGCCGCCCACACGGCTCTGGAAGCAGACGCGCGTTCAGACTTCCGCGGAAACTCCGGCCGCCTGACTTCGGATCACCTTCGCCGGACTCCCCACGGCAACCGAATTCGGCGGAACCGGTCTGGTGACAACCGAGCCGGCTCCGATGGTCGTGCCTGCGCCTACGTCGGCCATGACGATTGCACCCGCCCCGATCCAGCAGTCCGCGCCAATGGCCACCGTCTCAAATACACCCTGTTCAGATCCCAGAATGCGCCCTTCCGCGTCCCGCCCGTGCTGCCTGCCGCCACTCAGAATCTGTACAGCCGAGGCGATCTGCGTCCGGTCCCCGATCGACGCCCGGCCCAGAACGCAATAGCTGCCGATGTAAACTCCCCGCCCCACGCGCGCCTGCGGATGCGCAAAAAAAGATCCAAACTGGATCCGGCTTTCGAGCGCGCAGCTGGCCAGAGTCAGCCGATAGTATGCGATGCGGAAATAGTCGCCCGGCAGCCCCGGGATGGCCGCCGCGAACTGTGCCCAGAGCAGGTAGATGGATTCCCACCGTCCGAACCCCGACGTCAGAGCGCAGGGAAAGGCCGACAGGAGAAAAATCGCGTGGAGGAGACCCTTCAGCAGCGCTTTCAAGTTCTCATTCTACCGGCAATCCAACCTGTTCGGCGCGGTGATTACTGCCGAGCCTACTCTCGATCCATGCTTGCGAAGAGCTGCTCGTAACGCTCCAGCACCTTGTCCATCGAGTAGTTTTCCAACACCCGTGCCCGCGCGGCGCGCCCCAGGCGCTCGCGCAGATCGGGATCGCCCAGCAGGCGGACGAGAGCGCCGCCGATCCCCTCGGCATCGTTCCATGTCACCGCGGAACCGTGAATTCCGTTGTCGATCAGCTGCAGGTTCGCCGGAATCGCGCTCACCACCGATGCCAGCCCCGCCGACATCGCTTCCAGCAGAGCGCAGGAAAAACCTTCGTTCGGCGACGTCAGCATATAGACATTGCTGGCCCGCAGCCAGCACGGAACTTCGTTTACCGCGACCCTGCCAACAAACCGGATATTCGCAGGGCCGAGGTTCAATTCCCCGCACAGCGCTTCCAGTTCCGGCCGCATCGCTCCGTCGCCGACCAGCAGCAGGATTGCATCCGGCACGCTCCTCAATGCGACCGCAAAGCCGCGCAACAGTTCGTTCAGGCCCTTTTCCTTCGATAAACGTCCGACGTAAACCGCCACCGGTGCTTCGACCGGGATGCCGTGTTTTAGTCGCCACTCCGCGGCTTCGGTTGCCGACGCCGGACGGAAAATATCCACGTCCACCGGGTTGGGCATCCAGACCAGTTGCTCCCGGGAAAAGCCGTCATCGAGGCCTTCCTGAATCATCTCGTCGTTCAGTACCATCACGGGCAGCTTCCACTTCTGCATCCAGTCCAGTTCCACCCGTCCGGCCCGCGAACGCCGCATCAGCGGGATCACCGTGCTGCCCGCAATTTTGACGACCGTGGGGCGTCCCGCGAGGCGCGCGACCGGCAAACCAAGCGCCAGATGCAGCCCCTGCATGAGGAAGTAAACGATGTCGTACCGATTTCTTTCGCGCCAGATGTGCCAGGCGACGCGGATGGCAAACTGCAGATCCTTCCATCGCCCGCGCAGCCGGCGCGTCAGAATTTTGACCGGAGTGCCTTCGGGATCCGTCCAGTCGTACAACGCTGGCATCGGGGGGCCGCCCGCGCACAGCACCTGCACGCGATGACCGCGCCGGATCAGACCCGCGCTGACCCGCTGAGCCTCCACCTCCGAGCCGCCCACCACGGGAGGATACGAGTCGGAGATGAGCAGAATGCTTTTCTTCCTGGCTTTGCCGGATTTCTCGCCGGCGGTCATGCAGGAACCTGGCCCTGCAGCGCCAGTTCCTCGATCTCAGAGCCGTCGCCGATCCGCTCCAGCACTTCCCAGCCGCTTTCGCCGCGCCGGAAGAAAGTGGCGTGGTTGCGGAAATTGTCCTCCATCGTGCGGCCCACAATCCAGATACCGCCCGGCCGCAGGCTGTCGAAGATCGCATCAATCGCGTCCGCCAGTTGTTCCGCGGAAAAATACGACCGGTTCAGGATGTTCATGGTGCGCAGCACATCGCACGCACCGGGGGTGCGATCGAAGATGGAACGCACTTCGAAACGGAACCCCGGCCGGATCCGGACGAGCGCCTGCGCCTCGGGATGAATGCACGAAATCCGGCGCATTTCGTAATCGGAGACCCGGATCGCGGAGAAACGCTTCTTCGCTCTGGCGGCAACCCAGCGCAGCAGCGGATTGCGCCACGATTCCGGATGATGCATCGAGACCACAAAAGGCGGTCGAATGTACTGGAGCAGCGTGCCGTTGGGCTCCAGCATCCAGCTTTCGCCGTTGCCCGCGAGTTCCCGCAACTCGGTCAACAGATCGGATGCCTCGAACTCCACGTTCGGAAAACGATCGTACAGGCTCTGCGCCCACTCGGCCGACGTCAGGCCGCTCGAAACCGCCCGGTCCTGGATCCGTATCGGCGCGTCGGTCCGTCCGTCCGCCACAAGGTCGGCTATCCACCGCATGGCCGCCGCATCCACATCCCGGAAACGGTCCCGAAACGTGGTGCGGAACGTCCCGTTGGAAGTCCGCATCGTGAAGTAAATATCTTCGAACGCGCGAATATCTTCCGCAGTGGGATTTTCGTCCAGCCGAAGCAGGTTGTAGGCCGCCCGGGGGCCGGCAAAACGGCGCTCTTTGCCGAGGCGCTGGTACTGTTCCTTTTTGTAGATCCCGAGCGTGAGCATTCTTATCTGATGGGCGGAAGCGGCGCGGTCGCATACGTCCGAATACGCGCTCACCTCTGAATTATCGCATCGCTGCGGATCGTCTGTGGTGTATTACCAATGGCAACGGTGCAGGGATTTCAGCTCCTGCTACCGGCCGGCGGAATCGGTCAGGCTTGCGACGGTCGCCGTCGTGCTCCACCCCGGCAGCATGTCAACCAGCAGCAGCTTACCGCCCCATCCGGCAAGAAGCTCAGCGCCGACGACATCCGCCGGTTCGTATTCGCCGCCCTTCACCAGCACGGCCGGTTGCAATGCGCGGATCAGTTCGAGGGGCGTATCTTCTTCGAAGATCACCACGCCGTCCACGCAATTGAGTGAACTGAGTACCAACGCCCTCGGCAACTGCCCCTGGATCGGGCGCAAAGGGCCCTTGGCACGCTTCACCGAATCGTCTGCGTTGAGTCCGACAATCAGCCTGTCGCAGGCCCCTCGTGCCGTCTCCAACAGCCGCAGATGACCCGGATGCAGCAGATCGAAACAGCCGTTCGTGAAGCCGATGCGCCAGCCCTTTTGCTTCCAGCCGCGCGCCAGTTCCGCCGCCTCGGCCGCCAGCAGGATCTTGTCACTGGCCCGCAGCGCCGAACGGTTCAGGACCTCGTGAACGATCTCATGGCGTTCCACCACCGCGGTGCCTGTCTTGCCGACAACGATGCCCGCCGCCACGTTCGCCAGTTCCACGGCGTCGCGCACCGGCGCGCCTGAGCCCAGCCCCGCCGTCAGAACCGCCGCGACCGTATCGCCCGCTCCCGAAACGTCGTAAATTTCGCGGGCCAGCGCCGGCAGTCGCAGCACCGAACCGGCTCCGCTCCCGGCGCGTGAGACCAGCATCATTCCGGCCGCGCCGCGCGTGAGCAGAATATGCTCGGCGCCGGTGTCGGCGAGCAGTCGCAGCGCGGCAGCCTCCTGGGACGCATCGTCGTGCACCGCGAAGCCGGTCGCCTCTTCGAGTTCCTTCAGATTCGGCTTGATCACGGTCGCGCCGCGGTAACGCCGGAAGTCGCGCCCTTTCGGATCCACCACCACCGGCTTGCCGGCCGCGCGAGCCAGGTCGATGAAGGCCTGTGGCGCGTCGCCGCTCAGTACGCCTTTTGCGTAGTCTGACAGCAGCACGCCGGAGCAGCGCGGCAGGGCATCGCGGAAGGCATCGAGCAGTGTTTTTGCCGCCTCCGCCCCCACCCCGCCCGCCGTCTCCCGGTCCGCCCGAAGCAACTGCTGCCCGCGCGCGATGTAACGCCGCTTTACCGATGTCTGGCGTCCCGCGTCCCGCGCCAGAAATTTTTCCGTACGCGGCAGTTCCGCCAGCAGCTTTCCGATCTGTTCGGCTTCGGCGTCATCGCCGGTCACCGAGAAGAACCAAACACCGCAACCGAGCGCATTCAGGTTCCGCGCCGCATTCCCCGCGCCCCCGAGCATGGACCGGCTGCGCTGCACATGCAGCACAGGCACCGGAGCTTCCGGCGAAATCCGTCCCACATCGCCGTAAACGAATTCGTCCAGCATCACATCGCCGACGCACGCGATCACCGCCTGCGGGAAGGCTTCAATCACCGGCACAATCTGCTGCGGATTATTCACGTTTCTGCCCGTCACGCCAGTCCCAAACGGGATTCAATTTCCGCGCACAGGATGTGTCCCAGCAGTCCGTGCATTTCCTGAATTCTTGCCGTTGTCGCCGAAGGAATCAGCAGAATCGGGTCGGCGATCCCGCGCAACTTGCCGCCGGTCCTTCCGGAAAAGGCCGCCGCCGTGAGGCCCATGTCGCGCGCTGTCTCCACGGCCCGTACGATGTTAGGACTGGTGCCGGAGGTGGAAAAACCGATCGCGACATCTCCCGGCCGCCCCAGGGCCTCGATCTGCCGGGCGAAGACCGCCTCAAAACCAAAGTCGTTCCCGCACGCAGTCAGCGCCGAAGAATCCGTTGTCAGCGCGATGGCTGCCAGCGCCCGCCGGTCGGCCACAAAACGAATGGTCAGTTCGGCGGCCAGGTGCTGCGCATCGGCGGCGCTTCCCCCGTTGCCGAAAAACAGGATCTTGCCGCCGTTCCGAAGCGCGGTGGCGCAACGTTCGGCGAGGGCGTCCAGCGGGGCGGCACAGTCGGACAGTACCGCATCCAGCAACTCCGCATGTTCCCGGAAACAATCCCGGTAGATCGCCGTGCCGGGGCTGCGGCCGTCTGCCGGAGCGATCATAAGTATCCCGAAGTCTGCATGATAAAGACCTGACAGTACTGTTATACCGCGCCGGAAGTTCGTGTCATTTCCCGAATCGATGCCCGGAACCGTTCCCCGAATGAGGGCCATGCGGCCCGTTACAATCGGGAGGAAACGCGAATATGATCCGCAACTACCTGCGAGCCCTCTACCGCATGCTGTATCCGCTCCTCTATTCGCGGAGCCAGTTTAAGCTCTTCCTTGGCGTAACGCTGCGTGACATCGATCTGCGGATGCACGCGCTGGCATCGGCAACGGATTACTTTTCCGGTTTCGTCCGCCCGGTCCCGGTGACCGCGCCGTTCGGTCACTCAATGCTTGTGGTTGCGCCGCATCAGGATGATGAGACCATCGGCTGCGGCGGCGCGCTGGCGCTGCAGGTGAAGTCCGGCTCCGCGGCGTCCGTCCTGCTGCTGACCGATGGCGCCGATGGCTGCGAAGATCTCGGCATGACCCGGCAGGCCATGATGGAACTGCGCAACGAAGAGTCCCGCCGCGCGGCCGAGGTGATCCACATGGAGCCGCCGGTATTTCTCGGCCTTCCTTCGCTGGCGGCGCATTTCGATGAGGCCGTCACGCGCGTGCGCAACGAAATCCTGCGTCGCACCGCCGACGCCGTTTTTATCCCCTTTGTTCTGGACGGCCATCCCGATCACCGCACGGCAAACTTCATCCTTGCCGAAGCGCTGAAGGACATTGAATGGAATGTGCGCGTGTTTCAGTACGAAGTGTGGGGGCTCTGCGTGCCGAACGTCGTTCTGGTGATCGATGACGTGATGGACGCCAAGATCGCCATGCTCGAGCAGTTCGTTTTTGCCAACAGCGCTCTCGATTACACCAACAGCACCAAGGGACTCAACATGTTCCACTCGCGCATGCTGGGCGCCGGGACGTGCCGCTACGCGGAGCGTTTCTTCGAAGTCCCGCGCGAAGAGTACATCGATCTGGTGACGCGGGTTCGCGCCGCGGCCGCAGCCTCGGCCGCCGCCGAACGCCGCGGCTAATCGAGAAACTCGATCCGGTAATCCTCAATGACCGGATTGCTCAGAACATCGCGCGCGATGGCATCGAGATCCTCGCCCTTTTCGAGCGAGATCTCAAAAAACTTTCCCTGGCGGACATCATGGATGCCCTGGTGCCCGAGGCCGTTGAGTGCGGCGCGGATGGTCTGGCCCTGTGGATCGAGGACCGACGGTTTGAAGGTAACGTAGACGCGTGCTTTCACTGCAACCAGTTTAGATAATCACTCTTCGCCGAAAAGGCTGGCCTGCAGATCCGGCGTCTCCGGCCGCTTTTTCGGTGGTGCGGGCGGAACGAATGTCCGCATCAGCGCCAGCATGCGTACGTGCAGATCGTGAATGTCCGCCAGCGCCTCGCATTTTTCGCAACCGCCGCGGATGGCGCCGCGGCCGTCCGACCGAGGGTCGAATCCGGGATGTTTGGAGCACTTGCCCCGCCAGCGAACACTTCCGAGTTTGAGCATAGAAGAACCTGGATTTACCTCACCGCCGCGGGCGGCGTTGACACTCGCGACACCTGCCCCCGGAACGCTTCCTCAATCGACACATTGTGCTTCGTCAGCGTCAGGCCCGCAGCTCGTTCCAGCTGCGCTTTCGCCTTGGCGTATGCGTCAAGAGCCGCCACTTCCGTAGACCGCGCCTGCGCCACGTAGCCCTGATACTGAATCACGAGAAAATTCGTGGAAAGCCCTACGTTGAACTTTTCCTGCTCGATTTCGAGCGACTGCTCCTGCAGCTTGCGCGTCTCCGTTGCCGCTTCATAAGCCGCCCGCGTGCGCTGCAGCGCAATCACCGCGTCCTCCACTTCCACGCGAATCTGGTTTTCCAGTTGCTTCAAGCGGATTTCCGTCTGGCGAAGCTGGATCTCGTCACGCGCCGCGTCGGCCTGCGCCACGCGGTTGTGCAACGGCACCGTAAGATTCAGCCCCACGCTGACGGTCGGGTAGTCGTACTTAAAGAGTTGCGCCACGGCGCTTCCGTAACCGCCGCCGAGGCCCGTATACGGTCCGCCGGTGACGGGCGGAGTGAGGTTCGGATTGCCTGGGCCGGCAAGGCCGTTATTCTGCACACTGCCCACCAGGTCGAGCTCCGGCCGCAGGCCGTTCCGTGTGCCCTTCAGGCTGATCTGCGCATTATCGACCTGCAGTTTCGCCGCCTGCAGTTCGGGCCGGTTGGCCAGCGCCAGGGCCACGAAATCGGCGGCCTCCTCGGTGGGAAGCGCATCGAGCGACAGCGCATCGGTCGGCACGATGCGGGCATTGTGCACCAGCGGTTCGGAAACTCCGCCCCGTGTCAGGACATTCTTTAAGATCAGTTCCTGCTGCTTTACAAAACCATCCGCATTGATCACATCCTGCCGTGCGGCGGCGACCTGCGCTGCCGCGCGCGTGGCTTCAATCGGCGCGATGGTGCCCTGCTCCACCTTGTTCTGGTTGTCTTCGAAGAGCCGCTTAGCTGTCGCCAGCGTCTGCTCCTTCACCTTGAGATCTTCGTTCAGCGCCACCAGATCGGTATAGAGCCGGATCACGCCGTTGACCGTACTCGTCACCTGCTGCTGGAACACGTAATCGGTAATCCGCTCGCTGTTCTTCGCGATTGTGATGAAACGGCGGTTCAATTCCTTACCGAATCCGCGCATGAGCGGCTGTGTAACTGTCGCCCCCACAGTCGCCGTATTGTACGGATTAAACAGGTTTTTGATGCTGTTCTGGCTGCTGTAGGAACTCTGGTAGCCGGCGCTCAGTGTCGCACCGCTCTCAAAGCCCCTCACCAAAGCTGCATTGCCGCTGACTGTGGTGGCGACGAAATCGGTGGTGCCGCTGCTCGAAAGGGCCGCCTGTGGCGATTCCGCCCGTTGGTACAGAAGCTGCGCGGAAAGCTGTGGATCGAACAACGGAATTGCCGGGCCGGCCGCAAACGCGAAAGTTCCGTTGACCGCCAGATTGCCGACGGACGAATTGATGAACTGGGAATCGCTGAAGTTGACCGAAACATTGCTCTGCGGCGTAACCCCCGTAGCCGCCGAAGTCAGCAGCGGGCTGCCCGGCCCGCCCACCCCGGCCGCCGTTTCGTTGACCGTGAGCTGGACGCCGCGCAGGGTTCCCCCGCCGCTGGCCCGGTAAGCATCGGTTTCCGCCATCCGGACCCCGTAACGCAGGATTTCGAGGTCGAGATTGTTTTCGAGCGCCAGCGCAATGGCGTCCTGCAGCGAAAGATAAATTTGCCCGGCTCGAATCAGATCTCCCAGCCGCCCGGAGTTGCGGGTATCGGGCGCCGACAGCGAGCCCGGTTCGTAGACCTGAAAGCGGCGCGTATTGAGTTTCATCTGCGGCGCGCGGTCGCCGGTCTGCGCCTCGCCCGGCTGTGCGGCCAGGCAGCATAAAGTGATCGCGATCGCCCCGGCTATGCTGCGTGTTTTCATTTCGTTCTGCTCCCGTCTCCAGGCCGGCGTCCCGCGAGAGCGTCTCGCAACGGCCGGAGCGTGCGCCGCCCCTGCGCAGGGCCGCACTCACGAGATTACCTTCCCCGTCCGTGCGGATTTGTCCGCCCGCATGCCGGACCGGGCGGGCGCGGTCCGAACACAGCAATTATCCCCGAACCCGCTGGTCCTGACCACGTGCCATCCGCTACGAGCTACCGTCGATTCTTGCAGCACGTCCTGCTGCTCGCGGCCACGTGCGCCGCCTTTGCCCTCCCCGTCGAGGCGGCCGGGATTTCCGCCACATCGGCCGTCACCGGCAACGTGGTCTGCAACAGCGTTTAGACAACAGCGTTTAAAAATGAAGCGCGCCTTCACCCAGGCCATCGATCAGGTGAGTGCCACTGGCACAGGCCCACAGGTCGGTTCGGCGCCCGCAACTTTATGAACTCACGTACAGTGGAACGCTCGACGCCGCGGGAACTTCCACCCCGGGCGACTTTGCCGTCGTCGGGGCTGCCGGGACATTTGCCGTCGCCAGAGACCGGCAGTTCGGCCCCGTCGCGTTTCGATAATGCCTGTATTATGAAGGGAATGCCTGCGCGCCAGCCACGACGTCTGTTGTTCGGAGGGCTCGCGCTCCTGCTCTCACTCCTCTTCGCGCTCGCCGTCCCGGCGCAGGTCATCGAGTACGAAAACAACGGCAAAAAATATCAAACACTCACCCATAAAGGGCTGACGGTCATCGTCACGCGCCTGCCCAATCGCATCGCCGGCTTCGGCGTTCTGCAGGTCTCGGTTTCCAATGGATCCGACATCTATTGGGTCGTGCAGCCCGAAGGCTTCTCCTACGTGATCGGGGATCAGGCTTCCAACGGCATCTCCGCCGAGCAATTCGTGGATGTACTGCTCAGCAAGGGTTCAGCTTCGGACGTCACCAAGCTGGTGAACTCCTACGAAACCAACCTCTACGGTATTCCCAACATGCGAACCACCAACGGCTACGAACAACGCCGTCAGGGCGCGTTCGCCTTCGGCGTGAATTCAAAACTGAAGGCGGCAGCCACCGCGTCGGCGCTGGCTCTGACCAGGGCGCGCCTCGCACCCGGCCAGTCGACCGATGGCTCGGTGTTTATTCCGATGGCCCACGATATGAAATCGTTGGGCGGCGGGCGGGTAGTCTTCCGCTCGGCCGGCGAAACCTTCGAATTCAATCCCGACTGAACTCGTCCCGGACCATCTTCAGCCCCTGCTAAGATCGAGACAGATTCCGACGGTGCCCACTCATGCCGCAATCCATACCGGAGCTTCCCCGCACCCTGGGTGAACTGCGCCGCAGCGCATTCCCCGAAAGCAGCCTCGCACGGCGCACCGTCAAGGACGAGTTGCGCGCCAATCTCATCCGCAAAATCAGGAATCGCGAACCCCTCTTTCCGGGCGTTGTGGGCTATGAGGACAGCGTTGTGCCGCACGTTGTCAACGCCGTCCTGTCCCGCCATAATTTCATTCTGCTGGGGCTGCGCGGCCAGGCCAAGACGCGGCTGATCCGTCAGCTGACCACGCTCCTCGATCCGCACGTTCCTTACATCAGCGGCTGCGAGATCCACGACAATCCTTATGCGCCCATCTGCCGGCGCTGCAAACAGCTGCTCGCTGAAACGGGCGATGCCACGCCGATCGCCTGGCTCACTCCCGAAGAGCGCTACGTCGAAAAACTCGCCACGCCGGACGTCACGATCGCCGATATGATCGGCGATATCGATCCCATCAAAGCCGCGCGCCGCGGCCAGGACATCTCCGACGAGCTGACCGTTCACTACGGCCTCATCCCGCGTGCCAACCGCGGCATCTTCGCCATCAACGAACTGCCTGACCTCGCGGGCAGGATTCAGGTCGGTCTCTTCAACATCATGCAGGAAGGCGATGTTCAGATTAAGGGCTATCCCGTTCGCCTCCCGCTCGATCTGCTGCTCGCCTTCACCGCGAATCCGGAAGACTACACCGCGCGCGGCAAGATCGTGACGCCGCTTAAAGACCGCATCGGCAGCGAAATCCGTACGCATTACCCGGCCACGCTGGAGCACGGTATTGAGATCACCAGATCCGAAGCGTGGATCGACCGCCAGGCCGACGTCGATGTCCGCGTCCCCGGCTATATTTCCGAAGTCGTCGAGCAGCTCGCTTTTGCCGCCCGCGAAGACAAACGCGTCGATAAGCGCTCCGGCGTTTCCCAGCGTCTGCCCATCTCGGTGATGGAAAACGTGGTGTCCAATGCCGAACGCCGCGCCATGGAAAACGGCGAAACTTTGGCCGTTCCCCGCATCCTCGATATTTATGCGGCGCTGCCCGCCATCACCGGCAAGATCGAACTGGAATACGAAGGCGAACTGAAGGGTGGCGACGCCGTGAGTCGCGAACTCATCCGCCTCGCGGTGGGGCGCATTTTCAATCGCTACTTTGAAGGCGTGAATATGCAGTCGGTCATCCAGTTTTTCGATATCGGCGGCTCCCTGAAGCTCGGCGAAGATGTGGGCTCGGAAGACGTGGCGCGGCAACTGGGCGCAATACAGGGGCTGCTTGAAAAGACCCGTGCCCTCGGTCTCGGCGCCAGCGAACCGGACGCCGTGCGCGCTTCGGCCGGCGAGTTCATCCTCGAAGGCCTGTACGCGCATCGCCGCATCAGCCGCAGTGAAGAGCGCGGTTTTGCCGCGGCGGAACGGAAGCGCCCGGCGCAGGAGCCGGAAGAATCTCCCCGCCCGAAGCAGCGGCGTCAGTTTAATTAGCCGGCAGTCGGCAGCAGCGGCCTTTCCCGCAGGGGACTACGTAATGAAGTGGGTCAAATTTTCCAAATACACCGGCGAAGATTTCGGCATCGACGCCAACTCGCTCATGCAGGCCCTTTCCGAGTATCTGCTCGGCAGCGGCTTCCACGATCCCTACATGCAGTTTCGCGACTTCGATGAGCAGACGCTGGACGAACTCAAACGCGCCATCGAGGAAGCGCTCGCCAGCGGACAGCTTTTCCCCGACCACCAGATGCAGGAAATGCTGGAACGCCTCGCTGGCCTTTCGCCCGAGCAGATGGATCGCCTGCTCGACAACCTGGTGCAGAAACTTGCCGATGAAGGGCTGATCTCCATTGAGCAGCCGCCCGAGGGAGGGCAGGGAACTGGCGCGGGCCCGGAAAGCCAGGTGCGCTTCGACGTGACCGACAAGTCGCTCGACTTCCTCGGCTTCAAAACGCTGAAGGATCTGCTGGGATCGCTTGGCAAAGCCAGCTTCGGTCGCCACGACACGCGCGATCTCGCCACGGGCATCGAGTCCTCGGGCGCGTCGAAGCCTTATGAATTTGGCGACACCCTGAACCTCGATATCAGCGCGACTCTCTTTTCAGCGATGCAGCGCGAAGGCGTGAAGGTGCCGCTCGATCTGGAATATTCCGACCTCCACGTCCACCAGTCCGAGTACCAGAGCTCCTGCGCCACGGTGCTGATGCTAGATTGCAGCCACAGCATGATCCTCTATGGGGAGGACCGCTTCACGCCGGCCAAGCGCGTTGCCATGGCGCTGGCCCATCTGATCCGGACCCAGTATCCGGGCGACAGTCTGCGCTGCGTGTTGTTTCACGATTCCGCCGAGGAGCTGAATATCAGCCAGTTGGCGCGTGTGCAGGTAGGCCCGTATTACACCAACACCCGCGAAGGGCTGATTCTGGCGCAAAAGCTTCTCCAGCAGGAACGCAGGGATATGAAGCAGATCGTCATGATTACCGACGGCAAGCCTTCGGCCCTCACGCTCGACGATGGACGGATCTACAGGAATGCGTTCGGTCTCGATCCGCTGGTCATCAGCCGCACCCTCGAGGAAGTCAATCGCTGCAAAAAACAGGGAATTCTCATCAATACGTTCATGCTGGCGAGCGATGACGGGCTGGTTCAGTTCGTTCAGAAAGTGACGCAACTGTGTCGCGGTAAGGCCTACTTCACGACGCCGCACACGCTGGGGCAATACCTTCTGATGGACTACATGAACCGCAAATCCCGCACAGTTCACTAACGGTTCACTAAGAACGCTTCACCAAAAAAAGAAAAGCGCCCGGCGGTAACCGGGCGCTTTTCGTCACATTGCCAATTGAGCCGGCTCAGTTGCCGCCAGTCGGGTCCGGATCGCCGATAAGCGAACTGCCCCACACAGTAAACGAACCCCACACGGTAAAGTCGGTCGACGGCATCGACGATCCCCAAACCGTGAAGCTGGGCCAGCTCGTCGTGCTTCCCCAAACCGTGAAGTAGGCGTGATTGGTTGACGAGCCCCAGACCGTGAAGTCGCTCGCAGGCAGCGAACTGCCCCAAACGGTGAAGAGCCCGGCCGGAGTGGACGAGTTCACCACGGTAGACGAACCCCAGACGGTAAAGAAGCTCCAGGGGGCGCCCGATCCCCAGACCGTAAATGAGCCCCAAACGGTGAACGATCCCTGGACATCCTGCAGGTACACCACCGAAGGGCTGCCGGCAGCCCCGGCCGGACCGGGGACTGCGATGGGCGAAGCCGCATTCATGCTCGCCGGTATCCTGCTGTTGCTGGCGATCGCGGCATCGAGGTCGAGGTAGCCTGCGCCAACCGTAAAGATGTCGTACGTCACGACGAAGTTCTGTGCCGGCGTCGTCGTGGTGTCCGTGATCGTAATCGTTTTCTGCGGAAGCTTCTGTGCCGTCTGCATCAGGCGGGCTTTTATCTGATCGGGGCTCAGCGTCTGGCCGTCCGGCGAACTGGTCAACAGCGCGGCTACCGCTCCGCTGGCAGCCGCGGCCGCAACGCTGGTTCCGCTCATCATGAAATAGTGGGAGACCGCCCCGGATGGCGAATTCGCTTCATATGACGCCAGCGGCACAATATCCGGATTCGGATTCGCCGCCAGGGCGAGTGCGGAGTTCGGCGCCAGCGCCGCAAAGATCTTGTTGCCGGGTGCCACAAAATCCGGTTTGACCACGTGGTCGCCCAGCGTCGGCCCCTTGGAGCTGTAAGACGTCATGATGTCATCGCTGCGCTGCGGCGTCGACATCGTGTTCATTGCGCCCACCGTGATCACCAGCGGGTCGTTGGCCGGCGAAGCGATGGTGGCGTAACCGTTCGTGCCCGCCGAGTTGTCGCGGCCGCCATTCCCTGCCGCCACCACGACTGTAATGCCCCTGAGCCACGCGGCCTCCACGGCCTGGCACAGCGGGTCGAGCTTGTAACTTTCAAAAATGCCGCGGCCGAGCGAGAGGTTAATGACCTTGATGTTGTACGCGTCTTTGTTTGCGATCGCCCAGTTGATCGCCGCAATCACCGTGGCATCGTCGGAGGAGCCTTTTGAGTCGAGCACACGGAGATTGATCAGCTGCGCCCCGGGAGCGATGCCGTGGATGGTATGGAAGAACCCCGGCCCCGTGGAACTGGCACCATTACCGGCAATTACGCCCGCGACATGGGTCCCGTGTCCAAACAGGTCATGTGTCGTCATTTCGGCCGCGCCTTTGTCCAGAACGAAATTCTGCGAGTACGCCACCACCGAATGTCCGCCCGTAATCAGATCGAGCTGCGTCGTGTCGATGCCGCTGTCGATTACGGCCACTCCAATTGGCTTACCTTCGTGGCTTGTCGCCGCGCCCGCCGAGAAATCGGGCTGTCCTGCCTTTGCGATGGACTGCGGATGCAATGTCTGCGGCAGGTAGTCGTACGCCGGACCGCTCACAGTCTGCACGTGATAATCGGTGGCCGTCAGGGAATGATTGAGCGAAATGTGCGCGACCGCCGGGTTTGCCGCCAGTTGCTGCGCCTGCGTCTTCGTCAGGACCCCAACTTCACCCTGGTCGACATTGCCCAGCTTCGTGCCGCCCACCGTGGCAGACCACGAGCCAGAGCTGCCAGTCGTCCCTCTTTGGCTGGTCTGAATGATGACCTGAACCGGGCCCTCCGTGGGCAGGTTCTCGAAATCCGGTGCCAGAGTGCCAGCCAACGCCACGCTACCCAGTACCGGGACACATAAAAATAATAGAATTGCTTTTGACAATAATCGGGACTTCGTTAGCATGTCCATGTTCCCTGTAATGTGCAACGCGAATGCCAGGATTCCAGGCGGATTAACTCGTTCCGATTCACCAGCCGCCCGGATTCCTCCGGACACCGGTGTGACACGGTGTCACTGCGAATAGTCCCGGTAGTCACCTTCCGTTTCTGTCCGGCTAGTCCGTGTAGTACTGCAGCCCCTGACGAATGTTAATGCCGCGCACACTTGCTGTATCGGCGAAAAGCTGAAGGATCGTTATGGAGGCGGGCTGAATTTCGATTCGCAAATGAAAATCGAGAGGGATCCCGAGAAAGTGCATCACCGCGCAGCGAATCGCATCCCCGTGGCTGAATACCGCGATCGTCTGCCCTTCATGCCACCGCGCAACCTCACAGAGCGCGGCGACCATTCGCGCCTGCGTCTCCAGCATGAGTTCTCCGGACGGCGGGCGCGTCGAACTCCGAAAACCCGTGAACCGCTGCCACTCGGGATCGCTCCGCAGCGATTCATAGCTCCGGCCCTGCCAGTCTCCGTACCGAACCTCGCCGAACTCCGCCCTCTGTGCGATTTCCATCGACCGCCGTCGCGCCAGCGGCGCCGCCGTCTCCAGCGCCCGCTCGAGCGGACTCGAATAGATCGCCGCCACCGGCACGCCTTCCAGAAACTCCGCCAACTCCGCCGCCTCCGCCATGCCGGCATCATTCAGATGCACTCCGGGCCGCCAGCCCGTTACGTTCACTCCCACATGCGGATTGGATCCATGGCGAATCAGAAGAATTGTGGTCGGCTTCGACATCTGCCGTCGAGATTACCAGCCTGTTTCGTTCGAGTAAAATGACAATTGCAGGCGTCGTCCACCGCAGCGCCTCGGAAGAAAATCTTTCACCCTGCTAAGTAATTGAATGCAAATCAGATCGTATCCAGCCTCGCGAAATGTTCGCGGCATCGGCCGCGGGTGCTGGTTGCGCGTTCGTGAATTGACGTGGTAGGATTCGTTGGTACCCTCAAGCAGGGCTCTGTGGGAGGTGTGCGCATACCGCCGGATGATCCGACCGGGAAATGTCGCCACCGTTTGTACCAGGAGGAGTAAATGGCAAGAAAACCAGGCAAAAAGTATCAGGCTGCGCTCAAGCAGGTCGAAGCAAAGGAATATTCCCTCGACCAGGCTGTCCCGCTTCTCCAGAAAATCAAATTCGCCAAGTTCGACGAGACCGTCGAGGTGCATATGCGCCTCGGTGTCGATCCGAAGCACGCCGACCAGATGGTCCGCGGTACGGTTGTCATGCCCAACGGGCTCGGCAAGTCGAAGAAAGTGCTCGTGATTGCCAGCGGCGATAAGCTCCGCGAGGCCACCGAAGCCGGCGCCGATTTCGTGGGTGGCGACGACATGGTCAACAAGATTCAGTCGGAAGGCTGGACCGATTACGACGCCGTGATTGCCACGCCGGACATGATGCGTTCGGTCGGCAAGCTCGGCAAGGTTCTTGGTCCGCGCGGTCTGATGCCCAATCCGAAAACCGGCACCGTTACTACGGATGTGGCCAAAGCTGTGCAGGAAGTCAAGGCCGGTAAGGTGGAATTCCGTGTCGACAAGACCGGCATTATCCACGCCCCGGTGGGCAAGCTCAGCTTCACTCCCGTTAAGCTGATCGAAAACGCAACCAGCCTGATTACGGCAGTCATTAAGGCGAAGCCGTCGGTGGCCAAGGGCAAGTACGTGAAGAGCGCGACGCTGTGCTCCACCATGAGCCCCGGGATTCCCATCGATGTCGCTGACATGACCGCAAAGGAAGCGGCGGCGAACGCGTAAGCGGTTTGCATTCCGGAGTCTGAAATGAAAAACAGGGACGAAAAGAAAAAAGATTTCGAAGCGTTGCGCAAGGCCCTTGAGGGCGCGCAGAACGTTTTCGTGACGGGCTTTGAAAAGCTCACGGTGGATCAGGATTACAACCTGCGCAAGACCGTTCGCGGCGCCGGCGGCAGCTATCAGGTGGTGAAGAACAACATCGCCGAGATCGCCTCCGAAGGGACTCCTTCCGAGTCCGTGCTGAAGGGACTGAAGGGCATGACCTCGATCGCCGTGACCAGCGATCCGGTTGCGCTGGCCAAGGTTCTGACGGCCTACGCGAAGACGAATCCGGCGTTTACTTTTAAGGCTGGCCTTGTCGAAGGGCGCGCTATTGACGTGAAGGCGATTGGCGATCTGGCCACGATGCCTTCGAAGGAAGAGATCTTCTCGAAGTTGCTGTATCTCATCAATGCGCCTGCCCAGCGGCTGGTGACGACGATGAACGCGGTGGGACGCAATCTGGCCGTTGTGGTGGATCAGGGCGTCAAAGAGAACAAGTTTCAGGCCTGATCGCGCGGCGGATTGAGATAAAGCCTGCGCGGCGGCAAATATTCGATTGAAAGGGTTTGAGGAGTTAAGAGATCATGGCGGACATTAACGCAATTGCGGAATCGATTCAGGGCCTGACGCTGCTCGAGGCGTCGCAGCTCGTAAAGATGTTGGAAGAGAAGCTGGGTGTGTCGGCTGCGGCCGCGGGCCCGGTTATGGTTGCCGGCGGCGGAGCTGCTGCCGCGGCAGCACCGGCGGCGGAGGAGAAGACCGAATTTACTGTTATTCTCGCTTCGGCCGGCGCCAACAAAATCAATGTCATCAAAGCGGTGCGTGAAGTCACCAGCCTCGGCCTGAAAGAAGCCAAGGAACTGGTCGATGGCGCTCCGAAGCCCGTCAAAGAGGGCGTCAGCAAAGACGAAGCCGAAGCCATCAAGAAGAAGTTCGTGGAAGCCGGCGCCACGGTCGAATTCAAATAGTCGTTTTTCGACTAACTACTTCGATCTGAAGCGATTGCGGTGCCCGCCAGGGGCGAATCAGGGCGGCAAGGGAGCTCGTGCTCCCATGCCGCTATTACTCTTTATGGTTGACGGGTTGCACGGCTGCTGCTAACGTAGTAAGTTGGCGTTGGTAGCGGCCGGAGTATTCCCGGATTGGTGACGGTGGCGCTGAACTTCTGGCAATCAAATTGCATGCCGAACAGCCCTTCGCGTGGGGACTTATTGTCTCTGGGTGGAGATACTACGCGTGTACCTGCCCCTCAGTCTCACAATCCTATACAATATCCGGCCGGTTTTCCAGGTTTTTTGGCTGGCTCCATAAAGTCTCCCCTTCGCAGTGCGGTGCAATCCGTGCTGCGGATCCCCGCCGGCATTTCGGCGGTCCTTCGCGCGGCGCGCGGCTGTTCCGATTCCCCGGCATTTTCTGTCCGGGGTGCCTCGCTTCTTCAGTGTCTGCGTCTTAGCTTCAGTTGTCCCCGGATGACGGGTCGCCATCTTCCTTATGCGGGAGAGGGCGGTCCGCCGACGTTTTTGGTTTCCTGGTAATGGGCGCCCCGAGGCGTCTCTACCTGTAGTTACGGAGTTCCTGAACCTATGTCTGAAAACGGTCTGGCCCCAGATAGAGTTGATTTTTCCAAAATCAAAACTTCGATTCCGATTCCGAATCTGATCGAGGTCCAGAAAAATTCTTACGAGAAGTTCCTGCAAATGGACCTTCTCCCCAACGAGCGCGACGACATCGGACTGCAGACCGTCTTCACTTCGGTCTTCCCGATCTCCGACTTCCGCGGCGTCAGTCAGCTCGAATTCGTCGATTATTCCATTGGCAACTGGGAGTGCAAGTGCGGCAATCTCAAGGGTTTGCATCACCTCCGGTCGACCTGCCGGAACCCCTCCTGCGGCGCCACTATCCAGACCGATCCGTTCCATCCCGGCGACATCCTCTGTCATCATTGCGGTACCTTCAACCGCAATATCGTCACTTTCTGTAATAAGTGCGGTGACCCCGTCGGTCTCCAGCTGAAATACGATCAGGCCGAATGCGAAGAGCGGGGGATGACCTATGCGGCTCCGCTCAAGGTCACGATCCGCCTCACTGTTTACTCCAAGGACGCGGAAACCGGCCAGAAGAGCGTCCGCGACATTAAAGAACAGGAAGTCTTCTTCGGCGAAATTCCGCTGATGACAAACAACGGTACGTTTATCATCAACGGCACCGAACGCGTCATTGTCAGTCAGTTGCACCGTTCGCCGGGCGTCTTCTTCGAGCGCGTCGCTTCGCAGGGCTACTATCTCGGCAAGATCATTCCTTATCGCGGCAGCTGGGTCGAATTTGAATACGACACCAAGAATCTGCTGTACGTCCGGATCGATCGCAAGCGCAAGTTCTACGGTTCGGTCTTCCTTCGGGCGCTGGGTCTGGAGTCCGACGAGCAGATTCTCCGCACGTTCTACAAAATCTCGAAGATTTCCGTCAAGGACTCGACTCTCAGCTGGACCGTCGACGACAATCTCGTTGGGCTGAAGCTTTCGCACGCCATCAGCAACAAGGCCGGCGAGACCATCGTGCCCCAGGGCCGCAAGGTGACCTCCGGCCTGATGAAGGAAATCATCAAGAACAAGATCACCCAGGTCGAAGTTTCGGCCAACGATCTGGATGGCGCCTTCATCGCAGCCGACGTCGTCGACATGTCGACCGGCGAAGTGATGATCGATGCCAACCAGGAGCTGACGCCCAGCGTCATCAGCAAGCTCATTGAGGCCGGCATCGCCTCCTTCGAAATCTTCTTCCCGGAACGCGACGAAGTCGGCACTGTCGTTTCCGCCACCCTGAAGAAGGATCCGGTCAAGACGCGCAAGGACGCTCTGATCGAAATCTACCGCAAGCTGCGTCCGGGCGACCCGCCCACCGTGGACACCGCCACCCAGTTGTTCGATGGCATGTTCTTCGACTCGCGCAAGTACGACTTCTCGCGCGTGGGCCGCATGAAGTTCTCCATCAAGATCTACGACGCGCCCGAGTCGCCCGCCCGTAAGAAGGCAGACGGCACGCCCTACGACGTCCGCATTCTGCATCCGGAAGATTTCCACGACACCATCCGCTACCTGCTCAAGCTGCGCAAGGGTATCGGCGTCGTTGATGACATCGATCACCTCGGCAACCGTCGCGTCCGCGCCGTGGGCGAACTGCTCGAAAACCAGTTCCGCATCGGCCTCGTTCGCATGGAGCGCGCGATCAAGGAAAAGATGTCGGTCTACCAGGAAATGTCGACGGCCATGCCGCACGACCTGGTGAACGCCAAGCCCGTCATGGCGGCCATCCGTGAATTCTTCGGCTCCAGCCAGCTGTCGCAGTTCATGGATCAGACCAATCCGCTCTCGGAAATCACCCACAAGCGCCGTCTGTCGGCTCTTGGACCGGGCGGTCTTTCCCGCGAGCGCGCCGGCTTCGAAGTCCGCGACGTCCATCCGACTCACTACGGCCGCATCTGCCCCATCGAAACGCCGGAAGGTCCGAACATCGGTCTGATCTCCTCGCTCTCCTGCTTCGCCCGCATCAACGGCTACGGCTTCATTGAGAGCCCCTATAAGCGCGTTGTGAACGGCGCGGTGGTGGACGAAGTCAAGATCCTCAACCCCGGCGATACACCGTTTAAGGTTGGCGATGTCATCCTGCGTGAGGCCCTCGAAAAGGCCGACGCGGCGCTGGCCGCCGGCAAGCAGAAGGCCGAGTACGTGGCCCACTGCGACTACCTTTCCGCGTGGGAAGAAGACAAGTACATCATCGCCCAGGCGAACGTGGAGCTCGACCCCAAAGGCCGCATCGTTCCCGATCTCGCCAACGCCCGCCAGGCCGGCAACTTCGTCCTCAAGGGCCGCGATGAAATCGAGTACATGGACGTCAGCCCCAAGCAGCTCGTCTCCGTCGCTGCCAGCCTGATTCCGTTCCTCGAAAACGACGACGCCAACCGCGCCCTCATGGGATCGAACATGCAACGGCAGGCCGTTCCGCTGCTGCGTGGCGACGCCCCGTATGTCGGAACCGGTATGGAGTACGTGACCGCGCGCGATTCCGGCGCCGTCGTGCTCTGCCGCCGCTCCGGTATCGTCGACTCGGTCGATTCCGAACGCATCATCGTGCGCGTGGAAGGCACGGCGCATGAAGGTCAGATGTCGCGCGAAGTCGGCGCCGACATCTACCAGATGACGAAGTTCAAGCGCTCCAACCAGAACACGTGCATCAACCAGAAGCCGATCGTGCAGCAGGGACAGCGCGTCGTCAAGCACCAGGTGCTGGCCGACGGACCCTGTACCGATATGGGCGAACTCGCTCTCGGCCGCAACGTGCTGGTGGCCTTCATGCCGTGGCGCGGATATAACTTCGAAGACGCCATCCTGGTCAGCGAAAAGCTGATCAAGGAAGACTATTACACCTCGATCCACATCGAAGAGTTCGAAATCGAAGCCCGCGACACCAAGCTCGGGCCGGAGGAAATCACCCGCGATATTCCGAATATCGCCGATTCCTTCCTGCGCAACCTCGATGAATCGGGCGTCATCCGCATCGGCGCCACCGTGAAGCCGGGCGACATCCTCGTCGGCAAGGTCACGCCGAAGGGTGAAACGCAGCTCACGCCGGAAGAAAAACTCCTCCGCGCCATCTTCGGCGAAAAGGCCGGCGACGTAAAAGACGCCTCCCTCTACTGCCCGCCGGGCATCGAAGGCACCGTCGTCGACTGCAAAATCTTCTCCCGCAAGGGACAGGACAAGGACGAACGCTCGCGGCGCATCGAAGAGTCGCAGATCGCCCGTCTGCAGCGCAACCTCGCCGACGAAATCCGCATCCTGACCGATGAACGCGCCAAGCGTCTCGCCGCCCTGCTCGAAGGCAAGGAAGTTCTTGCCGACCTGCACGATGAAAAGACCAACAAGCGCCTCTTCGCCAAGGGCGCCCTCGTCGATCGCGATTCCATCGAAAAGACGCGGTCGCGCGACCTGAAGCGCATCCGCTACGCCAACAAAGATCCGCGCGTGAACGAGCAGATCGACGAAATCGAAGAGATGACGTCGCGTCAGATTGCCGTTCTCGAAAAGATCACCGACGAAAAGACCGCCAAGCTCCGCAAGGGCGACGAATTGCCTCCCGGCGTGATCAAGCTGGTCAAGGTCTATATCGCCATGAAGCGCAAGCTTTCGGTGGGCGATAAGATGGCCGGCCGCCACGGTAACAAGGGTGTCATCGCGCGCATTCTTCCCGAAGAAGATATGCCGTATCTGCCGGACGGAACGCCGGTGGAAATCGTGCTCAACCCGCTCGGCGTGCCTTCCCGTATGAACGTGGGTCAGAT
>CAIKMJ010000045.1 GCA_903828455.1 uncultured Acidobacteriia bacterium | reverse complement strand
GGAATCCGCACCTCAAAACAACGGGTACTGCGGCTGATGCGTGAAAACAATCTGCTCTCGCCCAGCCGGCGGCCCGAACCGCACGGGAGCAATCCGCATGAAGGCTCGATCATCGCTTCCGCTCCGGACCGGATGTGGGGACCGGCAAGTGGGGCTTCATCGACAAGCAAGGCAAGTTGGTGATCAATCCCCAGTTTGACGGGTCGGGGCAGTTCAGCGAGGGACTAGCGGAGGTTCGGATTGGCGACGACAAGACGGGTAAGTCGGGCTTCATCGACAAGCAAGGCAAGTTTGTGATCAATCCCCAATTTGATTACGCGGGGCAGTTCGTCGATGGGTTAGCCGAGGTTCGGATTGGCGACTTCGCGACGGGCAAGTGGGGCTTCGTTGCTCGGTAGCAAAGGTCGCCGCGAATCAAGGTAGCTGGCGGTGCTGGCGCTGGCGGACTCGATCCGGACGCGCATTGTAGTCTTCCCAGAACTTGTCATGAGTTAGTATCACCCACTCAGTCGGACGATCTTCTCGTTTTACTCCGGGGTATTTCTTCTGCGCGTTTTCTTCAAGAAGTCTGTACTGGTTAACGTGCGCCAGTTCATGCGCTACTGTTGCCAGTACCTGTCTGAGCGTTTGGCCTTTCAGTGGCTTAACAACTATGAGTCCGTGTGGATTGTCCGCATAGGATTTTTCCAGTGCGGAGGCCAGCGAATTTACTGTTTTCAAATCTTCTTGGGTGAATACATAATTACCTAGCCCGCCGTAATTCCTCAAAGCATCGGCCATTTCCAGTACGCGCGAACCTGGCACCGCAAACCCTATGTAATTCCCTATTTTGTCACGTCCATTGCTTACTTGTTTAATCAACGACTCCAAAATAAACCCCGTGGTTTCGTCCACGTAGAGCCTGCCCGCATGTTCAGCATCAAACAGCGGCCCCGGAGTCCGGGGGCCTTTATAGCGGTACTGTGCAACTTTGAATACCTTGTCCAGTTTCGGGGTGCCGTCGGTGTTGCGTGGCATCTTGTTGGCCTCAAGCGGCTTCAGGAATAAAGTATCCTGAGCATCTTCCTGTGCCGTCTCAAAGAACCCGTGCTGTATTGGCTTTTTCTTTTTCAGTTTGGCGGCGTTCTCCACCGCTGAAATCGGAGCCTTGAATCCAGCCTCCAGTTGGCTTTTCAATAGCCGATCTTTGTCCAGTTGATCCGCTTTGGCCGAGGCTTCCTCATCTTCGCTGGTAATGAACGATTCCTGTGACGGTGTGCCCCCGGTAGTTGATGCCTTCTGTTCGGCTACCGTCAGTCCCTGGTCGCCGGGGACGGGGTTTTCGATGGGGATGGACCCCTTTTCGCTTTCCTCTCCGCTATCGCCTTGTCGCACCTCTGAAGAAGCCTCTGCATTGCTTCTTCGCCCACGGCAAGTAATCGTTCTTCTTCTGCGGCTCGTTCTGCGTCGCGCTCCGCGGGTGGATTGGGCTTCTCGTTTTGCGGCATCGTATGACTCTCTCAGTAATTGTAGTTTATCCGGGATGTTCCCCTCCGTGGAGAACGCCTTCCGCGGACTCCCGCTTCGGGAACGCCTTCGGGAGGTCATGAATCGGCGGAACGTATCCGGGGCCGCTCTGGCTCCTCTCTTCGGAGTCTCGAAGATGACCGTCTCCAGGTGGCTCCGGGGAGAGAAACCCATCTCAGAGGACGCCGTCCCGCTCCTCCTCCGGTGGATCGAATCCGAGGCCGCGCCCACGGCGGAAGAACTGACCGCCCGCCGGCGGAGAGCCGAAACGTAACCCTCCCATTGACCGTAAACGTTTTTCGGCTGTACCGCAAATCGCGTTTTTTCAGTGTGTTACGGGTAATGCACTGTCACATAAGAGTATTCATTAGGAATACTCATAAGGGCCGCGGGGCCAGTCTGATAAACTCATGTCCTGAGTTTCCGCCTGAAGTATTGAAAAAGCCAGGAACCGATAATTCAGACTCTTCTACCTCGCTGTTGTCAGGAAGTTTTTGCTCTGCTACTCCATGGCTTTTTCTGTTGCTTTGACCCACTCCGGGGGCTTTGTTCTCCGTAAAGACTCTTGTACATCTCCGCTGCCGCCTTCTTGCCCCCCTTTATCCCCGATTCCACTACCATTTCCCATCGGCTTTTGAGAGGCGGAAGGAGATTGGCTGCGCTTTTTTGCGCGAGCTTCTTGGACTTCTTTATTGAAACCTGACTTGGCATTTTTGAGTAACCTTTCTGCGGCCTCCGGGCCGTGCTTTTCAACTGCGGATTCTATTATCTCCCCGACCAGTTCAGCCATACTTTCCACCCCGATCCCGAGGTAATCCCCGCCGATGGCATGAGACAGTATCTCTCTCTCGAATACATCTTGCATCATTCGGTACCCACGCCGCTTTAATTCTTTTGCGGCGTCGTAGATAAGATCATTGAGTCGAGTATATTCCCCTTTGTTGTAGTCTTCCCACGAGTAAAACGTAGTCGTGCCCGGCGTAACAACGCCGTCGCGTTTTTCAGATTTTGCTCCCGCGATGGCTTCGGTGACGTTCGCCTGTTCCGCGATAGATGCAGCCAGATGTGCATAGCCCGGATCGGTCGCGTAAGCGCGGGCCACTGCCGTAATCAGTTCAGGGAGGTTGTGATCGCTTTGGTATTGCTGCCACGCGGCACGGTACGGAGCCCCGTTCGTGATCAGCCAGGCGTAGTCGCGACAGGAATCCTCCAGCGAATCGTAGTCGGCAAATTCGAGGTCTTCGACGACCGACTTGCCGCCCACAACCTCGTGGGTCGTCACGGTGCAGCACATGGTATGGCGGTCGGCCTTCTTGATGCCGAAGTAGTTTGCGTGACCCGCGGGCTTCGCGCCCCACTGCGATTCGAGCGCCCACTGCGCGATCATCAGACGCGCCGGACAGCCGGTTTCCGTCTCAAGTGAGACGGCAATGCGCGCGACTTCGTTCAATCGCTGTTCGCGATCTTCCATGTGACACCTCTTTAGTTTTGGGATTTGAAAAGAAACTGTACCGTTAGCAACTGACCCAGACGATCATTCCGCCCCAAAGCTGCACGGCAGGCGTGGAGCCCGGGAGCGAAATGACCCACGCGGCATTGATCGGAACCCCGAAACTTCCAGGTAGCGCCGGTTCGAAAGCGGCCTTCACGCCCACGCCGTTCCTACGAAACCGCGCAGTGAAAAATGTCAGCAGTGCAAAGCGCGCTGACGAACCAGCCGCCTTTGGTGATGGTGCCAATCGAGCCAGATGTAGCAATCGTGATCCAGTTTGCGCCGCCATTGAGGGATATCTGGTAACTGATTGTCGTGCCGGATTTGACGATCTTCAGATTTACGACACCGCCCCCCATACCCTGCCACCCGATGGGCGGCGCGGTGATGTTTGCTGAATACGCGGGAGTGCCGGTGCCGCTGTACGTGTACTTCTGGCAGGTGAAGTTTGCCGCGTTGACGCTCTGGCCCGAGGCCGTGAAGCTGCTGAACCAGACACCGACTTCGTAGACGAGGTTATTGGCGGAATCCCAAAGCCACACCCCCATCGCGGAGTACGTGGCAGCGCCCGCCGCCATGGTGGTCAGTAGTTGGCCTGCAATCTCCGCGCTGGCGGAGCCGGTGAGCGACGCATAGGCGGTGCCTGATGAAGGGCCGACCACGATAATGTCGCCATTGACCCCGGCGGTGAGCGAGGCGGGCGCGGTGTTCAGGTAGGGCGGGGAAGAGGAGGGCCTCGTGGCGAGTTGCCCGGTCTGGGCGATGTAATAGCTGCCGCCGCTTACGATGTACGGCGGCGCGAAGGTAATGCTTCCACCACCACCGCCGCCGACCGCGCTGAGGACTCCGCCCGAGGCTGTAATAGTCGTGCCGTCGGGTTTCACCACACCGAAAGCCGACGAGGAGGCTTTGGCCACGGTGATGGCTCCCCCCGTGTTGGTGATGATGGTGCCGTCCGGCTGGACCAGCCCGAGGGACGAACTGGAGGCGGCAGGTACCGAGATGACGCCCGACGCCACGTTGATAGTGGTGCCGTCAGGCTTCACGATGCCCGGCGCCGAGGTGGTGGCCGTAGCCGGTGTTTCCCAGTCCACCCCGTTGGTCGCGGCGGAGTTGGCCGTCAGCACTTTTCCGTTGGAGCCGACACTGAGACGCGCTGGAGCCCCGGAAGGGCCGCCGACGATCACGTCGCCGGGCGTCGTCAGGGGATTTGCGAATCCGGGCGGAGTCGAGTACGCGCCCGTGCCATCGAGGTATACGGTGGCGCTGCCGGGCGATTTCGGGGCAAATCCGTGCGCCGAGGTGCTGACGTTGTTGGCCGTAACGTCCGAGACGGCGAGGTCGGCGTCGGCGGGTTGCGCCTGAGTAAACGCCCCTGTCGCGCTGGTGTAGGCGCTCAGGAACTTGTGGGCGGTGGCGGCCGAGTTCTGGGCCGGAGCTACGCCGGCGTCCTTGATGTTCCCGTTCGCGTCGAAGGAGGCGGCATTCCCGTTTGCAGGGTTCGTGGTCGAATCGGCGAGTTGCACGACCGTCGTCGCGCCACGCGGCTGGCTGGCAATGGCGTTGCCGTTGGCGTCATACAGCAGCGGATAGCCCGCCGTGGCGGTACCTCCGCCGAACATCTGGACGACGTTGTTGGTCCCCTGGCGGAGGCTCGCCTGGATCAGTTCCGGGTTGAAGTTGCCGCGTACTCGTTTCGACATCAACTCACGCTCAGCACGTAGGAAGTGGATATGTAAAAGGGCAGATTGTCTTTGAGGCGCAGCGCAAAGACGTTGTCTCCGGTGACCAGAGTCGAGACCGGAATCGAAATGGTCTGCGACGGAATCATTGTGCCGCCGGTATCGGCCGGGTTCCAGACCAGCACGCCGTTGATCCAGACCTCGTCCGGCCAGTCATCGCAGGTGATGGTCAGGCTGCAGGACGCGGGCGTGCCGCTCGGCAGGGTAAAGTGCTGGCGTATCAGGTCGGTTCCGTACCCGGTGCCCGCCAGACTCGTATGCGAGATCCACGCGCTGCCCGGCACGGCGGGGCCGGTGGGATTCCCCGCCACGGCGGCAGACCATGCGGAATCGCTGTACCCGACCGTGGACCAGTCGCTCGGCGGCGAGCTGCTGCCGATGTTGAGCACTTTCCCCTGACCCACGGCTGATGCCATGGTGACGGGGCTCGCGAGCGGCACGAGGTTTTTCACGAAATACCAGGCGGCCTGCGCGTCGCCGGGTTGCGGAGCTACCGCATAGGTGATCTGTTTGCCCGACAGCGAAAAATCGACCGCCGGGTTCTGCAGCGCATTGTCGAGCATCAGCACCAGCCAGTTGTCGAGCGGCGCGTAACTCAGGTAAAAGACGGTATTGCTGCCATCGAGGGTCCCGGTCGGGATCTCGAAGACGGGTTTAAGGCCCTCGCCCGGGCTCGCCCCCGTGGCGGTCGTAAAACCGCCGCCTCCGATGAGCGTCCATTTACTCACGAACTGCCCCGCACGATGACCCACGCCCACTGCTGCGTGAGCGAGTAGTTCGTCACTGCCCCGGTGATCGTGACAGTGTTGCTGTCAGCCGAAATCTTCTGGATCAGGACGGACTGATTCAGCATCGTGCCAGGGTCGGGCAGGGAAACGCTGATGTTGCCAGCGGTGGTATCGACCTGAATGGTGCCGTCGGTGTGCAGCACGGTCGTACTCGCTGTGACGATTCTGGTTCCCTGCGCCCCGTAAATCCAGTCCTCGCGGAAGGGCTGGTCGCCATCGGGCGATTCGTTGCCGTTCACGTCCACGGTGAAACCGGCAATCAGCATGGACTGATCGATGAAGTTCGCGGTGGGCAGCGTGAGGCTGATCGGCACCAGCGGGTTCGAGTTGTCGATGCTGGTCGAATCGGCCGCGAAGGCCCACGCCGGGGCCTCGACGATCCACACCGAGGTTTGATCCATGAGCAGCGGCGGCTGGAAGCTCAGCTGCGTCGAAGTGTTCGAAGTGATGGTGCTCGGCGGCTGCCCTCGGCCTGTCCCCGCGATCACGCGAATCAGGTTTCCGACTTCTGCTGTTGGTGTCAGGCCCCCGTAATTGCATGTTGAGTTCTGATAGCCGGGGTCGGTGACCTGCGTGACGAGCGCGGCTGTGCCGGACAGGCCTGAGGCTTTATTGCGAATGACCACGGCGTCGCCCACGTTCACAATCCCGGTCGGGTCCCGATCCAGCGTGAGCGTTCCGGTCGACGGCACGTGATCGGTGATGTTGAAGCTGGCAAACGGCGTGCTCCCCGCTGGCCTGCCGATGATGGAAACGACTCTTCCGGTGAAGTTGATCGGGCTGGACGAAGCGTCTGCCAGGTCGGAACAAACGAGCGTGTTGGTCGAGACCGTAGTCACCGGAATCCCCGCAACCCCGGCGTGAATCAGCAACTTGGCCTTGATGCGAACTTTTGCGACGTAGGGCGATGGCAGCGCCCAGGTCGAGCGGGCCACCGGGCCTCCGAACGTGATGGAAGCCGGTGTATACGTGTTGCCTGAGCCCGCCGTTAGCGTGCCGGTCGCCTGCGCGCAAATCAGGTCGGGCTGGGTTCCGACGAACAGGACCCATGACCCGAGTCCCGCGACGGCTGGCCAGGTAATGTTGTTGAGCGTGAATGAACCGCCCGCGGCTGTTCCGGTGCCGATGACGGCGATGTTGGATGGGGCCGATGGCAGCCCGTTGGAATCGATGGCGCAGACGGCGGCCCAGAAGGTACTGTCGGCGGGCAGCGAGCCGCCCGAAGCGCTCTGCGTGATGGAGCCAATGCCCGGCGCGCCCGCGCCCGTGGTGCTGAACTCATTCACGGGCAGTTTACCCGTCAGAATCAGGCTGGCGAGCGGGCTGCCGTTGGCGAGAGTCGTGTACTCCTGATCGGCATCGAAGGTCCACTCGTCGGGGAAGAGCGCGTCCGAAGAACTGGCCTGCACCTCATACGGTGCCCAGACCGGCCCCGACGGAATCTGATAGAACAGCGCGGGCGGCGGCGCGGGAACCACATCCATCGGCTTCGGTCCGACATCGAGGTCGTACATCGAGGCTGTGACCGTCTGCGCCTCGATCTGGACCGACCAGTCTTTCTTGAGACTCCAGCGCTGGATGCGGAAGCACATCGTGATCACCTGAAACGCGAGGCCGGTGCCGCTCGGCGGTGCCGGGGAGGTGGTGATCGTCGAGCCGTCGCTGGCGACCGCCGTGATCGTCACCTGAGCGCCGCCGATCAGAATCTGTTTGTTGATAAGTTCTGTGTCGCCGGTTGTTGTTCCGGCGTAAGTCCATGCATCGCCGCTCACCCATGTCGCGGTGTTGCCCGAGACATTACAGGTGCCGTGGCGGCCCGGAATGTCCGGGTGCGTCATGGACACGACCTGCCCCACCTCGTTCCCGAGGCCCAGCAGCGTGGTCTGCCAGACGGCGTTGCGAGCGTCGCGCCATTCTTCCGGTGTCACGCCGCCGATCTCTTCGCGCGTGCGCGTTGCCGCGATCCGCAGCGCCTGGCTGAGCGTCGAACAGCCCACCGAATGCATCTGGCTGGTCAGCGGCGATCCGGGGCGCCCGTAATAGGCGGCATGGCTCTTGTCGCAGTATTCGGCGGTATTGGCCTGATACTGGTAAGCCACGTCCGCGTAGGAGAGGACGAGATGTTCGAAGCCGGACTGGATCGGTGTCAGGCGGAGGCTCTGGAACAGTGAATTGGCGATGGTGTACGCATCGACGGCGCTGGCGTTGATGCGGCAACCGAGCTTCAGTTTGCCGAACTCCCAGGTGTAGAAGCCGAGGCAGCAGTTGAGCACCTCGGTCAACCAGTCGCGGAACGGCTTCTGGCTGCTGATCGTCCCCTGAAACTGGAACTGCGTCTCTGTCCCGCCTCCGAGGAGCGCCGGTACCTGCGCCCCCGCAATCTCCGCCGCGCCGCTTCCATCTCCCACAATCAGCGACGGCAGTACGAACGTGGCAAGCTGGGCGGACGACGAAGGACCTGATCCGCCAGCCGGATTCGAGCTTGTGGACGGATCGCCGTAGAGTCCCATGGCCCGCAGCAGCATGTTCACAGCAATCCAGAACGGGTTGATGAGGCCTTTGACCGCCGTGCGATTGCCGCTCTGATTCCAGGTCCAGCCCCACATTCCGTAGTCAATGGGCACCGTCATCTGGTGTTGGTCGGGAGTGCTCGGCTGAATCGTGGTGGATTTGACGATACGGATTTCGCACGCCGCCGTGCCCGCCGCATAGACGTTCGGCTCCCAGACCTGCGGCGTCCCCTGACCGAGCGAAAAGTAATCGGTTGTCGAAACCGCCGGGTCGCTGCCCGTGATGTACCGCAGCCCGTATCCGGCCTGATATTTCGTGATGTTCAGGTTGCCGTTAACCTGCAGGCCCTGCCACAGGTAGCCATCGACCATCGGCGCAACTACAAAGCGGTAGCCGTCGGCGTTGGCAACAACCATCGATGCCGTGAAACCGCCCAGCGGTCCCGCGCCGAGGATGCCCAGCGAGTCCGCGTAGCCCGATTCATCGCGATAGTCCACCATCAGCGCGGTGGCGATGAACGCAAACAGCGGGTTGCCGCCCGAGTTGCACCAGATTTCCGGCAGAGCGAGGCCCCAGACCGTATCGGAGACGATTGAAGTCGCGGTAACGACGTTGCGGCCGAAGCCGAGAAAGCCCGTGGAATCGTCTTTAATGATGACGCCCTGCGGATCTGCCTGGTGCCCGCCGAAGTAGGGAGCCATGCCGTGCACCTGGCAGCCGTTCGCCGATTCGAGGTAATAGTCACAGCTGGTAGGATCGCCGCCGGCAGCTGTCACCGCCGCGCTGCTCGCGCCTTTGGTGGCCCACGGGCAGTTGACCCCATCGTTGTAAGTCTTCCAGCACTGGCGGCTAATCTGCCGCTCCGGGTACTGGTTCATGATCTGGAAGAAGCCGTCGGAGCAGGTGACCGGAAAGACCGGCGTCCCGTCGCTCGTGAAGCTCTGGATGACGCCCTTCCAAAGCTGCAGCAGGATTCCGGAGTTGACGTGGAAGAGGCAGAGGTCGATTTCGGCGTACTTCAGGTCCGTGTCGTTGGCGAGTTGCGTCATGACGCGGTCGCCGTTGCCGAAAGTGAAGCGGACGTTGTCGGAAGTGCCTTTGATGTCCTGCGAGATCAGGACGTCAGAGCCGGGCTCGCCGATTCCTATCAGGCGCGGCAGGTAAAGCTGCCCGCCCACGGTGATTCGCCGGTCGGAGAGATAGATGTCGGGCACCGCGGATTCGCGCACGCGGATGTGAAGAAGCGGGACGATCTGCTGGACTTCCGAAAGCAGTGCTGTCGAAAGCGTGCTGGACGGGAAACGGGTGCAGGTGGAGGTGATCGAGTAGGTGGGCGCTGCCGTTGGGTCGACGACTTCGATTAGATTCAGGCCGACTTGAACGGCGCTGCGCAGACACTCGAACGAGATCGGTGCCTGCTCGAAAGTGACGAGCACGCTGCTGGTCGAGCCATCGGGATTCGGGACGTTGTAGGTGAAGGCCTTCCACGGACCCTGCATCGATTCCCAGAACGCCTTGAGCTGGTTCGCCTCAGTCCAGCCGAGGTTCGGACGTTTGAACTGGAACTTGCGCGGTCCGATGCCGACGTAATACCGCTGCTCCTGCTTCGCGTCAAGGCTGCCGAAGCGGTGGACGATCACCGGGCGCTCGACGGAGAAGCCGAACGGGTACTGCGTCGTTAGCGGAAAAGTCTGACCGGAGTTGACCACTTGGGGGACGGTGATGCGGCCGATGGTGTCAGGCATGGGGATGTGATTGGAAGCGCCCGAACGGACGCTGGACTACCGAAGAAGCGGCCAATGAAAGTGAGCTTTGGCTGCCGACTCTTTGAGGGGGTTGAACAAATGCATTCAGCCAGTTAAGGACGCTCAGGGCTCTGCTCCGCGCTCGGTCGGACGTGGTGAATTCTTCCGTTGACCCAAATAACCCTTTGCTCGCCCCCCGGTTGTTTTGCAGGGTAGACTTCGCCACCCGGTTGGAGTAGGCTAACGTCCGAGTGCGGAATTAATCATGAACGTGTTTTTGCGATACTCTCGCGGCCCTTCTGTGCGCGACAGTGCCAGCATCATCCGCAGCCGACAGCGGCAACGCTTACAAGATTAACTACGACGGGGGCTCATCACCGCACGCCAAAGCCGGGACTGATATGAAACTGTTCATCACGAAGACGATAAAGACAAGGAGATGGGGTGAAAAGGCGCGGTTATCAGACGCCCCATTCTTCAATAATGGCAACGACCATTTTTGCAGTGCGGAACAGAAATAATCTTCAACTGGAAAAACTGACGTGGAACTGACGCCGGAAGAACGCCGCAGGATTTACCTCGAAGAGAAGGCTCGCATTGAGATCTCGGGCGAGGAGCGCGACCGAATCTACAACGAGGACAAGGAGCACCGCGAGGTTTCAGAAGAGCAAATTGCCAAGCCGATAGTCCACACGAAGTCGCGGAACGCGGGTTGTCTTATGCTGATTGGACTTGTCGTGCTCTTGGCCATCTACAGCTTTTTTAAGTCCACATCGGAGCCGGAAGGAGCAAGTACAACGGCGGCAGCGCCGACAACGGCGGCAGCGCCGACAACGGCGGCAGTGCCGACAACGGCGGTGGCCTATGGGCAGTGCCTGGGACTTCCGCAGAACGAGGTGGAGAAACTCTGGGCGGCCGCACAGGGCGCTAGTCAACGATCAACGAATGGTTACAGCCCGAAAACCATATTTCGGCTCATGATGCATTCCGTGATCACAGGCGATCTTGACGACACTCCGATCACAGCGAAAGAAACATCCTGCGCTGATCGAACGAAGTTTTGACTTGCCCCCGCGCATTCTAGCTAAGACGACTTTATCGAATGTTGCGCCGCGCCGTTACCCTACCTCCACCAGTTCCAGTCCCTGCACGTTTGTCCGCGCGATATCCGTAGCCTGCGCCCAGTTGCCACGGAACGCCACCGTGACGCGCCCCTGCGTATTGTTGCCCGTCGGATCGTAGTTGCTGCCGATCTGCTGGCCGGACGCGACGTCGAACGGGTTGTAAAAGACGAAGGGCGTCAACCCGCCGTTCTGGGAAACCCAGAAGGTGTACAGCGCCGAGAGCAGCGATGAACTCAGCCGTTTACTGAGCCGGAACGTCCGCCGCGAGGTCTGCGCAAGTTGCGACCGCTGGATCGTGCCATCGTGAAACTGGTTCTGGAGCTGCCCAAATTCCCTCAACTCAGTAAAGGCGGTACAGAGCGAGGCGGGCATCACCCCGTTTGGCGTGGACCCGATGAGATTGCCCGGCATGATCACGCCACCGTCAATCCGGGTACCTGCATGTTGGCCGACTGCTGCGTGCGCCCGTAGCTCGAATACTGCGCAGCCAACGCCTGGTCGGTCACGAACTGGGGTGTCACGAACTGGCCGGTCATAAAGTTGGCAGTGTCGCTGCCGCCGATATTGAGAGACAGGTACGTCGGGCCGGTTCCGCCCGCCGTGTTCGGGCCACCGGGCGTCGGATACGTGCTGGCCGCGACGCCGCCGAGTGTCGGCAGCGCCGATGAATAAACATGAGCCTGGCCGTCCTGATAGCTGGCTTGCTGATACAGCCTGCCTCCTTGCTCTACAAGGCTGCCCGCGTAGGGCGTCGTGGCAGAGAGCGGCATCTTCTGGCCTGTGGCTTCCGAATACAGCATCACCAGTTGACGGACGCTGGGCGACCGCACGGCCACGGCGATGTCGCCGCCGAACTGCGACTGGGCGATCTGAACTACCTGCTTGATCGTCCCGCTGTTCTGCGGGATGTCCACGCCATAGATGCTTTTGATCTGGTCGTGAGCCTTCCTCTGCGGATTCTCGAAGAACACGGAACTGATGACCCCAGCGAGGACACCGGCACCCGCGCCGATTAACGCTCCCATCGGCCCGCCGATGGCACCGATTTGGGCACCTAACGAGAAACCCGCCAGCGCGCCGCCGAGACCGGCTTCAATGGTTCCGCCGACCCCCTGACGCTGGACGCCGTTCAACCCGAGCATCAGGCCAGCCATTCCGGCCGCAGGACTGGACGCTACACCGGCAATGGAGCCGAGCGGGCCGCCGATACCGGCTGCTGTAGTCGCCACACCGGGTCCCATCTGGATGGAACCCGAATTGTAGACCGTGTTTTTGAGGTTCCCGAGCATTCCGCTCAGTCCCCCGGGCCGAAAGATGCTCCCGGCGCCTGCGCCTCCCTGTCCGGTTTTCGGGAACAGCACCGCCAGCGGGTCGAGCGCCGAGTTTCTACCGGAACGCACCGGAAGTTCGGCGATATCTGCCGCGCCTGCCCCCGAAGCGGCACTTGCAGGGCCGCTTGCCGCCGATGCTTCGCCGAGCGAGTAACTACCCCCGAAGAGCGGCAGATTCAGGCTGGCAGGAAGCGAAGAAGACGGCGCTGAAACTGAAGGAATCGATATCGCGGGTACACCGGCAGCGCCACCCGAGATCGAGGGAGCCGCCATTCCCATGCTGGCGGCGAGAATCGCGGTCAAGCCCGCTATCACCGTGCTGTTCTGCATGGTCGCCGTCGTGTTGAGGTCTGTCGAAACCCGAACCGGGTCTTTCGACGTTCCATGGAAGAAGCCCGCCAATCCGCTATGCCCATCCGCCCCGTAGATAAGCGGGTGCAGAATATTCGCGGCCGCGCCGCCGAGAGTCTCGGTTACCGGCTTGAGCACGGAGGATTGAATCGTATTTAGAACATCCCTCCCGAAGTTTTTTGGCTTCGTGAAAAGGACATCGAACAGTTTCTCGGCCTGCTTCTGCAAACCATCAATCTGTGACTGCAACTCCTGTTCCCGTTGCTGCTGGAGCTTCCGCTGGATTTGAGCCCGCTTCTCGTCGAACTGGTCCTGCGCCTGAGCGAGTTCGCCGAACAGGTCTTTCTGTGCCTCAGCTGCCATGACGGAGCGCTTCGCCGCGTTCTCTTCTTTCGAGATCCGCTCCGCTTCGATGTTCGCCAGCTGGACGGCCAGCTTGAGGCGGGTCTCGTAAGCCTGCTTCGCGATGTCCTCGTCGCTCCCGCCCGCCAGTTCAGCCATGCGCTCCGAACGCGCCGCGCGCCGCTGAAGCTCAGTGCGCTGAGTCTGTACCCGGATGTCATCGATCCGTTCCTGCGCGGCAAAGCCCTCTTCCCACTCCTTCATCTGTTCCTTCGAGGGCATCATGAGCGCGAGCATCTCTTTCCGCTGCTCGGCGTCGTGCTTCGCTGCGTACTTCTCGAATTCCTCGTCGTTCTTCTTGTAGAGGACGTCCGCCTGCTGGTCCGCCGATTTCCGAATCGCGGCGATTTGGGCCTCGGACGCCTTCACCTTCTCGGCCTGCTTCAGAAGCTGGTCACGCTGGAAGTAAATCTTCTCGATGGCGTTCAGTTCGGATTCATCGCCCTTTTTCTCGAACTCGGCCGCCTGCCGCTCCCAATCCTTTAACTCCTTCGCGGCTTCGGTCCGGGCTTTGATGTCGGCGATGGTCTGGCGTTGCGCGCCGATCTGTTTGAGGATCGGTTCGTTCACCGACGGCATGACGCCGGTCTTCAGTTGCGATTCAAGTTCGGCGAGTTTCTTCTCCGCCGCCTCCAGTTGCTTGCCGTTCTCGGTCGCCGCCTTCGCGGCAGCGACCATCTGATCGTTTCGGGCGATGGCAGCCTGTTCGTCGGCGTGGGCCTTTCGGGACATCGACGCCCCATATCCATAGCCCTCCGTTTCCTTCATCTCGATGTCGTCAGCAGTCGGCTTTCCGCCTAACAGCCTCTGCCCGAGGATCTTCCCAGGCAGCGTCATGATGTCCGAGGCGACACCCAGCCACTTGAACGTGACGGAAACCGTGGCGGCCAGCGGTTCCTTGATGCTCCGCGCGAACCGCTCCCACGCGAATCCGGCTTCGGTCACCTCGCGCTGGTATTGGAGGAAGCGCTGGACTTCTTCTTCGCTCGGGCCGTACCCCTTACTGCGGGCGATTTCCAGATTCTCGGTGAGTTCCGAGATGACCGGAACCGCCTCCACGCCAGCCCGTTTGAAGAGCGCAAGAGCGGCTTCGTCGCGCTGAAAACCGGCGGGCAGCCGGTTCAGCCCCTCGGCGATCTCTTCCAATACCTGCGCTGTCGGCTTCAGTGCGCCCGTGTGCGCGTCCACCATGGTGACGCCGATCCGCTGCATGGTGGCGCGCGCCTTCTCGCCTTCCTTCGAGGTATCGTCGGCGGCTTCCGACAGCCCGCGCATCATCCGCTCGAAGATCGAAACGTCCTGCCCCGCCGCCCGGGCGGCAAAGCTGAATTGCTCCACCTGCTTCGCCGATAAACCGGTGCGCAGTTCAACGTCCCTGATTGCGATGCCGTATTGCGCCAGGCTTTTGACCGATTCCACGGAGCCAGCGACGAGTCCGAGCAGCGCCGCGCCCGCGCCTGCGGCGACAGCGGCCATGCCGGAAAGGCTCTGAATGAACTTCCCGACTTCGACGGCTGCGAAGTTGGTGCGGCCCTCGAAAACGTCTTTCAGCGCGAGCCCGAGCTTTTGGACCGAGGCGTGGCCCTGCTCCTCGACCGCGATCATCTTTTCGTAAGATTTCGTGATCGCATCAATGGCCTGCGGCTCGCGGCTGTACCGCTGGAGAAGCTGGTCGCGTTGGGCGATGAGCTTCTCGACGCCGCTCTTGCCGTAGGTATCGGCCTGCTTTTCAAGCGACGCGATCAGCCGCTGGACGCTCGACCGGGTCTGATCCGAAATGCGGATGACCTTGCCGTGGGAGGACTCGGACTTCTTCTCGAAGCTGTCCAGCGCGGCGTTAGCCTTGCCGACGGCTTCAAGTACCGGAGTCTCCTCAGCTTCGAGGATGACGCGCTCTGCCTGGTCTGCCATTTCAGGCTGCCTTAACGTTCACGATGGGTCGGTTGAGGATCGCCGCGAGAACGGCCTGGCGGTCGTGTGGAGAGACGCCCCACTGGACTTCACGCCGGTTGTTGATGTGTGCAATCTGCGATGCGGTGAGCCGCCGGCCCGGCTTCGTTTCGTCCAGGAACCCGATTACGGCCCGGTTCTCATTCGCGGTGAGGACCTTCAGGCAGCGCAGAGTGTGGCCGCTCCACGTCCAGTCGCGAACCGGCTGGAGACCACGCGCCACCTTGTAGTCGGGATAACCGCGCCGACCCGGCAGGCCGGGCTTCAGGGGAGCAGCAGCCTGGTCGTATATGTTCTGCCCGCTCTGGATGCGCGCCCGAATCGAATCCGCCAGCACCTGTGCGAATCCCTGCATTTCGGTTGCGGTGTAGGGCGAGTAGACGAAGCGGGCGCTCTTGATGACAGTTTGGAATCGGGGCATTTGGAGATCTACGGCCAGCTCCGAGAACTTGGCCTGGGACAGCGTTCGGCGGATCGTCTTTTTCAGCTAAGTGAATAGCGCGGAGGCGTTAAACTCGAAGAGCATCACCGGATCTTGGCCGATTCGCGTGACGCTCCATGAAAGACACGCCGAGGTCGAGTGGCCGTTGGTCTTCGGGGAATAGAGTAGACTGGTGAGCTTTTTTGAACTTATTAGGCAGATCCTGCGGACTCGTCCTGAAGGAATGACCCCGCAACAGCTACGCGACAAGATCAAAAGTGATCATCCCGATTTTTACGGGACGGAGTCTCACCAGCGCAACGTCGAAAAAGGTCACTACAAGGACATTGACCACGCGTTATTGGCCCAGATTTATGTGGCCGCTCGCAGTGCCAGCCAGATTTCTGTAGATAGATCCCAGAAACCGATCAAGTTGATAGCTGTTTCTGGTCCGGTTGACGACGGCGATGCGCCCGATGGGGAAATTGATACTGAAGATCTCGACAAGCTTGAAGCGGGGGTGGGGACAATGTATGTCCTGGGCACGAACCTGTACACACGAGAAGGCGAGGAGATCGTGAAGATCGGGATTACCACGGGAAGTGTTAATGCCCGAATCGGCCAGCTTTACACCACGGGCGTTCCATTCCGTTTCAGGGTGATCAAGGAATTCGAGACCAAGAACTACTACGAGCTTGAGCAAGCCATTCACAAACTCTTGGAACCATACCGGATTAATCGGTCCAGAGAGTTCTTCACGGAAAGATGCCTCCCCTATATAGAGCAGATCGTAGCGATACACCACGGAATTCAGGGTAAGTCTTAACTCCGGGTACCACCAGCCCAGCTCGACCGCTACCTTGACATGCCATCCCCATTTGTGATCCGCTCCCGTCGCTCCGCCTCGATCAGTTCCAGCACCCGGAATTCCTCCTCCGTGATGTCGGCCAGCGTGATCGTCAACCCGATATTCTTAGCGCTCAGGATTCGGAAGCACCGCCGCACGAGGCCACCGTTTGGCGTGTCCATCGCCTCTTCGAGCAGGTTCTTCGGGCACCCCGGCCCGTGGCTGACATCGATGGCCTTCCAGCCCGCACCGCAGCCGGGGCAGCCATTCAACTCCGACGGCTCTGAATACCCGCACCGGCGGCAGCGGAAGACGCGGTCAGGGCAGTCTTCCTCCGGTCCGCACAGCGCCCCCTGATGCAACACCGACCGGATCAGGAATCGAACGCCCGGCTCTTCCGGCCAGTCCCCGGGCGCGGCTATTCCGGGTCTTCATCGGCTTCGATAGCCAGCTGCGCGATGACCTCGGACACCGCCGCCGACTTATGAACAATCGGCACTGCACCGGCGTAGCCGTCGTGTGAGATATGCAGCTTATCGTAGAGCGCACCACTCGGCTCCAGGAATGCGCGTGTCTCAATTGAGCGCCGCGCCGCCACGATACTGGTTGAGCCGCGCTCATGGTCCTGCATCTCTTTTGCAGTCGGCATCCGCAGAACGTGAACGACCCGCGCGCCCGGCACCTTCATCTCGATCCGGTAGTTAATGCCCTCGCGCTCAACGCCGACGACAGTGCACCGCTCAATCCGCCCGATTACCATTCCGGCCTCTGCCTCGTCGAATTCCGGCCCGTCCTTATCCGTCCGGATCTTCGCAAACAGATCGGCGTTGATCTTCGGTAGATCCAGATCCTCGCTCTGCGATTTGCCGCGCCCCAGGAAGCGGCGCACAGTGCGCTGCTGGCGCGCCCATGCGCACCATTCTTCGTCCGAGGGAAACCGAACCTCGCAACGCTTCTCGCCGCCGGAAAGGATCGGCACAACGAAAGGCTTCGTCGCGTCGAAGCCGCTTTTGATCTCTGCTTCCATCGTCTAATCTCCTATTGGCAAATGCCCGTCTGAGGGGTGACGATGGTCATCGTCACCAGTCCGTTCGTGGGGTCGTAAAGCTGAACCCCGGTGATCTGGAGCGTGACAATTCCGTCGGTATTCGACAGTTCGGCCACACTGAAGCCCATCTTCTGGATAAGCATTGAGAAGGAATTATTCGCGTCCCGCGTCAGCGTAAATGTGGCCGTCCCTGTCGTCAGATTGATCAGGTTTGAGTACTCCGTGGAGCCAGCCTCGACGCGAACCACGAACTGGACCGCGAACACGCGGTCGCCCCACTCGAATCTTCCCTGAATCTGATAGCCGTCCTGCGTGCCCGATCCGGGGAAGAAGCCGGGCCGGAAGTTGTTCTCCCACGAAGCCTCCATCGAGACGAACTGCTTGCCGGTGCCGCCCGACAAGTAGTTGATCCCGTTGAAGGTCAGCGCCGAGATCATCCCGGCGTTGAATTCGTGCGGGGAATAAACGGCGGGGAGCGTAATGCCGCTGGGCGAGGTGTACTGTCCCGTAGTGACGCACTCGACCGAGCACATGGCGCTGGCCCGGCCCGGCGAGTTCTTGATCGACAGCTTCCATGATTTGACGGCGCAGCCGACGAGCATTTCATCGAGTACCGCGGACCCGCCAGGGCGGATCTGCTGCACGAACGAGAAATACGGGAGCTCAAGGCCCGTGGCGTTCGTCGCGCCCAGAGCCGGAATCACCACGTACGTGTAGGGTCCGCTGCCGCTGAGCGTGACATTGCCGAGCGAGAAGGACATCGCCCACGCAAGGAACTCGGACGAGGCGTACTTCGAGATCTCGTACGGCGGCATGTTGTAGTGCGACTTGAAAAGCTGCGTGGGGAATTCGTGGCCTTTGCCGATTTCCGCCCGGTCGTCTTCGTTCACCGGCATCTTGGCCCACGGCTTCGTCGTAAGGTTCGTGTGACGCCAGATCGTGCCCGACGTATTCGCTGTGCCGATGGCTGTCTGCTTACCGAAGCCCCAACCATTCAGCAGTTCGTTGATGTTTGCCATGCCTATTTCTCCTCTGCAGCCGTGGCCGCCGGTTTCTGAGTTGTCGTTTGTGTGGCGGACGCCGCGGCCGGAACCTGTCGCCACCCCGCAACCATCAGCGGCGTAAGCGCTGCGGCGGTCGCCTCGACTTCCCTCACTTCGCCCGAGGGCGATTTCATGAAAATGGAATCCATAACGTTCTCCTTCATTCGCCGCCGGGGTTACCCTGCTCGACGAGAGTTGCCTGCACCTCGAAGTAATCGAGGGTTGCGCCGTCCGCGCTGATCACGACGGTGTTGCGGTGCGCGGCCGGAAGATCGAGGTCCATGGGATAGCAGTCGGGATCGATCTGGTAGTGCAACAGCGACTGCCATGATTGGCAGCCGGTTGGGATCGCGCTTACCAGCAGCCAGAAAAGGTCGGCATAGGTTGCGGTGGCCGCCAGTTCAGGTGCGCGCAGGTAAATCGAAAAATGGTGCGCGAAGTGAAGCGCGCCACCAGAGAACCGCTTCGGGCTCGTCCCATTCCAGGCAACAAGGATCGAGCCGGGCGGCATCTGCACGATGGCCAGCCGCAGGTTGTTGTCCGTGGCGAGGCCCTCCATGAAGGCCCGAATATCGCTCGCGTCCCCGCCAATCGCAGTCACGAGATCCGGGCAGGACTGAAGCGCCGTCACCCACTCGGCGAGTATTGTTTTTGGATTGATCACGTCCGTTGCAGCAGAGTGAGGTTGATCATTCCGTAGGCGTCAGGCTGTCTAACGGCGCTCACCGAGTACTGAGTGCCCCAGGCGGTGACCCAGTCCCCTTTAACCGGCGGACTCGAAAAATCCGCAGGGTTGACCGCGATTTCTTCGAAGTTGCTGACTGCGCCGGACTCTTCCGGCAAGCGCGCATGGCGAACGGCGGTGATGGTGAACGGCCCCACCACCGCCGTGCCGCCCTGTACGGGTTGATACACGACTGGCTCACCAAAGGTCTCTTGCATGACAAGAGTCGCCGCAGCGTCGATGGCGGGCCAGTCTGACAAGAGTCGCTATCCGAGCGTGATAACGCTGTAGTAGGCGGTGACGATCAACTCGCCGTTGCCGCTGGCGAACGCAGCGGTTCCGTTCGTGATATCGATGCCGGTCGCCGCCGGAGGCTGGTAAGCAGCCGAAGGCGGAGCCAGCACGTTGACGCTCGCGGTGCCGCTGTTCACGGTCGCCGCCGCAAGGTTGCCCGCATGCGGGTTGATGCTGGTGCCGTGATACTGGAACGTCACCGCACCGCCGCCGGTAAAGTTCGTTCCGCCCGGTTTCGTCTGAATCACGAACTGGTCGGGCACCACGACCTGGCCCGCAAGCGGCGCGGGAATGATGTTCACTGGCGCTCCATTCATGGCCTCGATCTGCGCGGCGGTCAGCACGACCGTGATCTTCTGCAACAGGCCGGGGTCCATGTCGGACGAACCTACCAGACCGATGGAGCAGACGTTCAGGCGCACCCGCACAGTCGGGTCGCCGGTCAGGCCGCCCGGCGCGTTGACTCCGCTGGCCTGAACGAGGTCGGCAACGCCGATCTCGCGGTTTCCGGGAGTTGTGGAGGGCGATGCGGGCGGAGCCGAGGTCGCCACGAGGTTGACGTTGTCCCAGTAGACCTTGTCGCCGGGGTTGAAGGTGCTGGCGTCCTTCGCGAGGTCGTAAACGCCGCACGTGACAATTTCCAGCGATGCACCCGAGGACGCGCTGAAGACCGCGACGCCGAAGATGTTTCCAGCAAGAACGCCCTGGCCGGTAACGACGTTGTAGGGCGCGGTGACGGTGAGGGTCTCCCCCCGATGTACATAATTCTGCATGATTCTGTTCTCCTTATTTCCGGTTATTGTTAAGCGCCCGCGCTCTTTTGCAGGCCGCGATAATCGATTGCCGCCGCGCCGAAGTCCATGCGCGCTTTGATCTCGACGCCGTCCACTTCGAAGCCCTGCCGGGTCTCGATGTACACGCCCTGCTGCCCTTCGAGGTAGCAGTATTCGAAGGTGTCGATCAGCGCCGGATCGGTGAACAGGAACCAGTTGGTCGCGGTGCCGGTCGAGTTGTCGAGACGCGGCTCCACAACCGGAACCAGCGACCGCACCCACTCCGGCACCACTTTGGTCTGGTCCGACGAGGCGATGTTGATCGGATAGATCAACTGGAGGGCGTAGGTTTCGAGCGACGGAGGCACCGCCATGAAACGCGGCACCAGATCGAGCGGCGTCCCCTGCGGAGCCTTCTGGAGCCGCATCTGCACGCGGGCCTTGGCCAGCGCGGTGAGCGGAGCGGAGTTGCTCACAGTGGGATCGATGCTGCTGGAAACACCGGTCAACAGGTTGCTGTGGGCGGTGTGGAAGATCGCTTTGCCGTCGAGCGTCATCACCGGATTGCTGGTGATCAGGCCCCAGACGGTGTTCGATTCGAGTTGCGCGGCCGCCACACCGAGGATCGCGGGGATGCGCGTCATAGCCTGGAGATCGTCGTTGATGATGACCTTGCGCGTGATGGCCACGACCTCGCCGAATGTCTGCAGCGAGTAGTTCGTGTTCATGTCGGTGAGGTTCGCTCGGTGGTACTCGCCCTTTTCGTTCAACTGCTGAAGGGCGGGAGCGTCGCTCAACTGAACGCGATTGATCGGCTTGAAGTCCGGCGCGGTCACCTGGCGGCAGAAGGGCTGGAAGGTGCGCGGATACGCCTCGTAAGCCTGGCGCAGGGTCTTGTTGGCGACGTTGGCGAGGATTGCCGGGAAATCCGAAGTCGATTCAGCGCCTCCACTGAAGTACTCCGCTCCGCGACTCGGAGCCTGCAGTGCCAGTTCGGCGATCCGGTTCTTATTCATGCCCCGGTGGTTGATGCCCCGAATTTCGAGCGACTCGCGGGCCATCTCCATCAGCGAGAGTCCCACGTACTCACGCCCCATCTCTTCGGCGCGCCGCTGATGCTCCGGACCACATCCGGTCAAGAGTTCGCCGGTCTTCGGATGCTTCGCCATGAAGAACTTCGGATCGTGGCGCAGCAACATGGCGTTCTGCATTGCAGCCAGCCGGGTTTCCCCGCCGTCGCGGGTAATGCTCAGTTCACTGCGGATGGGCCGGTCCTCGCCGCCAGTGGTCTGCTGACCCTTGGCGCTGAGTGCCGCGAAGGCGTCGACGCTGAACTGGTCAGGCGTCTTGCCGTCGGCGATTGCTTTGCGGACAAAGTCTTCGCCCAGAGTGGATTTGAAGCGGGTGGCACGGTGTTCGATTTCGACGATGCGCTCCCGCTCCTGTTTGACGGCCTCGTCGCGCGCTGCGACAAGGACCTCTTCGTTTACACGGGCCTCTGCGCCCGCCGTCTGTGTCGTACTTTCTGCCATGGCAGGTTTCTCCTTTTGTGGGCTCGATGCCCGTGTTGCTTGCCCGTCCGAGGTTTTGTCTTGCAAGGCCTCGGCGGACAAAAACGTTGTATTGAAGTCGGCAGGGACCGGAACGACCGAAATCTCGAAGGGTTCCCAGTCGGTCGCTGTGAACATGCCGATCTCGTTCGGGTTGCCATAGGGTGGCTTGCCTTCCGGCATGCCCTCTGTCTGGGCCTGCACCTTCGTCTTCTCGCGGCTGTAAATCCACGCCCCGAAGCTCAGGTTCTGCACGATCCCGCTGGAAACTTTGCGGAACAGTTCAGCGCCGTCCTCGTCGCCGAGATCGAACTTTAGCGTGGCCATTCCATTCGGACCGTCCGCCCACGCTTTGTTCACGACACCGACCTGCGCCTTTGTGCCAGCTTTGCCGGAGAACACAGACTTGTAGTCGTCGCCGGTGAAATGGGTGTCAAAAACGGGCGCGCCCGCATTCAGCCGGTCGAGCCGGGCCCCATCCATGTCCAGCGAGAGCAGGTACGGGTCGCCGGTATCGGGATCTTTCCTCGGCACCTGCGCGCCCGTGTACCAGACGACATCAATCGTGCCGTCCTTTTCGTTGGCAGTGCTGGCGACCGGCTTCGCATCGGACGCGGCGAAAAACTCATGCGTCTGCTTTGCTTTCATGTGAACCTCTTTTTTGCGGTGGGTGAATTACGAGCGATAGATTCGGGAAGGGGAATCCCAGGACCGCGACCCCGGTGTCCCCGAAAACAACTCCGAGATGGCCTCGGCATCGGAGTTCGAGACGGCAGGCATCTTCGTACCGGCCACGGTGGGTTTCGAACTCGGCGTGCGCTCGTCGCTCGCGGCGGGCTGCTCCTGGCCGCGATCCGTCACATTGCGCGGGTCGCAGTCCAGAATGATTTCGAGCTTGTCGAGAATCTTGTTAATGCGTGCGATCTTTTGGAGGCGCTCTTCCGGGTCGTATCCGTTGCGTGAGATTGCCTCGAACAGGTCGAGAGTCCCGGTCCGGATCATCTTCAGTTCCGCGGCCGCGTCCTTGACGGGATCGACGCTCTCGAACTTCGGTGCGGTCCACTGCACGGCATGGATGGCAACCTTCGGATCGTCGAGCGCCTTTTGCGGGATCTTGCCCTGCAGGATCAACGTATCCACGAAGCGCCGCCAGGTCGGCATGCAGAATAACGGGATCAACGTCAGCCAGCGGTACGCCTCGACGGTATTGCGGAAGCCGAGCATGCCGCCGCGCCACGAGGAGTAGTTGACCTGCGACATGTCGCCGGTGCCGAGTTCATACGGAAGCCCGATCCCCGCCATAATGCCCTGCAGTTCGGTCATCTTGTATTCGCGGTAACCGCCCGCCGCCGGAGGGTTGTTGAACTTAATCTCCTGCCCCGGCTTCAGGTACTCGACCATTCCCGGCTGGAAGGTTTCGACTGGCGCTTGGGTGACCGGGTCAGTGCCGGAAATGCCGAGCGGGTCGCCCTCGATGCCTTCCGGCTGCTGTACGAATGCGGTGACGCATGCCTCCACCTTTTTACGCACGCGCTCCGCGTCACAGTAGTCGTCGAGATCTCGGAGGGCCATCATCACAGGCGAGAGCCACGGCACGCCCCGCACCTGGCCAGGCCGGAGCACGCGATAGACGTGCATGATCTGATCGGCCGGCACGGGCTGGCTGATGATTCCGCCACGCGGATTCAGAATCAGAACACCGCCCGGGTGGTAACTGAATAGCCAGTAAGCGGCGCGGCGGCCGAGTTCGTCGAACTGGACACCCTCCATCACGTGGCCGTTGACCAGACCCATGGTTCGGGACTGGTCTAAGAAATCTGCTTCCAGCATTTGAAGCTGCAAAGGAACGCGCAGATTAGAGGCGGCCAGGCGCGGCCGAAACCGTACGAGCGCTTCGCCGCTCTCGGCCATCGTTCGCACAGCCAGCGTTTGCATTCCATAGAAGTCCAGCCGCTGCGGCGTGTCGCAGGCATCGGCGAAAAAGGGCCACTCGGCATCGATGATCTTGTCGATAGCGGCACTTCCGGTCTTCGCCTTAGGAACGATCCCCGTCCCGACCACATTCCCGGCCAACTCTTCAATCGCGCGCGCCGCATACGGATTGTTCCGGACGAGATCGCGGCTTCGATTGCGAAGCCAGATCAGCGATCCCATCAACTCGACGTTGGCGTCCGTCGAGGCCGCATACCAGCCGTAGGCGCGGCGGCCTGCGGTTGCGCCGTCGTAGCGGAAGCGCTGCGCGTGCCGATCCAGGTAGTCCTGGGTCAATTCCAACGCCACGCGACTCCGCACCCGTTGCAGGGCGCGCTGCGGCGCAACAGCGCTGATGGCTCTATCGAGGAAGTTCATTCAGGCCAGGCCCTGATACTCTGCGTCTGCGCGTTCCGGAGAATCGATGGAATCGGCGTCCTTCATCGGCTCACATGTTTCATTGGCAGGTAGACCGGGATGCGGCAGATAGATGGGCATGCCAATCTCCCTCGCGAGCGCCTCTCTGAACACGTTGGCCAGTTCGGGATTTCCGTTATTGGCAGCAATCCTGAAGAGGTCCGCAAGTGCTTTGCCCTTCGGCGGCCTGGCTGTCTCATAACGCGCGATGGTCCGGATGGCGGTGCGCATTCGGCAGGCGAACGCCTGCTGAGATTCTCCTAGCGCGTTCCGCAACTCGCGCACGGACTCAGCGACATTCATAGCTTCATGCCCTCCACAGGATCAGTCCGTTCAAGTCAAGGGAACCTAAACCGCTCACCACCGGTCGTAGAGCGACGGACCAGTCGGACCGTCGCCGCGCTTGTGCTGTGCGAGCGTCGTGCGGTTCCCGGTCTTGCCGCTGGCCTGGCGGATGTCCTCTTCGATCTCGGCCTTCGCCTTGCGGAGTTCGTCCACGGATCGGTACATCACCTCGCGACCGTCCGGGAACCGGACCCGCAACGTGGGATTCCCGAGCGCCTGGTTGATCGCGTCCAGATTCGCCTGCAACTGCAAAACCGTCAGTGCCATGTCATCTGCCTCCAAACCAATTGCGGCGGGGTATCCACTGCTCGGCCCGCTCGAACGGCGCAGGTATGCGCACTTCGGTTTCCTGCGGTTCCGGCGGCGCTGATCGCGGAACATTCGCCGCCATCACCGGCGGAGCAAGCGCCCGCGTGCCCCGTTGGCGCGAGCCAGCCATCTTCGCAAAGCGGTCGCAGTGCTGATTCAGTCGCAGGCCGCTGGCGCAAAGCGCGTGTAGCGCGGCGTATGCATAAACCCTCGCGTCCAGCGCTTCGTTCCGTGCTGCCCCGGGCTTGCGCCATTCCTGTTTCGGATAGCCGTTGTGATACCGGGTGAACTTCCGCTCGGCGGTGAGCTGATCAAAGTATTCCTGATCCCGGCCAATCGGGAAGTGGCAGTATCCCGGCCCGACCTCGCCGATCTTCAGCCGGTCGTAGAGCGCCGTCTTTGCCGCATCCACTCCGACCATAAAGAATGGCGTCTGGTTCTTCCGGCTCGGCTTGCGCGGCCAGATCGGCGACTCGCCTGCGCGACCCTTCACGGCATACACACGGCGCGCATAGCGGTCGCGGGTGAACCGCAGCACTGTCGCATCCTTGAACCCACAGTCGATGCACGCCGCCACGATGCGCAGCTTCTGGCCCGAATCGTGCAGATACTCGGCAAGGAGCAGCCCTTCCAGGTGATCCCATACCTCGTTGCGCATGATGTCGCCGGGGATCACATGGTAGGCAAGCGACCACGACTCCTCATCGCGTCCCCAGCCCACGATTTCGGCTTCGAGCCGGTCGGCCTGAACGTCGACGCCCGCCGTGATCAGGGCCACGCCGTCAGGCGCTTCCGCTTCAAACGGCTCGCAGCGGTTCCACAGCGCCCGCGCGTCGGTCGGCACTTCATGGCTCTCTTCCCACAGTTCCGCGAGAACCGTGTTCATGAAAGCCTTGAGCGTCTCGGGCGCCTTCTTCGCCGCCACGAACTCGGCCGCGATAGAACCCCAGGCGCGTTTCAGCGAGACCAGTTGCGAGACGCGGAACCCCGGAATCTTCGAGCCCGGGTTCTGGGCACGGTATTCGCCGCGCTCGACCATCCACGCCTTCTGGTGAGCCGGGATCAACTCCCGGCACCCGGCACAGCGGTACATCGCCTCCTCGGGCTTGTCCTCGGGCCAGACGAGGCCCGGGCCGGTACCGTCGCCCAGCACCAGCACCTGGTAGTGACCGCACAACGGGCAGGGTACGAAGAACTGGCGCTGGTCGCTTTCCCGCCACGCCTGCTCGATCCGGCTGATTCCTTTGATCGTCGGCGTCGACGCCATGACGATCTTGGTGTTGTGCTGAAACTCGGAGGTGCGCTGGATGGCGAGCGAAACCGGGTCGCCCTCGGTGCCCGCGCTCGCCGGATACCGGTCCACCTCATCGAGCAGCGCGTAGCGGATGGGCCGCATTGCCAGCCCCGACGGCGAGATGGCTCCGGTGAAGGTGATGTGTCCCGCGCCGTTGACGAAGACCTTGTGCAGCGTCGTATTGTTCGAATCGCGGGATTTTATCGGCGCGATTTTTCCGCGCAGACACGGCGTGCTGCGGAACATGGGAGCCACGCGGTCCTTCGACAGCGCCTTCGCATCTTCGGTGCGCGGCTCGACCACCAGCACCGGCCCCGGATCGACATCCGCAATGAAGCCGAGGAAGTTCAGCAGCACCTCGGTTTTGAGTAACTGCGAACCGCTCATCAACACCACCTCGCGGCAGGGGTGGCCGGGGCTGAGCACGTCCATCGGCTCGCGCTGGTAGGGGCGCGTGCGCCACTGGCCCCGCTCGGCTGCCGCGCCGCCGGTCAGGACGCGATTCTCGTCGGCCCACTGCGAGACCAAAATGTCGCGCGGCGGCAATATCGCGGCGGCCCCGACTTCGTGAATGGAGAATGGCGTCATCGCTCTAAAGACCCGCGTCCGCCACCGACTTGCTGACCTTGCGCAGCACCGCCGCAACCTCGGCCGTCAGCATCCGGTGGATTGCCTTCTCGTCATTGACGGCGGCGATCATCGGCGACACGCGATCCGGCATCGCCATCAGACCGTCCCTGACGATGGCGGAAAAGGTCGCGGCATATTCAGATGCCCGCGCCGCCGGGATCAGCTTCCCGGCGCGCTCTTCGTACTCAAGCTGCGCTGTCCGGGCCGCGAAGCTTTCTTTGACCGCCCGCGCCCGCAGGTAAGAGGTAACCGGATCACCCGCTCCGGAGGCGTTTTCGCTTGCGGGCGGAAGGCGGCCCGGCGTACCGGCGCTCTCTTTGTGGATCGTTTGCCCGGCGAAAGTGTTCTTCGCCCATTCGATGTTGGCGCGCTCGGGATCGATGGTCCCGTCGGCGAGCGGAGTGATGCGTTTGCTGGCGATGGCCTTCTGAACGGCGGTCAGGCTGCAGCCCCGCATCCGCGCGTAAGCCCTGAGAGAAACTCCCATCTTTTCCTGCAGAATTGACTTGCTTTAGAAGCGCGCCCGAGTGATGAATCGTGGTGCGCGGAGGCCGCGCAAATTACTGAATGAAAAGGACTACCATCGCCATGAAGACCACAACCACCAAAGCCGCCACAGAAAACGCCGCCGTTGCGGAACAGGGCGCGCACGTCGCGCCGGAGAAGGCAGCCTCGAAGAAGGGTGCCAGCCAGAAGAAGGAAGCGCCCAAGGGCCGGAAACCCGCCAAGGCCGCCGCGACGAAGAAGGCCGCTGCCCCGACCGAGGAGGCGAAGGCCCCGAAGAAAGCGACCACGCCCGCCGCTCCGAAGGAAGCCAAAGCGCCTCGCGCCGAGAGCAAGGGCGCGAAGATCCTCGAACTGATCGCCCGCACCAAGGGCGCAACCCTCGCCGAGATCATGGCCGCCACCGACTGGCAGGCGCACAGCGTCAGGGGGTTCATTTCGACGGCGGCGAAAAAGAACGGCGTCAGCATCGAATCCTTCAAAGGCACCGACGGCGCGCGCGCCTACCGGATCGCCCAGTAAGCACGAATTGGTCCACAACGGAACCGCTGGCCTGCGGAAAACCGGTCAGCGGTTTTTCTTCGTTCAGGCGCAAGAATTCAGTTGATCTTTCTCCGGGACCGAGCGATGAATCGTCATGCAAGGAGACAGACACGATGACAAACACCAGAAAGCAGACGCAAGCAGCCGCCGAGGTAATCGCGCAGATCGCAAAAGAACATCTGGACCTCGACACGCTCGAAACCCGCCACAGCGACAGGCTCGATTTTTCGGAGCAGGCAGTGTGGCAACTCCGCGCAGCCCTTGAGGCGGCTTACGCGGCCGGATTGGCCGAGCGCAAGGCGCAGGGCAGGAGGTAAAGGAGATCAACACCCATGACACGAACCAGAAAGCAGATCAAAACCTACAACGGCTTCGCTTTCCCGCTGCAGCCCGACACGGACCTCGGCCTCGCGATGCTGATCGTTGAGGACGAGGAAGGGCACTACGAAGCGCTCGGAGTAGCGGGCAGCATCAGTGAAGGCCGGGAGATTGCACAGGACGACCTTCGCAGCCGCCTGCAGCGCCTCGACAAGGACGACGACCCGGGCCTCTGCCCCTGCTGCTACAAACTCTGGGCACGCGGAGTCGGCGGCGCGTACTGCATCGCGGCAACCTGGAACGCGAGCGAACTCTAACCCTCCCGCCTCAATACCAACGCCGCCCGATTCTCAGTGAACCGGCGGCGTCTCTGCTTTGTGCACACCCGCCGCCAGCGTCGTGAGCTTTTCATGCACCAGATCCTGTCGCAGGTCACACTCTCCCGCGCGGACGTAGGTGCCGTTGATCCGCGTGATAATCCGGTTCTCAAGTTCCGCCAGTTCCTTCCGTACCTCGGCCAGCAGGGCGCGATTCTGCAGACTCACGTAGGTTGCGATGACCCCGGCCACCAGCCCCACCGCGGGCACGAGCACCTGAAGCGCCTGATCATTCATCGCCGTTCAATATCCGCAGTTCCGCCGACCAGTCCGCGAGGGCAAGGCATAGCCCTTCGACTTCCGGGTGGCCTGAACGAAGCATGGCTTCGGCGGTCGCGATCTCGCGACGGCAACGTTCCGCTTCAGGCTGCATCCTTCAGGCGCTCCGCCGCCATCTCCTCGAAGTTCTGGCCAGTCGCTTCAAGGGTGGCCGGTCTGCCGGAGAACAACATGAATCGACGACAAATTACGTCGCAGTACCTCGGTTCGAGTTCAATCAGCCGCGCCTGCCGGCCGGCCTTCTCACACGCAATCAGCGTTGTGCCGGAGCCGCCGAAAGGATCGAGGATCGTGTCGCGTGTCTTGCTGCTGTTTCGCAGCGCGCGCTCGACCAGTTCGACCGGCTTCATCGTCGGATGTTCGAGGTTCGCCATGGGCCGCTTGATGGACCACACATCACCCTGATCCCGCGCGCCGCACCAGAAGTGATCGGTGCCTTCGCGCCAGCCGTAGAGAATCGGTTCGTACTGCCGCTGATAGTCCGACCGTCCCAGCGTGAAATGGTGCTTGGCCCAGATCACGAACGTGGACCAGTGGCCACCCGCATCCGTGAATGCCTGGAAGAGCGTGTGCAGTTCCGATGAGGACATGCAGATGTAGACCGCGCCTTTGGTGACGGCCAGCAGGTTGGTGCAGGCGTCCCGAAGGAAGTCGTAGAACTTCTCGCCGAGCGCGTCGTTGTCGATCCGAAGGCGTTTGCCCGTCTTGCCGACGTAATCGACATTGTAGGGTGGATCGCAGAAAGTCATGTCCGCGAGCCCACCGGCCAGAACCGTCTGGATGGCGTCCATACTGGTCGCATCTCCGCACAAAAGACGGTGCTCGCCTAATATCCAGACATCGCCCGGCACAGTCACCGCGGATTCCTGCTCCTCTGGAACCGCGTCCTCGTCGGTCAGTCCATCGCGCGTCTCCTCCGGATCTCGCAGCAGTTCTTCCAGCTCCTCGTCGGAGAAGCCGACCACGCCCAGATCGAAACCGTCTTCCTGCAGGGAGGCCAGTTCCACCCGCAGCATCTCCTCATCCCAGCCGGAATTTAATGCCAGCTGGTTATCCGCGATCACCAGCGCCCGGCGCTGGGCTTCGGTGAGATGGTCGAGCAGGATGACCGGGACTTCGGTCATCCGGAGTTTGCGTGCAGCCAGCAGGCGGGCGTGGCCGGCGATGACGATCCCGTCACTGCCGGCAAGAATCGGGTTGGTCCAGCCGAACTCGGCGATTGACGCCGCGATCTGGGCCACCTGTTCTTCACTATGCGTGCGCGAATTCCGGGCGTAGGGGATGAGCCTCTCGACCGGCCACGTCACCACCTGAAGCTGCGTCATGCGGTTGCGGTCTGGGTCTGCTGCGTCGCGAGATGCGCGCCGAGAGCAGTGGCGACGGCCTGCTGGTGCGTGGCCGGTGTCTGCCCGGCGGAGAAGGCGGCTTCGATGGACTGCACGAGCGTCACCACCTCCTGCGTCAGCTGGATGCCTGAGGGGGCGGCGGTGAGAATCGCTTGGAGGATCTGTAAGAAGTTCATTGCCGATTTCCTTTCTGGTGTGATTGTTGGAATTCCCTGCGAGGCGGCATTGGAGCCGGAGGCCGTCTCCTCTGCCGCCTCGTCGCGGGCTCGCCCGTATGGGAGCCCTAAGCCGCCGTGGCCCCCGTCTGCGGAGGGTTTGCGGCGTTACCGGATGCCGCGACCACCGACGGAACCAGCGCCGCGATGCTCTGCGAGATCGCGGTCGCAAGCGAACTGGCGATCACGGGCGTCAGCGCCGTGAACAGGTTCACCACGTTCGCCGTGACGCCTTCGGCGCTGACCGCTTCGCCCGCACCGGCGGCGGCGACCGCGCCCTTGGTGGTTTCGCTGGCCGCAGTCCCGGCCGGAGAGACGGTCTGCTGTCCCTCGGTCGTGCCGATCTGGCCGGAGAGCACGATCCCCGCGTTGATCGCGTGATCGATGGTCGCGGCGTTGAGGGCGCGGCGGCTCGCCGTCTGCGCCATGTCGAGCGAGATGGCCTCCCACGCGCGGGCTCGCGCGAGAGTTTCGCGCCGGTTGTCCAGTTCTTCGTCGAACAGCAGCTTCATGTTTTCCGCGCCGCCCAGCAGGCTCGGCTGATGGGTCACGCACGGAGAAAGATTGGGATTCGGATTGGTGTCTGCCATACGGGTTTTCCTTTGCGTTGAAGTTTGAGGTTGAGTGGTGCAGCCCGGATCGCCGGGCCGCTGTTTCTGTTACTGCGAAGCTGCACGCGGGACGCGAGGCGGCGCGGGGTGGAACGAGCGAGGGTGACAACCCGGCGCGACAACCCGCCTAAGTTGAACTAACTGAATATCTTGGGCAAAAGTGCTACCCGCGCCGCGCAGGTCGAAAAACAGGTCCCTGAAACGCCGTCGCTGGGGTGGCGGCCTACGCCGCTCGATCAGAGGGCGACGGGGTTGATACGGCTATGGGGAGAGTGCGTTACGTCAAGCCGGGGATTACTGACGCTGCCTTTATCGCAGCTCACTCTGACATAATATTGAGCAATCTATGCCGGAAAAACAGCTCTCTTGGTTCGACGCGATAAAGACGGTACTGGCAGAGGCAAATGAGCCGATGAGCCCCGCTGAAATCGCCGATGAGGTTGTAGAGCGGGGCCTTCGGACAGAACTGGGTGCAACTCCATCCGCAACAATCGGCTCAAGAATTTACACCTCGCTTAAGACGGATGGGATTAACTCGCCGTTCGTTCGGGCCGGAAAAGCAAGGTTCATGCTGCGATCTGGTGATGCGGCCGTTTCTGCAATAGCAGAACAGGCGGCTATTGAGAAGGAATTGACCGAATCGACGGCGGAGACTACCGGGCTCGTGAATGCGCTTGGCATGTTTTGGGAGTACTCAAAAGTTGATTGGGAGCGGACGGAGCCCCATCTTTATGGGCAGCAGCAGATCGGCTCACAGAAAGTGGATTTTTGCGCGCAACGTGGCGTTTACCTGCTTCACGACAGGCAGGGAGTTATCTACGTCGGGCGCGTCAAAGACCGATCTCTCGGCCGTCGTTTGTACGAGCATACGCGGGACCGACTGCGCGGGCGCTGGAGCCGTTTTTCCTGGTTTGGTGTCTACCCGGTAGAGGAAAACGGTAGCCTAAAAACAGATTTCGACTTTTCCCACGTTGATATTGAAACGGTCATCGTGACGATGGAAGCAGTCCTCATCGAGGGCTTGGAGCCGAGACAAAACAGGAAAAGGGGAGACGAGTTCAGAGCGGTCGAGTTCATTCAGGTGGAAGCTCCTGAGCTCGAGAACCAACGCAAGCTAGCACTACTTCAGGAGATGGTTAGTTCCATCACGAAGTGAAATCCTGGACCTACTGCTCTTGCGCCACCGTTCTGCTGAATGTCTTGTTAATTCGCCGGGTTAACAAACGCCCCCCCGCGGCTCATACCCCGGGCAATACTTCCCGCCTCCGCACGCGAGCCGCAATGTTGAGCGCCGTCTGCTGCGCCGCCGTCACCCCGAGTGCGCGGCACCGTTCCGCCTCGTCCTCGGCGATCTCAAGGCAAACCGCCCGGGTTGCCGCAATCGCGGCTGAGGCTGTTGCGCGGAGTGCGGGCCGGAGCATCTCGGCCAGAGCTTCGGCATGATCGTCGGGAGCAAGGCCCATCGAGTGGCAAACGCGCGCGGCGAGATTCTCGGCGGTGATTACGCACGGCATGGCTTCGGCTCCTTCGGCTGCACTGTTTGTCGCTCCCGTTCGGTCCGCAGGAATGCGCCTCGCATCCAGGCGATCCAGCGTCCGCCCGACTTCGGCTTGCGGTGTTTCATGGCACCAGACAGTCCATTACGACGGCCAGGAAGATCGGCCGCAACTCGTCGCCCTTGCCGAGCCGCTTCAGCCTCCACGCAACCCTGCCGCAGTCGAGGTGCTCCCGAAAGCTGTACCGCGTGCCCGCCGCGGCGTTCGCCTCGACTGACGGGCTGCCATCCGACCGCTTCGAGTGGAGCGCCTTCAGGTGACCCTTGCGCCCGTAGACGGCGGTGACGAGTCCGTTGGCGATGAGCCGCTGGGCCGTCTCGACGGAGCGGAATCCCATCGAGCGGCCATCGGAAGTGTAGAGCGGAATCTGCTGATGGTTCATTGGATACACTCCTGCGCGGGATGGGCAGGAGGCAAAGAGTTTTGCGAGAGTGCCTCTCTCGGTATTCGATTGTTTCGGGGAGTTCTTCGGAGGTTGCGCTTTGCGCTCACCCGCGAACGATGCTCATGGACTATATACGCAACTTTTCAGGAAAGTGTCTCAACTGTTGCCGAAATTAAATTTGCGGAGGCGAGCAGGGCCTTCACCTCTTCCACGCTGGTGACGACGCCAGTAATCGCGCCCGCGCGCCGCCATTCGTCAAGCCTCATCAACTGCAGCGGCGTCGCCTTCTCGCCCGGGCGTTTCACTTCAAGCTGCACGCTGCGGCCGCGCAGGCACGCATCGATGTCAGGATCGCCGGCCACGCCCATCCCGCCGCCCCAGCGCTTCCGGGCCAGACATCCCGGCAGCGAGTTCAGATACGCGAGGATCGCCTTAACGATGGCCTTTTCGCTGGTCACGCCTTCTTCCTCCTCGATTTGAGACGCCGTCCCGGCTGCGGATCGAGCGCGGCGGTGTCCTGCGCCACGGGCCCGAACAGCAGCGGCTGGCGCAGCCGCCACTCGTCCCACGACATCGACCGCAGCCCTTCGTCGTCGATCACCAGCGGCATCGATTCCTTGTCCAGAACTTTCATCGCCCAGCGCAGGGATTCGACATCGCTGCCGAGCCGGTACGCCATCGCGGCATGACCGAGCGGCAGCCGGATGCGGTGGGCACCGGCGGCGTTCAGTAGCCCGATGGCCTTCCGGATGTCGGTGAGCGCCTGCTTATGCTCACGGGCGAGTTCCTTCAGCTCCGGCGGCGCGTCTTTGGTAATGCGCAGCTTGCCCTCCGAATCGAGCCAGAAGGAAACCTCGGCATCGTGCAGTCGACCAGTAACAGTTCCGATTTCCATAAACCTCCCCCATGACGGATTAATGCCGGATGACGGGTTATGACGGATTTTCCATATCAGTGCTACCGCGCGCGCACGCGCGGAAGGCCGATAATAGGGACAACCCGTCATAACCCGTCATGCCTCACATGCGCTCACTGAATTTAAAGGACTTAGCGAATTGGGCATGACGGGTTGTTCCTAAACTTCGTCACCGTCGTCATCGTTTTGACCGCGAAAAGTGCCCTGAGCCGAATGGGCGGAATGCGCCGCGCCGGGGCTGTCGTAGTGATCTTCGGTGCGCAATCCGACGCCGGAATAGAGCGCGCCCTTCATGGTTTTTGACTTGGCGAACCCGCGCTCGCTCATTAACGACGCGAAGGTCTTGTGGCTGGCGGGGGTTTCCCCGTGCTCCTCGGCCCAGCTTTTGTAGGCGCGATAAAGCCCGAGCGACAGCACCCTCGCGTTGGGCGTGCGAACGCATTTCTCATCGAGGAACATCGAGAAGGTATCCTGCTCGGCCTCGTATTCGAGGGTGGCGTTGATGACTTCGTCGGGCACGCCGAGGCCGTCGCGCTGCCATTCGAGGCAGCCTTCGATGGCCCAGTTGAGAATGCCGGGCAGTTCCGCCCGGAACATGGCCATCACTTCGTGGCGCTTCTTCTGGCGGTCTTTGGGGATCGTGTAATCGAACGGCACCAGCTTCAGCCGCCGCCAGATGGCGGCGTCGCCGCGAATGGCGGGTTTGTGGTTCGTCGCCAGCCAGATTTTGAACTCCGGCATGAACTCGAAGAATTCGGCACGCATGAAGCGCGCCGCCATGCGGTCGCCCCCGGTCATTTCCTTGATCAGCGATTCGGCGAGACGGACGCCGCGATCATTTTCGGCGGCCCACACGAAGCGCGCGCCGCGCAGCCGGGCAATATCGTTCGGGATGCCGCCTTCGCGCTTTTTGAGAAACGTATCGACCGGCGTGCGCATGGCGTAGTTGCCGAGAACCATCTCGATGACCTCGACCAGAGTGGATTTGCCGTTATCGCCGCCCGGCCCGTACAGGATGAACATGGCCTTGTCGCTGGTGATTCCGGTCAGGCTGGAGCCGAGCGCGCGCTTCAGGAATTCGACGAGGCTTTTGCGGCCGAGCATGATCATGTCGAGGAATTCCAGCCAGTTCGGACACCGCGCGGCAGGGTCGTAAGTTACCGGCGCGAGTTTCGTGATCATGTCCCTCTGGGCGTGCGACCTCAGCTGCCCGGTGCGCAGGTCGAGGGTGCCATTGTTTACGGTGATCAGCCAGTGATCTTTGTCGAAATCGTCGGGTTCCGTGGCTACCGCCCGGTCGGCCCGAGCGATGGCGACCATGGCGGCGAGAGCGCGGTTGGATTCGGATTTGACGAGATGGCGGAGAAACGCATTCCGCTGTTTTTCGTCCGTGAATTTCTTCGCCATCGGATAGAGGCTGCGGATCAGGTCGGCGGCCCGGGTAATGACCTCCAGCTTCTGGTCCTCTTTCCAGCGCCTGCCGTCCCACACCAGCCAGCGGTTCCACAGATCGCAGTAGAGAAGCGTGCCGCGATAGCGGGCGACGAAGCGGCGCGCGTTGCCGAGGTCGGTGTATTTTTCGATCTTCGCGGCGGCGGCCTCGGCGGGTTTGGGCGGCTCCGGTGAAGGCGCAACGTCGCCGCCGGGAGCCGGTTCGGCATCGGGCGTGATTGCTGCTTCGGCTTCCGCTGCGCCGCCCTCGATCCTGCCGATGGCGATAGGCGAGTTGACGATGCCCCGGAACAGGCAGTCGCGGCAGAAGCGTTCGCCGTTGAGATCCGACTGGACATAGGCGCATGTCACCGGTGCCACCTTGTCGGAGGAAGCCTGCTTCAGCTTCCGCCTGGTTTCCCGCTGCGAATATTTCGGGTAAGCCCGGCTCAGTTCGTGCGCCGAGCGCTGCGCATCCCCGCACCGCGCCACCACGGTCAGCATCCGGTACCACTCGGGTTCGGCCAGCGTGGCGGCGTCGTCGCGGCAGTGGCGCATCCACGCGCAGCCGTCGAGGATCGGCGGAAGCTCGGCCGGTGGCAGGTCGGGGCGCGGCGACGCTGCCCGGCTGCCTTCGCCCGGGTCTTCGATCCCGGCGAGAAGCTCCTCGAAGTCATCGAGGTTGTAAAAGCGATCTCCGTAGTCTGCGGTGACCAGCCGCACATCGCCCGCGACTTTATGGTTGAAGGTGCCGGGGACGCGCAGCACGCGGCACAGATCCGTCGTCGAATCCAGCGTCCAGCCGCGCGCGGTGGCGCGCATGCGCAGATTCGACTGGAAGCGCGTCGAAAGCGACTTCAGGCGCTTCCGTTCTTCGTCGTTTTCAATCTGCCACGGTTCGCGGAACAGCCAGTAAGGCTGCAGGCCGAACCCGCTGGCGACGATAATGCTCGGCTCAAGCCCGACGGCGCTGATGAGACCGCGGGCATCCTCTTCTGTGGGCGGCAGGCCGCCGGATTTATGCGCCGGGCCCGCGATATCGACATCGGCCCAGAAGCCGGGGAGTGCGGCTACGCCGGCCTCCGGTCCCCGGCCCGTGCTCGCGGGCTTTTCCTGCTGGAGGCCGACGGCGGCGTACACGTCGAAGGCGGCGGCCCGGGCGGCGCAGTATTCGACTGCCCGGTCCAGTGCGCCGTCTTCGGCCATGTTGAACGCCGCCGTCGCCTTGTCCTGGCGCGTCCAGAGGATCAGGTAGCCGGTGGGCTCCGGACCGTGGACGCGCTCCAGAAACTGGCGGATTGCCGCTTTATCGGCTTCCATTTACTTCGCCTCCGTTTATTGCGTGGTGCTGGGTTGTGTGGTGCTGGGTTGCGTGGTGCTGGGTTGCGTGATGCCGTCTGTGTGATGCCGCCCCGGGGCGCTGCTTAAATGACCTCGCCCTCGGCCGCATCGCCCAGGTCGCGGCTCGTCGGCGCGGGCGTGGCCTTCAGGAACGGCTCGATCATCGCGGCGTACTGTTTGGCCCGCTGCGCCTGCTCCGGCGTCAGCCGCCCGGCGGAGGTGAGAGCGGCCTTCGAGTAGACGATCCCCTGGCCGTTCTTCGCCTTCTCGAGCGTGAGCTTCGTGATGATGCTGTAGCAGGCGATGCCCTTCGAGGCGAGGCGCAGAAAATACTGCCGCGCCGGTTTGATGGAGCTGGGCGGCAGGTTGACGATTTCCGGCAGGAGGTTGTCTTCCCGGATGAGGAACAACTGGCGGATCAGCTTGCACGCCTGGCCTTCGCCCTTCGGGTCGCTGCCGAACTGCGCAAGCGGACACTTATGGCAATCGCCGCCGGGCCTGCCCGAGCCGGTGCGGGCGTCCATCGAGTAGCAGTCGGGAGGCATGCTGCCGTCGGAATGGTCCATCGGCACGCTCCAGTAAGCCCGGGTGTCGCGCCAGGCGATGATGATGCCGTCGAGTTCCTTCGTCATCTCCTCACCGTCGATTCCGTTGAGCGTCCATGCGGTGCCGCCGCCCGCCGGGATCTTGATGCGCTCAAAGTCCCCGGCGGTGAGGCCGGTGTCTCCGACGTTGGCGGTCATCGCGTCGCGGATGTCGGCAAGTTCGGTCCGGAAGATGACGAAGGGAGTGATTTCAGTTTCTTTTTTTGCGATTTCTTTTGTGGCCATGGTTAACTTCTCCTTGTTCTGAGCTTGAAAACTTCGCTGACATCGAGGACCGCCGCGAGCGAAGGCGCGAGCGGTTTGTTTTCCCGGTCCAGTTCCCGGATATAGGCGCTGAGGGAATTCGTGTTGAAGGTCTCTTCCACGTAGTCGCCGAGACGGCAGCGCTTCAGAGCCTTGCATACGGCGGGCTTGTCGCCGTCCTTCGGTTTGGCCCAGAGCTTGCGCTCGACGTACACGGTGCGGCCGTCGATGGCGATGCGCTCGGTGCCGCTCTGCTCGAACTGCGGCAGGAGCCGCCCTTCGAGATCCGCGGCCTCTGCCTTGATGGTGTCGATTTCGGCTTCGAGCCGGTGCCGCTGCTCTTCGAGCGCGACAAAGCGTTTCAGTTCTTCGGTGTTCATTCCTGTCCTTTCATTTGCTGGAGAACGGCGTTGACGACATCGGCGCGGCGGGCGAGCGCGGCCATGACCTTCTCGTCGACGGTGCCTTCGGCGACGAGGTGGATGTATTCGACCGGGCGCGTTTGTCCGGGCCTGTGGATGCGGGCGAGACTCTGCTCATACGACCCGAGCGAGAAGCCGAGCGAGTAATAGATGGCGTAGCGGGCGCGTGTGAGATCGACGCCGGTGCCGCCCGATTCGATCTGGACGGCCAGCACCGGCGCCTCACCCGCGTGCCAGCGCTTCAGGTCGTCGGCGCGGCCGGAGAGTTCGAGCGAGCGACGGCCGGTTTCGTCAGCCACCCGGTGTGCCGCATCGAGATCCCGGTGGAAGCGGCAGAAGACGACGACCGGTTCGTCGGCGGCGAGGTCTTCCAGCACTTCGCGCAGCAGGGTCGCTTTTGCCGAGTCAATCTGAACCTCCGCGCCGTCATCGGTGCGAATGGTTCCGCCCGTGATCTGCTGCAGCCGGAGCAGCTTGACCATGGCGTTGGCGGCGGTGATCTCGCCCGACCGCACCTCGGCCATCAGATCGCGTTCGAGCGAGCGGTAAACCCTGCGGGCCTCGGGGCCCAGCTGGCAGGCGTGGGTGACGTGCATCTCGGCCGGCAAATCGAGAACATCTTTCCCGCACGCGTAAGTGACGGAATAGAACTTCTGGTTGAGCTCGTCGAGGTGTTCATAGCCGGTGATCTGGCGGTTCTGGAAGCCGCCCATTACGGCATAGCGCTGACGGAACTTATTGAACGACCAGCCGAAGATCGTCGAGTCGATGAAGCGGAAGTAGCCGTATACGTCGAGCGGGGAGTGCGGCATCGGCGTGCCGGAAAGGCCCAGCCGGAACCGCGCCACTTTCGCGAGCCGGGCGAGAAACCGGCTGGCCTTGCCGCCGGGGGCTTTGCAGCGGTGGATTTCGTCGGCGACAACCAGATCCCACTTCTGCTTCAGCGCCCACTCGGCGAACGGCGTGCGCCACGCGGAATCGTAGTTGATGACGACGACCGCCGGCACCCCGCGCGCTTTGGCAAGCTGAATCTGCCGCTCGGCCTCGTCTCGCTTCTTCCTGACACTCGCGAACGAATCGTCGAGCGCGACGACCATGAACGGCACCGTTGAGTGCAACTGGAACTGCGGCCGCCACACCTGCACGACACGCAGCGGGCACAGGATGAGAATCCGCTGGAAGCCTTCTTCGGCGCACAGGTAAACGGTCATGGCGGACTTGCCGGTGCCCATGACGGCGGCGATCATGCCGCCGCGTTTGCCGCGCCGCTGGAGTTGCCGGATGTAGGCCACGGCCTCGCTCTGGTGCCGCCACGGAGTGGTGCGGAGAGGTGTCGCTGCAGGGAGAGGCCGCATCAGGCAGTCCTTCCCGGCATCCGATGAAGACCCGCCGCCATGAACGCGACACGGAGCCGTTTGATGGACCGGTACACCGTGGCGCGCGCGACGCCGAGCCGGTGGCCGGTTTCAATTGCGCTGTAGTCAATTAAGCAAAGCGCCACGCTCCGGTCGAGCGGACGCAGGCCGTCCAGCACGCGCCGGACATCGGCCCGCAAATCAAGATCGGCGGGCGCGGGATCGGTGAGCTTCAATCCTTCGAGCGAATCTTCTCTGCCGTGCCCTGAGCGGCTGGAGTATGCGCGCCGCAGCAGCGACGACAGCCTGCTCGCCACCACGCGCTCTGAATACGTTCGCCAGCCCGCGCGCCGCTCATCAAAAGCGGCGGCCTTGCGCCACAACTCAAGCAAGGCCTCCTGGGAAAGGTCCTCACGGTCGGTATTCGACAGGCCGTGCAGCGCGGCGGCTTTGGCGGCCAGCACGGCGGCGACGCGACGGGACGCCGGATACGATTGCGCAAAAGCAAACTCAGTCACGGCGGCCTCCGTCACCGCCGGGCCGGTGCTCGATTTCCATCGAAAACGGCAGACCATGCCGCACTTCGAGGCAGCGAATTTCGCCTTCATCGACGGCACGGACGTATTCGAAAAGCTCGGCGACCTGCGGCTTCAGCGCAAAGTCCCCGGGCGCGGGCTTCACCGGCGCGGCCGAGGCGCAGCCGAACTTGAGATCGCGGACCGCCGTCGGCCACGGGTCGAGAACCAGCTCGCCGCGCGCGATCCGGAGATACTCGAAGCGGCCAAAGCCGAGGCCGGTCAGGGCGGCAGCGAAGGCGCGCTCGGCGGGCAGAAGATCGCGGGTGGAAACGGGGCGGCTCACTGGGCCACCTCCACCAGGTCTCCGCCGCCCTGGCGGCTCGTCAGCCACGCCTTTACGTCCGAAGGCGCGTAGCGGATCATCTGCCCGATGCGGTGGAAACGAGGGCCCTTGCCGTCGCTCCGCCACGTCCGCAGGGTCCCGAGAGACACCTGCAGCGTCTCGGCCAGTTCCTTCTCTTCAATCAGTGTTTCGAGTGGTTTTTCGCTCATTTTCGCCGTCCATTGCGCCTTGTGCGCGCTTGCTACAAGGCGATCTTCGAACGGAACAGTGTGAGCGAATCAATATGAGCGATGTGAGCGAAAAGTGTGAGCGACGGCTATTTCCAGAGATTTTTGGGCAGCGGCAGGTGAAGTATTTCTTCGATGCGCTTCGACTTGCCGGAGGTGTCGGGGAGTTCGCCGCGCATCCACTTGTAAAAGTCCGTTCCCTTCACATTGGCGGCTTCGTGGATCGCCTTCGCGGTGCAATTGTTGTCCCGTTTGTACTGCTCGACCACGCCCGGGCGCTGCTCCACCGGCGTCGGCGGGATCTCATCGCTGCCCGCCGCTTCGAGGGCCACGAAGTTTCCCTGGTCGTCCAGCCCGACCCGCTCCTCCAGCGACACGAACTGGCATTGCCGGCGGCAGAGAATCTGCTGGAGATCGACGGTGAGATAGCCACTGGTCGGGGCCAGTGCCACGAACGCGCCCGAACTGTCGAACAGAAGCTGCCGGATTCCACTGGCGAAGTTATTGGCGGTGGCGGCGACCAGCAGGAAGACCGGCTGGTTGCGCGTCGCCCGGCTCGTCGATAGTCCCGCCTCCCAGACGCCGCGTGATCGCTGACGCAGCTTCTGCGCGCGAATGCAGAGTGGTCCTGCCATGCAGCCGATGAAGCCCTCAATGTCCAGTTGGTGGATCAGGGCCTCTTTGGGGGTGATTTCAACTGTCGAACACAGCCGCTCGGAATGGCGGCAGATGCCCGCGAAGGTGCCGTCTTCGTAGTCAACAATTCTTCGCGGGCATTCGGAGTTGCGCGGAGAGGGGCACGGATAACGCGCCCCGACATCAGCGGTCGGGCGAAGGTAAGGCCGGACCAGCGGGTAGTCCTCGCCGCAGAGATGCTCCCAGTACGCCGGGACGTCGCACAGCCCCGGGAGGGAGTCAAGCGCGCGCCACAGCCTGGTCAGCGTTCGCATGCTGCGGTTCCTCCTGACCGCGCACAAAGCCCCGGGCGCGGAGCCACTCCTCAATCACCATCGCTTCCTCGCCCCGGTTGTAGCCAGCCTTATTGCCCGCCCGGATCGTGACGGTGCGGGGTTTCTTTTCCCCGTGCAGTTTGACCTTGAAGACGGCCTTCCGGATCGGCGGCCTCTGTTCCACTTCGCGGCCGATGATGATCAGCGCCTTAAGCAGATCCTCGGCCCGGTGAATTTCGGCGTGCTCGAAAGCGCCTTCCCAGTTGTACTCGATCTCGCGGAGCCGGATCGACTCGATTCCTTCTATGTCGCGGCACCCGAGCGCCGCCTCGGCATCGGTCTTCAGCGGATCGAGCGTGTATTTCTGTGCGAACACAAACCGGTTTGCGTCGCCGAACAGCCGCCGCCCGAACGCCATGCGCAGTTCGCGAAGGTCCGGCAGGGTGGAAGCACTGATGCGCATTTCGTTGTGAACGAAGTCGAGAATCACGGCGTCGGTCTTCTCGGGCCGGAAGAACGTGCAGGTGGACTGTCCGCCCCGGCGGCTCGGCTCCCGCCGACACGGCTGCCCGTGCCGCACAAGGAAGCGCACCTCGCCGGGAGAGTCCGCCCGGCTGATCTGGCAGCCGCCGCCGCGCTTGCGCGCCTCGAAATACTCATTAAGGTCGGCTTCGAGGGAACTCAGATCGGCCGGCAGTCCGGCAATGTCCATCAGCAGCCCGGGGTCCGCCGCCCGGTAGCTTTCGAAGTTTTTCCGTTTCTCAAACAGCGCCTCGCGCTGTTTGCGCTCCAACAGTTGCGGATCGTGCAGGTAGAGCCGGGCCGCGAGGTCCGGTGCCGTCGCCTCGCCGTCGACCGCAAGCGCGGCCCGCTCGGCCAGTTCGAGAAGTTCGTCAAACTGGCCGTCGCCGCTGAAGCTGCCCACGACGTAGAGAGCCTCCACCAGATCGGACGGCATGTCTTCATCGGGCTGCGCAAGAATTGCGGCGAGCCTGAGATAATCGATCTCACCCCCGTCGGCCGCGGGCAGCGTGAAGCCTTTCATGTCAAAAAACAGCCGGTGCGGTTCGAGCAGCCGGATCAGGGTTTCCGGATGTATGCGTTTCAGCAGATCCGGCTGAGAAAAGCTTTTGAGTTTGAGTGCCATCTTTATACTCCTCAATGAGATACAAATTTCTGAGGGGGCAGGCGGGAGCCGGAAAAAGAGAGGCGCGGGCTTGTCCGGAACAGATTTTAAGCTCAGCCTAGCATGGCGAATATATGGCGAACAAGATTTGCACAGGCGAAGTCGGTGAATCGGAAACCAGATCGAGTTCTTGACAGGGCGGGCTGTGGATTTTACGGCGGGCGGCGACGCCTCCGAGGACCCGGCGAACCGGCGACGGAGTGATGGGCGTGGACAGAAGGCGCGGGCCGCCGGTGGCTGCTCGACTCGATGTCCAGCACCCACAACGAGTCCCGCGCGGCGGCCTGCCCGATGTCTGGTGTTCGGGAGCGCTGTCGCGCCCCTGTCAACTAATACTCAGCGGATTTGGAAAACTTGTCCGCTGTTCGGAACGGGATGGACGGGGTTGTCAACTTCTGCAACCTGATGAGAGAGAATGACATACTGAGGGTTTTTCCGACCTTCGGGCCGACGATTGTCGAATGCCGCGCGCTGACCTATGGAAATCATCGACAACATCAACCGCCTGCTCGGCGACGACCTTAAGCGCACTCTCACGCCCGGCGCGAAGCTGAAAATCGCCGCTTCCTGCTTCTCCATATACGCTTTCGAATCGCTCAAGGCCGAACTCGAAAACATCGACGGCCTAGAATTCATCTTCACGAGCCCCACTTTCGTCCCCGATGAGGCCACGGACAAGCTCAAGAAAGAACGCCGCGAGTTCCACATCCCAAAGCTCGAACGCGAACGAGATCTCTACGGGAGCGAATTCGAAATCCGTCTCAAGAACAAGCTGACCCAGAGAGCCATTGCGCGCGAATGTGCCGATTGGATACGCCGTAAGACGACATTCCGATCCAACCACGGCACCGCCCCCATGCAGCAGTTTGCCTGCGTCCGTACCGCTGCTTCGGAGGCCGTTTACTTGCCCCTCCACGGCTTCACTGCCGTTGACCTCGGCTATCAGCCGGGTAACGCTGTCTCAAACATGGTCAACCGGATCGACGAGCAGCCCTTTACCACCACGTACATAAATCTTTTCGATCAGATCTGGAACGATCCCGCAAAGCTGGATGACGTCACCGTGCGGCTCTGTGACCATATTGATTCGGTCTACCAGGAAAACTCCCCTGAACGGATCTACTTTTTGATGCTGTACAACATCTTCAACGAGTTCCTTGAGGACATCAATGAAGATGTCTTGCCCAACGACCTCACGGGCTACCGGGACAGCCTTATCTGGCAAAAGCTTTTCAACTTCCAGCGCGACGCCGCCACGGGAATCATCAACAAACTTGAAACGTACAGCGGGTGCATCCTCGCCGACAGCGTCGGCCTTGGCAAAACCTTCACTGCGCTGGCGGTCATCAAATACTACGAGCTGCGCAACCGCTCAGTCCTCGTCCTTTGCCCTAAGAAACTCGCTGACAACTGGCTGAATTACAACCGGAACCTCAAAACCAACATCTTTGCTAAGGACCGGTTCAGCTATGACGTTCTCTGCCACACCGACCTGCAGCGCACCCGGGGGGAATCCTTTGGGATGCCACTCAATCGCGTCAATTGGGGCAACTACGATCTGGTGGTGATCGACGAGTCCCACAACTTTCGCAACAATGACGCCTTCAAAGACCGCGAGACCCGATACCAGAAATTGATGAACGCCGTCATCAAGGAGGGCGTTAAGACCAAAGTTTTGATGCTCTCTGCAACCCCGGTCAACAACCGTTTCAGCGATCTCCGAAATCAGCTCGCGCTGGCTTATGAGGGCGATCCCGAGAACCTCAGCGCAAAACTGAAGACCGAAAAGGATATCAACGAGATCTTCCGGAAGGCGCAGGCGACGTTCAACAACTGGTCCAACCTTCCTCCGGAAGAACGGACCCCTGCCGCCATTCTCAATGCCCTGGACTTCGACTTCTTCGAACTGCTTGATTCGGTTACCATAGCCCGATCCCGCAAGCACATCGAGACGTTTTATGACACCAGCGGAATTGGTCACTTTCCGCAGCGCCTCAAGCCCATCTCCTTCCATTGCCCGCTGACGCAACGCCCCGACGTGGTCGGCTTCAACGATATTTTCAATCAGCTTTCCCTATTGACGCTGGGCGTGTACGCGCCAGTCAGCTACATCCTGCCCAGTCGCCTTTCAAAGTACGAAGCCCTGTATGACACGGAGGTGAAGGGCGGTACGGGAACGTTCAAGCAGCGCGACCGTGAAAAGAGCCTCCAGGCGCTGATGACGGTGAACCTGCTCAAGCGTCTTGAAAGTTCGGTTGAAGCGTTCCGGCTTACGTTGAACAGACTGGCCAATCATCACCTGGCGATTCTGGCAAAAATCGACGCATTCAAGAGGACCGGAAGCGACGCTACGTTCGCCGATCTTGCACCCGCATTCGAGAACGCTGAGCCAGACGATGACGAAGACTTCACCGAAATCGATGACGATCAAAGGGGCGACCAAATCGGTGGCAAAGTCCAGATCGCCCTCTCGGATATGGACCTCCCTGCATGGGAGCACGATCTCCGCGCCGACCTCACCCTGATCAACGCTCTTCTGGACGAGATGCGCAAAATCAGCCCGGCTGACGATGCAAAGCTCCAGCACCTCAAAACACAGATCCTCAGCAAGCTGGCCTCTCCAATCAACCCAGGGAACAAGAAGATCCTCATCTTCACGGCCTTCGCCGACACGGCCAACTATCTCTACGAGCACATCGCAACACAGATACACCGGAGCCACCACATCCACACCGGGAGAGTCACCGGGACGGACACGCCCAAATCCACGCTCGGGCGCGGCTATGATTTCCAGTCTCTGTTGACCCTGTTCTCTCCCCGCTCGAAGGAGAAGGCTGCGGTCCTTCCCAAAGAGCCCAACGAGATCGACATCCTCATCGGCACCGACTGTATTTCTGAGGGTCAGAATCTTCAGGATTGCGACTACCTCATCAACTACGACATCCACTGGAACCCTGTCCGCATCATTCAGCGGTTCGGCCGCATTGACCGGATCGGCTCCCAGAACGCCTGCATCCAGCTTGTGAACTACTGGCCGGACATCACTCTGGACGAATACATTAATCTGCGGGAACGCGTCGAGAATCGTATGGTCATAGCGGATGTGACCGCCACAGGCGACGACAATGTTCTCGACAGTAAATCCAATGATCTTTCGTACCGAAGGGAGCAACTCCGTCGCCTCCAGGACGAAGTCATCGAGATGGAAGACCTGAAGACCGGTGTATCCATAACCGACCTCGGACTCAACGACTTCCGGATGGACCTGCTGAATTACGTGAAAGCCAATGGCGATCTCGCGGGGGTCCCCAGCGGGATGCACGCTGTCGTCCCGGCAGCCCCCGAGCGCGGGCTACCGCCGGGCGTGATCTTCACCCTTCGCAACCGGAACCGGGGTGTCAATGTTAACCAGCAGAATCGCCTCCACCCCTACTACCTGCTCTATATCGGGAACGACAGTTCTGTCGTCGTCAACCACACAGAGGTCAAGCGCTTGCTCGATCTCGTTCGGTCTGCCTGTAAAGGCTTCCGCGAGCCGATTCCTGATGCCTATCGGCTGTTCAATAGCGGCACGAAAGATGGGCGTGAGATGCAGGTATATTCCAGCCTTCTGGCTCAGGCCATCCGTGCCATCGTTGACCTGAAAGAAGAAAAAGACATCGACAGTCTGTTTTCAGGCCCGCGAACCAGTGCGCTCCTGAACACCATCAAGGGCCTCGATGACTTCGAGCTCATCGCATTTTTGGTCATCCAAAATGTTTGACTATCCCAAGCAGGCTGAACTGAATCGCGTCCTGCCGAAGAGCAAAATCTACGAGTTTGCAAAGCCGAGCCGCCCTGTCCGGGACCGCTTCGTCAGGCAGATCGGAGAGATCATCTGGAAATATAAGCTCGCCCCGGAAACAGTCAACCTTCCAGCCCGGCAGGGAATTGAGGAGATTCAGGTCTTTGGAGTCGCTCTCAAGACTCGTGAACTGACCGCGACAGCACTTCGTCCCGTGCTCCTGACCATCGATAAGGCGATCCCGTCGCCGATCTTTTTCCAGCTCATCTCTGGGGACCGCGTGAAGTTCACGGCCGCCTACAAGCGCCCCAGCGACGCCGATTCCACGAAATCCGTCGCCGAGGGTTACTATTTCGAGACACCGTGGCAGTCGGTTGACACCACACTTCCGCCGCTCCCGGTCGCGCTGGATCTGGCAGGGCTTTACGAGCAGATGCTTCGCCGCCTCATCCGGGTACCGGCGCGATCCGGAGAATCCCTGCGCGAACACGTCGAACGGGTCAACCAGATCCACGCCAAGGAGACCGAATGCCGGCGGCTCGACGCTCAGCTCCGCAGGGAACTTCAGTTCAATCGTAAAGTAGAAATCAACGCCACGCTGCGGCTCCGGCAAACGGAACTCGCGCAGCTACAGCAGGTTTAAAGGAACGCGCGAACCTTAATCGCTGCCAGGAACTATGGAAAAGCTCAAGCTCCACACACCCGATCTCACCGCCGACAACATCCAGAAGCTCGCCACGCTTTTCCCCGATTGCATCACCGAGGTGCGGGACGACCGCGGGAACCTCACACGGGCGGTTGACTTCGACCAGCTGCGCCAGGAACTATCCACCTCAATCGTTGAAGGCCCCCGAGAGCGGTATCACCTCGACTGGCCCGGCAAGCGCGAAGCCCTGTTGGCTGCCAACGCTCCGATTGCCAAGACCCTTCGCCCCTGTCGCGAAGAGAGCGTTGACTTCGATATCACCAAGAATCTTTTTATCGAAGGAGACAATCTTGATGCCTTGAAGTTGTTACGGGAGACGTACTTGGGGAAGGTGAAGCTAATCTATATTGACCCTCCGTACAACACCGGGCACGACTTCATCTATGAAGATGATTTTTCGGAGAGCACCAAGAGCTTCTTTCAGCGCTCAAATCAGGAAGACCAAGCAGGGAACCGCTTAGTCGCCAACACGGATGCCAATGGTCGTTTTCATTCCGACTGGCTGACGATGATGTATCCACGCCTCAGGTTGGCTAGAAATCTACTCCGGGACAACGGCGCGATTTTCATGTCAATCGACGATGGTGAAGTGGCAAACTTGCGCAAGTTGTGTGACGAGATATTCGGGGAGCACAACTTCGTAGCAAACATCGTCTGGCAGAAAAAATACGCTGTCTCAAACGACGACCCCGGAATTGCCGCCATGCACGACCACATTCTTGTGTATCAAAAGACCGATTCGTTCGCGCGAAAGCTCTTACCACGGACTGACAAACAACTAGTCAGATACAAGAATGAAGATAACGACCCAAGGGGCGCGTGGAGTTCCGACAACTATGTAAGCAATAAGTCACGGTCTGAGCGTCCTACGCTGTGGTACTCGATCACGCACCCAAAGACAGGCGAACAAGTGTGGCCAAAGGAGGATGCAGTGTGGCGATACTCGAAGGAAAATCATGAGCGAATGGAACGGGAAAACCGCCTGTATTGGGGACCAGACGAATCCTATGAGAAACCCAGGTTAAAGCGATATTTATCCGAGGTGCAAGAAGGAACCGTTCCCTCGACGTGGTGGGACTTCGAGGAGGTTGGACACAATGACGAAGGGCAGAAGGAAACCGGTCGCCTCCTTGGGAAAAAGGTGTTCAGCACTCCGAAACCAATCCGATTGCTCAAACGGATCATACAACTGGTGGCAGAGGGGGACGACCTCTGTCTCGATTTCTTTGGGGGATCTGGCGCGATGGCACACGCAGTAATCGCTCACAACGGCGAAACTGGTGCCCGGCTTAGGCACGTGACGGTACAGTTACCCGAACCATGCGGTGAGAGCAGCGAAGCATATGTGGCGGGGTTTAAAACTATCGCGGAAATTACGAAGGAACGAATCCGGAGAGCGGGTCAGGCGATCAAGGTTGAAAACGTCATTACCGCCCCAGACCTAGACATCGGGTTCCGTGTACTCAAAATCGACACGTCCAATATGAAGGACGTTTACTATGCCCCCGACGCGGTACAGCAGGCCGACCTGCTGGCCCATCTCGACAACATCCGCGAAGATCGAACACCGGAAGACCTTCTCTTCCACGTGTTGGTCGATTGGGGTGTCGGCCTCGACCTGCCTATCGCCACTGAGACCGTTGCCGGGAAGACCGTCTACTTCGTGGACGGCAATGCACTCGCCGCCTGCTTTGACTCCAACATCAGCGAAGACCTCGTGAAGGAACTGGCTAGGCGCAAGCCCTTACGCGCCGTCTTCCGGGACAGTAGCTATGGCAGCGACAGCGTCAAGATCAATGTGGAGCAGATTTTCAAACTCCTCTCTCCGTCTACCGAGATCAAGTCGATCTGACTTCCAGAGACCAATGAAACTCAAGTTCAAACAACAGGGATTTCAGACCGATGCCGTCGCCGCTGTGGCCGACTGCTTTCAAGGTCAACCCCTGAGCAGCGGTGTGAGCTACCGGATCGACCCAGGCCGCGCAGTGGAAGCTACAGGCCAAATTCGCATGGACCAGGAGGTTTCCGGCTTCAAGAACAGCGATCTTGCCATACCGCTCTCTGAGGTGCTGAATAACATCCATGCGGTTCAGCATCGCCAGAACCTCGCGTTGTCCTCCGAACTGAAGCCTACACCCGGCTGCGAGATCAACCTTGATATCGAAATGGAGACGGGCACCGGCAAGACGTACTGCTACATCAAGACTATGTTCGAACTGAACAAACGGTACGGCTGGAGCAAATTCATCGTCGTGGTCCCCAGCATTGCCATACGTGAAGGCGTCCACAAATCGTTCGAGATCACGGCTGAACACTTCCTGGAACAGTACGGCAAACGCGCACGGTTCTTCATCTACAATTCCAAGCAACTCCACAACCTCGAAAGCTTTTCCTCTGACGCCGGGGTCAACGTGATGATCATCAACGTCCAGGCCTTCAACGCCACGGGGAAGGACGCCCGCCGGATCTATGAGGAACTCGACGATTTCCAGTCCCGCAGGCCCATCGATGTTATAGCCAGAAACCGTCCCATTCTGATTCTCGACGAACCGCAGAAAATGGGAGACGCGAAGAGCAAGACATCGGAATCGCTCAAAGCGTTTACTCCGTTGATAACTCTGCGCTACTCCGCCACCCACAAGCAGGAGCACAACAAGATCTACCGGCTGGACGCGCTTGATGCCTACAATCAGAAGCTCGTGAAAAAGATCGGCGTGCGCGGGATCTCCGTCAAAGGGCTGGCGGGGACGAACGCCTACCTCTATCTGGAATCGATCACGGTGTCAGCCGGTAAGCCTCCGCAGGCGCAAGTCGAACTGGAGATCCGGCAGGCCACGGCGATCAAACGCACCACTCGAACCGTTGGCAAGAATGACAACCTGTACGATCGGTCCGGCGAACTGGAACAGTATAAAGGTTTCGTCGTCTCTGACATTAACGCACTGGACAACACAGTCAGCTTCACCAATGGTGTCGTCCTTCAGGCCGGGGAAGCAACGGGCGACGTGAACGAGTCCGCCCTGCGCCGCATCCAGATCCGCGAAGCGGTCAAGGCCCACTTCGAGAAAGAACAGGTGCTTTTTTCGCATGGCATTAAAGTCCTTTCCTTGTTCTTCATCGATGAGGTCGCAAAATATCGCCGGTATGACGAGAGTGGCGAGCAGCCCGGCGAATATGCCCAGGCCTTCGAGGAAGAATATCGAAACCAGCTCAACGAAGTTCTCACACTGGAAGATACCCCGTACAACCGCTACTTGAAGGGCATCGCCGCATCGGCAACACACAATGGCTACTTCTCGATTGATAAGAGGAGCAAGCGTATGGTCAACCCGGATACCGCTGCGCGCAGTACGGAAGCCGATGACGTGGATGCGTACGATCTAATTCTGAAAGACAAAGAGCGGCTGCTGTCCTTCGAGGAACCGGTGCGCTTCATTTTTTCCCACTCGGCTCTTCGCGAAGGGTGGGACAACCCGAACGTTTTCGTGATTTGCACTCTGAAGCACAGCGACAACACCATTTCACGCCGACAGGAAGTCGGGCGCGGCCTCCGGCTGGCTGTAAATCAGAACGGTGACAGGATGGATGACCCTGCCACCGTCCACCAGATCAACGTGCTCACCGTCGTTGCAAGTGAGAGCTACAAGGATTTCGTTGCCGCACTCCAGAAGGACATCAGCGCTTCACTCTCAGGTCGGCCGCGCAAGGCCGATGAAGCTTATTTCACGGGCAAGATTCTGAAGACCGAATCCGGAGACGTGAGTGTTACACCGCAGCTGGCAAAGGCGATTTACCGTTATCTCGTAAAGAACGACTACACCGATAACGATGATAAGATTTCGAACACCTACCTCGAAGCAAAGTCGGGGGGAGCATTAGCCAGCCTCCCGCCGGAACTCGCGCCGCACGCGCCCCAAATCTTCCAGCTCATCGATACTGTCTTCACCGAAGGCCAGATTCCGGGTGCCGAAGATGAGCGCGCGGTCAAACCGGAGAATCGACTGAACGAAAACTTTCGCAAGCGGGAGTTCCAGGATCTCTGGGGTCGCATCAACCGTAAGGCTGCATATACGGTTCACTTTGAGACGGCTGAACTGATTGGGAAGTGCGTTGCGGCAATCGACAAAGAATTGAAGGTGACGCCACTCCAGTACACAGTTCAGGCCGGGACGCAAACGGAGTCAGCGACGTTCGAAGCGCTCAAAAAGGGCGAAACGTTTGCGTTGCAAACAACACGAACTGAAAAACTGAGGGTTTCTGCGCAGTCTGCGGTTCGCTATGACCTCATCGGCAAGATTGCCGAGGAGACGAAACTGACCCGCGCGACTATCGGCGGCATTCTTCAGCGAATCAACGTCGCCGTCTTCAGCCAGTACAGGACGAATCCGGAGGATTTCATCAGAATGGCTGCCCGCCTGATTAATGAGCAAAAGGCCACGGTGATCGTCGAGCACTTGGCCTACGATCCTGTTGAGGACAGATACTCGGACGATATCTTTACTCAGGTGAAACCGCGAGAAGACTTCAACAAGGCATTCCCGGCCAAACACCATATTTACGATTACGTCTTCACCGATTCACAAACCGAGCGCAAATTCGTTACTGAGCTGGATAGCGACACCAGTGACGTCGTTGTCTACGCCAAGCTGCCTCGCGGCTTCCTCATTCCGACCCCAGTAGGTAACTACAACCCTGACTGGGCCATCGTCTTCAAGGCGGGCGTGGTCAAACACATCTACTTCGTAGCCGAAACCAAAGGCTCGCTGTCATCGATGGAATTGAGAAAGATCGAGGAGTGCAAAATCGACTGCGCCCGCAAGTTTTTCGCGAGGATCACCTCCGATCAGGTAAAGTACGACGTCGTGGACAGCTACTCGAAGCTAATGGAACTGGTGAAATAGGACGAGGCCCTCATGGGCCGCGACGGAGGAACTTGATGGCTTCGGAAACGCAGGTGCCGAGCTTCGACAAATTGATGTGGCCCGCACTATCCGCGCTGAAACAGATGGGCGGATCTGCCTCCCATCAGGAACTGCTGGACAGAGTCATCGAGATCAGCAAGATTCGTGAAGACGTGCAGAGCATTTCCCACACCGACGGTCGACAGAGCCGCGTCGGGTATAACCTGCGATGGGCCGAAAGCTATCTCGGGAAATACGGCGCGCTGGAAAACACGGCGCGCGGGGTCTGGGCTCTGACCACAAAAGGGCGGCGGCTCAAAGAAGGCGACATCAAAGACGTCGTCGTGGCCGTTCGCAAGACTCACCACATCAAACGACGTACCGGGGATGGTGCGCCTGAGCCCGAAGAGGAAGCCCACGACGCAAACGGCAAGTGGAAAGATGACCTGATCGGAGTTCTCCAAGGCATCAGTTCGGACGGTTTTGAACGCCTTTGCCAGCGCATACTTCGGGAATCAGGCTTCCTGAAAGTTGAAGTGACCGGGCGGAGCGGCGACGGAGGAATCGATGGTGTGGGAGTTCTGAGGGTTAACCTGCTGTCTTTTCAGGTCTATTTTCAGTGCAAGAAGTGGAAGGCCAATGTGCGCGCCAAGGACATACGTGACTTCCGCGGTGCTATGGTCGGCCGAACCGACAAAGGGCTCTTCATCACCACGGGCTCGTATACGCCGGACGCCTAAAAGGAGGCGACTCGCGACGGTGCACCGGCAATCGATCTCATAGATGGAGATCAGATTTGCGACCTGCTAAAGAACCTGAAGCTCGGCGTGGCGACAAAGATGGTTGAAGAGGTTTCAATTGACCCCGACTGGTTCGCGCAGATCTGATCACGCATCAACCCTGTCAAAGCTCCGAAAGCGTCAGTTGGACGGAACTCTACCCTGCCAGCCCGAGTTGAACCCTCCTGTCAACAAACGCGACCTGTCAACCGGAGAACGCGGAGAGTTCGTGAGTCGAATCAAGACCGGCGGATACTGTCCCAGAGTCGGCCCTGCTCCCGCCAGAAGACTTCAGCGGTCACGGCGCGGATATTTCTTTCCGTGATTTCGCCTGGCGTCAGTTGTGCCTCCAGCAGCGCTTCCTGAATCTCCGGTGCCAGATTCAACAAGTTCATGATCTGAGTGACCCGAGCCCGCGTCACGTAACCCAGCCGCGCGAGATCAGCATAGTCCCGGACTTCACCCCGGTCCACCATATCCTGAAATTTTATGGCGAGGGCCATCAGCCGGGTAATTCTCGGGATACGCGCCGTGTCGGGCACCTCCGGCCCGCTGGCGCGCCGCCGCCCGCCCTTGCGTCTCTTCGCCGGGGCAATGTCGACTTCGACCTGAAGCGTCTGGGTGTCGATCCTCATCGGCCTGCCTCCTTCTGGACCAGTTCCTTCACTCCCGCCGATTTGAAGCTCACAGTGACCTTGCCGGTGCGGCCGTCGTAGCCGACCTTCTCAACGAGCTGGCGCAGGAGGCCGCGTTGTTCCTCCAGGTTCATGGCCTTCCACACGTCCTCGAACGACTCCATCGTGCGGCGCAACTCTTTCTCATCGATCCGTTGCTTTTCACGCCGAAGAATCTCTTTGCGAAGCTCCTCCGCGCGGGCTGCCCCCGTGGTGAGTTGCTCATTGATCTCGGCCAGCCGCGTCGCCTCAGGGTTGCGCAGCCGAACGATCTGGGACTTGAGATTCTTGACGCGCCCGTTCGTGGCGTTCAGTTCCTCGCGCAAACCGGTCGTGATCTCCGCGAGACGCTGCCGGGCCAGAAGCGCCGTCTCCGCCAGCACGTCCGGGTGGACGCTGACGCGCCGAATACTCTCGACGACCGCCTCTTCAACCGAGGGCGCGGACACGGACCGCGTCGTACAGTAGCCTTCGAGCTTCTGCTGCGATTTGTAGCAGACGTAGTAGCGGTAGCGACGCTCCTTGCTGGCAGAGTATGTCGAATACATCCCCGAGCCGCAGCACGAGCAGTAAATGATCCCGCGCAGCAGCGCATCCATCTTGACCCGGTGCGGGTTGCCGGGCGTCCAGGCGTTCTCCTTCAGCCGCGCCTGCGCCAGATCAAACGTATTCTGGTCGATGATGGCTTCGTGTTCTCCGGGGAAGATTTCGTTGCCGACCTTTACCTGCCCGGTATAGAGGATGTTCGCGAGCAGGTTGTAGATGTGGCAGCGGCGCAGCGGGCTTCCGCCGTAGAGCTTGCCTGCCCGCGTCGTCCATTGCTTATTGCGCCAGCCCAGCCGGTCGAGCCGCTGGCTCATTTCGAGGACCGTCGTGCCCTCAAGGTACATATTGAAGATCTCCCGGACCCGTTCCGCCTCCTCGGGATTGACGACCAGCTTCCCGGCCGCTGCGTCGAGGTCGTAGCCGAGGATGATGTGACCGCCGGTCCACTTGCCCTTCTTGCGGGCGGCGACCTGCTTGTCGCGGGTGCGGTCGGAAATGATCTCGCGCTCGAACTGCGCGAAGGAGAGCAGAATGTTCAGCGTCAGGCGGCCGAGCGGCACGTTCGTATTGAACTGCTGCGTGACAGAGACGAATGCCACGCCGTGCTTTTCGAACACCCCCATCATCTTGGCGAAGTCGATCAGGGAGCGGCTGAGGCGATCCACTTTGTAGACGACCACGCAGTCGATCTTGCCGGCTTCGATGTCAGCCAGCAGTTGCCGCACGCCGGGCCGTTCGATATTCGCGCCGGTGTAGCCGCCGTCGCTGTAGTGGTTCGGCACGAGCGTCCAGCCGTCGTGCCGCTGGCTGCGGATGTACGCCTCGGCCGCCTCCCGCTGGGCGTCCAGTGAGTTGAAGTTCTGCTCCAATCCTTCCTCTGTCGACTTCCGGGTGTAAATTGCGCAGCGCACCGACTTCGGCACGGGCGCGGCATTAATTGCGGCGGCCATTTTTCCTCCCCGGCTTCACGCCCAGCCCGAAAAACGAGAACCCGTTCCACTGCGTGCCGGTAGCTTCGCGCACGGCGGAACTGAGGGAGCGGTGGATGTGGCCGTCGTACTCGAAGCCGCCTTCCTCCCGGACTCGCACGACGATGTCTTTGCCCCGGTAGCGCCGCACCAGATCGGTGCCGGGCATCGGGAGGCGCGGGTCCTCGGTGGGCGCAACGCGGGCTTCCAGAACACGGCTTTCATCCAGTTCCGCTTTCAGAAAATTCTTCGGTGCCCGTATTCGGAGGTCTGCGTCGCTCGCGATCTCAAGGGCTCGCTTCCGGGCCCGCTCCGAGAGGCCGCCTTCGGCGTTGGCCTGAATGCGCCACGCGATGCGCCGGAACAGGAACTGCTTATGATTCGACCGGCTCGCTTCGCCGAAGACGGCGCGGTACTTCTCCTTCAGCTGGCCAGTGGTCATGTGGCGCAGCGCCTCGATTTCTTCCCGCAGGGTTGTTGATCGTTTTGTCTCTGTTTTCACGGTGTTAACCGACAGTCCATGAGTCACTCTTCGTCTCCGGACAGTCAACCGCCTTCTGCGCGGGTTCGGGGAAGCGAAGAAGCACGTAGGCAGCGGCGAGAACACTGGCGATCTGGTGGATTGCCTCGGCGCGATCCGGGTCGCGGTCGTTCATGAGCGGTCTCCTTGGAGGCCACCCACGACGATGTCCGCTTTGCGGTCGATGCGCCGTCTGGTGGGGTGAATCGACGCGGGCTATTTTCCGCGTTCGATGACTATATACGCAGGGATCGTGGAATATGTCTTACTCGGGGTCTCCGACTTCGCGCGGGCGTTAACCAACTCAAAGAATCGGGAACAGAGACGGTGAGAACGGGCGATGGGAAGGTGTGGAACGGGGGCGGGGTTGGAGGGCCGAGCGAGACTGGCTCGAAATGGAGAGACGAACGGAGACGTAAGTTCTTCGAAAGACTAGGGCAAGACGAGCGGTCGAAGCGTCAACCAGCGGGCAGCTAAATCAGTGCGAATAAACAATTTGGCTCCTCAGGTAGGATTCGAACCTACAACCCTTCGGTTAACAGCCGAATGCTCTACCATTGAGCTACTGAGGAGCAACTGAAGAAGCGAAACTCTTTACAGTTTACAACACACCCTGTTACCGATCAAACATTCGCCGTATTTTCTATCCTCAAGACCTTCATGCAGTCACCGTGATCGGTGCCAACTGCCGCACAAAGCGTCGGAACGTCTCCAGCCCTTCGATATGCCGGGGCCCCAGTTCATACCGAATATATTCGGTGAAATACCGCCGTACCAGTTGTTCGTCGAAGTTCCGCTCGGCCGCCGCCATCTTCACCATTTCATCCACCCGGCTCCGGCTCCACTCCCGCGACGCCCGGAATTCCGCCGCCACGTCCGCAGTCAGCACCGGCTTCCTGCCGGCCCACACCGCAAACACCATCGGTAATCCCGTCCAGGCCACCCATTCCGCGCCCAGGTCCAGGCACTCCCAGGGCAGGGAAGCCGGGTCGATCCGCAGCGCCGGGTCCCCGATAATCAGCGCCGCGTCGGAAACCTCCAGCATCTCTTCCAGCACCGGCTTCTGCCGCCGGATCTCCGGCCTCACACCGTACTTCTCCGCCAGCAGAATCCGCGTCAGCGCCACCGACGTCCGGGAACTCGAATCGAGCGAAATCGTCCGAATCTCCCGAATTGGCCGCCGCGAAATCAGAAGGATCGTCCGAACCTCGCCCTCGCAGGCGATGCCCACATCCGGCAGATAATCGAGCCCCAGCCGGTCCAGTTCCGCGCACGGCACAATGCCAATATCCGCAGCCCCGCTTCCCACTGCGTCCGCGCACTGGGCCGGAAGGTCGAACTGAAAATCGAACCGGCCCTTCTGGGGACCGTGCAGGAAGCCCCACACCAGCGGCCATGTATTGAGATAGCTGACGGCGGATACGCGCAACCCCCAGTTTATCGAACGCCTCGCTCCGCCCCGCCGGGCCCCCGGCCTGCTCGCCGCCCTCGCCCGGGCATTGACGAAAGCGATATAGCGCGAGCCGCCTTCGGGATGCGACCATGTAAACAGTGCAGAATGCGCGAACCTCGTTTCGTTTTCTTTCGGCTCGCCACGTGCCGCCCCGTCTCATGAAAACCGGTCGTTATCTTTTCCTCTCTGTCACGTTCTGCCTTGCTCAATCGCTGGCGCAGATCACGCTGAATCCTTCTCCCACACGGGTGATCGGCCAAACGACCCTGCAGCTCACCAATGCCAACCCGAACCTGGTGGAAGGCCGCGAATTTTTCGGACCCCAGTCGCTGGCGCTCGATGCCAGCACCAGTCCGGCCGCTCTCTATGTGGCCGATACCGGCAACAACCGGGTCCTCGGGTTCCGCAACGCGGCCGGCTTTTTAAATGGCCAGAAGGCGGACATCGTGATCGGGCAGCCCGATTTTGTGACCACACTCGCGCAGGGGCCGGGACACACGCGGTCGGCCGGGCTGAAAAGTCCAACCGGTCTTGCCGTCGATGCTTCCGGCAATCTTTACGTGAATGATTCCGGCAATAACCGCATTCTCCGTTTCCCGCAGCCGTTTGCCCAGCCCGCCGGTTCCGAGGTGCCGGATCTGGTAGTAGGACAGCCGTCTTTTTCCACCAACGGAGCCAACCAGGGCGGAATTTCGGCTTCGACCCTCTCTTTCTCCACCACCGCCGGGGTCGCCGTTTCTTACCTGACCTTCGATGCTTCCGGCAATTTGTGGGTATCGGATGTCGGCAACAATCGCGTTCTCCGCTTTAATGCCAAAGTCCTTGGACCCAATGCTTCGTCCGGACCCGCCGCCGATATCGTGCTGGGGCAAACCGACTTTGTCACGGGCACCTATAACGTTCCCTCCGGCAATCCCAGCCTTTCCCTGACGGCCATCCAGGGACCAACAGGCATTACCTTCGACAGTGCCGGCCGCCTGTTCGTGGCCGAATCTCCCGGGACGCGCCGTGCGCGCGTTCTGATGTGGAATCCCCCGTTTTCCACCGGAATTGCCGCTTCGCGCCTGCTGGGTGTCGATAACGATTCGCCGCAGCCGCCGGTAATCAGTGAATTCCAGTTCGCGCAGGCTCTCGGCGGGCTCTTTCCGATCGGTTCATCGCTGGGCGTTTGCGATCCGGTGAATAATCGCATCCTTGTTTTTCCTCCGGTCGAACAGTGGAATGCCGGGACCTACCAGGCCGCTATACAAGTAGCCGGACAGCCGGATTTTTCCAGCGGCGCGGCCAACCAGGGGGGGCTGCCCTCGGCGTCTACGCTGGATGCCCCCTCCGCCGCCGCATTTCTGAACAATGAGCTTTACGTTGTCGACGACCTGAATCAGCGAGTCGTCGTGTTGCCGTACCGGAACGGTGCTTTTTCCGCCGCCGCGCGTGTGCTCGGGCAGGACGGTATGGCGTTCAACGCGCCCAACCTGGTTGAGGGCCGTGAATTTAACTTCACCAATGGAGGCACCGCGGCCTACGCCGGCCTCGCTATCGACCTGAATTCCACGCCGCCGCATCTGTACGTTGCCGATACTTACAACCACCGCATCCTGGGCTTCAACGACCTCCGCAATCTGCAGCCCGGCCAGAAGGCCGATATCGTGATCGGCCAGCCGGACTTCCAGCACACCGTGGAAAACTACCCGTCCGGCAGCCCCAATTCCCCGAACGCCTCGGGCCTCGCCTTCCCCATAGGCCTCACCGTCGATTCGTCCGGCAACCTCTACGTCGCCGATACGGGTAACGGCCGCGTCCTGCGCTTTCCCCAGCCTTTTGCCAAATACGTGGCCGGAACGCCGATGGCCGCCGATCTTGTCCTCGGTCAGCTGAATTTCAACGCCGCCCGGATCTCGGATGCTTCGGCCCGAACCATGTCCCAGCCTTACGGTCTGGCCTTCGCCAGCGACCACGGCCTGTTGGTTTCCGACATCTCGCTGAACCGCGTGCTTTACTTCGCCGGCAAATCTTCCGATTTCGTATCCGGACAATCCGCTTCCAATGTTTTCGGTCAGGCCGGTTTCACTTCCAGCATCGCCGGCACCGGCCTCAATCAACTGAACGCGCCGCGGCATATTTCGACCGATGGCGACGACCGGCTCTACGTTGCCGATACCGGGAACGGCCGCGTCCTGATCTTTGACGGAGCGCCCACCGCCGCCGTGAACCCCTTTGCCGCTGTCTCGCTGACCAACGGCCTCAGCAGCCCGGATGGCGTATTTGTCAACGCGCCCACGGGAGATATTTGGGTCTCCGACGCCGGGACCGGACAGTCGGTACGCTACCAGCCGTTCGTGCTGCTCGCCGCCAGCGGCTTCGTGCCCAATGCCACGATTCAGAATGCCGCCGGCGTGCTCACCTCGGTGGAAGATGAGTGGGGCGACCTCTTCGTGGCCGATTCGTCGAGCCGCGTCACCATTTTTTACCCCGGACTCGGGGCCGTGAATGCCGCGAATTTTCTCTTCAACAATGTCCTTGCGCCGGGCATGATCTCCGCCATGTTCTCGCAGGGCAATAAAAATCAGTTTGGCGGCAAGCCTGCGCAGGCCACATCTCTGCCGTTGCCCAGAACGCTGAATGGCATACAGGTATTGATCAACGGCTCTCCGGTTCCGTTGTTCTACGCCGACGCCAACCAGATCAATTTCCAGGTGCCGATGGGAACGCCGCAGACCGGGACCGTCGATGTTCAGGTTCTGGAGGTCGCCACCGGCCGCATCCTCGGCGATGCCACCATGGCCACAAATTCTGTCGCTCCGGGCCTGTTTACGCAGGCAGGAAACGGCATCGGCGCTGCTTCCGCACTCAATCAGGACAATACGCTGAATACCGCGACGAACCCGGCGGCCCAGGGCACCGTGATCCAGTTGTTCGGCACCGGGGAGGGCTTTATCGCCGGCGTTCCCGACGGCGACGTCCCCGGTAAGGCGGCGCAGACCGCGCAGATACCGATTGTCATCATGGGGCCGGGCGGCGCGGTCCTGCCCAGCGCAATTAAGTATGCGGGCGTTGCCCCCACGCTCGTGGGCGTCTGGCAGGTCAACGTGCAGATTCCCGATACGGTGATCACCACCCCGACCAACCCAACGCAGGTGATTGTGATTCAGGGCAGCGTAGCCAGCGGCGGCGGTGGCGTCGGCCGTCCCGTGCAGATTTACGTCAAGGCCAAATAGCGCATCCGGCCGGGATTAGTCGCCGCGTACGGTGTGGCGTCTGGCTTCAACGGCCTTGCCGGTCGTCTCATCCACATCCACGATGACCGAGTGCAGTTCCACGCCGCCTTTTGCCGGCTCCATTCGCGCCGGCTGCGCCGTCAGAAATTTCTGCAGCACCGTGTCTTTTTCCACGCCGATTACCGAATCGTACGGCCCGGTCATCCCGCAGTCAGTCTGATACGCCGTGCCGCCCCGCAGAATTCGCGTGTCGGCGGTCGGAATGTGCGTGTGCGTCCCCACCATTGCGGAGATGCGCCCGTCCAGATACCAGCCCATCGCCATCTTTTCGCTCGTCACTTCCGCGTGAAAATCGAGAAACCGCACCTTCACATCGGCCGGCAGCGCCGCCAGAATTTCATCCGCCTTGCGGAACGGACAATCCGTCTGCGCCATGTACACGCGGCCCTGCAGATTCATCACCGCGCACCGCGCGCCGGTCTTCGTTTCGTGGATGTAGACGCCCGCGCCAGGCACGCCCGCCGGATAGTTCGCCGGTCGCAGCAGCTGCGGCCGGCGTTTGAAGTATTCGTAGATGTCGCGCTTGTCCCAGATGTGGTTGCCCGACGTCATCACATCGATGCCGTAGCCGAACAACTCATCCGCCACGCTCGGCGTCACGCCGAACCCGGCCGCCGAGTTTTCGACGTTGGCAATCACCACGTCGATCCCCTGCGAGGCGCGAATATCTTTTACATGATCGGCGACAATCCGCCGCCCGGCATGGCCGAAGATGTCGCCGACAAACAGCAGCCTCACGCGCGGGTCTTCTCGGACAACGCGGCAGGGAAAGACGTCACCGCGCCTTCCGAGGCCGATCCCACCAGCGCCGAATACTTGGCAAACACGCCGGTCTTGTACTTCGCTTCCGGTGCCGTCCACGCCTTCATGCGCCGCGCCATTTCATCGGCCGCGATGTCGAGGTTCAGTTCGCCCGCATCCACGTCCACCGTAATCTGGTCGCCTTCCTGCACGGCGGCAATCGGCCCGCCCGCCTGCGCTTCCGGCGCAATGTGCGCGATCATGAACCCGTGCGTGGCGCCGCTGAAGCGCCCGTCGGTGAGCAGCGCCACCGAGTTCCCAAGCCCAGCCCCGATCACCGCGCTCGTCACGCCCAGCATTTCGCGCATGCCGGGCCCGCCGCGCGGACCCTCGTAGCGAATCACAATCACGTCGTTCGGATTGATCCGCCCTTCCATCACGGCCTTCATCGCATCTTCTTCGCGATCGAACACGCGCGCCGGTCCCACGTGCTTCCGCTTGCTGTGTCCGGAAAGTTTGATCACGCACGCATCCGGCGCCAGCGATCCGCGCAGAATTCCCAGTCCGCCGGTCGGCTTCACGGGATTCGAAATCGGATGAATCACCGGCTGCCCCGGCGTCTCCACGGCCTTCGCCGCTTCCGTGCCGAACGTCTCGCCCGTGCACGTCATCGCGGAAGGATCCACGAACTTGCCCTCCACCAGCCGCTGCGCGATCACGCCGATGCCGCCGGCCTTATCCACATCCTGCGCCACATACTTGCCGCCCGGCTTCAGGTCCACATAAATCGGCACCCGTTCGCTGATCCGCTGGAATGCTTCAATATCGAGCTTCACGCCGGCCTCGCGCGCCATGGCCAGCAGATGCAGCACCGCATTGGTCGAGCCGCCCGTTGCCGAAACGCCCGCAATCGCGTTCTCAAACGCCGTGAGGGTGCAGATATCGCGCGGCAGAAGCTGCTTCTGCACCGCGTTCATGATCACCTCGCCGCAGCGCCGCGCCACATCTTCCTTGCGCTTGTCGACCTGCGGCACAGCCGCCGTATTCATGGGCGAAAGGCCGATCAGTTCCATCACCGTCGCCATCGTGTTCGCCGTGAACTGGCCGCCGCAGGCGCCCGCGCCCGGGCACGCTTCATTTTCGATCTCCAGCAGTTCGGCGTCGCTCATCTTGCCCGCGGCATTGGCGCCGATCGCTTCGAATACTTCCTGGATCGTGATGTCCACCCCGTGGTGCTTGCCCGGCAGAATCGATCCGCCATACAGAATCACGCCCGGAATATTCAGCCGCAGCATCGCCATCGCCGCGCCGGGGATCGTTTTATCGCAGGCCACCAGCGCCACCACGCCGTCGAACATATGACCGCGCGACACCAGTTCGATCGAATCGGCAATCACCTCGCGGCTCACCAGCGAAGCCTTCATGCCCTCGGTGCCCATCGTGATGCCGTCCGAGATCGCAATGGTGTTGAACTCCATCGGCGTCCCGCCCGCTTTGCGGATGCCTTCCTTCACGTATTTGGCCAGCTCGCGCAGATTGTAGTTGCACGGCATCGTCTCGGTCCACGTATTGGCCACGCCGATAATCGGCTTCTTCAGATCTTCGTCGGTGAATCCGATCGCCTTCAGCTGGCTTCGTGCGGCAGCGCGTTCGCGGCCCTGCGTGATCGTGTAGCTTTTGAGTGTCATGGAAAATGTGGGGAAAATGTCATTATAAGTAACGGACCAACGCGCCGCCCGGCGCGCCCCTGACCATGCGCATCGGCATCGATTCCGGCGGCACCTTCACCGACTTCGTCGTTCTCCATGACGACAACGAAGCCGGCGGCCATCTCGAATCCTTCAAACTTCGCTCCAACCCGGCCGCGCCTGACGCGGTCATTCTCGAAGGTCTCGCCCGCATCGCCGCAAATCGAAAAACAGTGGCGGGAACAGATGTCGTCCATGGCTCCACCGTCGCCACCAACGCGCTGCTCGAACGCAAGGGCGCACGTACCGCATTTGTGACCACCGGCGGCTTTGAAGACATCATCGCCATCGGCCGCCAGAACCGCCCCGAACTCTACAACCTCACGCCTTCCCTCACCCCGCCGCTCGTCCCGCGCGATCTCTGCCTGGGCGTCGATGAACGCATTTTGTTTGACGGCTCCATCCACACGCCCCTTCGCGCCGCCGCAATCGAAAAGCTCCGCAGGCAGCTGCGCGGCGCGGAATCGGTCGCCATCTGCCTCCTGCACTCTTATCAGAACGACACGCACGAACGCGCGCTGCTCGACGCGCTCGATGTCCCTTACGTCTGCGCCTCCTGCGAAATCTCCCCCGAATTTCGCGAATACGAGCGCGCCTCCACCACCGTCATCAACGCCTACGTCGGCCCGCTGATGGACCGTTACCTCGCGCGCCTCGAAGCCGCCAGCCCGCATCCGGTCGCCATCATGCAGTCCAGCGGCGGACTTCTCACCGCTGCCGAAGCTCGCCGTCATGCTGTCCGCACCATCCTCTCCGGCCCGGCCGGCGGCATCGTCGGCGCTGTCGAAATCGCCCGCCTCTCCGGCTTCAAACGCGCCCTGACTTTTGACATGGGCGGCACCTCAACAGACGTCGCTCTCGCCGGCATCCACCCGCGCCTCACCACTGAAGCCCGCATCGGCGATCTTCCGGTGCGCGTCCCCATGCTCGATATCCACACCGTCGGCGCGGGCGGGGGCTCTATCGCGCGCGTCGATCACGGCGGCAGCCTCCGCGTCGGCCCCGAGAGCGCCGGTTCCATCCCCGGCCCTGCCTGCTATGGACAAGGAACGGAAGCCACGGTGACCGACGCCCACGTGGTCCTCGGCCGCATCGGCCGCGATCAGTTGGTCGGCGGAGAAATGCAGCTCGACCTCGCGCGCTCCGAGGCCGCCGTGGCCCGAATCGCTTCCGCCCTCGGACTCACACTCGCCGACGCCGCGGCCGCCATCATCCGCGTCGCCAATTCCAACATGGAGCGGGCAATTCGTGCCGTCTCGGTCGAACGCGGCGAAGACCCGCGCGACTTCCCCCTCGTCGCCTTCGGCGGCTCCGGCGGACTCCACGCCTGCGAACTCGCCGACGATCTCGGCGTCACCACAGTCATCGTCCCGCGCCTCGCCGGTGCCCTCTCCGCCCTCGGCATGCTCCTCGCCGACCGCACTCGCGACTACTCCGCCGGCGCACTCGGCTCATCCCCGCGCGATATCGAAACTCGCTATCGAAAGCTGGAAAAACAGGCTCACAAAGATCTGCGCGGAGCCACGCTGCAGCGCTTCGCCGACCTCCGCTACGCCGGCCAAAGTTATGAACTGACCGTTCCGTGGTCTGCTCAAGGCGTCGCGGATGGATTCCACAAGGAACACCACCGCATCTACGGCTACTCCGACCCCGCGCGCCCCGTCGAAGTTGTCACCCTCCGGCTCCGCGCCACGCTGCCCACCGAAAAGCCCGCACTCCGCGAACCCCGCCGCGCCGCATCCCCTGACGCTCCCGTCGAGACCCGCCGCGTATATATCGATGGCAGGTTCCGCCAGGTCCCCGCCGTCCCCCGCGACTTCTTCCCGCGGCGTCTCCCCCGCGGCCCCGCTCTCATCACCGACTACGGCTCCACCACGCTCATCCCCGCCGGCTGGAGCATCCGCCGGGACGTGCGCGGCAGCCTCATCCTGCGCCGCACATAGCGTCCGCTACGCCGCTCAACGATTCACGCCGCAGAATAATCAACGATACTGTTCTCTTAGCCCCTTCTTCGCGAACACGTCGCCAATGGACCCTTCCCTCGAACCCGTCCCCCCCGAACCCGCCACCTTCGAACCCGCCACGTTCGAACCCGCCACGTTCGAACCCGCCACGTTCGAACTGTTCGTGGCCGCCCGCTACCTTCGCGCGCGCCGCCGCGAAAAGGTCATTGCCGTTACCACCGTCATCTCTGTCATCGGTATCGCCGCCGGCGTCATGGCCCTCGTCATCGCCCTCGCCATCAACAACGGCTTCCGCGATACGTTGCAAAAGAACCTCGTCGGCGCCACCGCCCACGTCAACATCCTCGCCAAAGAGCCAGGGCAGGGAATTGTCGGCTGGCCCACCCTCCTCGACCGTTTCCGCAGCCTGCCCCACGTCACCGGCGTCGCCCCCGTCCTCTACGATCAGGTCTTCGTCACCGGCCCTCTCACCGGCAAAGGCGCCGTCCTCAAAGGCATCCAGCCGCAAAGCGAACTCAGCATCAGCGAAACCCTCCGCCATCTCAAAGCCGGTTCTCTGCAGGCCCTCAATGCCTCCGATGCCACCGTCACCGGCAACATCCCCGGCATCATCCTCGGCGTCAAACTCGCCGCGGATCTCGGCCTCTCGCCTGACGCCGCCGGTGCTTCGCTCGGCACGGTCGTCACCGTCATCAGCCCCCAGGGCCGCCTCACGCCCTTCGGCCCCGAGCCGCGCAGCCAGCGTTTCCGCGTCGCCGGTATCTTCGAATCCGGCTTCTACGATTTCGACGACAACTGGGCCTACACCCGCATGGACGCCGTGCAGAAACTCCTCTCGCTCGGCAACGTCGTCAACGCCATCGAGGTTCGCGTCGACGATCTCTATCTCGCCCCGCAGGTGGCCGAAGCCGCCCGCGCCGCCGCCGGCCCCGCGTATACGTCAACGAATTGGGAAGAGCAGAACAGTCAGCTTCTCCACGCGCTCAAAATGGAGCGCGTCGTGACCGCTGTGACCATCGGCCTCATCATTCTCGTCGCCGCGCTGAACATCCTGATCACGCTGACTATGATCGTGCTCACCAAGTACAAGGACATCGCCGTCCTCATGTCGATGGGTGCCCGCCGCGCGCAGATTCGCCGCATTTTCGTTTACCAGGGCATCATCATCGGCGTGCTCGGCACCGCGATTGGGCTCGTTCTCGGCTACGGCCTCTGCTATTTCGCCGATACCTATCGCTGGATTCAGCTCGATGCCTCCGTCTACGCCCTCAGCTTCGTCCCCTTCGAAGCCCGCGCTCTCGATGGCCTCTGGATCGCCGCCGTCGCGCTCGGCGTCAGCCTGCTGGCCACCATCTACCCGGCCCGCAACGCGACCAGCATTCTCCCCGTCGAGGTCTTACGATACGAATAATGCCTGCCACCTCAAAAAACGCGAAATCGGGCAAGTCTGCGCCGCCGCCCGTCTTCAAACCGGTAAAACCGAAGACCGCCGCTGAGCGCGCCGCCCGCGTCACGGCCATCCTTAAGACGCTCGACGAAATGTATCCGAACGTCACCTGCGCCCTCACGCACACGTCGCCCTGGGAACTACTCGTCGCCACTATCCTTTCGGCCCAGTGCACCGATAAGCGCGTCAATGAAGTCACGCCCGGCCTTTTTGCCAAATACCCCACCCCTCACGATTTCGCCGCCGTCCGCCAGGAAACCCTCGCGCAGGACATCCGCTCCACCGGCTTCTTCAACAACAAAGCCAAATCCATCATCGGCGCCGCAAAAAAAATCGTGAACGAATTCGGCGGTGAGGTGCCGCGTACCATCGACGAACTCACCACCGTCCCCGGCGCGGCGCGCAAGACCGCCAACGTCGTGCTTGGTACCGCGTTCGGCATCGCTTCCGGCATCGTAGTCGATACCCACGTCCAGCGCCTTTCGAACCGCCTCGATCTCACCAAAGAATCCGACCCCGTGAAAATCGAGCGAGATCTGGTCAAAATCATCCCGCGCGACAAGTGGATTCAGTTCTCGCACCAGTTGATCCACCTCGGCCGCGGCCCGTGTGTGGCGCGCAAGCCGAAGTGCGCCGAGTGCCGTCTCAACCCTCTCTGCTACGCCGCCGACAAAACCGCATCGCCGCCGGTGTCTCCTATAATGAAGGCCGTTACCAAATGAGACAACAACGTTTTGCACTGCAACGCTTCGCCGCACTGCTGCTGATCCTGGCTCTGGCCACTTTCGCCTTCGCGCAGAAGAGCAAGACGCCCGTGGAAAAGACCGTCACCGGAGTAGTTTCTGATGCGAAGGGCGAACCCATTCCAGGCGCGGTGGTGCAACTCAAGAACATGAAGACCCTGCAGGTCCGATCCTTCATCGCGCGCGAAAAAGGCGATTACATCTTTCAGGGGCTCGCCGCCGATGTCGATTGGGAAGTGAAGGCCATGTCCGAAGGCAAATTCAGCAAGGCCCGCACCATCAGCACATTCGACAACCACACGGCACTGACGGTTAATCTCCAGATACAGGAGTAGCCGCCCCGCGCGCGGCGTGCGTCTGGCTGGCCGCCAGCGGCCGAACCAAAAGCGTCAGCACGAACCCGGCCACCAGCAGGCCGGCCAGAACCTGCAACGGCTGGTCGTAGATGTGAATCTTGCTTGCGCCCGGCGCGAGTGCAGCCCTGGCGCGGCTGGAAAGTTCAGTGATAATGACCGGCCCCACCACCGCGGCGGCGCTCCATGCCGTCAGCAGTGCGCCGTGAATCGCGCCCACGTTGTCGGTGCCGAACAGATCGGCCAGAAATGCGGGTATGGTGGCAAAGCCGCCGCCGTACATGGTGAAAATGATAAACAGGCTGGCTTCGAAGATTTCCCACTGGCCGTTCGACGCCATGCCGGGAATCGCAAGGAATAGCGCGAACTGCGCCACGAAGAAGATCGTGTACGTGTCGCGGCGGCCGATGTAGTCCGAGCCGGACGCCCACAGAAGACGCCCGCCGGCATTGAACAGGCTGATGATCGAAACGATCGCCGCGGCCTGCACGGCGGTTTTGGTGAACATGTCCTGCATCATGGGCGAAGCCTGCGCAAGGATGCCGATTCCGGCTGTGACGTTGATAAACAGGATGCCCCACAGCAGCCAGAACTGGTGCGTACGAATCGCTTCGTTGCGGGTCACATGTACGGCGAGCGATTTCCTGTCCTCGGCCGGCGGCGTCCAGCCTTCCGGCAGCCAGCCCTCCGGCGGGCGGCGCAGAATGCGCGAGCCGGCCAGCATTACCGCAAGGTAAACGGCGCCAAGCGTCAGCATCGTGCCTGGCACTCCGGCCTGCGCCATCAGCCAGGTGTTGAGCGGCGCGCCCAGCGCGGCGCCTCCGCCGAAGCCCATGATAGCCATGCCGGTCGCCATGCCGCGCCGGTCGGGGAACCACTTCACCAGCGTGCTCACCGGCGAAATGTAGCCGAGGCCGCAGCCGATGCCGCCGATCAGTCCCATGCCGAGAAACACGAGCGGCGAAAAGCGAATGGCGAGGCCAATGGCGGCAATCATCAGCCCGGTGCCGAAGAACAGCGCCGCCGCCGTCGCCGCCGCGCGCGGGCCTCGTCGCTCCACCCAGGGGCCGCCAAAGGCCGCGCTCAGGCCGAGCAGCACCAGCGCGGTTGTGAAGGTGATGTAGGGCGGCCGGAACCACGCAGGGTCGTCCGGGAACAGAGCCATGATGGGCCGGTTGAACGTGCTCCATGCATACACGGAGCCGATGCAGAGATGCACGAGGACAGCGCCGACGGGGATGAGCCAGCGATTGAAGCCGCGAGGTTGTGTAGACATGGTGGTCGAGAGGATTATGTCGCAAAATGGTGCGCAGCGCACCGGGTCTTTTCCCGGGCTTCTGTCCGGATCGCGCCCGGAATCGCGCTCAAGATCCAGTTGTGGATTTGAACGGCCGATTCCGGAAGACACCGGACGGCCGGGCGGCGTAAGATCGGAACGGATGGCACGCCTTACCGTTGCGGAAAACGCGGACGACCGGCTCTATCGGCAGTTTCTGCTGCGGGACACTGCCTGCAACGGCAAGTTTCTCGCCGGCGTGCTGAGCACGGGCATTTACTGCCTGCCATCCTGCCCGGCGCGGCGCCCACGGCGCGAGAACGTTCGTTTCTTTCGAACGCCGGATCAGGCGGAGGCGAGCGGTCTGCGCCCCTGCCGCCGTTGCCGGCCGGACTGGTTCCATCGCGGCGCCGCGTGGCATGAAAGCTTGTACGAAGTGACGGTGGCGCGCCTGCGGAGCGAGCCTGCGGGCTTTCGCGACATCGGCGCAATCGCTCGTGCCGCCGGCGTGAGCCGGACCGCGCTGAATGACCTGTTTCGCGAGCATGCCCACGAATCGCCGGGTTCGTTTTTGCGCCGCGTGCGCGCCGAACACGCCGCGCGGTTGATCCGGCAGGGCGCGACTCCGGCAGATGCGGCGGCGGCGGCCGGCTTCGAAAGCGCGTCGGCCTTTCATGAACAGTTTGCCGCGCGAATGGCCATGACGCCGGGCGCGTATGCGGCGCTGACGGGCGCCCGCGAGTTCCGTCTGAAACTGCCGCCGCGCTACCGGGTCCGCGAGGTGCTGGATTTTTACGGGCGCGACGAACAAAGCGTAAGCGAGCGAGTGAACTCGGATTCTCTCCGCAAGGCGCTGTTGATTGACGGGGCGCCTTCGCTGGTGGAAGTGTTGTTCCGTGAGGGAGTGGCCGAGTGCCGGGTGGATGGAGCGGATGGCTACGCCGGCCATCGCGCCGCGAGCCGGATGCTCGGTCTCGATTCCGACGCCGTGTCGTTCGAGCGGCAGTTTGCGTCGGATCCCGAATTCGGTGGACTGATCGGCCGCCAGCGCGGGCTGCGGATTCCGCTGACACCCGCTCCCTGGGAAGCGATGGCGTGGGCCATCATGGGCCAGCAGATCAGTGTGAAGGCCGCGGTGTCGCTGCGGCGGGCGCTGATCGGCGCGTACGGATTGCCGCACTCCTGCGGCCTGCGGGCGCATCCCGCGGCCGAAGCGCTGGTGGCCTGCACGGCCGATGATTTACGTGGCCTCGGCTTTTCGCGATCGAAGGCCGAATACCTGCTTGCGGCGGCGGCCGCCGTGGCGTCAGGCCAACTGCCGCTGGACAAGTGGGCCTCGGCGCGCGGCGATGTTTCGGCGCTCCGTGCGGCGCGCGCGATGGGCGCCGTGCGCGGCATCGGTCCGTGGACCGTGCAATATGTGTTCCTGCGCGCGTTTGGATATGCGGACTGCTTGCCGGCGGGCGATGCCGGCCTTGCGCAGGGACTCGAACTGCTGCGGGGCGAGCGGCCGGACGAATCTTCGATTCGGGCCATGATGGCGAGGTTCGCGCCCTACCGAAGTCTGGCGACCTGTCACGTGTGGGCAAGTTTGAAAGGAGACAGAGTGGAATGAGGTTCGAGACACCATTCGGACCGGCGTGGGCATCGGCCGATGACAACGGTGCACTGACGGCCTTCACGTTCGGCGAACCGCTGCGCCAGGACAATCACCTGGAACGCAGCGTGGCCCGCCAGATCGAAGAATTCTTCGCGGGCCGGCGCACGGACTTCGACGTGGCGCTCGCTCCGCAGGGAACCGACTTCCAGAAGCGCGTCTGGGCCGAACTGCGGAACATTCCGTTCGGCGAGACGATCAGCTACGCCGAACTCGCCCGTCGCATCGGAACCCCCGGGGCGGCGCGCGCGGTGGGACGGGCGAATTCCGCCAACCCGATCGCGGTGATCGTACCGTGCCATCGCGTGATCGGCGCCGATGGTTCGCTCACCGGCTATGCGGGTGGCCTTGAACTAAAGCTGAGACTGCTGACGTGGGAACGCGAGCGGGCGGGCCTCTTCGCGGCGGCCGACATGTCTCATTCGGCGGACGTGTGATTGACAGGCCGACACGACTTCCATACGATGAATATTCGTTTCGGAAGGAAGGAACCCCGCAGATGAAGTTGATTCGCTACAGCGTGCTGGCCGCGGCGGCCGTGACTGTGATTTATTTGGCCCCGGTTCGCACGGCGGCGCAGGCTCCGGTGCTGACTCCGGCCACCGGCATTCCATGGGCCTATCCGCTCAACACTCCGGTGACTGCGGCGGCTCCCGATCCCACGATTCTGCATGTTCCGAACAGCAAGGCCGGTTTCACGCGCGCGCAGGTGACGGACGGTTTCAATCCGCCGGACTGGCATCCGGAAGGGCACCAGGCAATGCCAAACATCGTGAGTAAAGGCCGTGCGCCCGATATGCGGGCCTGCGGCTATTGCCATCTGCCGAACGGTCAGGGACGGCCCGAAAATTCGAGCCTCGCCGGCTTGTCCGCTGCATACATCGAGCAACAGGTGAACGACTGGCGCGACGGTCTGCGGACAAGTTCCGAACCCAACATGGGACCGCCTCTCAACATGCTGAATCTGTCGAAGGCTTCGAATGTTGAAGAAGTGAAGCCGGCCGCGGAATATTTTTCGAAGCTGACCTACAAGCCTTGGGTGCGCGTGGTGGAAGCGACCATGGTGCCGAAGACAAAAGCGGTGATCGGAATGTGGGTGCCGGATGGCAAGGAGATGGAACCCATCGGTATGCGGATCATCGAAACGCCGGAGGATCTGGAGCGGACCGAAGTTCGTGACGACACCTCGGGCTTCGTGGCGTACGTGCCGCCGGGTTCGGTCGAGAAGGGCAAAGCACTGGCCGCGTCGAAGAATACGACCACCGTGCAGTGTTCCATCTGCCACGGGGCGGACCTCAAGGGCAAGGGCGACGTGCCAGCGCTCGCAGGACGTTCCCCCAGCTACATTGCGCGGCAGATGAACGACTTCAAGACGGGCGCGCGGCATGGCAAGGGCGCGGCGGGAATGAAGGGCGTGGTCGCGAAACTGAGCAACGAAGACATGCTGTACATCTCGGCCTACACGGCTTCGCTGAAGCCGTAAGCAGCGGCGCGCGGCGGGAATCTGCAGCTGTGGGAAGCTAAGGGAATGTCCCCCTTTGCGACGACTCCTCAGCCTCCTTACTACGCCGTGATTTTCACTGCGGTGAAATCGGCGGATGTTGCCGGATACGGCGATACGGTGATGAAAATGGTCGGTCTGGCGATGACGATGCCCGGGTACCTGGGGCTCGAATACGCGGGCGGCGAACCGGGTACGACCGGCATCACAGTTTCCTACTGGCAAAGCGAAGCGGATATCGCCCGCTGGAAACAGCAGATGGATCACGCCGAGGCGCAGGCGGCCGGCAAAGCACGCTGGTACGAACATTACGAGATCCGGGTGGCGAAGGTTGAACGCGCCTACAGCGGACCGGCGGGGCGCTAGAAGCACTCAAGACGCCAGCAGCACTCAGGACGCTGGCAGCACTCAAGACGATAGCGGAACTCAAGACGCTGGCGGACCTCAATCGGTAGTACGCTGGCAGCATGCCACTTATTCTTCTCGGCGCATTGCTGTTCGTCTTTCTGGTGTTTTCCGCCCTCCGTGTTGCCCGTGAGTATGAGCGCGCGGTAGTGTTCCGTCTCGGGCGCTACGTCGGCCTGCGCGGGCCGGGCCTCTTCTGGTTGATTCCCTTCGGCGTTGAGAATCAGACGCGCGTGGATCTGCGCATCGTCACCAACCCCATTGAGCAGCAGGAAACGATCACGCGGGACAGCGTCACGGTGAAGGTGAACGCGGTCCTGTGGTACCGGGTCGACGATCCGCGCAAGGCCGTGCTGACCGTCGAGGATTACCGTCGTGCCGTGCAGCAACTGGCGTTGACGGCGCTGCGGAACGTGATTGGCCAGCACGATCTGGATGAAGTCCTGAAGGAGCGCGACAAGATCAACGCCCTGCTGCGTCGTACGGTGCACGAGACGACGGCGCCCTGGGGCGTGAAAGTGGAACTGCTCGAAATGAAGGACGTCGAAATCCCGCAGGACATGCAGCGCGTAATGGCGATGGAGGCCGAGGCGATGCGCGAGAAGCGGGCGCGCATCATCAAAGCGGAGGCAGAACTGGAGGCGTCGCAGAAGCTGGCCGATGCCGCGCAGCTTATGGTGGGCAATCCGGCGGCGCTGGAGTTGCGGCGTATGCAGATGGTGTCCGAAGTGGGCGCGGAAAACAACAGCACCACGGTGCTGATGATCCCGGCCGAGTTTGTGCACATTGCCGGAAGTCTGACGGAATTTTTGAAGGGAAAGGCCGTTTAAACGCGACGGTGGCGAGGCCACATTTTCGGGCATCCCTCAACGGGCGACCTTTATGGAACGTTCCTTATCGGGCATCCTCTATCGAACGACAGGCGCGCGGTGCGGCGGCGGGTTGCGCTTGGCTTCGCGCTTATCGAAACGCGGCATCAGTTTTGCCTCGATAAACGTGAATGCGGCTTCGAGCCCTTCATCGCTGTAGACGCGGCCGATTTCGGCTTCGACTTCGGAGGGATCGCCAAAAGCAGTGAGAAACTGATTCGAGGTCATGCGCGTGAATTTCTCGCCGTCGAGTACCTTGTCGCGGTCGAGAATCCGCTGTCGGCAGTAGAGGCAGAGGACGGCGTCGCCAATCCAGGCTTCTTCCAGAATGCGGCGGCGGCGTTCAGTGGCGGTCATGGCCGATGATGGCTTACCGTTCCGCGCGCGTGGTCAGTTGCTCGCTGAGCAGCTTTTCCAGTTTTTCGACGCGCGCCTTGAGTTCGTCGATCTCCTGCCCTTCGGGATCGGGAAGTTCGCCGTGTTCGAGGACGCCCGAAGTGCCGCGGGTTCGCACGATGCGGCCCGGAATGCCGACGACGGTCGAATGATCCGGCACCGGATGGACGATCACCGAACCGGCGCCGATCTTCACATGATTGCCGATCGTAATGCTGCCGAGCACTTTGGCGCCCGTGCCGATCACGACGTTGTTGCCGATGGTGGGATGGCGTTTGCCGGTTTCGTTGCCGGTGCCGCCAAGCGTGACGCCCTGGTAGAGGAGCACGTCATCGCCGATTTCCGTGGTCTCGCCGATGACCACACCCATGCCGTGGTCGATGAAAAAGCGGTGGCCGATCTTCGCGCCGGGGTGGATTTCAATGCCGGTCAGAAATCGGGACATCTGGGAGATCAAACGCGGCAGCAGGGGGACCTTCGCCGTGTAAAGCGCGTGCGCAATCCGGTGCAGAAGAATCGCATGGAAGCCCGGATAGCAAAGGAAGATCTCAAGGACGCTCTTCGCGGCCGGGTCTTCACGGAAAATGGTTTCGATCTGTTCGCGAATGAGGGCAAACATATTTTGACCGCGGACAATGCGGTCCGGGGCCGGAGGCTGCGGACTAGTGTCCGCCGCCGGTCTCGGCCAGTTCGTTGACCGGCGGTTTCGCGCCGACCGGGATTGCGACCAGCATATCTTCCTTGCGTTTCACCAGCGGGGAAGTGTTGTAGCTGGCGACTTCGAAGCCGTGACCGTGCGTGATCGCATCCGTCGGGCAGGCCTCCACGCAGTAGCCGCAGAAGATGCAGCGGTTGTAGTCGATGTTGTAAACCCTGGCGTAGCGTTCGCCGCCGCTGATGCGAACCTGCTCGGTATTCTCGGCCGCTTCAATATAGATGCACGTGGACGGGCATGCAACGGCGCAGAGGAAACACGCCACGCACTTTTCGAGGCCGTTCACATCGCGCTGCAACTGGTGAACGCCGCGGAAACGCTCCTGCAGAACGGGAGGCTCGTCCGGATAGTTTTCCGTCACCGTCGGAGACATCATCTCCTTCAGCGTGACGCCCATGCCATTGAGTACGGCGCCGGCTGCGCCGAATACTTCGCCGATCAGATTAGCCATTTCTTATATGTTACCGGAACTCCTCGCGGGAGTCAGTTTTTCGACATACAGCCCGGCTTCAGCATCGGGACGGAGTCGCCGGGGCCGAAGAGATTCACGCCGAAAAGTTCGGCCAGAGATTCGAGGTCGGGACGGAAAAAACCTTCGAAAGAACGCTCAATAACGCCGTCCGCTCCAATCAGAAAAAACGTCGGAACGTTGGCGATCCCGTACGAGTTGCTCACGTTCCAGGTAGCCGGATCTTCGAGCAGCGTCGGCATGGAGGTCTTAAATTCGTCGTGGAAGTACTGCGTATCTTCGGCGTTGTCCTGAGAGACGGCCAGCAGTTGCGGGGCGCCGGATTGGCCCGCGTCCACCAGTCGCTGCAAATACGGAAAAGTCAGGTGGCAGGTCTCGCAGGAAATCTTGAAGAAGACCAGCAGGACGGAGCCCTTTTGCAGCGCGTCGCTGAGACGCCACGACCCGCCGGTCAGCAGCGGCAGTTCGAAATCGGGAGCTTTGTCAGATGGCTGGAGCATGAGTGGAAGTGAGAAAGTCAGTCTTCGTCGTCGAGATGGCGGACAAACGACAGGATATCGAACCGCCGGATGGCGCGCTCCGGGAAAAAGCTGTTGACGGCCTCGGTTTCGTCGTCGAAGATTTCAAAGATAGTGTCGATCTTCGTCATCACAAGCAGCTCAATATTGCGACGGTTGACCTCGGCCAGTTTGGCCGCTCCTTTGAGCTGGCTGATCCGGTTGGCGCACATGACCAGCGCGCCGAGGCCGGTGGAATCGACGTAATCGACGCCCTTCATGTTCAGCACGAGGCGGGGCGGCGTGCCGGAAACCTGTTCCACCGCGGCGCGAAAAGCCGCTACGTCCTTGCCCGCCGTGATGCGGCCGTTGAGATCGAGCAGGTCGATCCCTTCGCGCTCCCGGCGTTTAATTTCGAGGGCCATGGATTTTCGATGCTGCATTCAGTCTAAAGGCTGCCGAATGCGCAGGAATAAAATGATCCCGGGCGCCGCGTGAGCTTTACGCGCGGCTAACAGGGGCATTACACGGTTTACCAACACTTTACACGCTGTGGCGCTCCGCCGTGCTGAACTGAGGAAATGAACAATACAGCATCGAAACTGCTGCTGATTGCGGGCCTCGCTGTGGCTTCGGCGATTGCCCAGGGCCCGCCCGGCGGCGGACCTCCTGGCGGCGGACCTCCTGGTGGCGGGGCTGGCGGCCCGGGCGGCGGCCAGGGAGACGGCATCTGGCGCCGCAACGCCTATTACGGCGAACTGCAGACCTTCGACCAGTGCGTCGGACACCAGCCCGGTAACGGTCAGTATCACTATCACGCCAACCCGCTCTGTCTGCGCGCCCAGCTGAACGACAACCTGCAGCTCTTGCGTACGTCGCGCGACGGTTCGAACTGGGCCGAAGCCACCACCAATCTGCACCATTCGCCGATTCTCGGCTGGGCGCTTGATGGCTATCCGATCTACGGCCCGTATGGTTTTTCCAGTCCGACCGACCCGGCCAGTCCCGTCCGTCGCATGGCTTCCGGCTTCCGGTTGCGCAACATCACCGCGCGGACGTCGCTGCCGGACTGGTCCCTGCCCAACCACAGCGGCATTTCGCAGACTCTTACTGCGAGCCAGTACGGACCGCCCATCAGCGCTACATTTCCCCTCGGTCGCTACCTCGAAGATTACGAATGGGCCGCCGGCGTAGGCGATCTCGATCAATACAACGGCCGCTTTGCCGTGACGCCGGAATTTCCGCAGGGCACGTACGCATATTACGTCACGATTGACGCGAACGGCGTGCCTGCCTTCCCGTTCATCCTCGCCGGCCAGTTCTACGGGAAACCCGGCAGCTTTGCGAACAGCGCGACGGTGAGCGCCACCGACTACTTCAACGGCGGAACCGTGACGCCGGGTCCCTCGATCCCCGAACTGACCTCGTGGTCCACGAAGTACTCCGGGCAGTACGCGAAAGTCGTCAGCGGCTTTGACCCATCCGCCGGAGCTTCGACTACATGGCCCGGAACCAATTCGCTGGGAGTGACGACTTCGGGTTCGGTGACGAGTCCGGCGCTGGCCGATACGCAACGGATCCGCTACACCGATTCCACTGTGTACATCACGGCGAACGGCCTCGCCGGATACAACATGGGGCCGTGGTTCTCCGCCGACATGACGGGCGGAGTCTTCATGAACTTCCCTTCAGCGAGTTCGACGACGCTGCAGATCCCGCGCAATCCCGCGGCGGCGACGACGCTGACCTCGACCGGCGGCGGACCGCAGGGCCTGTGGGTAAACGGCGTGGCGGTGTTCAACTTCATCGATGGCGCGAGCTATTCGAACAGCGCCGGGGTTGATGCGGGTGGCGGCAACACTCCGGCTCCGGATGCGGCGATTTCTTCGGCGGCTTCGTTCGAACAGGGCCCGGTCGCGCCCGGCTCGCTGGTCACGGCATCGCCGTTGTATTTCGCGGTGCTGGCGTCATCCACCGCGAGCGCGGCTTCGGCGAACTGGCCCATGGCGCTGGCCGATGTCAGCAGCATCGCGGTGAAGGATTCGGCGGGAAAGTCGAGCGCGGCACAGATCTTTTACGCTTCCCCGACCCAGCTGAACTTCCGCATCCCCACCGGCCTCGCCAGCGGCGCCGGAACCGTGACCATCACGAACAGCGCGCAGACCATCACCTCGCATATCAATATTCAGCCGGTGTATCCGAGCCTGTTTCTGCTGAATGCCAATGCTCTGGCTGCCGCCACGCTCACGCGCGTCCACAACGGAGTGACCACCACGGAACAGGTCTACACCGCTTCCGGCAGCACCGTCACCGCGCGGCCGATTGCGCTCAACGGCGATTCGGTCTACCTGACGCTCTATGGCACAGGCATTGGTTCAGCCACGAGCGCCACGGCGACGATTGGCGGCGTGGCGGCCTCTGTACAGTACGCCGGACCGCAGGGAACGTATGCGGGCTTCGATCAGTACAACATCGTGATTCCGCCGTCTCTCGCCGGTGCGGGCAAGGTGGATATCGTCGTGACAGCCGGCGGCAAGCCTTCGAACCCGGTGAACATTACGATCCAATAGAAGAACGCCGGGTACATGCGGACGATCCTGCTCATTCTGCTCTGCGCGCTGGCACTCGGTTCGGCCGAACCGAATCCGGTGCTGCGAGCGTGGCGTGTGAATCCGCAGGCGGCGAATGTGACGAATGAAGATCTGGCGGCGGTCCTGCCGGATGTTCACAGCGTTCGTGCCGATGATCGTTACGCCTACGCGGAGTCGGCCGGACTCGCGCTGCAGTCGCTCGGTCCGCTCGAAGCCAACGGCATCGATGTCCCGGCGGGACGGCGGAAGTTCCTGTACCGGATTCCGTTGGAGCCGCGGCCTGCGGCGGCGAAATCCATGGCGACGCCGATCGGCGTGATCGGTGCCTTCACCAACGGTGTGCCGATCTACAACTTCACCTCGGTCGTCTCCTGGCGCGACCAGAATCTCTGGCATCTGGATGCGGCGGCAGCGGCGGGCGGTATGACGCCGCTGCTCTCATCCCTGCTCGGCAGCGATCAGCACCATTCGCCGCTCATCGGCTTCGCCTTCGATGGCCACCCGATTTACGGGCCATACGGTGTGGATGCAGACGGGCGCGTACGGCGTTTCCGTTCGAGTTACCGGCTGCGCAAAATTGTGAAGCGCGATGTGCTGCCGGACGGCACCGTGCTCGGGCCTTCGCAGGAGGGTCCGGCGGTCGATTCGAAATATCCGGCCGGTACCTTCGTGGAGGATTACGAATATGTCGCCGGTTCCGGCGATCTCGACGAACACAACGGACGCATGGCGCGCACGCCGGAGTATCCCGAAGGGACGTATGCTTACTTCCTGAGTACCGACACCGGAAATCGAGTAATGTTTCCGTATCTCATCGGGCCAACTTACTCTGGCCAGGTAAGTGCCGCCGAACTGGTGAATGCGGCGCATGCAGAACGCCCCGATGAAATCAACGTTCCGTCCGTAACTTATCAGCCGCTGGATGCTGCCGACCGCGGACGCATCAGCCTCAGCGCGCCCGTGGGCATCGACGCGGGCAAGCCGCAAATCTTGTCGCTCGAGTTTCACGATGCGCGCGGCCGCCGGCTGCGCTTTCTCGAAAGAACTCATGAGCGGCCAGTTCATCTCGTCGTGGCATCGAAGGACTTACAGGAATTTGCTCACATCCATCCCGAGTTACAACCGGACGATACGTTTGCCGTGACCTGCCAGTTCGGCAACGCCGGCGAATACTGGCTATTTGCCGATTACACGCTTCCCGGGGCGGCACCTTCCATCGCGCGATTTCGTGTCACCGTGCGAGGCGCCGCGCAAAAGGCGGAGCCGGTTGTTGCCGATGCGCTTCCGCCGGACAGAACCATCGCGAAAGTTCGCCACGGTCTCCGCATCGTTCTCACGTTGCCGCCGTCTCTGCACGCGGGTGACGATCTGGCGTTCCGCTTCAGCGTGTCGGATCCCGCGACCGGACAGCCGGTCAGTGATCTGCAACCCTATCTCGGCGCCTGGGCGCATATGCTGATTGCCCGCTCGGACGGGGCGCGCTTCATTCATGCGCATCCGCTGGAGGACGCCTGGGCCGGCGCGCAAAGCGATCCGTGGCAGCACACTCACACCGCGCCGGGGCCGAGTCCCGCGAGCATTGGCACGGTTACCGGATTTCGCGAGCCGGGCCTCTACCGGTTGTGGGTGCAGTTCCAGCGCAATGGTGAGATCGTGACGGTTCCGTTCACGTTCACCGTCGGCGCGCGAATCGCGGCGGTTTCGCCGGTTGCGGAACAAAAGGCGGATGTTCGCGTAATCGTGAGCGCCGCCGGGTTCACGCCCGCCCGCATCAGCCTGCCGGCGGGCAAGCCCATGCGCATCGGCTTTGAACGTCGCGACGCAGAGAACTGCGCCTCTGCCGTGCTCTTCCCGGAATTCAATCTCCGGAAGGAACTGCCCGCCGGCAAGACGACCCTCATCGAATTGCCGGCAGCAGCGCCGCGCGAAATTTCCTTCAGCTGCGGGATGAAAATGTTTCGCGGGACTCTGCTGGTCCGTTAGACTCCGGGCAACAGGAACGGCAGTACAATGATGGTTTCCCATGCAATTCCTCCAGAACAGCCTCGTTGAACTGATCACCCAGACCTCGACCAACCTGCCGCCGGACGTGCGCCAGGCCATGGCGCTCACCGGCCCCGCCGAATCGCCCGATACGCAGGCGTCGCAGGCGCTGAACATCATCTTCACGAACATCGACATGGCTGCCGAAGACTCCGGCCCCATCTGCCAGGACACCGGCATGCCGACGTTTTACGTGCACACGCCGGTCGGCGTGAGTCAGGTCGCCATAAAAAAAGCGATTCGCGCGGCGGTCGCCGAAGCGACAAAACTCGGCAAGCTGCGGCCCAATTCGGTCGACTCCCTGACGGGGAAGAACAGCGGCGATAACCTTGGTCCCGGCACGCCGGTCATCCACTTCGAACAGTGGGAAGAGGATGAAGTTGAAATCAAACTGATGCTGAAGGGCGGCGGCTGCGAAAACAAAAATATCCAGTATTCGCTGCCTGCCACGCTCGATAAACTGGGCCGCGCTGACCGCGATATCGAAGGCGTCCGCAAATGCATTCTGCATGCGGTCTGGCAGGCGCAGGGCCAGGGCTGCGCGCCCGGCGCCATCGGTGTCTGCATCGGCAGCGACCGCGCGCACGGTTATGACGTTGCGAAAGAGCAACTCTTCCGCACGCTGGACGATACGAATCCCGATCCCGTGCTGGCCGAACTGGAGGCGCGGATCATGCAGGAAGCCAATACGCTCGGCGTTGGGCCGATGGGCCTCGGCGGCAAGACGTCGCTGATTGGCTGCAAGATTGCCGCCGCCAACCGCCTGCCCGCGAGCTTCTTTGTCTCGGTTGCCTACAACTGCTGGGCGTTCCGGCGGCTCGGTGTGCGTCTCGATGCGCAGTCGGGCGCGATCACCAGGTGGCTGTACCGCGATCCTTCCCGTCCCGTGGAGAAGATGACGAAGTCCGAAGGCTTCCCGCTGACGGGCCGCGAAGTGGTGCTGCAGGCGCCGCTGACTGAAGCGCAGATGCGGTCGCTGAAAGTGGGCGACGTCGTCATCATCAAAGGGGAAATGTACACGGGCCGCGATGCTGTCCATCATCATCTGATGCATCACGATCCGCCAGTCGATATGAACGGTTCGGTGCTCTATCACTGCGGTCCGGTGATGCTGAAGCAGTCCGATGGCAAGGGCGGCGACAAGTGGACGGTGAAGGCCGCAGGTCCCACCACCAGCATCCGTGAAGAGCCCTACGAGTGGCACGTGATCGGTAAGTACGGCGTGCGCGCGGTGATCGGCAAGGGTGGCATGGGGCCGAAAACGCTGGCGGCGCTCAAGGAACACGGCGCGGTTTATCTCAATGCCATCGGCGGCGCGGCGCAGTTTTACGCGCGCACGGTGAAGGAAGTGCTCGGCGTGAATCTCATCGAACTCGGTATTCCCGAAGCGATGTGGCATCTGAAGGTGGATGGCTTCCCGGCCATCGTCACGATGGATTCGCACGGCAACAGCCTGCACGCCGATGTCGAGAAGGCAACCGGCGAACAACTCGCGAAGCTGCAGCCGGCGTAGTGTCAGCCGGCATAGTGTCAGCCGGCATAGACCGCAGCATTGCCTGCCGGTGATAAACTCCGGCACATGGACGACGGAACTCCAACCATAACGCGGCGCACCGTGCTCGCCGGCGCGGCTGCGCTGCTGCCCATCTCTGCCATCCAGGCGGCCCCGAAAGCTCCTGCCACGGCACTGAGCGCAAGTGCCCGCGCAACGCTGGATGCCGTCATTTCCCGCCTGATTCCGAACGACGAGCTCGGTCCGGGCGCGCTTGAACTGGGGGCCGGGAATTACATCGACACGCAACTCGTAGGCTACCTCGCGGCGGAAAAAACGGCTTTCCTCAACGGTCTCGAAGTGCTGGAAGCGCACGCGCACACCACGCACGCCGTATCGTTCGCACAGCTGACGGCCGAACAGCAGGACGCCATCCTCATCTCGATCGAAGACAAGAATTTCCCGCCCGTGAAGCCGTTCTTCGCGCGCCTGCAGCGCCTCACGATGGAGGGCACGTTCGGCGATCCCTTCTATGGCGGCAATCGCGCTCTCGCCGGCTGGGATCTCATCCGCTATCCAGGCGTCCGCCTCGCCGTCGCGCCGGAGGATCAGAAGATGGACCATGCCCCGGCGCCTTCGCATCGCTCGGCCTACGCGGCAGCGAGCGGAGAGATGAACCATGGCCATTAACCTCAGGCCGGTGGATGTCGCGCTCATCGGACTCGGCGCTGCGAACGGCGTGGCCGTGCTGCCGCTGGCGCGTGCGGGGCTCAGGATTGCGGCCCTCGAAGCAGGCGCATGGATGAAGCCGGGCGACTTCAAACCCGACGAAATTCGCAACAACGTCCGCCATCAGGTGACCACCGGCCGCAAGGTCGCCGGCGAGATTCCCACGTTCCGCACCAGCCCCGACGAGATCGCGCGGCCTGCCGCCCAGTACCACAACATGATGAACGCGGTGGGCGGCACTTCGATCCACTACTACGCCAACCACTGGCGCTTCAGCCCCTGGGATTTCAGAGCGCGTTCCGAGACAATTCGGCGCTACGGAGCCGGCGCGCTTCCGGCCGGTACCACGCTCGAAGACTGGCCGCTGACATACGAGGATCTGGAGCCGTTTTACGACATCACGGAATATGAGATCGGCGTCTCCGGCAAAGCCGGCAATCTCAAGGGCGCCATCGATCCGGCCGGCAACGTCTTTGAAGGACCGCGACAGCGCGAATATCCCATGCCGCCGCTGCGCTCCACTGACTTTACAGAGCTGGTCACCGCGGCCGCGCGAAGCGTCGGCTTCCATGCGCACATGTCGCCCGCTGCCATTAATACGCGTGAATACGGCGGGCGTCCCGGCTGTGTTTATCACGGCTACTGCGATACCGGCGGCTGTCACATCGGCGCCAAGAATTCCACTGCGGTGAGCACCATCCCGGCCGCGATGAAGACGAAGAACCTCACTATCTTCGAATACGCCCACGTGACGCGCATCGTGACCGACGCGCATGACCGCGCTTCCGGCGTGCTGTACATTCGCGACGGCAAAGAATACTTTCAGCCGGCAAAGGCCGTGCTGCTTGGCTCCTACGCCTACGAAAATTCGCGGCTCCTGCTGCTTTCGAAATCGAAGGCCTTTCCCACGGGCCTTGCCAATCGCCACGGTCAGGTGGGGCGGCACTTCATTACGCACTGGGCCTCGCGCGATCGCGTGGCTCTGTTTCCACGCGATTTGAACCTTTGGTACGGCGCCATGGGGCAGGCCATCATGGTGAATGACTGGGCTGACGATAACTTCGATCACGCGGGCCTCGGCTTCATCGGCGGCGCGGGCATGCAGGTGAGCCACGAGATTCATCCCATCGCCGCAGCCTCCATGCCGACCTTCGGCAAAACGCCGCGCACCTGGGGCTCGGCCTGGAAGCACTTCGTCCATGAAAATGCCTCGCGCTGGACCGGAGTGTTCATTCAGTGCAATACACTGCCGTATGAAAATACCTGGCTCGATCTCGATTTCGAAGTGAAAGACCCGCTCGGCGATCCCGTCTGCCGCATCACCAGCGGACCGAAGGATAACGAGCGCCGCGCGGCCGCCTTTGTCGCGGCGAAGGCCGAAGCGTGGCTGCGCGCCGCCGGGGCAATCGAAGTGATCACGCCGCCGGGCGCCGGAGCGCCGCCGAAGCTTTCCAATCACGCGGCGGGCGGCACGCGCATGGGCGACAATCCGGAAACGAATGTGGTCGATCGGTGGGGCTTTGCGCACGAGGTGCCGAATCTCGGCATCGTCGGCGCTTCGGTGATGGGGACGCACGGTGCGCGCAACCCCACCGGCACGGTACAGGCGCTGGCGTGGCGCACGGCCGACCGTCTGGTGAAAAACTGGAAGTCCATCGCCGGCTGAGGCTCCGAATTCACAGCCGATCGGCTAATCTGAATAACGAGTCATCCTGTGAAAACTGTACATCTGCTTCTTCCCGCCCTCGCGCTGGCCGGCCAGCTCGCCGCGCAGGATCTGAAGGCTTTTGAAAAGCGCGTCACCGAATTCAGCCTGGCCAACGGCATGCATTTCATCGTGCTGGAACGCCATGATGCCCCGGTCGTTTCCTTCCACACTTATGTGAATGCCGGTTCGGTCGACGATCCGAAAGGCAACACCGGCCTCGCCCATATGTTCGAGCACATGGCGTTCAAAGGCACCGAGTCGATCGGCTCCACCAACTGGCCCGCCGAAAAGGCTGCCATGGCGGAGATTGAGCGCCGCTACGATGCGCTCGACGCCGAACGCAATAAGCTCGCCAAGGCCGATCCGGCCAAGCTGAAGAAGCTCGAAGAAGCGCTGGGCGAAGCCGTTGAGAAGGCCGATTCTTATGTGGTGCCGAACCTCTATCCGCGCATCATTGAAGAAAACGGCGGGGTCGGGATGAATGCCTCCACCGGCGAAGATTCCACAAATTTCTTTTATAGCTTTCCCGCCAACCGCGCCGAACTGTGGTTCTATCTGGAGTCGGCGCGCTTTCTGCATCCGGTCTACCGCGAGTTCTATAAGGAGCGCGACGTGGTCCGCGAAGAGCGGCGCATGCGCATTGAGTCCGATCCGCAGGGCAAGCTGATGGAAGCCATGGTCTCAACAGCCATCGCCGCGCACCCCTATCGCGTGATGCCGGGCGGATGGGCCAGCGATATCGAAAACCTGCGCGTGTCGGAAGCCGAAAAGTTCTTCAGTCGCCACTACGCGCCGGGTAACATCACCATCGCGATTGTGGGCGACGTGGCACCCGCCAGGATGCGCGCGCTTGCGGAACAATATTTTGGGCGAATCGCGAAGCGCCCGCTGCCCGATCCCGTCCTCACAGTGGAGCCGGAGCAGGACGGGCCCAAGCGCGTGGAAGTTGCGTCGCCCTCGCAACCCATCGAATTCGTCGCCTACCACCGGCCGGATCAGCACGATAAAGACGATCCTGCCTTCGACGTCGTCGCCGGTCTGCTGGCGGGCGGCCGCACCAGCCTCATGTATACCGACATGGTGCGCGATAAGAAGATTTCGCTCGAAGCCGGCGCTGTAGCGACGTTCCCCGGCGGCAAGTATCCTTCTCTTTTCGTCTTCTATCTGATCCCCGGCGCCGGTCATACGGCAGAGGATAACGAGAAGGAACTCGACACCATCATCGCCGGTCTGCAAAAGGACAAGATAGATGACGCTGCGATGGCCCGCATCCGCACTCGCACCCGCGCGAGCCTGATTCATCAGCTCGATAATAACTCCGGACTCGCCCAGTTACTCGCCGAATACTACGTCAACTACGGCGACTGGCGCAGGTTATTCACGTCCATCGATGAAATCGACCGCGTCACCGCCGACGACGTGCAGCGCGTGGCGCGCAAGTATTTCGTGCCCACCAACCGCACCGTGGCTCTGACCTATCAGCCGCCCGAACCGGCGGATGCCCCCGCCGCGGGAGGTGCGCAGTGAAACATCAAACCCTTATTTCCCTGATGATGCTGGCCGCGCTGCCCGCACTTGCGCAGCAGCCCGCCGCGCCTTCCGCTGCGCCGCCGAAGCCATCCGTTCCGCCTTCCTACAAAGATCTGAAATTCGGTGCCCTGCGTCCCGTGCAGATTCCGAAAGTGGAAGAAACCACGCTGCCCAACGGCATGAAGGTTTATTTGTTGGAGGATCACGAACTGCCGCTGGTGCGCGGCGTCGCGCTCATCCGCACGGGCAATCTGTTCGATCCGGCGGATAAGATCGGGCTGGCTTCCATCACCGGCGAACTGATCCGCAGCGGCGGCACTCCGGCGAAGTCCGGCGACCAGATCGATGAGGAACTGGAAAACATTGCCGCCTCGGTGGAAAGTGAAATCGGCGAGAGTTCCGCATCGGTCAGCTTCTCGACTCTCAAAGAGCGCACCGCGGAAGTGCTGGCAACGTTCCACGACATCCTCACCAATCCGGCCTTCCGTCAGGACAAGCTCGACCTTGTCCGGACCCAGGTCCACGGCTCCATTCAGCGCCGCAACGATGAAGCGCACGGCATCGCCGAGCGCGAGTTTGTCGCCGCCGTCTACGGCCCCGCCACGCCCTTCGGTTGGCGCATTGAACACGCGACCATCGATAACATTACGCGCGACGATGTGGTGGCGTTTTATAAGCGCTACTACTTTCCCGCCAACATCATCCTCGCCGTGCATGGCGATTTCAACGCCGCCGAAATGAAGGCCGCGCTCGAGAAACAGTTCGTCGACTGGAAGGCCACGCAGCCGCCCGTGCCTGCCTTCCCAAAAGTCGAAACGCAGGCCAAACCCGGCATCCGCTTCGCCACGCGGACCGACGTGACGCAGACCAGCTTCGCGCTCGGTCACCTCGGCGGCGTGCTCAACGAAAAGGACTATCCGGCCCTCGAAGTCATGGCCGACATTCTTGGCGGTGGCTTCCACAGCCGTCTTTTCCAGAAGGTGCGCACGCAACTCGGCTACGCGTACCAGATTTCCTCTTCGTGGGGAGCGAACTTCGATCACCCGGGCATTTTTGAAATCGCCGGCAGCACAAAGGCAGCAAGCACGGTGGAAACGCTGAAGGCGGTTTACTCGGAACTCGACCGCATGCGCACGCAATTGGTAACGGAAGAGGAACTGCAGTCGGCGAAAGATACCGTCATCAACGGCTTCGTTTTCAATTTCGACACGCCGTCCAAGACGCTCAATCGCCTGCTGACTTATCGCTACTTCGGCTACCCGGACGATTTCATCTTCCAGTACCAGAAGGCCGTCCAGCAGGTGACACGCGCCGACATTCTGCGCGTGGCCAGACAGTACATCGATCCCGCGAAGTTTGTCATCGTCGCGGTTGGAAATCCGAAGGACTTCCATACGCCGCTCACGGCGCTGGGGCCCGTTACCGACATTGACCTCACCATTCCGGGCTCCGCTACTTCTCCTTCGTCAACCACCGCGGATCAATCCGTTGCGCCGGCCGCTGCCTCCGCGCCTGCCGCGCCGGCTCCATCGCCGGACGCCATCGCCAGCGGCCGCGAACTGCTTGCCAGGCTTGCCGAAGCTCTGGGCGGCGAAGCGAAGCTGGCGGCCGTGAAGGACATGACCCAGAAGGCCGACATGGTTCTTGACGCCAGCGCCGGCGGACTCCGCGCCGCACAGACGGAAATCTGGCTCGCTCCGTCGCAATATCGCGAAGAAGACGTGCTGCCGTTCGGCAAAATCGTGTCGTACTACGACGGCGCCAATCCTGCCGCCGGCTGGATGTTCACGCCGCAGGGCCTCGGAGCCATCCCGCCGCAGGAGCAGGCGCAAATTGCTTTTGAATTGTTCCGCAAATGGTTCCCGCTGATGCTCAGCGCTCGCGATGCCGGCCGCACTGTGACCGAAAAGGAAGGCCGGCTGGTGATTGCCGATCAGCAGGGAAACTCGGTCGAAATCGCCATCGATCCCGCTACCGGACTGCCGGCCAGCGAGTCCTACCCGCAGGCCGGCGCGCCAGCCAATAAGATCCTCGAAACCTTTACCGACTGGCAGGAAACCGCCGGCGTGAAGCTGCCGCGCAGGATCGCCATCATGCAGAACGGCAAACATTTCGCCGATCTCCGCGTTACCGGCGTGGAAATTAATAAGGGCGTTACGGCCGAACAGATTTCGAAGAAGCCATGACCGCGCGCGCTTCGTCAGCCCGCTCCGCTCTTCTCACGCGGCGGCACTTTGCCCTCTCGCTCGCGGCAACCGCGACGCTGTGCGGCGCCGAGACCTCTGGCGAACGCGCCCGGCGCGCAATCGAAAAGACCATCGACGCGCTTGGCGGCGATGCTTTTCGCAATATGCGGACGCGCGTCGAAACCGGCCGCGCCTACTCGTTCTATCGCGAACAGATCAACGGCCTTTCCATCGCGCGACTCTACACGAAGTATCTGCCGGACCCGGAAAAACGCGCTGGCGAACAGTTCGGCATGATGCAGCGCCAGGTGCTGGGCAAGAAGCAGGATGACGCCATCATCCTCACTGCCGCCGAGGGCTGGGAGATCACCTACCGCGGCGCCAAGGCCCTCCCGGCCGAGCGCATCGCGCAGTTCCGCGAAACCGCGCTGCACGATATTTTCTACACACTGCGCTGCCGCATGCAGGAGCCCGGCCTTGACTTCGATTCGCGCGGCGCCGACGTGGTGGAGAACCAGCCGGTGGAAATTATCGACGTCTACGATGCACAGCATCGCAAGGTCACCGTCTGGATCAACTCCACCACGTGGCTGCCCGTGAAGCAGAGTTTTCAGAAGACCGACGCAGTGCTCAAAGACCGGGTGGAGGAAGTCACCCGCTTTACCAAATATCGCGATGCCGGCGAAGGCGTCATGTGGCCGCACGCGCTCGAACGCAGCCGCGACGGTGAAAAGATTTTCGTGATGTATTCCGATCAGGTCGCGGTGGGCAAACCGCTCGACGATGCCCTGTTCCGCCTGCCGCCCGGCGCGAAAATGTGGACGAAATAGCGCGACCCGAACCGCTTACGCCAGGATCGCCTGTTTTGGTTCGCGGCTCGTCGTCGCCGCCACCGGAAACTCCATAGTGACTTCGAGGCCCGGATGCATATTCACGGCCCGCAGGCTGCCGTGATGCAGTTCCACCGCCCGCCGGGCAATCGCCAGTCCCAGCCCCACGCCGCCGCTGTTTCGCCCGCGGTCTTTTTCCACCCGGTAGAACGGATCGAAAATGTGCGCCAGCGCGTCTTCCGGTACGCCGGCTCCGAAGTCGCGGACCTGAATGCGAAGGCGGCTGTCGGCGCCATGCGGAGAGATCGCCCGCAGCGAGATCTCCACGCGGCCGTTCGGCGGCGAATACCGGATCGCGTTGCGCACAACGTTCTCGATGGCGCGCCGCATCAGCTCCGGATTGCCTTCCATCTCCGCGGCGTCCGCGCTGAATTCCAGCCGGACCTGCCTGCGCTCTGCTTCAATGCGAACGTCGCTGACGATCACCCCCATCAGTTCATCGACGCGCACGGGTTCGGTGGACAGACCCTCCGGGTCGCCTTCCGCGCGAGTAACCTGAATCAGTTCGCCCACCAGCGTGTTCAGCCGGTCGGCCTCGCGTTCGATCCGCTGGTACGCCACTTCCGGATCGCCGCCCCCGCGCGCCAGTTCCACGGCCACGCTGAGCCTCGCCAGCGGCGAGCGCAGCTCATGCGAAATATCCTGCAGCAGCCGGCGCTGCGAATCGAGCAGCCCTTCGATGCGCTCGGCCATCTGATCCACCGCTCGCCCCAGGTTGCCCAGTTCATCGCGGCGGCGGGAATTGACGCGCGCCGTAAAATCGCCATGGCCGAAGCGTTCAATCGTCTTCTGCATGCGCCGCAGAGGCGAGGTCAGCTGCAGTGCCAGCACCCAGCAGAGCAGCGAAAAGATCGCCAGCATCCAGTAGGTTTCCCGCGGCACCTGCACCGTCCACCCTTCGTCCCGCTCGGGAATCTCCGCCAGGAAGATGTACTTCTGATCGCGCGATCGCGACGGCACAAGGTTGCCTCGCCGGTTTTCGATCCGCACGAATGGAGTAAAGAAACCGCGCTGCCGGGGATTGCGCTGCTCCCGCATCTCCTTCGACCAGTCGTGTCCGGTGAGCAGGTCGCGGCCGTCCCCGTCTGTCAGCGCGCCTTCAAAGCCCGCCACTTCGCGATAGTGTTCCAGATACTTCTGCAGGCCCGCCTTACCGCCCGTCTCCCAGGCCGCGCGCGCTTCGGTCAGCTCGTAGTTCATCCGCGGATACTCCGGCGGACGCGAACGCGCAAAAATGTTCGAGACGTAAAACGTGACGCCAAACGTCAGAAAGACGGTGAACAGAAACCACAGCAGGATTTTTGCGAATACGCTTCTCACGCGAAAACTCCTTTACGCGGACCGACTCCGCCGCTTACGCAGCCACGCCTTCTTCGGGTGAACGCACAAACTGATAGCCCACGCCGCGCACCGTCTTAATCAGCGGCCTGTCCACTTCCAGCTTCTTCCGCAGATGGCTGATGTGCATGTCGATGGAGCGGTCGAACGGCGTCGCCTTTCGGCCGTACAGCTCCTCCATCAGCTGGTCGCGCGACACCACGCGCCCCGCCGAGCGCATCAGCGCTTCCAGAATGTCGAATTCGAACGTCGTCACTTCCACCGGCGCCCCTTCGCGCTTCACTTCACGAGTGCCCGGGTCGATGGCGATTCCCGCCAGTTCCAGCCGCCCGGCCGTATCGCGCGGCTCCAGCCGCCGCAGAATCGCCCGGATTCGCGCCACCAGTTCGCGTGTGTTGAAGGGTTTGGAAAGATAATCGTCGGCGCCCATGTCGAGGCCCACTATGCGGTCCTCGTCCTCGCCCCGCGCCGTCAGCATCAGGACCGGCAGCCGCGCGCTCTCGCGCACGCGCCGCAGAATCTCGAAGCCGTCCATGCCGGGCAGCATGACGTCCAGCACCAGCATGTCGAAGGCGCCGCTCAGCGCCGCGGCCAGTCCGGCGGGACCCGTGTGCCGGCATTCCACCGTATAACCTTCGCGCGTCAGCAGCTCCGTCAGCAGGCTGGTCAGTTCGTCGTCATCATCCACGATGAGGATGCGCACGATTAAAATCTAACACTACCGCTGTCACGCAGGCGGTAAGGCTTTGTAAAGCAGTGAGTTGCCTGATCCCTCCGCGCGCGCTTTCGCACGGAGTATACTGCCATTCATGCAGCTCTCCCCACGTGCTATCGCCCGACGCGCATCTTCCCGATGCACTTTCGCTCTTGTCCCCGTGATCGCCGCCCTGCTCGCCGTCGCCGTGCAGGCCCAGCAGCCCGGCCCCGTGCCCACCGTTGCGGTGCCGCTCAACGGACCGGTCTACATCGTGACCCACGTCGACATCATCGGCGGCCAGGACGGCGTCAACGCGGCTGTAAAACTGATGCACGATTTCAAAGTCGCCAGCCTGAAGGAACCCGGCGCCGTCCGCTTCGAAGTGCTCCAGCAGGGCAGCCGCTTCAATCATTTCGTGATGCAGGAAACCTGGCAGAGCCATGAAGCCTTCGAAGCTCACAACGGCTCGGCGAATACGCGCCAGTTCCGCGAAAAGATCGCCGCCTTTCTCGGCAGCCCGTTCGATATGCGCGAACACACCCTGCTGCCCTGACGCTCGCCCGCCGCTCAGCGGATATTTTCCACCAGCATCAGGCCGCTCGCCAGTTAGTCCTCCTGCGCGTAAATCACGTAGCGGCCGTCTGGCGAATCGCCCAGCCCGTACTCCGGATTCCCCCCCCGATTCACCCTGATACCGGCTGCGCCTCGTGAATTCCCGAGGATGCAGCACCCGCCCGTTCGCTGCAATAGTAAAGACAGGGCCGATCTTCCGTGAAACTCAACGTCATCCTGTTTGCCGCGCTTCTGGCCGCACCCGCCTTGCCGCTCCTCGCGCACCACTCCTTCGTTGCGGAATACGATTACAACAAGCGGATCGAACTCACCGGCACCGTCACCAAACTGGAGTGGACCAACCCCCACGGCCGCTTCTATCTGCGCGTCCCCGGAGCCGGCGGCGTCACCGCCACGTGGCAGTTCGAACTGGGCAGCCCGAATGCGCTCCTCACCCACGGCTGGCATCGCGATACCCTCAGGGTCGGCGACCGCGTTACTGTCAGCGGTTACCAGTCGAAGGGCTCGCCCACCGTGGGGAACGCCGCCGTCATCACCTTTCCGGACGGGCGCAAGGTTGCCGCCGACGGCGAATCGCTCCAGGAATAACTACTTCAGGTTCTCTTCGAAGAACGCCGTCATCTCTTCCAGCAGCTGCCGGTACGCCGTGCCCTCCACGCCGTGCGTGCGCTGCGGATACACCACCATGTGGAAGCGCTTGCCCGCCTTCTCCAGCGCATCTGCCATCTGCAGCGAGTTCTGGAAGTGAACGTTGTCGTCTTCGGCATTATGGATAAGCAGCAGCTTCGTCGCGCCCATCGCCGCCGCCGCGGCCGCCGGGGAACTCGCGTCGTAGCCCTCGGCGTTATCCTGTGGCAGCCCCATATAGCGTTCCGTATAGATGCTGTCGTAGTTGCGCCAGCTCGTCACCGGAGCGCCGGCGACGGCCGCTTTGATCAGCCCCGGCTCGTGCGTGATCGTGTACAGCGTCATGAAGCCGCCGTAGCTCCAGCCGTACAGGCCGATCCGCTCGCGGTCCACAAAGCCCATCGCAATCAGCTGCTCGATGCCCTCCTTCTGGTCCCGCAGTTCCGCCGCGCCCAGATTGTGGTAAACGGCCGACTCGAATTTGTGCCCTCGTCCCGCCGAACCGCGATTGTCCAGCTGCCACACCACGAAGCCCCTGTGCGCCATCACCTGATCCCAGTTCAGCCCCTGCCAGTCATTGCGCACCTGCTGCGACGTGGGGCCGCCGTACACCGTCACCACCGCCGGGTACTTTTTCCCCGCCTGAAATCCCGCCGGGCGGATCAGCCGGCCGTAGAGCTGCGTGCCGTCCCCCAGCTTCACCGGCACAATCTCAACCGGAAGCAGATCGTAATCCTCCGCCACCTTGCTGCCGGCCCGGAACTCGTGCAGTTCGCCTCCATCCGGCTTCAGCAGACGGCTGCGCTGCGGACTGGCGAGGCTGGTGAAATCATCCAGCAGGTACGAAGTCTTTGGCGCCACGCTGACGTTGTGCGTTCCGGCGCCCTGCGAAATACGTTGCTTGCCTGATCCGTCGAACGCCACCGAATACAGCTGGCGCTCGGTCGGCCCCTGCTCGGTAGAGGTGTAAAAAACCCGCCCTGCTTCTTCATCCACGCCGACCATGTGAGTGACTTCCCAGTCCCCGCCGGTCAGCTGCTTCTGCAAAACGCCGTCCGTGCCGTAGAGATAGATATGGCGGAAGCCGGAGCGTTCGCTCGTCCACAGGAAGCGATCGCCCTTTCCCAGAAAATGCGGCCCGGCCTTCACGTTGATCCACTGCGGATCTTCCTCGTGCAGCACCACTCGAGCAGTGCCCTTCGTCGCGTCCGCCAGCAGCAGATCGAGCCGGTTCTGCACCCGGTTCAATCGCTCAGCCATGATCTCGCGGCTGTTCGGCGACCACGCCACGCGCGCCAGCAACGAATCGCGCGGATCTCCCAGATCCATCCAGCGCGTCTCGCCTCCCTCGGCGGCGACAACTCCCAGCCGGACCTCCGCATTGGGCTCGCCCGCTTTCGGGTACCTTTCCGGCTCCTCCACCGCATGCTCGCCCGCCAGCGACACCTGCGGATAAAGCGGCTCCCGCGAAACATCGAACTGCAGGTACGCGACAGACTTCCCGTCCGGCGACCACCAGTGCGCCGTCCCAGGATTCAGCTCTTCCGGATACACCCAGTCCATCTGCCCGTTCAGCAGCGTTGCAGATCCGTTCGTCGTCAGCCGGTAAACGATCTTCGATTCAATCTCCATGCTGTAGAGATCCGGCCCGCGCCGAAACGATACGTGCCGGTCGTCGGGCGAGAGCTTCGCATCGCGCTCCGCCTCGGCGGTCTGCGTCAGCGGCTCGAAACGGCTCTTCGCAATATCGACGACGAACAGATCGCCCCCCGCCGCCACCAGCAGCCGCTTACCGTCGGCAAACCACTGGACGCTGCTCTCCGAAACCCGGCGATTCGTCCAGTCGAAAGTGGCTGGCGGCGGCACCGGCACGGCGGCCTTTTCCAGATTCGCCAGTTCGATGAGCGCGCGTTCCTTGCCGGTCCTGACCTCGTACAGCCTCAGCTCTCCCCGTTCGGTGACGACGAACCGCGTCCCGTCCGGCGACCAGAGCACGGGCCCGTGCGTCGTGGCCGGTGCATTCACCACTGCGTCGATCGTGACCGGCTGCCTCGCCCCCGGACACAGGGGCGCAACGGTCAAAGAGAGTGCGAAAAAGACAAGCGGGCGTGTCATGCGCGACGCCCCAATTGTATAAAGCCGCGCACGCTGATCGCTCGCCACCACTCACAGACGTTCGCTTTCAGCGGTACCCTTACTGGTGAACTTTAACGGCCACGTAGTCCATTTGATGTCCCGGTTCCACCAGAAACTGGTGCGCGGTGCCTGCCGACACGTGAATCACGTCGCCGGCATGCAGGGGAAATCTTTCGCCGCCCACAATCTTCGAGCCGCGAATCTCGTGCGCGGTCGTCGGCTTGCCGTCCGGAATCCTGCCGCCGAGAATGAAGCTGCCCTCGCCGCTGCGGATGAACAGCACGTCGTTCTCCGTCTCGTGCAGTTCCGCCTGCCCGTCGCCCTCGCGATGCAGGATCGACATCGAATGATTGCCCCAGCTGGCCAGCCCCGTAAACGCCACCCTGACCTTCGACATCTTTGCCGGCAGCGTCCTCGCGGTCTCGTTCAGTTGTTCGTTGCTCCAGCGCTGATTGCCCGCCGGCCCGGCCGCGCCTCGAACGGCAGCCGCCGCCAGAATCACACCGGGGATGAACAGCCAGAAGCGGGATTTCATGGCGGGATTATAGCGCGGCCCGCTGTTGTCTCAACGGCGGCGCTACGAATCGAGAGCTGTCTACTGGCCCGTCGAAACGGTGAAGGTTCCGTTCGGCAGCGCCATCGGCAGCGAGACCGGGAGGCTGCTGCGGCCGTTCAGATAGACGATCAACTGCTCGGCCTGTCCCACGGGCGCGGTCCCGTCCGGTACAAAGGTCACCTGCCATTGGGAACCGCTTGCCACCACCTGACTCGGCGTAAAGATCACCCCGCCCAGGCTGACCTGAACGTTGCCCGTACCGATCGATGCGGTCGGCGGAGCAAACCCGGCCAGACTGATGGTGAGCGGCGCGCCCTGCAGCGCGGCGTGCAGCGCATCCACAGCCGCACCGTTGGCATTCTGAACGGCGGAAATCGTTGCCGGCGGCGTATCGATGTTCACCTCAACCGGGAAGGCATTCAGCACACCGTGGTAAATCGCCAGCGTCGTCGGACCCGGCGGCAGCGTGGCCGGAAGCTGCAGCGTCATCTGCGTCGCCGAAGCTGAAATCACGCTGGCAAACTGCCCGCCGACCTGCACCAGCAGCGCCTGATTTGCCGTGCTCAGATTCGATCCGTTGACCGTCACCGTCGCCCCCGCATACGCCCCCGTCAGGCCCGGCGTGGCGTTGGTCAGCACGGGAATCGCGGCCGGCAGTCCGTTCACCGCCGGAGTAATCTGGAAACCCGCCGTCGCCGTCGCCAGCTGAAAGCCCGAAAAGATGCTGATATCCGGATTGCTCAGCGCCGCGCCCGGCGCCACCGATACGTTGGCTACCAGTTGATTGGCGCCGGTGACAAACACGCTGCGCACCACAATGTCGCTTGTGCCAAAGCCGGCCACCGTCGCACCCGGCGTCAATGTCATGCCCGCCACCGTGATGGTCACCGCCGCTTCCGCGCCCGCGGGCAGGGAAGCCGGAGAAACCGAGACCACCGAGGGCGACGGCGCGTTCGGATAAGAGTACACCACCGGCGACGCGCTCTGCAGGAACTGTGAATTCTGCCCGTCGGAATTGTAGGCCGTCAGCGTCGACTGCTGCCCGCTCGCACCCGCCGGAGGCTGTACGATCGCCACACCAGCCGCCGCGTTCAGCGACAAAATCGTCGCGCGCAGGCCATCGAAATATATCTGCGTATCGGCGGCCCAGTTGGTGCCCGTGATCGTGGCCGTGCCGTCGCCGTTCGGCGTTGCCGCCGTAATAGTGGGCGGCGGCTTCACCGTCAGGTACATCCCGGCCGGCAGCACGTACATGTAATTCGGGGTATTGAAAATCATGTGCTGCGATCCGGTCTGCGCACCGGGCGCAAACCCCAGATACAGCGCCACGTAAGTATACGGAACACCGTTGATCGTCGCCTGATACGGCTGAATCCCATTCGGCAGAATCGTCACCGACCCGCCAATCACACTCACTCCGAGGCCCGGCGACTGGCCGTTCGCCCCCAGCCCCGCGGCCGACGCAACCACCAGCCCCGTGCCGGCATTCATGTTCACCGCGGCCGGTTTCACCGTGATCGTGTTGTTGGCGAAATACGAATACACGCCGGCGTCGTACACCGAGACCGCCGCGCGCGCCGCCGTCGCGATGTTCACGCCCGTCACAGTCTGCCCGGCCTGCACGCTCACCGCCTGCGCCTGGGTGAAATTGGTGGTGCCGGGGTAAAACAGCGAATTGACCGGTCCCGACGGCGCCACCGTATTCCCGCTGGTGCTGCTGCAGCCATCCTGCTGCGCGGCGCTTCCTCCGTTGGCATCGTTCCACGGGCCGCAGATGTTGGCATCCGGCGGCATCGTGTGGACGTAAACGAAATACGGCCCCGGCGGCACGTTGTCGATCCGGTACGTTCCGTCCGGATTCGTCACGCCGCTCACCGCCCCCGCGCCGCCCCGGATCGCCACCACCGACGCCAGATGCACGCCCTGTCCACCCGCCGTAATTCTTCCCGTGATGCTGCCCAGTTGGCTCGCGCTCGCCGCCGGATAAAGCACCGTCAGCCCCGCGATATCGTCCGCATCGATCGGATGGCTCATCGTTGTCGCGCGCGTCGTCGCCTGCGACATCGTCGACGACGTAAACGTGTGCTGCAGGCCGAGCGCGTGGCCCATCTCATGCACCGTCGTCATGAAGAACGTTTCCAGATAGCTCGGTCCCGGCGCCAGCGTCAGATTGCGGTTCAGGTGCACCGCCGACCGCGCAATCGGAATAAACGTGCCCCCCGGGCCCGTAACGGGGCTGGCCTTCGAAGTCGGCCCGCCGTAGCCGAGCAGCCCCGGCGGCAGATCTTCGAACACCACATCGGCGGCCGGAGTATTCTGCAGCGTGGAGCCGTTTTCAAGGCCGCCGAACGCCACCCGCAGGCTCGACGACGCGACCCCGTTCCACACCGCCGTCGCCTGGCGAATCTGGCTCAGCACCGAGTTAAAACTGTCGTTGGCCGAATAAACCGTCGGATCGCTCTCGGATACGAAGAACGTCACCGTCTGGCCCGGCAGCGCGTTCAGGTCGAACTTTTCCACCGCGTTGCCTGCGTTCAGGTAATGGACGAAATGGTAGTAGGCCGCGCCCGGCAGCGCCGCGGCAAAAAGCCCGGCCGCCACTGCAAAGATCCGCCGCATTCCGCTCATTGCAGGCTTCCCGCCGCCGCGCCCAGCGCCTGGGCAACGGCGGCCTTCAGCTCCGCCAGCCCCATCTGCAACCCGTGGTCCTGCACCTGCCGGCCAGCCGCATCCAGCATCGTTTCGCCCGCCGGCACCCGCGTCGCCTGAAGCGCCCCGCCCGCCGGGGCAGCCAGGTTGAAAAGCCCCTGCGTCAGGCCCATGACGTACGTGATCCCGGCCTTCGACGTCCACAGAAACAGCACATACTCGGTACCCGGCTGCAGCAAAGGTGCGCCGGGAAACGACTGGCGGTACCCGTTGGCCACGCCGCCCGGCACCACGACCTCAGCCGGCGCCGTGCCCTTCCACGTTTCCGTTACCTTCAGCTTGTAGTGAGTGTAAATGGTTGAGCCGGTGAAACTTGCCGACGAGCTGACCACGCTCGCCCGCACCACGGCGGTCGATTGCTGCGCCATCTGATTCAGCGAAAGCTGCACCAGCGTAGCAGCCGGAGCCGCCACCGCGCCCAGCGCCAGCGCGCAGAGCCACGCTCGCAAAAATGAACCCAATTTGGCTGGCCGGCTCAAAGGCATGAATCTTCCACTCCTTTAGATGCAAGCCGGTCTCCGTTCGGGTTCGTTGAATCTGCGGGATTTAGATGAACTTCTGCTCACCGGTCCGTGCCGCTGCGACACGGCATTGTGACCAAAGTGTCTCAGTCTTCTCTTACTACAAGAATGGGAATTCCCAGCGCGTGCCGCACCGGATTAATGGTGTTGCCGAAGACCAGATCCTTCAGCCCGCCATGCCCGTGCGCGCCCATCACCAGCAGGTCCGGCCGAATCTCATTGGCATACCGCACGATCTCCCGCGTCGGGTTCGACCCGTGCCGGATGCAGGTCTCCACGTCAATCGCCATCTCGCTCAGCGAGTGGACCAGGCTCTCCAGATACTCCCGCCCCGCCTCCACTTCTGCGGTGGACGATTCCGATCCGTACACCTGGCTGTTGACGCCCTCCTCCACGTGCAGCAGAAAGATCGTCCCGTGGCTCCGCGCCGCCATCGCCGCCGCGTGGCTCAGGGCGAGCCGATCGAGCGACGAATGATCGACCGGCACCAGAATCCGCCGGTAGCTCGGCGGCGAAACCAGCTCGGCAGTTCGCGATTCCAGCCCGAGCGTTGCCGTACGCGCTGCCGGTTGCCGCCGGTACGGCTGCACGGTAATCCACAGCAGCAATCCCACCAGCCCGGAAGTCACCGCGAGCGAGAGCGTCCAGACGAGCGGCGCCCAGTTGCCCGAGCTGTTTGCCCAGTCGGCGATGCTTTGCTGCGCCAGCCAGAGGTTGAGGCCCACCACGATCGCCGCCGTCGTCCAGCCGGCCAGCCGCAGCCACTTGCCGCTGGCGAAGGTGCCCATCCGCTTCGGGTCATTGGTGAAATGCAGCAGCGGGATAATGGCGAACGGCAGTTGCAGATTCAGCACCACCTGGCTGAGCAGCAGCAGCCGGAACGTGCCGTGGCTCCCCGCTACCCAGATCACGGCCAGCGCGGGAATAATCGCCAGCATGCGCGTCACCAGCCGGCGCAGCCACGCTCGCACCCGGATGTTGAGGAAGCCTTCCATGATGATCTGCCCGGCCAGCGTCCCGGTCAGCGTCGACGATTGCCCCGAGGCAAACAGCGCCACGCCGAACAGCTTCGCCGCCAGCGCCGTTCCCATCAGCGGCGTCAGCAGCAGGTACGCCTGCTGAATCTCCGATACGCCCTGATGCGCGCGGAAGAACACCGCCGCCGCCATGATCAGAATGGCGCCATTCACGAACATCGCGCCGTTCAGCGCCACCGCGCAGTCCACCAGATTCCAGCGGCACGCCGTGCGCTTCTCCTCAACGCTCTTGCCGATGCGCCGCGTCTGCACCAGCGCCGAATGCAGGTAAAGGTTGTGCGGCATCACCGTGGCGCCCAGCATGGCAATGGCGGTGTAAAGGCTGCGGCTGTCGATGGTGGGCACGAGCCCGCCCACAACGCCCCACCCGTCCGGCCTGGCGATAAACAGCTCCACCCCGAAGCAGAGCGCAATGACGCCGATCAGCGAAAGCACAAACGCTTCGAGGTACCGCACGCCCATCCGCTGCAGCGCGAGCAGCAGCAGCGTATCGAGCGCCGTCAGCATCACGCCCGTCAGCAGCGGAATGTGGAACAGCAGATTCAGCGCGATCGCCGCGCCCAGCACCTCCGCCAGATCGCACGCCACGATGGCGATTTCGCAGAGCAACCACAGCGCCAGATTCACGCCGCGCGGGTAGGATTCGCGGCACGCCTGCGCGAGGTCGCGCCCGGTGACGATGCCGAGCCGCGCGCCGAGCGTCTGCAGCAGCACCGCCATGGCGTTCGACATCACCAGCACCCACAGCAGCTTGTAGCCGAAGTGCGCGCCGCCGTCGAGGTCGGCCGCCCAGTTGCCCGGGTCCATGTAGCCGACACTCACCAGATACGCCGGGCCGGAGAAGGCGAGGATGCGGCGCCAGCGCGAGACATGGTCGGTCGCCACACTTTCGTGAACGTCCGAAAGCGAGCGGCTGGGCGTGGCCGACGGCGTGACTGGGCCGGGAATCAGGTTGAAACGCTCCTGTTACCTAATTTAGCGTGCGGGAGCGACGGAAGAGCTTTCTTCCGCCCTAAAAATGGAACCCGACCGCCGCCGTCATCGAGCGCGGCGTCACAAAGTGCGTCCCGCTGAACGTCGAAAGGAAGTTGTAGAGCGCCACTTTGTTTGTCAGGTTGATCGCTTCCAGCCGCAGGCTCCACTTCTTCTTGTCGCCGTGGAACAGGTTGTCGAACCCAATGGCCGCGTCGAACAGATTCCGCGACTGTATCCGCGGCGGATTGTGATCCGTGTTCTCCTTGCCCGCCGCCGGAATCGTCAGCAGCGTGGATCCGTACTGCGCCGCCGGACAAAGGCCGCTCGCGCTGATGGGCGTCGTTGGCGTGGCGTGTACGCTGCCGCAGAACAGCCCGCCCTGGAACTGCTGATCCGGCGTCAGGTTCGAAACGTCCACAATCGTGTCCGTGCCGCGCGGCCCGTTATTGCAGTCGCCGCCGGCGCAGGGTACCTGCGAAGCCACCTGGCCGCTGTCATAGCGCCAGTTCACGCTGAACCACGGCCCCGTCTTCCACGGCTGATACTGCAGGTGCGTGGTCTGGTTGAATTTTTCGTCGTGATCGATGCGGAACACCACCGGCCCGCCCGGCCCCGCGCCGATGCCGCTCACCTGCGGCCCCGAAAAACGCGCCGCCACGCTCGACATCACGATGAACGCCGAAAATCCGTGGAACGCCGGCACCGTCCCGTGCAGCGTGTAGCCGGGTATCTTCGAACTCTTCCATTCAATCGGGAACGTCACCGGCGAATTGCCGAGGATGCTGAAATCGTACGCCTTGTGCGTGTACTTCCAGATGTATTCGCCGTCCAGCACAAAATGCCGCCCGAACGCCTGCTGAATGCCGGCGTGAAATTCGTTGCGGTGCCCCGGGCTCAGCGGCGTCGTGTTCATACACGGACTCACCGTGCTCGATTCAATCGCGTTAATCACCGGATTGCTGCAGCCCGTGCTCGCCAGCACCAGGTTCTCATTGAACGGCGTCTCCATCGTGCGCGCATAGGACACGCGCAGCACCGTCGAGGTCGGCTTCACGCTATAGGAAACGCCAACCCGCGGTTCGGTCTGCGTCGCGCTGGTAATCCCGCGGTAGAAATCCTGCCGCACGCCGATGTTGAACGTCCAGTGGTGGAAGTTGATCGTATCCTGCAGGAAGGCCGCCACCTGCCGGATATTGGCGTGCCCATAGAACGAATACGGGGCGCCTTTCGATGCCGGGCAGCCGTCCGACCCGGGCAGGGAAGCGGTGCGCGTCAGATCGTAACAGCCGAGCAGCGGAATGAACGCCGGGTTCGCCGTTCCGATTCCCTTGCACGCCGCCGGATTCGTCAGCAGCGGACTGGAATTCGGGTTGCCGTCCGGATTCACGCACGGCGCATTGCTGGTCGGGTCCACCACGCCCAGCCGGTCGTTCTCCGTCAGAATCGTATCTTCGTACGTGAGGCCGCCCTTCACGTTGTGCGCGCCTCTGACGTACGTCAGGGTGGCGCGCGTGCCGAGGTTGGTCAGCGTCCGGTTCTGGCCGATGGATTGCGCCTGCAGGCCCGGCGTCAGGTCCGCAAAGGGATTGCCGCTCGGGTAGTAGTTGTAGCCGTCGCGCCGCGCAAATCCGGCCACCGTCAGCACCGTATTGGCGCCGAGAATGCGTGTCCACGAAGGCGCAATGTTAAATGTCCTGATCTCGGAACGCTGGTCCTGCGGCCCCACCGGCAGCCCGTTCGGGCCGAGGCCGTTATTGTTCACCACCAGCCCGTTCCACGCCGTGGCGCTCTGCGCGTCATACGAATTGGGCGTCTGGAACCAGGACCGCGTGTAGCCGAAATTCAGCGTGACCGTATCGTTCTGCGAAGGCTTCACGTCGAACCGGTCGAACAGGTTCTCCTGATTGCCGCGATCGTGGAACGCGTTGAACTCGGCCGGGTCGAGAAACCGCCCGGTGTTCATCGTACTCGCCGAAATGAAATTGCCGAGCTTCGCGTTGCCATTGATGAAATCGATGCTGCCGCTGGTCGAGCCAAACGACCCGTAGGAAAAATTCGTGTCGCCATGCGGCGCCGCGGCTCCGAGCCCGGACCGCGTCGTCACCACCACAACAACGCTGGTCTTATCGCCATACTCTGCCGGCGGCGCGCCGTCGATCACGTCCCTCGACTGCACGGCTTCGAGCGGCAACTGGTTGGAAAACACCTTGCTCTGCTGATCGGTAATCGGCTGCCCGTCGATCGAAAACGAATTCGACGCATGGTCGCCGAGGCCGTGGAACAGCCCGTTGGAATCGGCCGAAATACCGGGGCTCGCCAGCGTCACCAGCGAACTCAGCGACGACGAGCTGCTCTCGAGCGGCAGTTTGTCGAACAGCTCGCGGTCCACATCGGTGTGCGCCGTCGAATCGGTCTCCACCAGGTCGCCCGCGTCGGCCACCGTCATTGTGGTCTGCTCGGCCCCGAGCGAGAGCGTGAATTTCAGCTGCACGGCCACCGCGGAACGAACATCGGCGTCCTGATCCGCGCTCTGAAAGCCCGCCGCCGCCGCCGTCACGTGGTAGTTGTTGAACTGCACGTTGTTGAATTCGAACGTCCCCTGCTCGCCGGTCTTCGCCGTGCGCTCGAAGTGGGAGACGGAATTGGAAATCTTCACCGTTGCGCCGGTCACGACTGCGCCGGAGGGATCGAGCACCGTGCCGCGCACCGTCCCGGAACTGGACTGCGCCGAGACCGGCCCCGCGATGACGCCCGCCATGGCGAGCAGCAGTATGGCCTGCGCACAATTCCGCACTACAAGATCACGCACTACTGGATATGACATATTCCTTTTCCTCAAAACACTCTGTCGTCGGTCGGGGGGAACTGCGCCGCAACTACCGGACGAGTGAGGGAGGGCCGCGGGAATAAGTCGATTCGCTGCTATGGGCCTGATAGCCCGACAGCACGGGAAGAACGGTCAGGACCCCGCGTACTTCCGGGGCCAGAAACACGAGAGTGCATGGCGTATCCGCCGCGGCCATGTGCGCCGTCAGGCAGATGTCGCATCCCGCATCCGGTGTGGTCAGGTGGATGTGCGCCGGCGACGCCGCCGCTGACGCCACGCCCAGCAGGGCGATAAGGGCCAGCAATACAGCGGCAATGCGCAGGACGCGGGGCATGCTGTTAATAAGATTTAACACACTGTTAATTTTGCGGGGCCGCCGGTTGCTTCTCATCCGCCGGCGGATCGTCGTCGCCCGCATCGAATTTGATCGACGTATCGGCCGAATACTTCCGGTAGCTGCGGAAGTCAATCTCGTTCTTCGTCCCCACCCCTTCGGCCCGCATGATCACCGAGGAGGAGAGCGGCAGCCAGAACTTCTGCCCGCTGATTTCGGTCGAGGCGTAATCGAGCGTCTGGTGAATGTTCTGCACCGGGAAATCGGCGGGCGGTTCCGGTTCCACCGTGACGCGCAGAATCGTGTTCGTGGCCTTATCCACAAACACCTCGCCGTGATAACCCGGCGTCACCGACTGCGTTTTGTTAAAGGAAATCGTCTCCTTCGAGTGCGCCCGGTCGATGTAGTACGCAAACACGTGCGACAGATTGCCGCGCAGCATGCCCCAGCGCTTCCACTCGAACTCGGCGTCCGAGGCCGGATCGAAAATCTCCCGCAGCAGCGTGCCGAACTCGCCGCGCGACAGCGCCCCGCCCAGATCGTCGGCCGTCTTGCCGTACAGTGAGTTGTCGTTCTGGCTGATCGGCTCGTACTTTTCGTGCTGTTCGAAATACGACAGTTTCTCCGCCAGCCGGTCCTGCATCGACCACGAACCCTCCTCGCCGGGCCGGTAGTGCCGGTCCGCATAACGCCGTGTCACCTGCAGGCAAATGAAGTCCGGCAGCGACTGCGTGTAGTTCAGCGCATAATCCCGCGCCGCCGTAATCGCGGCCTGCTGTTCGGCGTAGGAGGGCAGCGCCAGCGTCTTCGCCGGAGCGGCCGCGGCCTTCGGCGCCGGAGGCGTCAACTGAGCGGAAAGTTCGGCCAGACGATTCAGCGCCGCCACCGTCTTCGGTCCCGCGCCCTGTCCCTGCAGACTCTCCACCGTCTTCGGATCCAGCCGCTCGGTCAGCTTCACGCCCGCCAGATAACCGGCCACATCCTTATCCAGCAGCTTCTGCTGGATCGAGGAGCGGATAAACTCCACCAGCTTCGCCACCGTAAGTTGTTGCTGCGCCAGCGCGCCAAGCGTCAGGAGACACGCCAGCGCCAGCGCCCGGGTAAGGGCCGACTTCATACATCCTTATTGTCGCACCGGAACCGGAAAAGGTTTCCCCGCAATGGCTCCGCGAAGGTAAACCTGTGTCAATTACTGGTTTCCGAAGGCGTCGATGCCCGCCCGCGCGCGGCCCGGATCCCCCGTTTTCGCCCGCTCCGGCGCCGCCGCCGGCCCTGTTTTGGCGTTTGCTTAATATTGACTAACCAGCACTTAACGCTATGTTTACAGCGGCTCGGGAACCATTGACACCCACCCGTAACGAGATGTAATTTTTTCTTCTTGACAATGCCGACTCGATGTATACTTTACTTGGGTGCGGAGAGCACCCGTAACAAGGAGATTTCTGACACATGAAAATGAAGCTGGCAGTTTTGGTTGCGGGTGTGGGCATGCTGGTCGGCGCGATGCCGGTGCTGGCGCACCACTCGTTCGCTGCGGAATTCGATGCCGCGAAACCCGTTACCGTGACCGGAACGGTCACGAAAGTGGAATGGATGAACCCCCACGCGCGTTTCTATATCGACGTGAAGGACGAGTCCGGTAAGGTCGCAAACTGGGAATTCGAACTCGGTTCGCCCAATGGCCTGATGCGCCAGGGCTGGACCCGCAACTCCATGAAGATCGGCGACAACGTTTCGGTCGACGGCTTTATGGCGAAGGACGGTTCGAAGCTGGCCAACGCCCGTACCATCAAGACTGCGGACGGTAAGAAGCTGTTTGCCGGTTCTGCCACCGATGGCGGCCCCGAAGGCGGCAAGTAAGCGAACCCCGATTCAGGTAAATCGAGTGAACCGCCGGTCGAAAGACCGGCGGTTTTCTTTTGCAGCCGCCCTCATCTCACGCCCCGCCCTCAAATCACGCCCCGCCCTCACATCGCGCCCCGCCCCGTTTCACGCCCGCCCTGCTTCACGCCCGGCCCGGCGCGGTCACCCGGTGCAGCTTCATCAGGTTCATCGAACCGGATCGTCCCACCGGCGTCCCGGCCGCGAAGACTACCTTGTCGCCCGCGTGCAGCAATCCGTTCTTCACCAGCAGCGTGTCGATCTGCGCCAGCATGTCGTCGGTCGTCCCCACCACCGGCGCCAGCACCGGAATCACGCCGAACTGCACCGTCAGTTGCCGCGCCACGTCGCGTGACGTCGTCATCGCCAGTATCCGCACCGGCGGCCGGTAGCGCGAAATCAGCCGCGCGCTGTTGCCGGTTTCGGTGAAGACCACAATCGCCTGCACTCCGGCCTCGCGCGCCGCGTGATAAACCGCGTCCGCCACCACGTCCGAATCCCCGGTGGCGCCCGTATGCGGAATGTCGCCGAAGCCGCGCCGCCGCAACCCGTGCTCGGCCTCCTCCGCAATCCGCGTCATGTACTCCACCGCCGCCAGCGGATACTTGCCGACCGACGTCTCCGCCGACAGCATCACCGCATCCGACCCGTCGTAAATCGCATTCGCCACATCGCTCACCTCGGCCCGCGTCGGATTCGGATTCTCGATCATCGACTCCAGCATCTGCGTCGCCGTAATCACGAACCGGTTCATCCGCCGCGCCCTCCGGATCAGCCGCTTCTGAATCGGCGGCACCATTTCGAGCGACATCTCGACCCCCAGGTCGCCGCGCGCCACCATGATCCCGTTCGCCACTTCCAGAATCCCGTCGATATTCTGCACCGCCTCGGGCTTCTCGATCTTCGCGACGATCGGCACCCGCCGCGCCCCCATCCGCTCGCGCAGATGAATCACATCGTCCGCCGAACGCACGAACGACAGCGCCACGAAATCCACCCCCACCGCCAGCCCCGCCCGCAGATCGAGCAGATCCTTCTCCGTCAGCGACGGCGCGCTTACCTGCACGCCCGGCAGATTGATCCCCTTGTGATCGCCCGCCACGCCGCCCGACACCACGTCGAACTCCACCGCCGTGCCGTCGTTCGTCCGCGCCCGCAGCGCCACCGCCCCGTCGTTCAGCAGCACGCGGTCGCCCGGCTTCACGTCGCGCGCAAAGTCTTTGTAAGTGGTTGTTGCCCGGCTGTTGTCGCCGATGCACTCTTCGGTGGTGATGGTGAAACAGCCGCCGGTCTCCAGCCGGCACTTGCCGCCCGCGAAATTGCCCAGCCGGATCTTCGGCCCCTGCAGATCGAGAAGAATGCCGACGTCGATGCCCGTAAGCACCTCCGCCAGCCGGATTGCCTGAATGCGCGAGGCGTGCTGCGCCCATTCGCCGTGCGATGCATTCAGACGGAAGATTCGTGCGCCGGCGCGTATCAGCGCCTGGAGAGTTTCCTGCTTTTCCGTTGCCGGACCGACCGTGACTACAATCTTGGCACTAGCCATAACCGAGCATATCGAAGATTGCCCTCTCCGCGCTATCATGCCCTCTAAGGCCGCCATCTTGAACGACTATCTTCTTTCCGTCTTCCTCGGCATCATCGAGGGCCTCACCGAATTTCTGCCCGTCAGCTCCACCGCGCACCTTCGTATCAGCGAAGCAGTTTTCGGTGTCGATCTCGGCGACAGCTACTGGAAGATGTTCTCCATCGTCATCCAGCTCGGCGCCATCCTCTGCCTGCCCATCTACTTCTGGCAGCGCATCATGAGCTTCTTTTCCACCTACCCCAACGGCACGCGCGGCGACAAGACCGCCATCACGCACCCGCTCGCCCTCACCGCCATCGCCTTCCTCTGCACCGCCGCGCCGGCCTTTGTTCTGACCAAAGTCATCGGCAAGAATCTGGAAAGCCTGAAGCTGATTTCGATTGCGCTGATCGTCGGCGGCGTCGTCATGTTCGTCGTCGACCGCATCTTCGGCTCGCGCAACGTTCCGGCCTTCGATTCGGCCGTCGACGAAGTCGAACGCATGACCATGCCGCAGGCCATCTGGATCGGCCTCTGCCAGGTGCTCTCCGCCGTCTTCCCCGGCACGTCGCGCTCCATGTCGACCATTGCCGCCGGCCAGATCGCCGGCCTCTCCCGCACCGCCGCGCTGGAATTTTCCTTCCTGCTCTCGATCCCGACCATGGCCGTCGCCACCGGCTACGACCTGCTGAAGACGCTGCACCCCTCGAAATCGGCCGAACCCGTCGCGCCGTTACATATCGATGCGCATGGCTGGATCGTGCTCGCCGTCGGCTTCGTCGTGTCATTCGTCGTTGCCTGGGGCGTCGTCGCCTGGTTCATGGGCTGGGTGCGGAAGCGCGGCTTTGCGCCGTTCGCCATCTACCGCATCGTGGTGGGCGCCATCGTGCTTGCGTGGTCGTTGAGTAAGTAGCGAGTTCGCCCGCGTGAGCCTGCAGCGCCTTACGTTTCGACAGTCGGACTAAACTCAGGCGAGAGGTGACCAGGTGGAGCTCAACGACCTGTTAGACAAGAAAGGGATTGACCCTCGCCAGGTCCTTGTTTTCCGGCACCGACCTTTTGAACCTGAGCTGAACAAGCGACTGGGCTGGCTTGCTGTCGCCGCGCCCGACGTATTCAATGCCTATCAGCAGACCCAGAGCGAGAAGGTCGAAAAGGCTATGGCCGGCTGCTCATATGTCGCCTCCTTTATCGGCCACGAAGCCGGCAAAGCTCTTTTCGTCGGACTTTACTCGGTAGGTGCATCGAAGCCCCTGACTTTTGACGAATATTGGCGGGTTCCAGCCTATATCGAGTTGAAGAAACTTGGCATGAAGGGCTTTGGCGGAGAACGCCCTTCCGTACTGTGGTTTGAACTTGGATTGACGGATTTCTACTCTTGCTGGAAGGGTAAGTTGATTGTGAAATGGCCTCCGCCTGAACGGCAGTGGTGGCGGCGGGCGAATAAGAATGTGATCCCGGTTGACGTCATACTGCAGGAGAGTGCGCTGGAAGACAAAATGCCCTCCTGGGACGAACTAACGCTCAACTGGACTGACCTCGGAATTATTCCCAAGTCGTGGCGGGACGTCTTAGCTCAGACAAGAGGCATATATTACATTTTTGATGAGTCCGACGGAAAGGGCTACGTCGGTTCGGCCTATGGGGAAGACAACCTGCTCGGCCGATGGCAAGAATATGCGTCATCAGGGCATGGAGGAAACGCCCTGCTTCGCAAGCGAAAGCCCCATAACTTCAAGTTTTCGATTTTGCAGAGGGTGTCACCCGACATGGAACCGAATGAGGTGATCCGCCTCGAGACAAAGTGGAAGTTGCGACTCCATTCCGGCTCTCCCTTCGGCCTCAACGATAATTAGATGTCTCGCCGTCCAGTCCGGATCGCCGGCAAAGCGCTGGAATCGCGGTCCGCATCATCTCCGCGCGAAAAGCGAGTCCCCGCGAGCGATCCTCTCGATCCTCGCCGCCTCCGCGCCGCGCCGGACGGCTTTCGTTTCATTGAGATCTTTCAATAACGCTTGGTTTCTCATTGAAACAGAATGATTTATGCATTTTCGTTTGGTGGCCCGCGCTATACTGGGTCGAGGCGCGGGACATTTCTCAGAGCCGGGAAGTTGGGTTCGTTTTTTCAAATTCCCTGTTCTGCGGTGGGTTCGTTTTTTCAAATTCCGCAATCGCGGTGGGTTCGTTTTTTCAGATTCTGCCGTTGCGGCGCTGCCGTTTCGGCCGGCAGAGTGCTCGTGTCGCAGTCGCTGGTTGCTCTGAGACACCGGTTTGTATTAAAATCGGAGTTTTGGCGATTGGCCCCGGACGGCGTAGTGTGCGTTGCCCTCGTTTTTCTGGTTCTCGCCCGAAGCAGTTGTCCCGATTTACCGAATTCTAAAGAGGTTCTTTTCCCATGCATGCGATAGTTGAAACCGGCGGAAAGCAGTTCCGCGTCGCTCCCGGCGATGTGGTCCGCGTCCCCAAACTGGCCGGTGAAGTCGGCGCTGAAGTGGCGCTCGGCAAAGTTCTTGCGGTTTTCCCCGATGGCGGCGATCTGCTGACCGGCGAAAAGGCTCAGGCCGCCCGCGTCAACGCCACCATCTCCGCCCACGACCGTGACGAGAAGATCCTGGTCTTCAAGTTCAAGCGCAAGAAGCAGTACAAGCGCACCTACGGCCACCGGCAGGATTTCACGGAGGTTCGCATCCGCGACATCGTGGCGTAAGCCGCAACCGTCGCAGAGAGATTTGTCATGGCACATAAAAAAGGTTTAGGCAGTTCCAAAAACGGGCGCGACTCCAACGCCCAGCGGCTCGGCGTGAAAGCGTTCGGCGGCCAGCTCATTTCCGGCGGCTCCATCATCGTTCGCCAGCGCGGCACCAAAATCAAACCCGGCACCAACGTCGGCTGGGGCAAGGACGACACCCTGTTCGCCAAGGTCACCGGCATCGTGGAATTCCGCGACCGCGGCCAGATGGGCAAGTGGGTCAGCATTAAACCGGTCGAACTGGAAGCTGTCGAAGCCGCTCAGTAACCGCAACCGATCGTCCGCTCCGCCATTGCGGCGCGCGGGCAACTATAGAAGGAGTTTAGCCGCTGGTTGGGTCTTCTCACCAGCGGCTTTTTCATGCTTGTCGACGAAGTAAGAATCACTATGCAGGCCGGCGACGGCGGCAACGGCTGTCTCGCCTTCCGGCGCGAAAAATTTGTTCCGCGCGGCGGCCCCTCGGGCGGCGACGGCGGCAGAGGCGGCGACATCGTCATGGTCGCCACCATCCACCGCAACACGCTCATCCATTTCCGCTTCAACCCGGAGTACACGGCGCAGCGCGGCCGCCACGGCGAAGGCAGCAACCGCAAGGGTCATGACGGCGAAAGCATCACCGTGCAGGTTCCCGTCGGAACCACCGTCATCGATGAAGAGACCGGCGAGACGCTGTTCGATTTCACCGCAGACGGCCAGACCTGGATTGCCGCCAAAGGCGGACGCGGCGGACGCGGCAACGCGCGCTTCACCTCCTCCACCCATCAGGCGCCCACCGAACACGAACCCGGCAAGCCCGGCGAGTTCCGCAAAGTGCAGCTCAAGCTCAAGCTGCTCGCCGACGTCGGCCTCGTCGGTTATCCCAACGCCGGCAAGTCCACCCTGATCTCGCGCATCTCGGCCGCGCGGCCCAAGATCGCCGACTACCCGTTCACCACGCTCGAACCCAACCTCGGCGTCGTGCAGATGCCCGATATGCGCAGCTTCGTCGTCGCCGATATTCCCGGCATCATCGAAGGCGCGCATGAAGGCCGCGGCCTCGGCATCCAGTTCCTCCGCCACGTGGAGCGCACGCGCGTGCTCGTGCATATGGTCGATATGTCGGAAACCGGCCGCGAGCCGGAGCACGATTTCGCCACGCTCATGACCGAACTCCAGAGCTTCGACGAAGGCCTGGCGAAGAAGCCCATGTTCCTCGTCGCCAGCAAGATGGACACGGCGCCCGATGACGCGCGCGTCGAAACGCTGCGCGCCATCGCCAAAGAACACCACATGCCGTTCTTTGCCATCTCGAGCGCCACCGGCCTCGGCCTCGAACAGCTAAAGTTCGCCATGGCCGAACGCGTCTGGGCCGAAGCCGCCAAAGCCGCAACGGCCGCCGCGACGGCGCGGGTCAGCCCGGCCGCTCATATTGAGGCAGATCCCGCGGAATCAGGTCTCGCCGAATCGGGCCCGGCGGAATCAGCCAGCGAGGAAAGCGATGGACCCGCTTAGCCCCGTCGAACTGCGCGTTCTCGGCGCGCTGATCGAAAAGGAAAACACCACGCCCGAGTATTACCCGATGTCGCTCAACAGCCTCGTCGCGGCGTGCAATCAGAAAACCAACCGCTGGCCCGTCAGCGAGTACACCGAAGACGACGTACTAAGCGGCATCGAAGCTCTGAAGCCGCGCGGATTCGCCGCGTCGATCCTCTCGGGCAGCCGCGTCGCCAAGTATGCGCAGCGCTTTACCGAGAAGCTCAATATGGGCCGCCGCGAAACGGCCATCCTTTGCGTGCTGATGCTGCGCGGGCCGCAGACGGTCGGTGAAATCAAGGGCCGCACCGAACGCGTCTACGCCTTTGCCGATCTCGATGAAACCGAAACGGTGCTGCAAAAGCTGATCGATCGCGAAGCTGGCCCGCTTGTGCAGAAACTGCCACACGCGCCCGGCACGAAGGAGTCCCGCTACGCGACCACGCTCGGCGGTGTGGTGGAATTCACCGCGCCGGCTGCGGCGGCTGCGGGCGCTGCCTCGCCGATGTCCGAACGCATGGCCGCGCTCGAAGCCGAAGTGGCGACGCTGCGCAGCGAAGTTGCCGAGTTGCGCCGCCGCCTCGAAGAGGTTCTGTAACGCTCGCCATGCGGCCCATGGCTCTGGTCCCGAGGTGCCGGTTGCCGCGGGTCCGGGGTCAGTGTGTCCGGCAAATCAGCCGACATCCGGCTGTCGCACCTGCCGCAACAAAAAATGCCGCGCCGGCGGTTACTTGCCGGTGCGGCATTTTGTTTTTGAAATGGAGCGGAACCGCCGCGTTACGCGACGATCTCGGTCCAGCCGTGCCGGTCCGGAATGCGCCCGAACTGAATGCCCTGCAGTTCGGCATTCAACTGGCGCGTGATCGGCCCCGCCGCGCCGTCGCCAATGTGGATGTGGCGGCCCGACTCGAAGACGAGTTCCTTGATGCCGCTGACCACGGCCGCCGTGCCGCAGGCGATCATCTCCGTGATGTGGCCCGATTCCATCCGGTCGGCGGCATCGTCGATGTTGATCGGCGTGTCGATGACCTTGATGCCAAGATCGCGCGCCACCTGAATCACCGAATCGCGCGTGATGCCGGGCAGAATGGTATCGTGCAGCGGCGGCGTGTGCAGCGCGCCGTCTTCCACGAAGAAGACGTTCATGCCGCCCAGTTCTTCCACCTGCCGGCGGCCGCCGGAATCGAGGAACAGCACCTGCGAGCAGCCCTTCTTCTTGCCTTCTTCGATGGTCCGCAGGCTGATGGCGTAGTTCGCCGAAGCCTTCACGTCACCGGTGCCGCCATGCGCGGCGCGCGTGGTCGATTCGGCCACGTACACGGTCACCGTGCCGGCGCCGCTCGGGCCGGCTTCTTTGAAGTAGGCGCCGCAGGGCAGCGCGAGGATGAAGAACAGCACTTCGTGCGAGGCGCGCACGCCGATGCAGGGCTCGGTGCCCATCATGGTGGGCCGCAGATAAAGCGTGCCCGGCTCTTTCGGAACCCAGGCGGCATCGGTGCGAACCAGCGACCGCACCGCTTCGAGGAAGAATTCTTCGTCCACCGGCGGCATCGCCATCCGCACCGCGGAGCGCGCAAAGCGGCGCGCATTTTCGCGCGGGCGGAACAGCGCGATGCGGCCATCGGCCCAGCGGTACGCCTTCAGGCCTTCGAAGATCGACTGGCCGTAGTGCAGCACAATCGCGGCCGGATGCATCGCAAGGTTCTGCAGGGCCTCCACGCGCGCGTGGCCCCAGGCTCCGTTGCGGTATTCGCACTGGAACCAGTTGGGCGAAAAGGTTGTCCCAAAGCCCAGTTTCGCGGGGTCGAGATCGACGTTCACGGAACTGGGTGTCGGTATGGAAATGGGAATGTCGAGCGTCGGCATGTTTAAAAACTCCCGCTGTTTGAATTGTAATATGGCGGAGTGAAATTCAGACTGGTTCAGACTAATCTGGAAGTAAAGGCTAATGAAAAATAATCATCGGATGACTTGGGCGGGGAGGGCCCTGACTGCCTTCGCGCTGCTGCTGCTGGTGTCCTGCTCGCGTATTTCGGCATGGAAAGCCCGGAACGGCATCACAGCCGAATCCCTGCTGAGCGAGATCAAAGTCCTGGCCTCGGACGACTTCGAAGGCCGCAAGCCGGGCACCGCCGGCGAGGCGAAAACCGTTGCCTGGCTCGAACAGCAGTTCCGCCAGATGGGCCTCAAGCCGGGGAATCCGGACGGAACTTACTTTCAGAAAGTGCCGCTGGCCGGTATCACGTCCACCAACACCGCCGAAATCGCGGTCAGGGGGCAGAAGCTGGCGCTGACGGATAAGAAGGATTACATCGCGCTCTCCAGCCATTTTGCGCCAACGGTGGAAGTGAAGAAGAGCGACGTCGTCTTTGTGGGTTACGGCGTGGTGGCTCCCGAATACGGCTGGGACGACTACAAAGGCGTCGACGTGAAGGGCAAGACGATCCTGATGCTGATCAACGATCCTGCCGTTCCCGATCCGGCCAATCCCCGGGAGCTGGATCCGAAATACTTCAAGGGCAAGGCGATGACCTACTACGGCCGCTGGACATATAAGTATGAAATCGCCTCGCAGAAGGGCGCCGCGGCCGCGATTATCATTCACGAGACCGGTCCGGCCGGGTACCCGTTCGAGGTGCTCACCGGCAGCGCCGCCAGCGAGCATTTCAGCCTGCAGCGCGCCGACAACAATGAATCGCGCGTGCCCGTCGAAGCGTGGATTTCGCAGGACAAGGCCGCGGAGCTTTTGAAGCTGGCGGGGCAGGACCTGGCGCAGCTCAAGCGCGCGGCAGTGGCGCGGGATTTCCAGCCGGTGGCGCTCGAAGGCGTTACCGCCAGCTTTACGATTTCCAACACCCTGCGCAAAATCGAATCGCGCAACGTGGTGGCGCGGGTCGAAGGCGGCGAAGACTCCATGCGGGATCAGTGGATGGTCTATACCGCGCACTGGGACCATCTCGGTAAGGACACGGACCTGCCCGGCCATCGGGTATTCAACGGCGCCGTGGACAATGCTTCGGGCGTGGCCGGATTACTGGAGATCGCGCGTGTGTTTGCCAGGCTTTCGCCGGCGCCGAAACGCTCGGTTCTGTTCCTCGCGACCACCGCCGAGGAGCAGGGGCTGCTGGGTGCGCAGTATTACGCCGAACATCCTCTGTATCCGTTGAAACGGACGCTCGCCGACATCAATATGGATGGCCTGAACGTCTGGGGAAAGACGAAGGACGTCACGATTATCGGGTACGGGTACTCCAATCTGGACGATCTGGCGGATCGGGTACTCAAATTTCACGACCGTACCATAACCGCTGATCCGGAGCCCGAAAAGGGCTATTACTATCGTTCCGATCACTTCGAATTCGCCAAACAAGGCGTGCCTTCCTTCGACCCGAAACCCGGCGTGAACTTTGTCGGCAAACCGGCCGACTATAGCGAAAAAGTGCGCTCTGCTTATGTTTCGCGCGATTATCACAAGCCCACCGACCAGGTGAAACCGGACTGGGATCTCAGCGGCGCGGTGGAAGATCTGGGCGCGTTTTTCGATATCGGATACCGTCTGGCGGACGGCGAACCGTTTCCGGACTGGAACGTGGACAGCGAATTCCGTTCCAAACGGGACGCGATGATGAAATAATACGGACAGATGGCGATTCATCGTCAGATTCTGCATAACGGAGTGATTCGCGAGGCCTCCAGCCCCGCGCTCACGGCGGGACAACTCGGCCTGCTGGCCGGGTGGGGCGTCTTCACCACGCTGCGTGTGGCGAGCGGCTGCCTGTTCGCCTGGGAGCGCCACTGGGCGCGCATGACGCGCGATGCCCGGCTGCTGAACGTGCCGATGCCGGCAGATCCCGATGCTCTTGAAGCCGATCTGCGGCGCCTGGTGGAGGCCAATGGCCGTCCCGACTGCACGTTGCGATTAGTCGTGGTGCGGAATACCGGGGGCGTGTGGCAGGGTCCGGCGCCGAGCGGCAGCGCCATCGATGTGATTGCGCTCACCACGGACACGAATAACTGGGGCAGCGGCGTTCACCTGGGCGTCCAGCCCAATGCGCGTTTTGCGGCGTGCGAATTCGCCGGGGCCAAGATTCTTTCGTGGGGCCAGAATCTGCGCTGGTACGAACGCGCGCACGAACAGGGCTTCGACGAAGTGATTCTGCTGAACGAGCACGGCCGGGTGGCCGAATGCACGTCGGCCAATATTTTTGCTGTTTTTGGCGGCAACGTTTATACGCCGCCGCTTTCCGATGGCTGCCTGCCCGGCGTGACGCGCGAGGTACTTCTGACGGAAATCGAGGTGCCCGGAATCAGTGTGATGGAACGCGGGCTGAGCGTGGATGAGCTGTTTGAGGCCGATCAGGTCTTTATCACGTCGACGACGCGGGATCTGCTGGCGGTGCGGGAGATTTCCCGCGAGCCGGGCAGCGGCGCGGCCCCGGGTGTGCTGCGGCGGCGCGGAGATGTCGCCGAAAGACTGACGGCGGCTTTCCGTGAATTTGTGGCTGAAGATATTGCGAGCCGCGTCCGGCGGCCGGAGGTGGTACGCGCATGACCGCTTGTCCGAATTGCGGGAGCCGCTATCTGCGTCCGGCGCGTCCGCGCGACCTGTCGGAGAAGCTGGGCGCGATGCGGTTCATGTCGCCGCTGCGCTGCCTCGATTGCAAGCATCGGTTTATTGCCCGAACGCTGGAGTGGTCCGATCTGGTTTATTCACGCTGCCCGATCTGTCTGCGGCAGGATTTAAATGCCTGGAGCGGCAAGACGTATGAGCCGCCATTCTGGACAGCCGTGAAGCTTGCGTTCGGCGCCAAGCGCTGGCGCTGTGAATACTGCCGGATCAACTTCGCCAGTTTCCGCAAACGCCGGGAGATTTTCAGCTTCAGCCGCTGGAAGAAAATGTCGCTGCCGGGTCTGCCGGAGCCGGCCGAAACGCCGGCCGATCTCCGCAGGCAGGAAGCTGCTTACGTGAAGGCGCGCCCGGGTTCGAAGTCGGGACAACGCTGGGACGGGAGTGAGCGCCGCGGCGCACCCCGCGACGAGCAGGACGAAGATACGGATATGGACTACGCCCGGTTGAGAGAACTGGCGCAGTCGCTCAAAGCCGATCTGAATCGCGGAAAGGCAGCGGCGGAGCAGAAACCGGCGGAGCAGAAACCGACGGCGCAGAAATCGACGGCGCAGAAATCGAGGGAGCAGCAGACCGATGAGCGGAACGAGGGTGATTCTGTTCTGACCGAGCCGGTCCGGGCAGAGGCGGCCAGAGCCGGAGCAGCTCATGGGGAGACGGCGTCTCGCCAGATGGAAGCCGTCGGCAGTCAGGCTGGCGCGGAAAAACCGGTCGAGCCGCAAGCGTAAACGCAAAGCAGCTTACGCGCAACACAGATTCAGCTCAGAGCCGCTTCAGCTCAAAGCAGCTTCAGCTCAAAGCAAGCGCGAACAAAAAACGTCCAGGGTTCACGGCACGATTGATCGATCCGCCTGCATGCCGGCGCCCGATCCGCAAACCAGCGTTTTCACGCCGGCCTGGAGCCGAAAACTCGGAGCGGTCTTTCGCTCGCCCGTAACGACGCTTTCGCCACCATTACGAGGTCACAGTTCCTGACCTGCGCCTTCGTCTTCACACCGAATTCCGTTTCAGGCGCTCGGATCCTGAACTCCTCCGCTCCGTCCGGTTTCGAGGCCGCGACCGGGGCGAGATCTTTGCTCAGAACCTGTTTCCTGCTCCGTCCTTCGGCACTCCGGCGATTCTCCCTGGCCTCCACTCCCCTTCAGGTCCGTGCCGGCCTTACGGCGACACAACCTTCCGGATCAAAGCGTTCAGCCAGCGTCCTCACCGAAAGCCCGCCTTACGATTCAACCGATCGTCCCTCACTCCCCGGCGCGTTTATCTTGCGATAGAGGCCTTTCGGCCCGCGCTCCGGATCGACGCTACAGACTCGCTTCGTCCCGCTCGGCTATCGTTCCGTGAACCCTGGAACTGAGTCGATCATGCGCCTGAAACGCGGCGGAGTCAAACGGAAAAATGCGCCGGATCGGCACTTTTCCTCAGCTTTTCGGAGCTTTATTTTCAATCGGCTGGCGGAACCGCCGGTGCATTTGTTGTGCATAAATCAGCGGGTGGCGAAACTGTTCGCACTCGCGGTGCCCTGGCGGGCCCGCTGGCGTCGCGACTGGCCGAAAACCACCAGCTCTGGTGGCTCACAGCAGGTTACATCTTTTTGTCGGTGCCTGTTTTCAACGGATTATCGTGTGGAAACTTTGGCACGCCGACTGCAACAGGTCAGGCAAGTGAAAGAAGCAAACCTTATGAAAACCCTTCATTCTCTCCAATCGAAAGCCGCTTTCACAGCGGGCAGTTTCGCCATCGGTCTGGTCGCCTTTGCCGGAATGGCGCTGGCGCAAACGCAGACTGAGCAGCAGGTGCCCGACGGCACTGGTGGCCCGGCGTTTGCCACATTCCCGAACGGCCCGGAGGCGCAGGCCGCACCCCCGCAGGGTCAGTATCCGCCTTCGCCCTATCCGCCGCCGCCGTATCCGCAGGGCCAGCAGGCTCCATATCAGCAGGCTCCAAACCAGCAGGCTCCAAACCAGCAGGGCCAGCCGCCGGCATTCGCGCAGGGCCAGCAGCAGCCTTACGGGCAGCCGCCGGTCGATTTTCCACCCGTGCCGGCTCACCTGACGTTGCCGCAGGGCACGTTCGTGACGGTGCGGGTGAATCAGTGGCTGTCTTCGGATCGCAATCAGCAGGGCGACGCCTTCTTTGCGACGCTGGCTGATCCGGTGGTGGTCGATGGCGTCGTCATCGCGCAGCGCGGGCAGAATGTTTCGGGCCGCGTGACGGAGGCGACCAAAGCCGGCATGGCGAAAGGTGTTTCGCACCTTGGGCTTCAGTTGACCGAACTGACGCTGGTGGACGGGCAGCAGATCGGCATTCAGTCGCAGGTGGCCACGCGGAACGGCCCCACTTCGGTGGGCCGGGATGTCAATGCCGTCGGTGGAACGTGGCGCTGGGCGCGGTCGCGGGAGCGGTGGCGGGCGGCGGTGTTGGCGCCGGAATCGGCGCGGGCGCCGGTGCGGCGGCGGGCCTGATCGGCGTGCTGCTGACGCGCGGCCAGCCGACTATTGTTGCTCCCGAAACTATGCTGACGTTCCGCATCGAAGCGCCGGTGGCGATCTCGACCGAGCGGGCTCCCATGGCCTTCCGTTACGTGGAGGCGCCGGATTACCAGAGTGCCGGCGTGGCGCCGCAGTCGCGTATCGCGTATCCCGCGCCGCCTCCCGGCTACGCACCGGGCTACGGACCGGGCTACTATGGCTACCCCTCGCCGTACTACGGATTCGGACCGAGCGTTGGTTTCTACGTGGGGCCGCGTTTCGGCTACTACCGCGGGTTCGGAGGACGCGGCGGCTTCCGCAGATAGCGGAACCAAAGATAGCGGAACCAAAGATAGCGGAACCAACTCCCCCTGCCAAAGGGGCAGGCTTTCTAATAGTGCCGCGCAGTGGATAATTTTCACTGCGCGGTTTTGTTTTTTGCGCCGATATGAAACTGCATGGCGTTAAAATGGCGCTTGGCTTCACAACCTCTGGTGCGGATCGAAGGGCTCGAAAAGGTTTACCCGTCGGGCGACGGGGAACTGGTGGTTTTTCGTGGCCTCGAGCTTGAGGTGTCGCCGGGCGAGCAGGTGGCGATTATCGGCGAGAGCGGGGCGGGGAAGAGCACGCTGCTGCACCTGATCGGCGGGCTGGACCGGCCGACCGGCGGATCGATCTTCTACACCAGCGGCGCCTGCCAGAGCCGCGATGTTTGCCGGTTCGGTGAAGCGGATATGTCCGTATTCCGCAATCGTGAGATTGGCTACGTCTGGCAACAGCATCATCTGCTGCCGGAATTTACGGCCTTTGAAAACGTCCGGATGCCGCTGCTGATCCGCGGGGTGCCGCGGGCGCGGGCGGCGGCCGATGCGCGGGCGTGCCTCGACGAAGTGGGGCTGGGGCAAAGGGCGTCGAACCGGGCGGGCGAGCTTTCCGGCGGCGAACAGCAGCGGGTTGCCATTGCGCGGGCGCTGGCGGGGAATCCGTCGCTCCTGCTGGCCGATGAGCCGACCGGGAATCTGGACGAGCGCACCGGCGAGCGGATTTTCGACCTTTTCGACGATTTGCGGCGGCGCCGGGGGCTGACCTCGATTCTGGTGACGCACAATCTGCATTTTGCGAGGCGCTGCGACCGCGTGCTGCGGCTGGAGGCGGGCGCACTGCATCCGGTCTGATGGGGCAAATAAAAAAAGAGGTTTTGCAACGGAAACAGGCCAGAGAGTATCTTTAAGGTATAAGTCCGACCGGTAAAAGAGGCCGGGGCGGATTATGGGAGAACCCGGAGCAAATGTTCGAGCGATACACGGAAAAAGCGAGGCGCGTCATCTTCTTTGCCCGGTACGAGGCCAGCCAGTTCGGCAGCCCGTACATCGAGACGGAGCATTTGCTGCTGGGGCTGCTGCGCGAAGATAAGCAACTGGCGAACCGGTTTCTGCGGTCTCACGCGGCGGTGGACTCCATCCGCAAGCAGATTGAAGGGCACACCACGGTGCGCGAGAAGGTTTCGACTTCGGTCGACCTGCCGCTGAGCCACGAGTGCAAGCGCGTGCTGGCCTACGGGGCGGAAGAGGCCGAGCGGCTGAGCCACAAGCACATCGGCACCGAGCATCTGCTGCTCGGGTTGCTGCGTGAAGAGAAGTGCTTTGCGGCGGAGATTCTGCATGAGCGCGGCCTGCGGCTTTCCACGATCCGGGAAGAGCTGCAGCGCTCGCAGTCGGAAAAGGTGGCCGCCAACCGGCCCAAGGAAAGTTCGCTGCTGGCGGAGTTCTCGCGGGATCTCACGCAGGCGGCGATGGACAGCTCGCTCGATCCGCTGATCGGGCGCGATTATGAGCTGGAGCGCGTCATCCAGATTCTGTGCCGCCGGACGAAGAACAATCCGGTGCTGATCGGCGAACCGGGCGTGGGCAAGACGGCGATCGTGGAAGGCCTCGCGCAGAAGATTGCCGAGGGCGACGTGCCGAGCTTCCTGGCGGACAAGCGCATTCTGGCGCTCGATCTTTCGCTGATCGTGGCCGGAACCAAATACCGCGGCCAGTTCGAAGAGCGGCTGAAGACCATCATGAAGGAGCTGATGGAGAATCAGAACGCCATCATCTTCATCGATGAGCTGCACACGCTGGTGGGCGCGGGTTCGGCGGAAGGCTCGCTCGACGCCGCCAACATTCTGAAGCCGGCGCTTTCGCGGGGCGAGATTCAGTGCATCGGGGCGACGACGCCGGCCGAGTTCCGCAAGTCGATTGAAAAGGACCGTTCGCTCGAACGCCGTTTCCAGGCCGTGAAGGTGCCGCCGCCGAGCGAAGAAGATGCCGTCAAGATCATGTACGGCATCAAGGACCGCTACGAGAAGTTCCATGCGGTGGGCTACACGGACGAGGCGATCGAGGCTTCGGTGTTCACCTCGAACCGTTACATCCCGGATCGCTTTTTGCCGGATAAGGCCATCGATCTGATCGACGAAGCGGGCGCGCGCGTGAAGCTGCGGCAGACGACGCTGCCGGCCGATCTGGCCGACATTCAGAAGCGCATCAAGTTCATCGTGCACCGGATGGAGAACGCCATCGCGAACCATGAGTTCGAAAAGGCGCGTTTCTACTCCGATGAAGAGCGCAAAGAGCGCGAGAACATGCGCCTGCTGCGGGAAAAGTACAACCTTGACGATACGTCGACCGGCGTGGTGACGAAGGAAGACATTGAAGACGTGGTGGCGCGCTGGACCGGCGTTCCCATGACTTCCATCAAGGAAGAAGAGATCCAGAAGCTGCTGCGCATTGAAGACGAGCTGCACCGCCGGATCGTCAGCCAGGACAAAGCAATTTCGGCGCTGGCGCGGGCCATCCGCCGTTCGCGCGCGGGCCTGAAGGCGTCGGCGCGGCCGGCCGGTTCGTTCCTGTTCCTCGGGCCGACGGGCGTGGGTAAGACCGAAGTGGCGCGGGCGCTGGCGAGCTTCCTTTTCGGCAGCGAGAAGAGCCTCATTCGCTTCGATATGTCCGAGTTCATGGAGAAGCATTCGGTCTCCAAGCTCATCGGTTCGCCTCCCGGCTATGTGGGCTACGAAGAAGGCGGGCAGCTGACCGAACGCGTGAAGCGGTCGCCGTATTCGATCATTCTGCTCGACGAAATCGAGAAGGCGCATCCGGACATTTTCAACATCCTGCTGCAGGTGTTCGAAGACGGTCAGCTGACCGACGGGCTGGGCAACCAGATCGATTTCAAGAACACGATCATCATCATGACGTCGAACCTCGGCGCGCGCTTCCTCGAAAAGAAGGGCAACCTCGGGTTCCAGGCTCCGCAGCTTGAAGGGCAGCAGTCGAAGGTGGAAGATCAGGTGCGCGGCGAAGTGAAGCGCGCGTTCAATCCGGAGTTCCTGAACCGGCTGGACGATGTGATTCTGTTCCAGTCGCTCAACGACGACGATCTGATCCGGATCATGCAGTTGCTGGTGGGCGGGATCAACAAGAACCTCGAAGCCAAGCAGATCAAGATCCGGCTGGGCGACGACGCGGCCAAGTACATCCTCGAAAAGACCTGCGCGGACCGCAGCTACGGGGCGCGGCCGCTGCGCCGGGCGCTGCAGAAGTACATCGAAGACCCGCTGTCGGAGGCGCTGATTCAGGGCCACCTGCCGCGGCCTTCCGAGCTCGACATTTACCTGAGCGAGTCCGGCATCTACTACCGGCAGGCGCATGTCGCCGAACCGGTGGCGGTTGCAGCCGGTGAAGTGGGCGAAGGCGAGCCGGTGGAACTGGCGCCGTCGCCGGGGATCCTGCTCTATTCGTTCTGAGCCGTTAACCAGTCAGTGTGAGCAAGAGAAGCGGCGGGCCTTCGGGTCCGCCGTTTTGTTTTGACGGCGGGCTGGTGGTTTGTTTTGACGGCGGGCGAGTGAAGAGATGGCCGCCTCAGGCGGTTCGCTGTCCTGAGTAGTGCACGGTGCCTTTCAGGAAGTCGATGCCCACGGCGGTGACGCCCGGCAGATTCATCTCCGCCCGATACATCCTGCGGCCCAGAGCGGGACTGACGTAGCGAACCGCGAAGGCGGCGATATCGAGCACATTGCGGATCTCAAACCGGTGGACCGGAAAGTGCCGGTTGAGAATGGCGAGATCGGCGCGGCCCAGCGGATTATCGTTGCCCGGATGGAATCCGAACGGTTTGCGTGCGGCGCGGGTCAGCCATTTGAAAGGCAGGAGCGCGGTTCCGATATAGCCTTCGTGGAAATAGAAAAAGCCGCCGGGCTTCAGGACCCGGTGGATCTCCGGCACCGAGAGCCTTCGATCGGTGTGGTGATAGGTTCCGAGCGCCATCAGAAAGTCGACGCTGGCATCGGGGAGAGGAATTTTTTCCGCCGGCGCCTGCAGGTAACGAATCGCCGCGCCGCTCGTTTCGGGCAGTGCCGCGAGGTTGCGCATGGCGAGCCGCTGGCTTTCGGCGCTGACTTCCAGATGGTAGAGATCCGTGCAGCCCGACTTCAGCATCATGGCGAGGCAGTGCCCGACGCCGCCGACCTCGAGGCATCGCTTGCCCCGGAGATCCAGTTGCCCCATGGCCGGGAGCATGCGGGCGGCCGAGCGGTGTTCGCCGAGGCCGCGGAAGTAGCCGGCCACGTCCACGATCTGCTCTCTCAGCTTTGAGGTTTCGTAGGCCGATACATCTTCATCCCAGGTTTCGATCTCTTCCTGCAGCGCGTTGCAGGCGGGATCGTTCGAAATGAAGTCGAGGATGCCGCCCGAAGCCGGGACGGTGAAGCCGCACCCGCAGGAGAGTCCCGGCATGACGTTGCGACACCTTGCGCAAAGGAAGGGCAGATCGGCGCTCATGGATACACAGAGTGTAACGAGTGCCTGTGTATTGAGCTCCGGTGTATTGAGCTCCGGTGTGTTGAGCTCCGGTGTACTGAGCTCCGGTGTATTGAGCTCCGGTGTACCTGGCTCCGGTGTACCTGGCTCCGGTGTACCAAACAAAGGGCGCCCGGCGTTCAGGCGAGATTTTGATAGCGGCTGTTGAAGTAGAGCAGCGGCTTGCCTTCACGGAAGGCCCCGTGTTTGGTTTCGCCGAGCAGAACGATGTGGTCGCCGGCTTCGAACGATTTCACGACGGCGCATTCGAGGCGCGCGAGGACGCCATCGAGCAGCGGCGTGCCGGCGGGGCCGTGGTGCCAGGCGACGCCCTCGAAGCGATTTTCGAGCGGCTGCGAGAAGCGGCGGGAAAGGTCTTCCTGGTCGTCGGCGAGGATGTTGATGCCGAAGTGGCTGCCGGCGAGGAAATGGCCGAGCTTGGCGTTGCGCAGGTCGATGCTGACCAGTACCAGCGGCGGATTGAGCGACACGGAGGCGAAGGAATTCACGGTGAGGCCGTGCGGAATTCCGCCCTGGTCGGTCACCGTGACGACGGTGATTCCGGTAGCAAACTGAGCGCAGGCACGCCGGTAGAGTGCGGAATCGACGGGCTGCAGCGAAGCGGTCTGGTCCGCCTTGCTTGACATTGGAATAAACCTAATTCTATCATCGGTTTATCATTCATTGCCGCGGGATCGGTGAAGAATCGGTTCGTGACGAGGCCGGGGAGGCCGTGTGATCAAGCTCGACATCATTAACGAAGTGGTGAACAAGACCGGCATCACCAAGACCAAGGCCGAAATGGCCGTGGAAACGGTGTTCGAAAAGATGAAGCGCGCGCTCGAGCACGGTGACCGCATCGAACTGCGCGGCTTCGGCGTCTTCACGGTGAAACCGCGCAAGACCGGCATTGGCCGAAATCCGCGTACGGGTGCGGAAGTGTCCATTCCGCCGGGCAAGGCCGTGCGGTTCAAGCCGGGCAAGGAACTGCAGACGCTGCAATAACGGTGGACCCGGCGGCAGGGTGCCCGCGTCATTCCAACTGAGTTCCCTACAGCCGTGTTTCCGGAAGACCTCATCGAGAGCGCACGCGCAACACCACCCGGAGACCCGTCCGCGTATCCGCAGCGCTTTGAAACCGCGCCGCCGCGCGTTACCGGGCCGCAGCCCCGGCGGGCGTGGGTCAACGTACTGTGCTTCCTGCTGACGCTGTGCACCACCACTCTGGTGGGCGCGCGCATGCAGTACAACTTCGGGCACAACCTGCCGTTTTTCGATTTCGATCGCGACGTGAACATCTTCACGTTCGGGCTGGAGCATCCGCAACTGCTGTGGGGCGGCCTGCCGTTTTCCCTCACGCTGCTGACCATTCTGATGGCGCATGAACTGGGCCATTACCTGGCGTGCGTCTACTACGGCGTGGATGCCACGCTGCCGTTCTTTCTGCCCGCGCCCACGCCGTTCACCGGTACGCTGGGCGCGTTCATCCGGATTCGCTCCGCAATTTACAGCAAGCGGATTTTGTTCGACGTGGGCGTTGCGGGGCCGCTGGCGGGCTTCGTTTTCCTGGTCCCGGCGCTCGGCGTGGGGCTGGCATTTTCCAAGATCATCCCGGGGATCAATCACGAGGGAGCGGTGCAGCTGGGAACGCCGGCGCTGCTGTGGCTGCTGCAGAAGGCGATCTTCACGGGCGTGCCGGCCGCGGATATTTATCTGCATCCGGTGGCGCGCGCGGCGTGGGTCGGGATGTTCGCCACGTCGCTCAATCTGCTGCCGGTGGGCCAACTGGATGGCGGGCACATTATTTACGCGCTGCTGGGGCGGGCGCACAAGTGGGTCACTTACATCTTCCTCGTGGCGCTGATTCCCATGGGCAGATTCTGGAGCGGCTGGTGGTTCTGGGCCGTGCTGCTGTTCTTCCTGGCGCGCCGGCATCCGCCGCTGCATGACGATACGGAGATCGGTACCGGGCGAGTGCAGCTGGGCTGGGTCGCGCTGGCGATGTTCCTGCTTTGTTTCTCGCTGGCGCCGATTGTCGACTGAAATGCAGCTCAGCGTCACCATCGTGACTCTCAACGAGGAGCGAAATATCGCGCGGGCGCTCCGCAGTGTGCCGTTTGCCGATGAGGTCGTGGTGGTGGACAGCGGGTCGCGGGACCGCACGCGGGAGATTGCCGCGGCGCTCGGAGCGCGCGTGATCGAAGAGCGGTGGCGCGGTTATGCGGCGCAGAAGAACTTCGCGGCGGAGCAGGCGGCGTATACGTGGATATTGTCGATCGATGCCGATGAGGAAGTCGGCCCGGAACTGGCGGCGGAGATCCTTCGTCTGAAAGGCGAAGGGCCGGCTGCCGACGGGTATGCGTTTCCGCGGCTGGCGCGGTATCTGGGGAAGTGGATCCGCCACAGCGGCTGGTATCCGGATCGCAAGGTGCGGCTTTACCGGAAGGACCGGGCGCGCTGGACGGGTGACTATGTGCACGAAAGCGTGCGCGTGGAGGGAGCGGTGGCCCAATTGCACGGCGATCTGCTGCATTACACGTGCGATTCGCTGGCGGAACACTACCGCACGCTGGACCGTTACACAACGCTGGCGGCGCGGGAACTGCGCGCGCGGGGACGCAGCGTGGGCGCGCTGCAGCTGGTGCTGAGTCCGGCGTGGACGTTTGTGAAATCGTATGTGCTGCAGCGGGGATTTCTGGACGGCGCGGCAGGGCTGACGATCGCGCGGATGGCGGCGATTTATACGTTCCGAAAATACTCGAAGGCGCGCGAGGGCGATTGGCGCGAGAGCACGGTGAGCGAGGGCACGGTGAACGAGGGCAACGATGCGAATCCTGCACCTCGATAGCGGCCGCCAGATGCGCGGCGGGCAGTGGCAGGTACTGGCGCTGCATCGCGGACTGCTGGCCGCGGGCCACGACTCCGTGCTGCTGGCGCGCGCGGGCGGACCGCTGGCGGAAGAAGCGCGCCGCGAAGGGTTGCCCTGCGGCGCGCTCAGCATGCTGCGCGTGGCGGCCGCCTCGGGCGGCTTCGATCTGATCCATGCGCACGATGCGCGCTCCCACACGCTGGCCGCGATTGCCGGCCGCGCGCCGCTGGTGGTGTCGCGCCGCGTGGCGTTTCCGGTGCGGGACGGAGTGCTGTCGCGCTGGAAGTACAGCCGTCCGCGGTTGTTTCTCGCGGTCTCGCGTTTCGTGGCCGGCGAACTGTGCGGCGGCGGCGTGGATGAGCGGCGCATCGAAGTGGTTTATGACGGCGTGAAGCTGCCGGAACAGGCCGCGTGGGGCGAGGCGATCGTGGCTCCGTTCACGCTCGATCCGGAAAAAGGCCTCGACCTCGCCGAGGAGGCTGCGAAAATAGCCGGAGTG
>CAIKMJ010000044.1 GCA_903828455.1 uncultured Acidobacteriia bacterium | reverse complement strand
GTCGTAGAGATCCTGGAACATTTGGGGATTTTCGCCGGGGAGGACGAGGCCGCTGGCGAGGGCTCCGTGGCGGAAGGCGTTGAGGGACGAGTTGTATTTGCCGCGGGCGGTGACAGGTCCGCGGGATTTGGAGCCGTTGGCACGCGAGGCTGCGGCACGGGCTTCGGAGGTGATTCTTTTCATACCGACCACATTGTGGACCCGCGCGGGTGAGGATGCGGCAGGGCGCAGCGGGAAGTGGTTGACAGGCGGGGGAATAAAGTTGCGTGAGAGGTGTGACCAGGGAATGGGCTGCCGCCGGGGAACGCATTGCCGTTGCGTTACCCGGCTGGCGTAGCATTCACGAGAGACAGAGATGCGGCGGGGTCAACGCCTCCGGATCCACGGGCGGCGAACCGCGGGGCCGAACCGCACTCGATCCAGCCGACAGCGTTCGTTCAATTCCTGCGCGGGCACTCAAAGTCTAAAACGGTTCAGGCCCATACCGAAGAGGCTTGGGGTAATCACCGGATCGGCGGACGGACTTGGGCCGGAGCCGTAAGGCTGCAATCGAACACCGCCCACGCAGGAAGGCCCGAAGGGAATATTCGGGAAGGGTGAAACGGGGCTGGTGTTGCCATCGGAGGTCGAGCTTAGATCGGGAAGTCCGAGATCCGTTGCGGGAGAGGTCTGGGGAGCAGCCGCAGGCGCGGGCGCAGCGAGCGTGGGGTCCATGGCCTTGTCAAAAGCGGCGTCGAGCGCGAGTTCGACATCGGAAATGATGTCATTCAACCCGGGATCGAACGCGTTGAGATCACCGAAAGAAGGCCCCGAGGCCGGAGAACTACTGGACCAGCTAAAGGTTGACGGTTGGCCGGCGCCCCAGTCGATGGAGTTCAAATCGGTGTTCGAAAGCGACGTCCCCAAATCGAGCGTTGAATTGAAGCTGTCCAGTGACGAGAATGAAGTGCTCTGAACGGACGGTTGCCAGGTGAAAGGCAGGAATTGCGGGACCGCGTTGTCTCCAAACATTACGTCGACGAAAAAGAGCGCCACGGCGGCTTCGTCGCCCGGATTCATGCCGCTGGGGTCGGCTCGCTCCACCGGGTTCGAGTAGGCGAACTGGTAAGGCGGGATCGCGCGGGGGTCGGTCTGGTTGACGGGGTCGCGGGCGATGAAGCGGGCGGAGGCGCTGTCGTAGTAGCGGGCGCGCATGTAGTAAAGGCCGGTAGAGCCTTCCTGCATGACGCCGAAGGCGCCCTGGAAGGTGAACGGATTGGGCGTGGTGCCGGTCTGGATCATGGTTTCGCCGTAGGGAGTGGAGGCGTAACTGTCGGTGACGGCGCCGGAATCGCCGGTAAGGAAATTGGTGGTGCCGGATTCATCGAAGTGATAGAAGTGGCGCGCGCCGCCGGAGGCTTCCACGCTTTCGAGGAGCGTGCCGTTGGGCAGCCAGATGTAATAGCGGAGGTCGGAGCCGCCGGTTTTTACCGTAGCAACCGAGGACATGGGCAGGGCATAGTTCAGAACATAGTTTTGCGTGACGCCGCCGGTGGTGGAAGAGATGCGCTGGCCGTTGGCGTCGTAAGTGAAGGATGCCGTGCCGTTCGAGCCGGAGTAAGAAGTCAGGCGCGAGGCGAGGTCCCAGGTGTAGGTACGGCCAGTGAGACCATCCTGCGTGACGCGGCCGAGGGGATCGTAGCCGGAACCCCATGCCTGCGAGGCGGCGTCGAAGGCGTCGCCGAAGTAACCGGTGGGGACGTTCGGGACATTGGGAGCAGAACGGACGGCGCTGGTGACGCGGCCATCGGCGTCGCGCGTGAGGGCGATGGAGGAGATGGTCGTGGAGCCCTGCGCGGCCTGGATGGAGGCGACGCGGCCATCGGCGTCATACGTGTAGGTTTCGGTGACGCCGTTGGCCAGCGTGCGCGAGGTGAGCTGATGGGCGGCATCGTAGGTGAAGCTGGTGGTGCCGCCGACCCAGTCGGTGACCTGCGAGAGCAGGCCGCGGGATTCGTAAGTGTAGTGCGCGACCTTGCCGGGAGCGTAAGTTACAGAGGCGATGCGGCCGGCGGCGTCGCGTCCGATGAGGAGGCCGTTGGAGTTACTGATGCGGCCGTTGGCATCGTAGGCGAGAGTAATTCCGTTGGCGCTGGTGAGGCGGTTATTGGCATCGTAGGTGTAAGTCAGCGCGGTGCCGTCCGAGTAGTTTACGGCGGTGCGGTTGCCGTGGGCATCGAACGTATTCTGCGCGCTGCCGAGGTTCTGCGGGAAGGTCACGCTGGAGACGTGGCGGCGGGAATCGCGCTTCAGCGAGGTGGACTGGCCGAGCGGGTCGGTGACGGCGGCGAGCCGGCCCTGCGAATCGTAAGCGCTGTTCCAGGCGTTGCCGAGCGGGTCGGTCTTCGCGGTGAGGTGGCCGAGCGCGTCGTAAGTGTATTTGGACGAGACGCCGCCGGGCATGGCGACGGAAGCCAGGCGCCCCCGCGCTTCATAGGTGAAAGTGGTGCCGCGGCCGAGCGGGTCCGTGGTGGAGGAGCGGCGCCCCATGGAGTCATACGAAAAGGACGAGGTTTCGCCTTTGGGCGTTTTCGTGGCGGTGACCAGGCCGCGCTGCTCGCGGGTGAAGGTGGTGGTGCGGGAGAGCGCATCGGTGGCGCTGCTGAGGCGCGCTTCCTGATCCCAGCTGAGAGTGAGTCCGCGCAGGGCGGTGTCGAGAATCTGGGTGGGGCGGTTCAGGGAATCGTAGGTGTAGCTGGTGCTGACGGCGGTGGGATCGGTGACGGACTGGAGGCGTCCCGCGGCGTCCCAGGCGCGGGTGGTGGTGGCGCCGCGGGCGTCGACGGAAGTGGTGGTGCGGTCGTCGGCATCGTAGGAGAAGGAGGAGACGGCGTTGAGGGCGTCGTAGGCGGTACGGAGATTTTCGTTGGCGTCGAAGGTGGCGCCGGAGATGTTGCCGCGTTCGTCGGTGACGCTGGTGACGGCGTCGAGGGCGTCGTAGGTGGTGGCGCGCGTGGTGCCGTCCGGATTGGTGACGAGGATGCGGCGTTTGGCGGCGTCGTAGGTGTAACTGGTTAACTCACCCGAGGAACGCTGCGAGGAAGCGAGCATGCCATCGGAGCCGTATGTCTGGGTGGTGACGGAGCCGGTGGGGCTCGTGGTGGTGAGGATCTGGCCGGCGGCGTTATAGGTGAATTGCGTTTTGTTCCCCGCCTGATCGGTGTGAGCGAGGACGTTGCCGTTGGCGTCGCGGGTGTAGGTGACGGAAGTGCCATCGGGGTAACCGACGCTGGCGAGATCGTAATAAGTGAAGCCGTTGGCGGTGGAGGCGGCGTATTTGTAAGTTGTCTTGAAGCCGGCCTGATCGGTGTGAGAGGACGGGAGGCCGCTGGCGGAATCGTAGGTGAACGATTCGGTGGCGCCGGCGCGATTGGTGGAGGTCAGGATCCGGTTACTGCTGTCATAAGTGAACTTACTCGAGAGATTGGTTGAGTCGGACGTGGAGGTCAGGTTGTTATTGCCATCGTTGACGTCGGTCAGGGTGGGGCCGCCGGGGGTGGCAACGGTAGCGCCGTTGCCGCTGGAATTGTAGGTGAAGGTCATGGTGGCGCCCACGCCGTGCGATTGGGTGGCGACGCGGCCCTGGGAATCGTAAGTCTGGCTGAGGGGCTGGTTGCCGGCGGGGCGGGTGGAAGTGGTCATGAGGCCGCTGAGGGTACCGGCGGCGGTGTAGGCGAAGGTGGTGGTCTTGCCGGCGGCGTTGGTCCACGAGGTGAGATTGCCGCTGGTATAGGCGAAGGTGACGGAACGGCCGGCCTGATCCTGCACTTTCGTCAGATTCGCGCCGGTGTAAGTGAAAGTAAGGGTGCGGCCGAGACCATCGGCCACCTGGGTGGGTCCGCCGGGGCCGGGCGTGATGGTGAGGGTGTTGCCGTTGCGATCCTGCAGAGCGGTAAGGGCGCCGGATGAGTTGAAGCTGTAAATGACGCCGGAGCGGGGATCGAGGAAGCGATAGCCGCTGCCGGCGGCGATGAGCTGGAACGGGCGCTGCTCGGTACTGGAAAGTTGCCAGGCGCCGGCGGATTGTTTGAAGGTCACGGTCTTGCCGCGGAAGAGCGTGACGGTGGCGGTGGAAGCTGTGACGGCAAGCGAAACGTCGTAGTTACTCATCCAGTTTGTGCCGAGCGCGCTGGCGACTTTATTGACGCCGAGCAGCGAACCGTAATAGCGCTGGAAGGTAAGCGGAAAGGGGCCGCGGACGGAGAGGTCGGCGGTTTCATCGTAGCCGAAGAGTTCGCCGGTTGTGGTGGAGACGGGTTCGCCGAACAACCCGACGTACGGGAAAAGGGCCGAAGGCGGCGGCACCGATGACGTAGTCGCGATGCCGGTATAGGTGATTTGAACCATTGACGGGCTGGTGGTAAAAGTCCCGCAATAGGGCTGGAAGGAGAGCGAGCCGGTCTGCAGGCCCGGCTGAGTCGGGGTGAGCGATCCGCTGAAAGTGAACGGCAGCATGTTGCCGGGAATCAGGTTGGTGCTGAAACCGCTAAAGGTCAGCGGACCGCTTGCCGAAGGAGACACCGTAACGGGCCCGCCGTTGGAGCCGTTGTAGCCGGTGGCGGTCCCGTTGATGGTAATCGGTATCGCGGTACCGATGGGGACCTGCCCCAGCTGGAGGGTTGTGGTTTGCAGGTTCCAAAGAGGAGCGGTGCAGGCCCAGGCCTGGGGACTGAGCAGAAGGAGCGCCAGAGCTTCGAGTTGCAGAATGCGGGTGCGGATTCTCATGGCTTTCTCCTATTTCAGCGATACGGTCAGTCCGGACTGGCTGGATGCAGAACCGATAGTCACAACCACAGGCACCGCGCCGGCAGGCACGCTGGTTGGCACGGTGACGTTGATCTGGAAAACGCCGGCGACGAGCGTCGGGACGGCGCCCGCGTAGAGGACGCCCGAGGTGGCGTCGACGCCTCCGATGCTGACTTTTACGGGCAGCACGGGCTTGGGGTAGATGGCATTGGCGATGCGGCCATCGACGCCCGAGGGAGTGGTCTGGCCTTCCCCCGTGCCGTAGAGCACAACGACGGAGCCGCGCGCGGCGGGATTGGACGGTGAGTTGACCGAGCCATCCTGATTGGAGATGGCTCCGTTGCCGGTGCCGCTGCCGTTGGCGGAGAAGAGCCCCGGGGCGGAGGCGGCGACGGGGAGCGTGACCGGCGCGGAGGCGTTGCCCTGATAGGTGACGACCATCTGGGTCTGGATCTTGCCGGCGAGCGCGTAGGGCACGATGGCTGCCGTCTGGCCGGAACTGGAGTAGATGAGCGGCGCGGGAATGCCGTCGAAAGAGACTGTGGTGTTGCCGGTGTAGGACTCGAAAAACTGCGTAGGCGAGATCTGGAAATTGGCGAGCGCGGCAGGGCCGATACCGGTGCCGTAGATCACGACGATTTCGCCGGGCGCGACGGCGCTGCCCTGTTCGCTGGCCGCGTTGAGGACGCCGGCGGAGGAAGAGACCGGCGCCGGTCCGGCGGCGGGAGTGGCGACGATGCGTCGCAGCAGGTTGCCGGCCGCATCGTATGTGTATGTGATGACTTTGCCGTTGGGGAGCGTGACGCCGTTTAATCGGCCGGCCGCGTCATAGCTGTAATTGACGGCCTGCGCGCTGAGGATTCCGCAGAAACCAACTCCGCAAAAGCCCAGCACCAGCAGGCAACGGGAAAGCGTCATTCAGTCCTCCGAATTTGAGTCAAATCAGAGCCTCAGAATAGCAGAAGCGCGAGCCAGGCAAAAGCAAATTCACGGGAGCGTCACGGCAACGCGAGAAGTTCCTGTTTCAGGTGAATGAACCCCTGCTTCAGGTGAATGAACCAATGCAGGCTGGCGAACAAGCAGGAGCGAACGAGGCTTCGGCAAGCTGCGAAGTGGCTTCGGCCGGAAGCAGGATGGCGCCGTGTTGCGTCGCCGTGGTGCGCGGGGGGGCGCAATGGAGCGCCGAACCGCGGGCCGGACCGTTCAACGTGAGCATGGGCCCCTTGCCGTCTCAGTTGCAGAGAGTCCGGAAGCAATTGGCGCGCCCGCGGACACCTATAATGCGAGAGGAGTTCACTGGCCGATGGTTCTGGCGAAATGATCCGGCGCGGAATACGTCACTGGCGGCGGCCCGTCCTGCCCGTGCTCGGTGCGGGTGCGGTGCTGCTGGCCGGCTTCTGGCTGAGAAGTCTGCCGCCGGGGAAGGAGCTTCCCTGGTTGCGGATCCGCGAGCAAAACCGCATCGCCACACTTTACTTTTCCGATGGCCCGCATCTGTTTCCGGTGTCGCGGCGAATGCCCGCAGCCGATGATTTTCCGCGTGGCGTGCTGCGCGCTCTGATTGCCGGCCCCGCCGCCGCCAGCGGGCTCCGCGGCGCCATCCCGCCTGCCGCCGAAGTCACATTGTTTCGGCTGGAAAACGGCATCGCGCGAGTGGATCTTTCCCGTGAGATTGGCGCGAATGACCGGGAACAGGCGGTGGCCGCCATTGTTGAGACGCTGACTGCGTTGCCCGGCGTGCGCGCCGTGTCAGTCAACGCCGCGGGAAAGACTGTCGTGGAAGCGGCCCCGCGGGTTCCGCTCCTTTACTATCCTTCGGCGGCGGGCCTCGTCGCGGTACCCGATTCCGCCGGCACGCCCCGCGATGCGATCGACCGATTTCTGCAAGCGCCGCCGGGTGCGGCATTGACCGGCCTTCCGGCCGACGTCAGACTGTTGAAGTACACCTTCGCTCCAGCCGAAGCGCTGGTGTCCATCAACCTTTCCTACACGCCGTCGCTCCACACTCTCGCGACGGAAAAGCCCTACCTGATGCGAAGCGTGCTGCTCGGGCTGATTGCCAGCCTCACCGAATTTCCCGAAGTGCATTTCGTCCGGATCGACTTTGACGGACACTCCCGTCTGGGGCTGGGGCAGTGCAGTGACTTGCTGCAGACGCCGCAACCGCGGCCCGAGTTATTGAACGATGAACGCCTGCTGGGAAGATAAATCGGTGCCGACTCCAATTTACTTCGACAACGCGGCCACTTCATGGCCCAAGCCGGAGGCCGTGCGGGAGGCCGTCGGCGCCTGGCTGGGCGGGTTCGGAGGCAACCCGGGCCGGTCCGGCCACAGCATGTCGGTTGCGGCGGCGCGCATGGTGGAGTCATCGCGTGAGACTGTCGGCCGGCTTTTGGGAGCGGATGACCCGAGCCGGATCGTGTTCACCTCCAATGCGACGCACGCGCTGAATCTGGCGCTCTGCGGCCTGTTGCGCCCAGGCGATCATGTGGTGACCACCAGCCTCGAGCACAACTCCGTCATGCGTCCGCTGCGTCACCTCGAAACGACGGGCGTTGCGTTGACGGTGGCTGCCTGCGCGGAAGACGGCACGCTCGACTGGAACGCGCTGCGCGCCGCACTGCGCCCGGCGACGCGTCTGCTGGTGGCGACTCATGCGTCGAACGTCGCGGGCACTTTGATGCCGCTGGCGGAACTGGCTGACTTCGCGCGACAACACGGAATTCTCCTGCTGGTCGATGCCGCCCAGACTGCCGGCGCGGTGCCCATCGACGTCCGGGCGCTGGGCGTGGGATTGCTCGCTTTCACCGGCCATAAAAGTTTGCTGGGCCCCACCGGAACCGGCGGCCTTTATATCGCGGAAGGTGTTGAGCTGAGTCCCCTGATGCGCGGCGGCACCGGCAGTAACTCGGCGCTGGAGACGCAGCCGGACTTTCTGCCGGACGCACTCGAAAGCGGCACGCCGAATGTTGCCGGAATCGCCGGCCTGGGTGCGGCCGTCCGCTTCCTTGCGGATATCGGGGTGGAAAGGGTCCGCGCGCACGAGCTTGGTCTGGTGAACTGCTTTCTCGAAGGAGCAGCGAAGATTGCGGGCCTCACCGTTTACGGACCCGCGAATGCGGAGCTGCGATGTGGCGTCGTTTCGTTCAACATAGCCGGAGCCGCTCCTTCGGAAGTCGCTTCGATTCTCGATCAGTCTTTCGGCATTCTGTGCCGCCCGGGTCTGCACTGCGCGCCCGCGGCGCACCGCACGCTGGGGACGTTTCCCATGGGCACAGTACGCTTCGGTTTCGGGTGGTTCAATCGGGAGAATGAAGTTGAGACGGCATTGCAGGCGCTTGCCGAAATTGCGGCGTGGTCCGCGAGGGAAAGACTGAACCCGGGAGGGACCGGTACATGACGGGCAAACAGCCGGATGGCCTGATCAGCTTCTTCGCCTCCCATTACGCGCTTCGCGCCGAAGCTGTGCTCAAACGGGCCGGAATGACCGCGCAACTCATACCCGGGCCGAAGGATCTTAGCCCGAACTGCGGTGTTGCTCTGCGCTTCGAGTATGCACAGCGCGAAGCCGCGCTCGCGGCGCTGGCCGCCCACAAAGTGCAGGTCGAAGACGTCCACCGGTACACGCCGCGTTCCGATGAATGGAGGAAGACGTGCGCGTAACCGCTGTTCCGGCCGGCGTCGCATTTGGCCTGCTCGCAGTTGCGGCGGGAACGCTGTTTGCGGTGCGGCCGCCGGAGGCTTATGGGGTCTGCATGGCCTGCCATGGCCGTGATCTGGTGGACTGGACGATCAACAGGCTCTTCCACACGCGGCTCACGGTTGCCGACGCCTCTCTCGTTTTTCCCGTGCTGACCACCGTTGGAGTCCTGCTCGGGGCGCTCTTCGCCGCCGTTTCGAGCGGAGAGTTCCGCCTGCGCAGCCCGGACAATCCCTTCAGGACTTTCGCGTGCGGCGTCGTGGTCATGAACTGCGCTCTGCTCGCCGGGGGCTGTTCGGTTCGGCTGCTGCTGCGCTCGGCCGCCGGCGAAAGGCTCGGCATTCTCGGCTTCGCCGGAATGGCCGCCGGCGTGATAGCCGGAACATACTGGCTGCGCTGGAGGGCGGTGCGGTGACGGCGGCAGTGGCGACGTTCGCGATCGGGTTGATACTCGGCTACCTTGGCCAGCGGTCGCGCCTTTGTTTCATTGGCGGAATTCGCGATTTCATCCTGGTTCGCGACACGTATTTGCTGAAGGGGCTGATCGCGTTTGCCGTCACGGCATGGCTGGCGTTTTCGATCGCGATCGCGCTGGGCATCGCGCCTCAGTTCGCCTTTGCGGTGCCGGATGCCGTGACGCTGGCGCTGACGATCGCGGGAGGCTTCGGCGTTGGACTATTTTCGACACTGGCCAACGGGTGCCCCTTCCGGCAACACGTCCTCGCGGCGCAGGGAGTCAAGAGCTCCATGACTTATGTAGCCGGATTCCTGGCCGGCGCGGTGATTTTCGAAATGTGGATCGGGCCGCTGGTCTTTCGCCTGCTACCGTGAAGCCGCCTGCTACCGTGAAGCCGCCTGCTACCGTGAAGCCGCCTGCTACCGTGAAACGGTCTTCAGGCCGTAGAACTTCGTCAGGTAGTTCACGATCGTGTCCATCTGGTCGCCTTTGACATCGGCGCCGTACATGATCATGGTTTCCACCGTCGCCTTCCAGTCTTCCTTTGAATACTGATGCTGGGTAAAGTGTCCGGCGGTATGGCAGCCCGTGCAGGCTTTCACAACCACGTCACGGCCGGGAGCCTCCGGAAGTTCGTCGGCGAAACCGAAGACGCCGGCCACGGGGATGAGCATCAGGAGACCGATTGCGATCATTTTCATAAGCCTGACCATTTTCGCAACAATCGGCCCGCTCAATCAAAGTCCCAGGTACAACCGGTACAGCAGATTGCTGGGAACGTGAAAATTATCGCTGATCAGCAGCACGCCGAAAAACGTCAGCACAACACTGCAGACCAGTCCGATTCCCGAGGCCGCTTTCTGCAGGGTACCGAGCAGCGGCAGCGCCCGCGAGAGGAAGAACGCGGCCAGCAGATACGGCACCGCAATCCCCAGCGAGAACAGGAACAACGCGAACGCGCCCAGCGCCGCCGAGCCGACCGCTCCCACATAAATCATCAAAGAGATAAACAGCGCTCCGCCGAAACAGGTGGAGCATCCGATGGCGAATGCCGATCCCATGAACATCATCTTCAGGGAATCGATGAGCTTCGATTCTCCGCGCGGCCGTGCGAATCCCGGCAGTCTGCATAGTCCCGGAGCGCCGGCGTTGGCCCCCACCCAGATGCCCAACAGCAGGACGCCGATACCCGCCACGATCGAAAGCGGCCGGTTCAGCCGCTCCATGATGCCGGAACTCTGCAGCTTCTGGCCGGCGAGGCCCGCAAGCGAACCGGTCACGGTAAATACAATCGTGAAGCCGCCGATGAACCACAGGGCCGTCCGCACCACGCGCGCGCGCGCCGCCGGAAGATCGCTCATGCCCTGGTGCATGCTCACGCCGGCGAGCGCGAACGTGTAGTAAATCGTCAGTTGCAGCAGGCAGGGCGAGAGCACCGCGAGCAGACCCGCCATCAGGGCGAACAGCGTGGACAGGGAAAGCTCCGGGGCCCCCAGCGTGTCTTTGGGATAAACGATCGGCAGACTCCAGTGCATGGTCTGTTCCATGACCATACCCGGCATGCTGTGGTCGTCCGTTACCAGATCGAACGCCTTCGTGCGGTCGCTGAAAAGCGGAGTTCCCGCAGCATCTGCAAGCGGGAAACGAACCACCGTTGCGCGATGGTGGAAGGAATCGCGCACGATGTCGTTGTCGAGCGCCGCTACCGTACGGCCATCGTCCATCCGAAGACGAAAAGGCGGCGGCGTCGTGCTCAGCGAGCCCATGTGGATGTCTTCAAACACATAGAACACGGCGAACTTGTCCGGCTGGTATTTGGCGGCGTCGTCGTTCTGCTCGGTCATGGAGAAGTACGTGGGCGTCGCGTAGATCCCCGAGATCATCGCCGAGGCGTGATCGTGGCGTCCCGCCCCGTGCGCTTCCTGCATGAGCGCGCGCATGATCTGCGACGTCAGGCCCGCCTTGAAGGTGAGGATGTCGATGCGGTTGGTCGGGCCCCATTTGGAGACGACGAAGAGCCACGACCACGCAGCGATCAGACCGATCAGCGCCAGTGCCGCCGCCCGCATCCAGCGCGCCCGGCTGACTTTTCCCGCGGCGGGATAAACCGGAGTCGGCCCGGGTTGCTCTGTGGCCGGATTTTCCGCCGGCCGCGGATCTTCCGGAAGCGCTGCCGTGGGCGGCATATCAGCGTCCCTTCGTCGCGGCCGCGCGCTTCAGCGCCGCTTCGAGCACACTGCCCTGCAAGCCGTTTTGATCCGAGACGACTTCCCCGGGGCCATCGGCGCCACGCGGATAAAGAACGAAGCTGCCGCCGTGACTGTCGCCGCCATTCGGCATGGGGATGCGGGCCTTGAGGGTGTACGTCTTTGTGTCCACGACCACGACTTCATGCGACGCATTGCACGTGCCCCATATTTCCGAGCCGTCGGGCGAGAGCATGAGGTGATCGTTGCTCAGGCAGTCCGTCTGAATCGTGTGCGTGACCATGTTGGTCGCGGTGTCGATCACCGTCATCGACGAACCGGGGCGCGGCTTGCCTTCTCCCTTATCGGCCACCCAGAGTTCCTTGTCGTCGTTGACCATACGCAGCCCGTAGGGTCCCGGCGGCACGGGCACATCGGCCACAATCTTGTCTTCCTCGCCGGGAGCCGTCGCTCTCTGGATCTTCTGAATCTTGTCCTCGGCGGAGTTGCTCAGCCACGCCCACTTGCCGTCCATTGAAAATACGGTCCACAAGGGGCGTTTTGCGGTCGCAAGATACTGCACCACCTTCCAGGTGCTCATGTCGATTTTGGCCAGGCGGCTGGGACGCTGCCGCGTGAACTCAAGCGGCGGCACCGAGTAATACAGATACTTGCCGTCCGGAGACGAGAAGCCGGCGTAGGGCTGACCGTCCAGATCCGCCATGGTCATGCCCGCGACCACTTTGTTGTCGTTGGCCGGATCCATCAGGAAGAATCCTTTACCGGTCGCATCAAAAGGTTCCACCAGCATGAGCTGTTTTCCCGACGCGAGGCGAACCACTTTGACGTGATGCGGGGGCGCTCCCTCGGCGATGACCTGATGGATCTTCAGCGTCCGGCCGTCGAGCACCAGCACGGTGTTCGGCGTGGGACCTTCCGGGCCGTGGTTACTCAGCATGCTGGGCAGATAGACGTACTTTCCGTCGGGAGAGACGCCGATTCCGTGGCTGCCGAATTTCTGCGTGTACTTCGGATCGAGGTCCGAGACCGCAATCGGCTTCCTGGTCTTCGCGTTGATGACGACAACGGAGTTGAGGGTGTTCCTGCCTCCGTAGAAGCTTCCGGAATTGGTGAAGAAAAGCAGGTCTCCGGGGGCGATGGGGAATGCTGCAGGGCCCTTCGAATCGCGTTCTTCGATCAGGCGCACTTCCGAATGCAGCGCCGCCGGAGTTGTCCACGAGTCCTGCTGCTGCGCGTGGACGACGGGTACGCTCTTATCGCGCGTTACGGTCCAAAGAAGAAAGAAACCAGCGGAAGCAACGGCCGCAGCCTGAATCAACCGAGTCCCATTGCGCGTCGTCATTAATGTTTGTCACCTTTCAGGGACACGGGTCCGGGGCACGGGGCGTGTCCGGCTCAGCCACTGAATCAGTATAGCTGAAACGGGGGCCGCCCGCTGTGGCCGAAAAGGTCACAAAGCCAAAAGATCACGCGGCGCGCGACGGGCCGCCGCGGCAAACGGTCTGCCGGATCATTTATGTTAAACTCCACTGGGCCGAAAGCAACAACACACTCAGGAGCTTTTTCATGTTTCGCACCGCTTTAGGAGTAGCTGCCGCAACGATCCTCGTCATGGCGACGGGCTGGACGCAGCAGGCGCCCGCCACGGGGCCGTATAAGATTCTGCGCGCCGCAAAGGTGGGCGGCGACGGCGGCTTCGACTACGTCAACGTGGACGTGGAAGGCCGCCGCCTGTACATTGCGCGCCGCAGCACGCCGCCGCAGATTTCCGTGTACGATCTGGACACGCTGGAAAAGGTTGGCGAGGTGCCGATGACCGGGGCGCACGGCGCGGTGATCGATCACAAGTCGGGGCTTGGGTTTGCAACCAGCACTCCGGTGACGATGTTCGACATCAGGACGCTGCTGCCGATCCGCAAGATCGACACGAAGGGCAATCCGGACGGGGCTTTCTTCGACCCGTTCAACGAGACGGCGTACATTCTGAGTCATCCGTCGCCGAACGTGACGGCGATCAATGGCAGAGATGGATCGATTCTCAAGTCGTTCGATCTCGGGGGCGCGCCGCAGCAGGCGGCATCGGACGGGGCGGGCCACGTGTATATCGACGTGGCGGAACTGAACGGCATTGAAGTGGTGGACGCGAAGACGCTGACGGTGACGGGACACTACGATCTGGCCGCGAAAGCGAGAGGCTGCGGCGGCCTGGGAATGGACGCAAAAAACCATATTCTGTTCGCGGCCTGCCACAACCCGGCCAGCATGGTGATGCTGAATTCGGATACCGGCAGGATTCTGGACACGGTGCCGATCTCGCCGGACAATGACGGCATGGTGTTCAATCCGAACACGCTGGAGGCCTTCAGTTCGGGCGACGGCGGGACGCTGTCCATCGTAAAAGAAGTGAGCCCGACCAGCTTCGTGCTGGAACAGGATTTGCCGACGATGCCGGGAGCCAAGACGTGCGCGCTGGATACGAAGACGAATCACGTGATTCTGATTTCCGCTGAATTCGGCGCGGCACCGAACGCGGGCAACGGCAACGCGGGCAACGGCAATGCGGGCAAGGACGGAGAGAAGGGCGGCAGGGGCCGGGGCGGCGCGGCGAAGGGCCAGGTGTTGCCCGGCACGTTCACGATCCTCATGGTCGGAAAATAGAGCCGTCACCGCTGCAGGAGAATGGGTGCATGAATAAAAGTGACTCGAACGCCGCTGCGTTGCCGCGCAGAGGGTTTCTTCGCAGGGCGACTGCAGGACTGGGAGCGGCAGGACTGGAAGCAACAGTGCTGGGCGCACCGGGCGCGCAGTTCGCCGCGGCCGCGACCGTGAAACGGCACTGGGATCTGACGGCCGACGTTGTCGTGGTGGGCGCCGGAGCATGCGGGCTTCCGGCCGCGATCACGGCCGCCGAAGCAGGCGCCACCGTGATTGTCGTCGACCAGAACTACGACATCGGCGGACATGCGATTGAAAGCGGCGGCAATATCGCGCTCGGCGGCGGAACGAGTCTGCAGAAGAAGTACGGCATTGAAGACACGCCGGACCGGATGTATGAAGATCTGATCCACTGGCACGATTATCGTTTCAGCGACCGGGAAATCATTCGGGCCTTTTGCGATGAGAGCGTCGCCACGTTCGATTTTCTGCTGGCGCACGGCGTGCAGTTTCCGGATCGTTCGCCGGATGGAGCGGACGGCGGTCCGCAGACGGTGAAGCGCGCGCAAAGGCTGCAGTGGAGCGGCGAGGCGAACGCGTATGCGCCGAACGGCGGCAACGGCACGGCGCTGATGCGGCCGCTGGAGGCGAGCGCAAGAAAGCTCGGCGTGAAGATCCTGCTGCGGCACAGCATGACGGGCCTGGTGCGCGAGGCGCCGTTCGCCGGCCGGGTGCTGGGAATCACGGTGACGCATGAGGGCAAGGCGCTCAACATCGAGGCCCGCAGGGGCGTGGTGCTGGGCACGGGCGGCCACACAAGCAATGTAAATTTCCGCAGAATGTTCGATCCGCGGCTCACCGAGGAATATCAGGTGGTGGGCGAACCGTATTCGAAGCAGACGGGCGATGGCGAAATCGCGGCGATGCAGGTGGGTGCGGCGCTGTGGGGCGCTGCCAACCAGACGGTGGAGACACAGTCTCGTTCACATATTTTCGAAAAGCCCATCGTGATCGGAAATCAATACGGCTACCCGCAGGGCGGAGGCAGCCGGAGCGAGAAGCTGAAGGACAGCCCGATCAAAGAAATCGCGCGCGCCATTGGATTGCAGGTGGCCGATTTTCAGAATGTCATCCAGGTGAACCAGACGGGGCGGCGCTTTGTGAATGAAATGGCGACGGGCTTCGACTGGTGGAATCCGTGCCTCGAAGTCAACGGCGGCAAGGGCGAGGGCGGCGGGCCGATCTGGGCCATCTTCGATGCCGATGCGGTGCAGCGCGAAAAGTGGACCTGCGCGCCGCCGTACGTGAATCCCGACGGGTGGTTCTTCACGGCAAACTCGCTGCGCGAACTGGCGGGCCGGATCGTGAGCAAGTATCAGAAGGAGCCGATGAGCGGGGCGGTGCTGGAAGAAACGGTGGCCCGCTACAATTCGTTCGTCGACAAAGGCAGCGACGAGGACTTCGGCAAGCCTTCGCCGAAATACAGGATTCAGACGCCGCCGTTTTACGCAGGCTGGTCGACGCCGTGTATCCACGATTCCCTTTCCGGCCTGCGGATCAATGGAAAAGCACAGGTGATCGATCTTTGGGGCCAGGTGATTCCTGCGCTCTACTGCGGCGGAGAGACGGCGGGCGGATTCAACCAGCACGGGCTGGCGAGGTCGTTGACGTTTGGACGGATTGCCGGCCGTGAAGCGGCGAAATCGCCGCGGGTGTGAGGCGCGCCCGCGCCGGTTCGCGCAGCCGCCGCGGCGTATAATCGACCTGATGTTCACCACCCGCTTTGCAGTTTTTCTTACCCTGGCAATTGTTGCCACCGTGGCGCCCGCCGCGCACGCCGCGCCCGTCAATATGACCTGGAATGTGGGTGGCGCGCAGCGGAGCGCTATCGTCTATGCGCCTGCGAATGCGGCGACGACGAAAGTGCCGGTGGTGTTCGCCTTTCACGGCTTCGGCGACACCAACGATAATTTTCAGGGCGTTGGGATGGAAGAGGCGTGGCCGCAGGCGATCGTGGTTTATCCGCAGGGCTTGCCCGTTACGCGAAACGGAGCGACGCTGCCCGGATGGCAGAGCGAAAAGGGCGGCAACGGTGACCGGGATCTGCTGTTCGTGGACGCGGCGCTGACGTCGCTGCGCAGCAAGTACAAGGTGGACGACTCCCGCGTGTATGCCACGGGATTTTCCAATGGCGCGATCTTCACGTTTCTGCTGTGGGCGGAGCGGCCCGGCGTATTCGCAGCGCTTTCCGCGGTGGCGGGCCGGCTGGCAACCGGCGTGGTTCCCGCGGTGCCGAAGCCTTTCCTCCAGGTGGGCGGCAAGGATGACGGCAACATCCCTTTCGCACAGCAGGAGCAGGCGATGGCCGCGGCGCGGCGCGTGAATGGCGTGGCAAAGGGCGAAGGCTGCGGCAGAAACTGCACGCTCTATCCTTCAGCGAGCGGCACTCCGGTGATCACGGTGATTCACGATGGCGGGCATGAGTGGCCGGAGGGAATCTCACAGCGAATTGCGAAGTTTTTCCAGAGCTATTCGCTGTCGCACTGACGAAAGCGCGCTGCCCGGGAGCCGGCCCTCGAGAAGGGGCACGTGCTCAGTTCAGAAGATGGGGAATCGGACGCCCGCGGAGATTCGGCGGACGTCCGATTTTTGTTTCGGAATTAACGCTTCGCCGCGGGCGCCGGCGCCTTGGCCTTGATCTTGCCGTAGTAAACGCGGATCATGCCTTCCTTGTTAGGACCGCCGCTGGCCGCGCCTGCGACCAGGTCCGGAGCGCCATCGCCATTGATGTCGCCGGCCATGAACATGCTGGTGCCGAGGCTGCCGGCATCGAAGGAAAGCAGCATCGGATCGCCCCAGCCCTTCGGGCCGCCGAAGAAGATGTGGACGCCCGCGCCATCCTTCCCTGTGCCGCTGGGAGCCGAGGTCATGAAGTCCGCGTAGCCATCGCCGTTGAGGTCGGCGCCGCGGGCGACCGAACGGCCGAGGCCGGTGAAGCCCTTGCCGACCATGCTCCACGTGCGATCGGCGGAGAAGCCGTTGGGGCCGCCGAGATACATGATGATCTTGCCCGCGACGCCGCCCTGGCAGGAGTAGTCGCGCTCACCGATCGCAACATCGGCATAGCCATCGCCATTCGCATCGCCGACAGCGGCAAGACCTTCGCCGAGATGCGCGCCCACGACCGCCGCCGTCGTCTTGAAGCTCGGCGTGGTGGAGATGCCATTCGCGCTGCCATTGAAGACGTACATGCTGCCGGGCACGGTGACGCGTGCGCCTTTGCCGGCGCCGGTCAGACCGGGGGTGCCGACGATCAGATCCATGAAGCCATCGCCGTTGACGTCGGCTCCGGCGAGCGAGCGGCCGAATTCGTCATTGGCATTGTCGCCGGCGCGCGTGAACCAGGGCTTCGGATCGAGGCCCTGCTTCGTGCCCCGGTAAATGTAAATCTTGCCCTGGCTGGTGAGGTTTCCGGTGTGGCCGGAGGCGCCGATCAGCAGGTCGTTAACGCCGTCTTTGTCCATATCGACCACATCGAAGGTGCGGCCGAATTCATCGCCCTTGTTTTCGCCGGTGAGGACCAGCGAAGGCGTGGCGCCGATGCCTTTCGGGCCGCCGTAGTAGATGAAGACGCGGCCCTGGTGCGTGCCTTTGCCGGCGTCGGTGCCGTGTGCGCCGACGATCACGTCGGCATAACCATCGCCATTGATGTCGCCCGCTGTCATGGTGCGGCCGAATTCGCCCTTGGCCTGTTCACCGCTCAGCACGATGCTGGGCGTGGTGGCAATCCCCGCGGCCGAGCCCATGTAGATGTAGACCATGCCTTTGCTCATGCCCTGCCCCACCACGTCGCCGCGCGCGCCCACCGCGATGTCCATGAAGCCGTCATGGTTGAAGTCGCCGGCTGCCACCGAGGCGCCAAATTCGTCGCCGGTGCTCACGCCGTGGATTTCGGTGAATTTCTCATTGAACACGTCGGTGACCGGCCTCGTGTTGGTGACGGTATTGACGCACGGGAAGGTGGAGCGGGGAAGCGTCGGGACGGCGACGGCGGTCTTGCCCTCAACAGACTTGCCGGCGGCCGCATTCTCGCCCTGTGCGCGGCTCTGCTGCAGCAGGCCAGGAATGAAGCCGGCAGCCAGGAACAGGCCCGCCGCAAAGGGAGCGACTGCAATAACCGTACGCGCGGCGCGGCGGCCAGCGATTTTCTGCGAGTTTTTCAGCATGGACGTGAAACCTTTCATCCGTTCTTCGTGGTGCTCGGCCCAGGATGGGACCTAGGCAATGATAAAGAGGAATTGTTAGGATTCCGTGTGGAGGCGCAGCGGCGGTGTACGGTTGCGGGGAGGCCGGGCACGGCGGTAGGTCCACCGTACCCGAAGCGGAGGGGCAGGGATGCTTCGCCGGTCAGTTCTGGCGGATGGCCTGAATGTCGAGCGTGATTTTGACTTCCTCGCCCACCAGCACGCCGCCGGTTTCAAGGGCCGCATTCCAGACGAGGCCGAAGTCTTTGCGGTTGAGTTTCGTGGTGGCCGTGGCGCCGATGCGCAGGTTGCCCCACGGGTCTTTTGCCTCGTCACTCGGGCCTTCCACCAGCAGCGCAACTTCGCGCGTCACACCGTGAATTGTCAGGTCGCCGACGACTTCGAGGTCGCTGCCCGTGCTGGCGACGCCGGTGCTGCGAAAGGTGATGGACGGATATTTTTCGACATCGAAGAAGTCGGCGCTCTTCAGATGCGCGTCGCGTTGCTCTTCACGGGTGCGGATGGAAGCCGCATCGATGGTGGCTTCAATGGTGGCGGCGTTGGGATTGGCCGCGTCGTACGTGATGGTGCCGGTGACCTTCGTGAAGTCGCCGCGCACGGTGGAGATCATCATGTGTTTGACGCTGAACTGCGCCGAGGAGTGGGCCGAATCGATCTGGTAAGTAGTCTGTGCCATGTTGGTGTTTTCCTTTCGATGAATGAATGCGTCTCGCGCGGCGGTCAGAGGCCGCGCAGCTCTTCGAGAATGCCGATCAACTGCTCCAGCTTTTTCCGCTCCACGTGGCCGGCGAGCCCGCGCACCGATTCGGCGAGCGGTTTATCGATGGACTTCAGCAGCGCCAGCCCTTCCGGCGTAATGCGGCTCAGGACCACGCGGCGGTCGTTGGTGTCGCGCTCACGGCGGAGCAGTCCGCGCGCTTCCAGACGGTCGAGCAGACGCGTGATGTCCGGATCCGCCGTCACCATGCGCTCGGCGGCCTGCGAGCAGGTGACGCCGTCCTTCCCCGCCCCGCGCAGGATGCGCAGGATGTTGTACTGCGTGGCCGTGAGCCCGAACTGTTTGAAGAATTCGGCCTGACGCTGCTGGATGAACCCGGAGGTGCGGATGAGATTGAGCAGCGCTTCTTCTTCCGGCAGTTCGAACGGTTTGGACTGGCCGATTTCGGCGGCAAGCTTCGATCTCACAATTCCATATTAGTCGTTATAACGACTATCGTCAAGAGGAATATTGTCGCGAAGAAGGAATGACCGCCGCGCACGAGGCCTGACAAGCAAAAGCGGCAGCCCGGGAAGGCTGCCGCTGTGCCGGAAACGAAAGAGAGTGGCGGGTTACTGCCAGAGTTCGTTGATGGGACCGTAGACGTCCTGATCGGAATTCGGCACGTAGTAGAAGCCGCGGTTCAGCGGGTCGTCATACCGGATGGTGGTCCAGTTGATGTCGAGCGCCGAGTAAATGGTGGCTTCCACGTCTTCCGGTTTAATGATGCGGTCGCGGGACCAGCCGGGGTCCACGGTAGTGGCGCCGAGCGCATCCGTGGAACCGATGGTCTTGCCGCCCTTCACGCCGGCGCCGGCGAAGAAGGCGAACTGCTGCACCAGATGGTCGCGCCCCTTGGCGGCAGTCAGCGGGCCGACGGTGCGGCCGAACTCACCGGCCATGACGATCAGCGTGTTGTCGAAGTCGCCGGAAGCTTTCAGATCGGTGATGAGCGCCGAAAGCCCGTTGTCGAGCTGCGTACACATCGCCGGGAGCTGGGTTGGGGTGTAGATGTTCTGATGCATGTCCCAGCTGCCGAGACTGATTTCGATATAGCGCGTACCCTGATTGGCCGCAATGATCTGCTTGGCGGTCACGCAGGCATTGCCGAAGCTGGTGTTGCCGTAGCGCAGCGAATCGGCGGTGGAGTACTTAAACGCGGCGGTGACGACGGGGTTGTACATGAGGCCGTTGGCCTCGGTGTAGAACTGGTCGTAATCGTTCATCGCCTGGCCATACGGTGAATTGACGCGCAGCGCTCCGTCGATCTTGTGCAGAAACGCCCAGCGTGAATTGAAGCGCGTCTGACCGTCGGCGTTCGTGGTGTTGGCGAGGCCGGTGGTGGAGGGAAAGATCTTCATGGGCGCGTAGTCGGCCGGGAAGTAGCCCGCACCCGAACCGCCCGGTGAATTCAGTGCCACGAAGCCGGGGAAGACCTGGCCCGCCTGCCGCTCGGATTCTTTTTCGAGCGCCACAACACTGCCAATGTTGGGCGAAACATTGCCGAGCACGCCCGCCGGGTTGCGTCCGATCTGCGTCCAGGTCTGGCCCAGCGTGTGAACCAGCGCCCAGGACTGCATGGAGCGCACGATGGCGAAATCGCCGGTCAGCGCGGCCAGCTTCGGCATCAGGCCCGTGGGGAAAAAGATGTTGTTGACCGTGGCCGGATTGAAAGTGGTCGGCGTGGTGCCGTTGATCATTTTCAAATCGAACGTGTCGCTGTGACTGGGCGCGCCGGTCAGCAGGATGAAAATCACGTTCTTCGCCTTGCCGAGCGTCTGCACCGGAGTGCTGGTAACCCGGGTCTGGGCCGGCAGCTTACCGGCCAGCCACGACATGGTGATACCGGCTCCGGCAATGTTCACAAAAGCGCGGCGGGTGAGATGCGGACTGGTCGCGAGGCTCTTACCCGGGTGCGGATACTTGCGAAACAGTTTGTTGTATTTTTCCTGTCCGTACATGGCAAGTTCCTCCGTTAGTAATTAAATATGAAGTCGAGCTTATTGAACAGAGTCCAAAGAAGATCGACCGCATTGGCGGCCCGCGTTGTGGCGACGGTACCGATCTGCGCCGTCGCCAGTTGCGATTCGGCGGCGGTCGGATAGCGCGAAAGTACGTCGAGGAAGAACTGATCGACCAGCTGCGCGTTGGTGAGCCCGATGTACTTATTCACGTAGCTCGCCGTGGCGCCGGTGCCGGTAGCCTGAATGCGGCTCTCGATGAACGTGTTATTCATCAGCCCCAGCGCCTGGAGAACCGAGCCGTCCGGTTTGCGCGGCTGGTCGTCGCGGTTGCCGCGCAGGAACAGATCGAGCCACTGGCTGACCGCGCCGCCCCCGTCCGGCATGCTGACGACGTCGGGCGCCTGCATGGCGTAGTGAATCGTGCCGAAGCCAGGTGAGTTGGCGGCGTAAACCGTGGAATCGGCCGTGAAGCCGGGAACGGTATACGTGGGCAGGGTGTTGAGCGCCGTGATCACCGAATCGTGCAGCTCTTCGGGCCACATGCGGCGCACCAGTTTGCGGCCGAAATGCTGGTTCCAGTTCGGATCCCAGTTGCCGCTGTATTCGGAGGTGAGCTGGTAGGTGTCGGAGTTGGCAATCAGGCGCATCAGCCCGCGCACGTCGTATTTGTTATCGATAAACCACTGGGTCAGCGCGGCGAGCAGTTGCGGATTGGAAGGCTGCAGCGTCCACGGAGCCGGCGGCGGATTGTTGGGATCGAGCCGCGCGGGATCGAACTGATCGGGCGGATCCACAATGCCCATGCCGAACATCGCAGCCCAGATGTAATTGACCGCCGCGCGCGCGAACTGCGGATCGCTGGTCACAAACTTCGCCAGATCGGTGCGGTAGTCGTCACCCTTGGCCGGCGTCTGCCCGCCGAACAGATACGTCGGCGACACGCTGGTGATGGTGCCAATCGGCTGGCGGGCCGGGCGATTGCCGGTCGTCGTATTCAGAAGATAGTTTGTCGTGTACTTGCCGAGCGACCAGTAGCGGATGGTCGGCGGGTTGGTGGCGTTCGGGTCGAGCGGCAGCGCCACGGTCGACACCGAAGTATTCGCCATGAAGGCCGCCTGGCCCCACGCCTGCAGGCGCGTCGTGTGTCCGCCCCAGAGACTCAGGCTGTCCAGATGTCCCAGCCCGTTATGGCACAGCAGACAGTTCACGTGCGAGATGCCGAGGAACTGATCGGCGACGCCCGCCGTCTGCGAATCGAAAATGTCCTGTGCCGGGCCGCCCGAGGTGTAGTTGAGCACCAGGTAATTCATCTGCCCGTTGGTCTGATCGAAGTTGTTCGTACCCTGGGCGGTGATCATCTCGGTGGCCATCTGGTTGTACGGCTTATTGGCCGCCAGCGAGTCGTGTATCCACTTATAGAATGCGTTGCGGCCCTCGGGGCGAATGGTTACCTGGGTCGCCGAGGCGGTGTTCTTAAAGAGGTCGCCGTAGAACATCGTCCATTTGTCGACCCACTGCGGCGAGGCCAGCAACTGGTCGACGAGCGCGGCGCGCTTGTTCGGATCGATGCTGGCGACAAACGCCAGCACCTGGGCGCTGGTGGGAATGCGTCCCGTAAGATCGAGCGTCACGCGGCGGATGAATTCGTAATCGGTGGTCCGTCCGGCCGGGGCAATGCCGTTCACCTGCAGATCGTAGAGGACGTTGAGATCGATTACCTTATTACTCTCGCTCTGCCCCGTGGCGAACTCGATGTTTCGCACCACATTAGCGCGGCTGTTCGCAGTCAGAGCCGTGAACTGACGCGTGGCGTCCATGGCACTCTTGTGCCGGGCTTCGATCAGCGAAGGACTGAAGCGCTCGAGGTCGGCAAAATAGCCGCACTCGGCATGGGGAACGGACTGTCCCGCAACGGAGTGGCTTTCCTCCGTGACATCCGACGCGGTCGCGCCATAAATTGCCGCTGCGGCAAACACTGCCGCTAACGGGATCAGCATTGTACGCTTCATGCCCTCGATCACCCGTTCAGCCTCTCCGTTGAAGGCTGCCTCCTTAGAACTATGTAGGCCTAAACCCCGCGAAAACTCAAGAGTTGCTTCGGTTGTAACGATTTATCTGCAGATCGTCCAACTTCAGCGATTCCTGTAGTATCGCAGAGTGAGTCTAACTGAATCCTAACCCAGGGTCAAGGGGTGTGTAAGGTTTTGTAAAGCGCGTATTCGGGCGCGGCGTACCGATCAGGCCGGCAGCTGGGACGAGCCCATCAGCCAGGTGTCGATGCCCCGCGCCGCTTTGCGCCCTTCGGCGATTGCCCACACCACCAGCGACTGGCCACGCCGCACGTCGCCCGCCGCAAAAACGCCGGGGACCGACGACATATAGTTGGCATCCGCCATCACGTTGCCGCGAGGATCGAGCGTCACGCCGAGGCTGTCGAGCAGCCCGTTGCGCACCGGGCCGGTAAAGCCCATGGCGAGCAGCACAAGATCGGCATCCATTTCGAACTCGCTGCCGGGCACCGGTTCGAATTTCGGCGCCGGCCCCACACGAACGCCGTGCAGCTTCTTCACGTTGCCGTCTTTGTCGCCGGTAAACTTCACCGTCGACACGCTCCACTCCCGCGCGCCGCCTTCTTCGTGCGAGCTTTCCGTCCGCAACTGCAGCGGCCAGAGAGGCCACGGAGTCTCCGGAGAGCGGGTCTCCGGGGGCTTGGGCAGCAGTTCGAACTGGGTGATCTTTTTCGCGCCCTGGCGGTGCGAGGTGCCAAGGCAGTCCGCCCCGGTGTCGCCGCCACCGATGATCACAACATTCTTTCCCGTGGCCAGAATCTGACCCGGAACGTTGTCGCCTTCGCAGACCTTGTTGGCCTGGGGCAGAAACTCCATGGCGAAATGAATGCCCTTGAGTTCGCGGCCCGGAACTTTCAGGTCGCGCGGCTGCTCGGAACCGGCGGCGAGAAGAATGGCGTCGAAATCCGACCGCAGTTCCTCAACCGGCTTCGTGACGCCGATATGCGCGTTGACGACAAATTCCACGCCTTCGCCCTTCATCTGCGCGACGCGGCGGTCGATCAGATGCTTCTCCATCTTGAAGTTCGGGATGCCGTAGCGGAGTAAACCTCCCACGCGGTCTGCCTTTTCAAAGACCGTTACCGCGTGTCCGGCGCGCGAAAGCTGCTGCGCGGCCGCCAGCCCGGCGGGACCGGAGCCGATTACGGCGACCTTCTTACCCGTGCGGCGCGCGGCCGGTTCCGGCACGACCCAGCCTTCGGCCCAGGCGCGCTCGACGATGGTCTTTTCAATGTTCTTGATGGTGACCGGCGGCTCATTAATGCCCAGCACGCAGGCGGCTTCGCACGGAGCCGGGCAGATGCGCCCGGTGAACTCGGGGAAGTTGTTCGTGGAATGCAGCACGCGGCTGGCTTCGCGCCAGCGGCCCTTCCAGACCAGATCGTTCCAGTCGGGAATGATGTTGGTCACCGGGCATCCCGTGTGGCAGAACGGCACGCCGCAATCCATGCAGCGCGCGCCCTGCAGTTTGATCTTGTCTTCCGGGAACGGCGTGTAGATTTCCAGCCAGTCCTTCACACGCTCTTCGGGCGCGCGACGGCCCGGCACTTCGCGCTGGTATTCGAGGAAACCGGACGCCTTACCCACGGGCCACCTGCCTCTGATCGGAGCCCGCGGCGGCACGCCGCATCACCGTCTCGGAATGAAGATTCTTCATCATGACCCGCTTGTATTCGTGCGGGAAGACCTTCACAAACTTGGGCAGCATCGTATTCCAGTTCTCCAGGATCGATTTCGCCAGCGGACTGCCGGTCTCGTCAAAATGCCGGTAAATGGTGTCGTGCAGGATCTTCTGATCGGCCGGATCGAAGATCTGCTCCAGATCGACCGAAGCCTTGTTGCAGCGGTACTGCCTGAACTCGCCGGATTCGTCGAGCACATAAGCGATACCGCCCGACATGCCGGCCGCAAAATTCCGCCCGGTCTTGCCGAGGACAATCACGAGGCCGTTGGTCATGTATTCGCAGCCGTGATCGCCGAGGCCTTCCACCACCGCCGTCGCGCCCGAGTTGCGCACCGCGAAGCGCTCGCCCGCCACACCGTTGAAGAACGCCTCGCCGCTGGTGGCGCCGTAAAGAACGGTGTTGCCGATCAGGATGTTTTCCTGCGGCTTGAAGGTGCAGGCTTCCGGCGGATAGACGACCACGCGGCCGCCGGAAAGCCCCTTGCCCACATAATCGTTGGCGTCGCCTTCCAGTTCGAGCGTCACGCCGCGGGCGAGGAAAGCGCCGAAGCTCTGTCCCGCCGAGCCTTTCAGTTCGATGCGGATCGTGTTGTCGGGCAGCCCCGCGGCGCCCCATTTGCGTGCGATCTCGCCCGAGAGCATCGCGCCCACCGTGCGGTGAACGTTCTTGATCGGCAGCTTGATTTCGATCGGCGTTTTGGTGTCGATCGCTTCCTGCGCATGGTCGATCAGCTTGTAGTCGAGCGCTTCGTCCAGCCCGTGATCCTGCGGCACATTGCAGCGGCGGCCGACGCGCGACGGCACTTCCGGGTTGTACAGCATCGACGTGAAGTCGAGGCCGCGCGCCTTCCAGTGATCCACGGCCGAACGCATGTCGAGCATATCGACGCGGCCCACCATGTCATCCATCCTGCGGAAGCCCAGCTTCGCCATGATGGCGCGCACCTGCTCGGCAATGAAGAAGAAGAAATTGATGACGTGTTCCGGCTGGCCGGTGAACTTGGCGCGCAGCACCGGATCCTGCGTCGCAATACCCACGGGGCAGGTATTGAGATGGCACTTACGCATCATGATGCAGCCCATGGCCACCAGCGGCATGGTGGAGAAGCCGAACTCTTCGGCGCCGAGCAGCGCCGCGATGGCCACGTCACGGCCGGTTTGCAGCTTGCCGTCCGTCTGCACGCGGATGCGGCTGCGGAGATCGTTCATCACCAGCACCTGCTGGGTTTCGGCGAGACCGAGTTCCCACGGCGCGCCGGCGTGCTTCAAAGATGTAAGCGGCGAGGCGCCGGTGCCGCCATCGTAGCCGGAGATCAGCACCACGTCGGCATGCGCTTTGGAAACGCCCGCCGCCACCGTGCCGACGCCGACTTCGGCCACCAGCTTCACCGAAATGCGCGCCTGCGGATTGACGTTCTTCAGATCGTAGATCAGCTGCGCCAGATCTTCGATCGAATAAATGTCGTGATGCGGCGGCGGCGAAATCAGGCCCACGCCCGGCACGGAATGCCGCACGCGCGCGATGACTTCATCCACCTTGTGGCCGGGCAACTGCCCGCCTTCGCCGGGCTTGGCGCCCTGCGCCATTTTGATCTGCAGTTCATCGGCATTCACCAGATAGTGCGCCGTGACACCGAAGCGGCCCGAGGCCACCTGCTTGATCGCGCTGCGCCGCAGATCGCCATTGGCGTCGCGCGCAAAACGCTCTTCGTCTTCCCCGCCCTCGCCCGTATTGGAACGGCCGCCGATGCGGTTCATGGCAATCGCCAGCGTCTCGTGCGCTTCCTTCGAGATCGAACCGAAGGACATCGCGCCGGTGGCGAAGCGTTTGACGATTTCCGAAGCGGGCTCAACTTCGTCGAGCGGCACCGCTTCCACTTCGTCCGTCTTGAATTCGAACAGGCCGCGGAGCGTGCAGAGCTGCTTGCTCTGCTCGTCGATCAGATCCGTGTACTGCTGGAAGGTGTCGAACTTGTTCTCGCGCACCGCGCGCTGAAGCTTCGAAACCGTGTCCGGATTCACCAGATGGTACTCGCCTCGCACGCGCCAGGCGTAGCTTCCGCCCACCGGCAGTTCCGTGTCCTGATCGTTCAGCTGCTGGTATGCGGAACGATGCTTCATCACCGCTTCGCGCGCCAGCACATCGAGTCCAACGCCTTCGATGCGCGAGGCCGTACCGGTGAAGTACTTCTCCACCAGTTCCTTGTTGAGGCCGATGGCTTCGAAGACCTGCGCGCCGCGATAGCTCTGCAGCGTGGAAATACCCATCTTCGAGAAGACTTTGAGAAGACCTTTGTTGATGGCCTTCACGTAGTTGTACATCGCCTTTTCGAAGTCGATGCCCTCCGGCAACAGACCGCGCAGCGACAAGTCTTCGAGTGTTTCGAGCGCCAGATACGGATTCACCGCGCTCGCGCCGTAGCCGATGAGCAGCGCGTAGTGCATCACTTCGCGCGGCTCGCCCGATTCCACGATCAGCGCCACCTGCGTGCGCGAACCTTCGCGGACAAGATGATTGTGAACCGCCGTCAGCGCGAGAAGGCTGGGAATCGGCGCGTACTCTTTGTCGACGCCGCGGTCGGAGAGAATCAGAATCGTGTAGCCGTTCTGAATAGCCAGCGAAGCGCGGCGGCAGAGGCCGTCGAGAGCCCGTTCGAGACCCTTTTCACCCTCTTCCACCGGGAAGATCGCGGTGAGCGTGGTGGCGAGGAAGTCGCCCTGCGAAACGCGCCGCAGCTTTTCCAGATCGCGATTGCGCACGATGGGGTGCGGCAGCTTCAGCAACTGGCAGTGCTCGGGCGTTTCGTCGAGGATGTTGCGCTCGCGGCCGATGTAGCTGACGAGCGACATCACCATCTCTTCGCGGATCGGATCGATCGGCGGATTGGTGACCTGCGCGAAAAGCTGCTTGAAATAGTTGAACAGCGGCTGCGGCTTGTCGGAGAGACAGGCGAGCGGCGTATCCGTTCCCATGGAACCGATCGGCTCTTCGCCGTTCACCGCCATGGGCATCATCAGGAAACGGATGTCCTCGTCGGTATAGCCGTAGGCCCGCTGTCGCGCCGTAATGGTGGCATGATCGGAACCGTGCACGCGCGTCGGTTCGCCCAGCCGGTCCAGCGTCAACTGGTGCGCCGCGAGCCACTTTTCGTAAGGCTGGCGGCCGGCGAGCTGTTCTTTAATTTCGCGGTCGGCAACAATACGGCCCTGTTCCAGATCCACCAGGAACATCTTGCCGGGCTGCAGCCGGCCCTTCATCTTCACGTCTTCCGGCTTGATGGGCAGCACGCCCGTCTCCGACGACAGCACCACCATGTCGTCCTTGGTGACGAGGTAGCGGGCGGGACGCAGACCGTTGCGGTCCAGCGTGGCGCCGATGACGCGGCCATCGGTGAAGGTGATCGCGGCCGGTCCGTCCCAGGGCTCCATCAGCGAGCAGTGGTATTCGTAAAACGCCTTCTTCTCCGCATTCATGTGCGGATTGCCGTCCCAGGCTTCGGGAATCAGCATCGCCATGGCGTGCGGCAGAGAGCGGCCCGACATGACCAGCAGTTCCAGCGCGTTATCGAATGCCGCCGAGTCGCTGCCGTTGGGCTGAACGATCGGGAAAAGATCTTTGATGTCTTCGAAGCGGTCGCTGGCCAGCACGGATTCGCGCGCGTGCATCCAGTTGACGTTGCCCTTCACCGTGTTGATTTCACCGTTGTGCGCCACAAAGCGGAACGGATGCGCCAGATGCCAGGTGGGAAACGTGTTGGTCGAAAACCGCTGATGCACGAGGCAGAGGGCGCTCGTCACATCGGGATCCGACAGTTCGCTGTAAAAATTCGCAATCTGCGGCGCGAGCAGCAGTCCCTTGTAAACGATGGTCCGCGAGGACAGCGAGGGGATGTAAAACATCTCCCGGTCCGGCATGTCCGAATTGTGGACTTCGGATTCGGCACGCTTGCGGATCACATAAAGCCGGCGCTCCAGCTCGTCCTCGCTCATGCCCTTGGCGCGGCTCACGAAGATCTGTTCGATGTACGGCTGCGAAGCGCGCGCCACGCGGCCGATCGCGGTGCCCTGAATCGGCGTATCGCGCCACCCGAGTACCGTCAGGCCCTCTTCTTTGATAATGCGTTCGAGAATGCCTTCCGTCTTGAGCCGCTGGTGCCGTTCCACCGGCAGGAAGACCATGCCGATGCCGTATTCGCCAGGTTCCGGCAGAGTAAAGCCCAGACCGGCCGCCTCGCGCGCGAAGAACTTGTGCGGAATCTGAATCAGCAGACCCGCGCCGTCGCCGGTCTCCGGATCGCATCCACACGCACCTCGGTGCGTGAGATTGATCAGAATCTGGATGCCCTTCTCAATGATGTCGTGCGACTTGTTGCCCTTGATGTTGGCGACAAATCCAATTCCGCACGCATCGTGCTCGTGGCTCGGATGGTAAAGCCCTTGCGCGTCCGGAAGGCCACTGCGCAGGCCCTGCGTCGGGTGGGACCCACCAGAGATACACTCGTCCCGGGATGTTTCAAAAGTCGGCTGGCTCATACGGGGACCTTTCGGTTTCCCAATATTAGCAGGAAGTTCCACTATTATGCAATCGGAATCAGCGCGCTTGACAATATCACCATTACTTATATAATCGAGGTGGTGATTTTCGAAAGCTGCAAACTATTTCGCGACGTAGCGCATGCACGCAGCCTCAGCCGCGCGGCGGCCCAGAATGGCATCAGCCAATCGGCAGCCACGCAGAACATTCAGGAACTGGAAAAGCGTCTCGGCGTGCAGTTGCTGGACCGCTCAACCCGGCCGCTGGGCCTGACGCCGGCCGGAAAGCTGTATGCGGAGCTTTGCCGCGACGTGCTGCGGCGGGAAGAAGATTTCGTCGCCGCGCTGGACGAGGTCAAAGCGCAGGTGGAGGGATCGGTGCGTGTGGCCTCGATCTATTCCATTGGCTTGTCGGAAATGGCGCGGCTTCGGGAGCAGTTTCTGGAGATCTGCCCGGGCGGACAGTTGCATATCGAATATTTGCGGCCGGACAAGGTGTATGAGGCAGTTCTTGAAGATCAGGCAGACCTCGGTTTTATCAGCTATCCCGAGAGCCGGCGCGAACTGACCGTGATCCCCTGGCGCGAAGAACGAATGACCGTGGCGCTGTATCCATCCCACCCTCTCGCCGGCCAGCGGATGATCCTGCCGAGCGATCTCGATGGCCAGGACTTTATCTCATTCGACGAAGAGGTGATCATCCGGCGCGAACTGGATCATTTTTTCCGGGAGAGCGAAGTCACCATTTCGATTGTGATGCAGTTCGACAATATTCAGTCGATCAAGGAAGCGGTAGCGCTGGGGTCGGGCATCAGCATTCTGCCGGAGCAGACCATGCAGACCGAAGTGGAGCAGCGCCGACTGGTGTCGATTCCCTTGCACGCGCCCGATCTGATCCGGCCGACCGGAATCATTCACCGCAAGAAAAAGAAACTGAACCGCGTTTCGAGGGAGTTTCTGGAACTGGTAACTTCGAAGCGGCCAGAGCCAGCCTGCATATAGGCCGGGGCGGGAGTTTGCGGGACGGGGGAAATAAAAAAGCCCAACTTTTCAGTTGGGCTTTTGAATATAACCGGGCGACTTCCTAGTCTCCCACACACCTGCGCGTGCAGTACAATCGGGGCTGAGAGGCTTAACTACCGTGTTCGGGATGGGAACGGGTGGGACCCTCTCGCTAAGGTCACCCAGAACTTGGAGGTGGAGGCCCCTGAAGGCCAGTCCACCAAATCTGCTGGATTTTTGAACTCAGAGAGCGGAGCTCTTTGAGCCGAATATTTGACGGGAACCACTTACCCAGATATTGTTTTCGATGCGCAAGAAGCAGAGCATCTTGCGTTAAAAATAAATTTTATGGTCAAGCCGAACGAGCAATTAGTAACGGTCAGCTCAACGTATTGCTACGCTTACACACCCGTCCTATCAAACTGGTAGTCTTCCAGTGCTCTTCTTACTTTCGTTGGGAAATCTCATCTTGAGGAAGGTTTCGCGCTTATATGCATTCAGCGCTTATCCTGACCGAATTTCGCTACCCAGCTATGCCACTGGCGTGACAACTGGAACACAAGAGATTCGTCCACCCCGGTCCTCTCGTACTAAGGGCAGGCCCTCTCAAATTTCCTACGCCCACCACAGATAGAGACCGAACTGTCTCGCGACGTTCTGAACCCAGCTCACGTACCGCTTTAATAGGCGAACAGCCTAACCCTTGGGAGCTTCTACACCCCCAGGATGCGATGAGCCGACATCGAGGTGCCAAACCGG
>CAIKMJ010000043.1 GCA_903828455.1 uncultured Acidobacteriia bacterium | reverse complement strand
TCCGCTCACGTTCACCGATCCGTCGGGGTTGTTCGGAGAGGCGACAGGCATTGGCGCGAGCACCTGCGGCCCGGTCTGCGCGGGAATTGGCGCAGCGGTCGATTTAGGAATAGCGCTCTGGGGCATCTTTGGGGGCGGGGGCGGAGGTCCGCAGACCGTCCCTCAAGGACTCGCTACGCCGGGGAGTCCAATTTTGGGGCCGACCGACCCAATCGGAAGTCTCACTGGCGGCGGAGGAGGTTCGCAGGCCGGGTCACACTTTCTCGATTGCAGTAGTTCCCTCAAGGGCTGTCCGACGATGGGCGCGGCTGGCGCGGTTGTAGATGTTTCTGCAGCCGCGTGGGGCTTCGTATTGAACAGGCTGTGGACTGTGACGCATGGTGTGCCTCCGCACGCCATGCGTACAGCTGCAGGACCCGCGCCGGTAAATCCGACGCCGTATCGCTATTTTGGGACATTTTGGTGCGGACCAGGAGGAGGGGGTCCGACTACAGGCGTCGTGAATGGCGCGTGTGCAGTGCATGATGGCTGTTATGGACAATATGGGATTAGCGCGGACGGCAACACAATTAGCAGTATTTATTGGTCTATACAACAGGCGGCAGGGGCGAAGGGCTGCAATCAAGATCTCTACGACGCGATCAAGTACTCGAATGAGCCCGGATCAACATTTATTCAATTTTGGTTACGCTACGGTGACAAACTGCCCGGAAGACGATTGTATCCAGGCACGGCTGTTAAGCCATGAAATGGAGAGCGATGGTTATACTTAGCCTGTTTGTTATGTTCATAGCCTTGATTCTGAGTGGCTTTCTTTTCTGGCTACGAGATGCCGTTACGATAAATCTTCCTCCTGGCTTTCTTGCTTCTGACATAGCTTGGACTGCGGCATTTATCTCGCTCTTTGTCTTCTTGCGGCACCCATGGATCACGATTGCTTTTGGTTGGATACTATTTTTGACGTCCGCAATATTTCTGGAATCCGGCGAACGCTCCTTGACGTGGTTTGTTTATACCCATAGCCTTGAAATCGCGAACTTAGTGTTTGCGCACATCGGCTGGTACTGTAGATGGCGAACCGGCGACTGGAAATCAGGCACGTTCCCGCAACCCCGGCGAATTAGGTCCGAGTGATCTGAACGGGAACGTTCTCCAGATAGGCGGCATGACGCGCAACTTTACCTACGACGCCGAAAACCGGCAGGTGACGGCGAACCTGAACGGCACGGTGTCGAACTACGCCTACGACGGCCTCGGCCAGCGCGTGAGCAAAACTGAGGGCGGCGTAACCACGGTCTACGCCTACGACCAGTGGGGTAACGTGGCAGCGGAGTATGCGACGCAGTCCACGCCGAGCCCGTGCGGGACGCCGACGTGCTACGTGACCCAGGACCACCTGGGTTCGACGCGCATGCTGACTGACAACGTCGCGTCGGGCAGCGTGGTGCGTTACGACTACCAGCCCTTCGGTCAGGAGTTGCTGGCGGGCTATGGCGCGCGGACGGCGGCGATGGGGTATCTGGCGATGGCCGACGCGACGAACCCGAAGTTCACCGGTCAACAGCGGGATGCGG
>CAIKMJ010000042.1 GCA_903828455.1 uncultured Acidobacteriia bacterium | reverse complement strand
TTCGCCAGAACCTTCAGCCCGTCGCCGAGCTTATGGATCACGCCAAGCGCCAGCAGACTGTCGGGCGTGAAGGAGTTGCCTTCCAGCTTTTCGAGGTCGCGCAGGTTCACCAGGGCAAACTGCTTTTTGAAAATGTTGTTGAAGCCGCGCTTGGGCAGACGACGATGCAGCGGCATCTGGCCGCCTTCGAAGCCGCGCATAATGCTGTAGCCCGAAATAGAACGCGCGCCCTTATGGCCGCGTGTGGACGTCTTGCCGCGTCCGGAGCCCATGCCACGGCCAATGCGCTTTTTGCGGTGCTTCTGGCCGGCGGGCGGTTTGAGTGAACTCAGATCCATCGTAATCTCCTGGGAATTTGTGCGAGTCGGCCTGGTTAGTCTACCAGCGCCAGCAGGTGCGGAATCTTCTTCACCATGCCGCGGAAACCGACGGTGTCCGGGCGTTCCACAACCTGATTGATCTTCTTCAGGCCAAGGCTGCGCACAATGACCTTGTGCTTTTCCGGCGTGCAGATCGGGCTGCGCACGAGTTTGATTTTGATCTTCGCTTCCATGATGGTATGCCTTATCGCGATCGTCTGCTTCTTACTGCTTGTCGCCGGCCGGCGTCAGGCCGCGCATTTCCATAACGGCCGCGCGGTCGCGGAGCTGTTCCAGCGCGTTGATGGTCGCCTTCACCACGTTATGCGGATTGTGGCTGCCGATCGACTTGGTCAGAACATTCGGAATCCCGCATGCCTGCACCACGGCGCGCACCGGACCGCCGGCAATCACGCCGGTACCGTCCGCCGCCGGCTTCAGCATCACGAGGCCCGAGCCGAACTTGCCCAGCACCTGATGCGGAATGGTGTTCTCCAGCAAATGCACGCGGCGCAGGTTCTTCTTCGCCGATTCAATGCCCTTGCGGATGGCCGAAGGTACTTCCTTCGCCTTCCCGACGCCGAAGCCGACCACGCGGGCCGAAGAATCGCCGACAACGACCAGAGCCGAAAAGCTCATGTTCTTGCCGCCCTTGACGACCTTCGTGACGCGATTGATCGCGACGACATTTTCTTTCAGATTTAAAGCCTGCGGATCGACCCGCTTTATGGTTTTGACAGCCATCAGAACTCCAGTCCCGCTTCCCGCGCTGCATCGGCGAGCGCTTTCACCCGGCCATGATAGAGGTAGCCGCCCCGGTCGAATACGACCTGATTGATGCCGTTCTCTTTGGCGCGTTCCGCTACGCGCTTTCCGATTTCGCGGGCCGCCGCGATGTTGCCGCCCGAGCCCTGCGAAGCCTTCTCATTGGTGCTGGCCGAAACGATCGTCACGCCGCGGGCATCGTCAATCACCTGCGCGTAAATGTGCGCCAGGCTGCGATACACAGCCAGACGCGGCCGTTCGGTGGTCCCGGCAAGCTTCTTGCGAATGCGCGTATGCACCCGCTGCCGGATCTGGTCTTTGGAACTCTTCCCAGCCATAAACTATTTCTTACCTCCCGTGGCGCCCGTCTTGCCGACCTTCTTCTTCAGTACTTCGCCGGTGTAACGCACGCCCTTGTTCTTGTAGGGATCCGGCGGACGCAGCGAGCGGATGTTGGCCGCAACCTGTCCGAGCAACTGGCGGTCGTGTCCGCTCAGGATGAGATGGGTCTGCTTGTCGATCTTCAGATCGACGCCGTCCGGCAGCAGAAATTCGATCGGGTGCGAATAACCGAGCGTGAACGAGGCAAGCTTGCCCTTCACGTCGGCGCGGTAGCCGATACCAACGATATCGAGCTCGCGCGTGAATCCGCCCGAAACACCCTGCACCGCATTGGCGGCAAGCGCGCGCGTCAGACCGTGCAGCGCGGCGTGCTGATCGGAGTCGCGAACCACTTCAAGATTCGTTCCGGTCTGCTGAATGCGGATACCTTCCGGGATCGGCACTTCAAGCGTGCCCTTGGGGCCCTGGACTTTGAGATTCTCGCCGATCTGAATCTTGACCGCGGCAGGCAGCGGAATCGGTTTTTTTCCAACTCTGGACATATGTGTCTGATCTTTCGTCTAGCTTCGCCGGCTCGTGTCGCTTACCAGATGCGGCAAAGGATTTCGCCGCCGACGCCTTCTTTGCGGGCGGTCTTGCCGGTCATGACGCCGCGCGGCGTCGTCAAAATGCTGATTCCGAGTCCGCCCTGTACGCGCGGAATATCGGTCTTGCCCACATAGGTCCGGCAACCGGGGCGCGAAACGCGCTCGATTCCCGTCACCACGGGCGAATTATCGGTAGCGTACTTCAGATAGATCTTGATGACCTTCTTGACGCCTTCTTCGGCCACTTTGAAATTCGCAATGTAGCCTTCTTCTTTGAGGATGCGGGCAATCTCCGTCTTCAGCTTCGAAGCCGGGACATCCACCTTCGGGTGGCGCGCCGCCATGGCGTTTCGCACCCGCGTCAGCATATCTGCAATCGGATCACTAGTCATTGAAACGGTAGCCTCCCTTCTTACCAGCTCGACTTCACAACGCCCGGAATCTCGCCATTGAGGGCCAGTTGCCGGAAACACAGACGGCACACGCCGTACTTGCGCAGGAAGCCGCGCGGCCGCCCACAACGCCAGCAGCGATTGCGGTGGCGGCACTGAAGCTTTGGCGTTTTTTTCGCATGCGCGATAGCCAGCTTTTCATCTTTGGCGATTTTGGCGGTTGTTGCCATTCGAAATCCTTTTCTCTCGTCGCTTTACTGTCGGCTTCCGGCTCTTACTGCCGGAACGGCATACCCATCTGCTTCAGCAGCGCGGCGCCTTCGGCGTCATTGGTCGCGCTCGTCACGATGCAGATATTCATGCCCTTGGTCTTTTCCACTTTCGAATAATCGATTTCCGGGAAGATCAGCTGGTCCTTCAGGCCCAGCGTATAGTTGCCCCGGCCGTCGAACGCCTTCGACGATACGCCGCGGAAGTCGCGCACGCGGGGCAGCGCAACGTTCATCAGGCGGTCGAGGAATTCGTACATCCGGTCGCCGCGCAGCGTCACCATCGTGCCGATCGCCATGCCCTCGCGCAGCTTGAACGCCGCAATCGACTTGGTCGCCTTCGTGATGACCGGCTTCTGGCCGGCAATCGCCGTCAGTTCGTTCACCGCGCCGTCCATCAGTTTCGCGTTGCCGGTCGCTTCGCCGAGGCCGATGTTGATCACGACCTTCTCGATCTTCGGCACTGCCATCACGTTGGTGTAGCCGAATTCCTTGGTCAGGCCCGGTACGACGCTCTTCAAATAATGTTCTCTTAGTCTGGCTGCCATGTTCGTACCTTACTTCTTGTCCAGAGTCTGACCGCACTTGCGGCAGATGCGCTCGCGAACGGCCTTGCCGCCCGGCGCTTCCTTCACGTGGTGAGCAATGCGCACCGGCTTCTCGCACTTCGGGCACAGAATCATCACGTTCGAAACGGCGATCGGACCTTCCTTTTCCGCAATCCCGCCGGCAATCTGCTTGGCCGGGTTCTTGCGGGTGTGCTTGCGGATCATGTTGACATGCTCCACCAGCAGGCTGCCCTTGGCCGAATTGACTTCGAGAATGCGACCCGTCTTGCCCTTATCGCGCCCCGCGATCACCTTCACGTTGTCGTTCTTCTTCAGCTGGATGCGAACCGGAGGACGCCGGTCTTTCTTCAGTGCAATTCCCATATCAGATGACCTCCGGAGCGAGCGAAACGATCTTCATGAAGCGCTTGTCGCGGAGTTCGCGCGCCACCGGACCGAACACACGGGTCCCGACCGGCTCGCCCACTTCGTTGATCAGCACCGCGGCGTTGGAATCGAAACGGATATAGCTGCCGTCACGACGGCGCGTTTCCTTCCGCATACGCACGATCACGCAGCGCACGACCTTGCCCTTCTTAATGCTGGAATCCGGCGCCGCTTCCTTCACGGACGCAGTAATTACGTCTCCGAGCCCGGCCCGGAGCCCGAGATCGCCGCCGCGGGGTGCGATGCAGGCAAGCCGCTTCGCGCCGCTGTTGTCGGCCACCTCGAGGATGGTTCTCATCCCAATCATGGTTGATTACGCTCCCTATCCTTATCCCTGAACCTTAAACCTTCACATCCAGATCGGCCGGCTGCGGCGCGCCAGCCAGCGCGGAACGGCGGATCACTTCGCCGAGCTTCCACCGCTTCAGCTTGCTCAGCGGACGGCATTCCACGATCCGGACCACATCGCCGACGCGCGCCGTGGAGGCCTCGTCGTGCGCATAGAACTTTTTGTGCTTCATCACGATGCGGCGATACAGCGGATGGGGAACCCGGCGGCTCACCTGCACCACGATCGTCTTCTGCATCTTCGTCGACACCACTTCGCCGACCTTCTCGTTTTTATGCGAGTCGTGTTCCTGAACCTGTTCGGCAGCCATTTACTTTTTCTTCCCCGCTTCCCGCGCGCCCAGTTCCTTTTCGCGAAGATACGTCAGCAGCCGCGCCTTATCCTTGCGGTTTTCCCGCAGACGCTTCAGACCGTCGATCTGACCCATCGCCATCTGGAACTTGATCCGGAACGTGCTTTCGCCGATCTCCGTGAGCTTGTTCTGCATTTCGGCGGGGTCGAGCCCGCGCATTTTATCTTTCTTCATCGCTTACTCCGCGCCTAATCCGCGCTCTCGCGCGTGATGAACTTCGTTTTCAGGCCAATCTTGTGAGCCGCCAGGCGAATTGCCGCCTGCGCCACTTCCTGCGACACGCCTTCCATCTCAAACAAAATCTTGCCGGGACGAATCACTGCCACCCATTCTTCCGGTGCGCCTTTACCCTTACCCATACGGGTTTCGGCCGGCTTCTTGGTAATCGGCTTATCCGGGAACAATCGGATCCAGACCTTGCCGCCGCGCTTAATCGAGCGGGTCATCGCGATACGCGCCGCTTCAATCTGCCGCGAGGTGATCCAGCCGCATTCCATCGCCTTCAGGGCGTATTCGCCGAACGCGATGCTCGATCCGCGCCAGGCCTTTCCCTTCATGCGTCCGCGCTGTACCTTGCGGAATTTAACCTTCTTGGGCATCAACATAGTTCAGTTCTCCCGATTGCCCTTCCGTTATTCCTTGTTTTCCGACGCCGTGGCGTCTTCCGTTGCAGCCGGCGCATCGGCCGCTGCTTCCTGCTTCCATGCCGGCTGAGTCGGCGCCATGAGCGGCGGCATCAGCGGTCCGCCGGTGCGGGGCGCGCGCGAGGCATCGGCCGGGGTCAGTTGCACGGGCACGGCAGCCTCTGCCACCGCGGCAGCCGGGGCTGCGGCGGGACGCTCGCCACGCGGGCCGTCCGGACGAGGTCCACGACGATCCCGGTCGCGATCGCCACGCGGGCGTTCGTTGCGGCGCGGTTCGGAATCCTGCGAAAACGTACGCTTTCCATCCGCCAGAATCTCGCCCTTGTACAACCAAGCCTTGACGCCGATCACGCCGTAGGTGGTGTTGGCTTCGGTGAAGCCGTAGTCGATATCGGCGCGAAGCGTGTGCAGCGGAAGCTGGCCCTGCAGATACCATTCGCTGCGGGCGATTTCAGCGCCGTTCAGGCGGCCCGAGACGCGAACCTTGATGCCCTTGCAGCCGAAACGCAGCGCCGAATCCACGGCCTTGCGCATCGCGCGGCGGAATGCCACGCGCTTTTCCAGCTGCAGCGCAATCGATTCGGAGACCAGCTGCGCATCGAGCTCCGGCTTGTGCACTTCCTGGATGTCGATGAAGACTTCGCGCTTGGTCTTTTTCGCCAGCGCCAGCTTCAGCTTTTCGATTTCCGCGCCCTTGCGGCCGATGATGATACCGGGACGCGAGGTGCGGATCGTCACGCGAAGCTTGTTGCCGGGGCGATCCACCTCAATGGAGCTGACGCCGGCCGACTTCAGCTGTTCGCGCAGACCTTCCTTGAGTTCGAGATCTTCACGCAGCAGCTCGGCGTAGTTGTTACGCGAGAACCAGCGCGAGCGCCACGGCTTGTTGAAGCCCAGCCGGAAGCCGTATGGATGTACTTTTTGTCCCATTTATGCCTTCTCTGCCACCTTCACGACGATGTGCGCAGTGCGCCGCTGATACCGGTAAGCACGGCCCATCGGAGCCGGCCGAACCCGCTTCTGCCGCGAGCCTTCATTGACGTAGGCTTCGGAAACGAAGAGCCGGTCCACATCGAGGTGCTCGTTCTGATTCTGTGCGTTGGCGATCGCCGAATGGAGAACCTTCTCCACGGTCGGCGCGATCCGCTTGTTGACCGAACGCAGCGTGATGATCGCGTCGCTGGCCTTGCGCCCGCGGATCAGGTCCACCACGAGGCGGGCCTTTTGCGGCGATACGCTAATGTGTCTTGCCTCTGCCTTGACTTCCATCTGATCCTCGTTCTTACGACTTGCCCGACTTTTCGGTCGCCGCTTTGGCGGCATGGCCCTTGAAGGTGCGGGTCGGTGAGAACTCGCCCAGCTTGTGTCCCACCATGTTTTCGGTTACGTACACCGGGATGAACTTCTTGCCGTTGTAAACCGCGATCGTGTGGCCGACGAATTCGGGAAGAATCGTCGAGCGGCGCGACCACGTGCGGATAACTTTCTTATCCCCGGCGGCGTTCAGCGCGTCCAGCTTCTTTTCGAGATGGGCATCGATAAACGGCCCTTTGCTTACGGAGCGTCCCATGGCTTATTTCTTGCCCTTCCGGTTGACGATGAACTTATCGGTGCGCTTGTTGTTGCGCGTCTTGAAGCCGCGCGTGGGCTGACCCCACGGAGTGACCGGATGACGGCCGCCCGAGGTCTTGCCTTCGCCGCCGCCATGCGGGTGATCGACCGGGTTCATCGACACGCCGCGGTTGTGCGGGCTCTTCCCCAGCCAGCGCTTGCGGCCGGCCTTGCCGAGCGAAACGTTTTCGTGATCGCTGTTGCCAACCACGCCGACGGTCGCCATGCAGTCGGTCGTCACGCGGCGAACTTCGCCCGACGGCAGCTTCAGCAGCGCGATGCCGCCTTCGCGGGACACCAGCTGCGCCTGCGTGCCCGCCGAACGCGCCATCTGCGCGCCCTTGCCGGGGCGGAGTTCAATGTTGTGAACCACCGTGCCGGCCGGGATATTGGCGAGGGGCAGGGCATTGCCAACCAGAATGTCGGCTTCCGGACCCGAGGTCACCGTGGCGCCCACCTTCAGGCCTTCCGGTGCAATGATGTAGCGCTTTTCGCCGTCCACATAGTGGAGCAGCGCAATGCGCGCCGAGCGGCCCGGATCGTACTCGATCGCCGCCACTTTGGCCGGAACACCGGCTTTATCGCGCTTGAAATCGATCACGCGGTAGGACTGCTTGTGGCCGCCGCTGATGAAGCGCGACGTCACGCGGCCCGTGTTGTTGCGTCCGCCCGACTTGCGGTGCGGCTCGAGCAGCGACTTTTCCGGCGTCTGCTTTGTGATGTCTTCGCGCGACACCACCGTCATGTAGCGGCGGCTCGGTGTCGTGGGTGAGAATTTCTTAATCGCCATCTTGTCTTTACCTGGTTCTCTGGCCGGCCTACATTTCGGTGAATTCGGGAACCTTCTGGCCAGCCTCAACGCGGACGTAGGCTTTCTTCCAGTCCGAGCGATAGGCGGCGAAACGGCCCCGGCGACGCAGCTTGCCTTCGAAGTTCGCCGTGCGAACCTCTTCCACTTTGACGCCGAACAGCTTTTCCACGGCCTTCTTCACCTGGATCTTGTTGGCGTCGCGCGAAACCTGAAAACACAGGGTGCGCTCTTCTTCTTTTTTGGTGATGCCCTTTTCCGTAACCAGAGGGCGCACCAGGATGTCGTGCAGTTCCATTAGGCCTGTGCTCCTTTGGGCGCCGATTTGGCCAGCGATTCGCTGAGCTTTGCCGCCGCCGCCTGGGTCAGCAGCACGCGCGTGGCATCGAGCAGAAGATACGGATGAACTTCGTGCGTCCGGACCACTTCCACGCCCGGCATGTTGCGCGCGCTCAGTTCCAGATTGCGGTTCTCCGCGGTCTCCACCAGCAACACCTTCTTGTTGGCGTCGAGCTTGTTCAGCGTCGAGGCAAACTGTTTGGTCTTGTGGTCGGCCAGCTGGAACGCCGAAACGACTTTGAGCTCGCCGTCCCGCAGTTTGGCGGAAAGAGCCGAGCGCAGAGCGCCAAGCTGCATCTTGCGCGGCAGCTTGTAGCTGTAATCGCGGGGCACCGGTCCGTGAACCGTGCCGCCATGGCGCCACAGCGGGCTGCGCACCGAACCCATACGGGCGCGGCCGGTACCCTTCTGCTTCCACAGCTTCTTGCCCGAACCGGCCACTTCGTGGCGCGTCTTCACCTTGTGGGTGCCGGCGCGCTTGCCCGCCAGATAATGGCGAACCGATTCGTACAGCAGATCCTGATTGACTTCAGCGCCGAATACGGCGTCGGCCAGTTCGACTTCGCCGACTTTATTATTGTTCAGATCGATAACGTCTACTTTGGGCATGACTATCTCTTCGCCCTCCGCACCACAACATAACCGCCGTTGGGGCCGGGAACGGCTCCCTTCACCACGATCACGTTGTCCTCGGTGTCGATTTCGACGATTTCCAGATTCCGGACCGTTACCTGCGCATCGCCCATATGGCCACCCATGCGCATGCCGGGGACCACGCGGGACGGAAAGCTCGAAGCACCGACCGAGCCCGGGGCGCGGTGGAACATCGAACCGTGGCTGCCTTCGCCGCCGCGGAAGTGATGCCGCTTCACGACGCCGGCAAAGCCGCGTCCCTTGGAAACGCCGATCACGTCGACCTTCTCATTCGGCTTGAAGTCGCTCACCAGAACCTTGTCGCCGGCCTTGAGGTCGCCCTCGCCGCCGCGCAGACGGAACTCGCGAAGGAACTTCGCACCCTCGGCGCCGGCCTTTTTCAGGTGGCCCGTCAGGGGCTTGTTGATCCGCTGCGGTTTCACGAATTCATTCAGGCCGAGCTGCACGGCGTCATAACCGTCCGTGGCGGGCGTCTTGCGCTGCACAACGGTGCATGGGCCGGCCTTCAGCAGGGTCACGGGGACCACCTGCCCGTCGGCGCGGAACATCTGCGTCATGCCGATTTTTTTACCGAGAATTCCTGGACTCATCTATTGTTCTCCGGCGGATTTCGCCGCCTTATGCTCTCCAGCGGCCATTGCCGCCTCCGGCCTTTTAACTCTTACCGAACGCCTTGATTTCGACGTCCACGCCCGCGGGCAGATCGAGCTTCATCAGCGCATCCACCGTTTGCTGCGTCGGCTCGAGAATGTCGAGCAGCCGCTTGTGCGTGCGAATTTCAAACTGCTCCCGCGATTTCTTGTCGACGTGCGGCGAACGCAGCACGGTCGTGCGCGAGGTCTGCGTCGGCAGCGGGATCGGTCCCGCCACCGTCGCGCCCGTGCGCTTGGCCGTGTCCACGATCTCCGTGGTCGACTGATCCAGCACCCGATGATCGTAGGCCTTCAGTCGGATGCGAATGCGGTCTTTAATTGCCATTACAGGATCTCCGACACGGTGCCGGCGCCGACGGTGCGGCCGCCTTCGCGGATAGCGAAGCGGAGGCCCTTGTCCATGGCGACGGGGGTGATGAGTTCGATGGCGAGGCTGACGTTGTCGCCCGGCATCACCATTTCGGTACCTTCGGGCAGAGTCGCCACGCCGGTCACGTCCGTGGTGCGGAAGTAGAACTGCGGACGGTAACCCTTGAAGAACGGCGTGTGACGGCCGCCTTCTTCTTTCGAGAGGACGTAAACTTCGCCCTTGAATTTGGCGTGCGGCTTAATCGAACCCGGCTTGGCAATAACCTGGCCACGCTCCACGTCGTCTTTGTCGACGCCGCGCAGCAGCAGACCCACGTTGTCGCCCGCGCGACCTTCGTCGAGCAGCTTCTTGAACATTTCGACGCCGGTCACAACCGTCTTGCGGGTGTCGCGGAAGCCGACGATTTCCATTTCTTCGCCGACCTTGCAGATGCCCTGTTCGATACGGCCGGTGACGACCGTGCCGCGGCCCTGAATCGAGAAGATGTCTTCGATCGGCATCAGGAACGTCTTGTCGACGGCGCGCTCGGGAACCGGAATGTAGGTGTCGACCGCTTCCATCAGCTGATCGATCCGCTCTTCCCACTGCGCTTCGCCGTTCAGCGCGCCGAGCGCCGAAACGCGAACCACCGGGAGATCGTCGCCGGGGAACTGATACTTGCTGAGCAGTTCGCGAACTTCGAGCTCCACGAGGTCGAGCAGTTCGGCGTCATCCACCATGTCGACCTTGTTCATCGCAACCACGATGTACGGCACGCCGACCTGACGGGCCAGCAGGATGTGCTCGCGCGTCTGGGGCATGGGGCCGTCGGTGGCCGCCACGACGAGGATCGCGCCATCCATCTGGGCGGCGCCGGTGATCATGTTCTTGATGTAGTCGGCGTGGCCGGGGCAGTCGACGTGCGCGTAGTGGCGCTTGGCCGTCTCGTATTCCACGTGCGAGGCCGCGATCGTGATACCACGGGCCTTTTCTTCCGGCGCGTTGTCGATCGAGTCGAACGAACGGAACGACACCTTCGGATTGTGCTTCGCCAGCACCTTGGTGATCGCTGCCGTCAGCGTCGTCTTGCCGTGATCGATGTGCCCGATCGTCCCGATATTGATGTGCGGCTTACTGCGGTCAAATTTCTCTTTCGCCATGTTCGTCCTTT